>NZ_JAANYX010000022.1:0-551243 GCF_012274245.1 Mameliella sp. LZ-28 | reverse complement strand
GCCCACCAGCACCACCGCCAGGCCGGGCGTGATGCCGTTCTCATCCTTCAGCCGCGCCACATGCGCCGCCACCTTCTCGCGGACCGTGGCCGCAAAGGCCTTGCCGTCAATGATTGTTGCGCTCATCCGTCTATCCCTTCCTTGCCGATCACCCGTTCCTCGCGGGCTATCACCGTCTCGATCATGAGTGTCCAAATCGCCCGGGCGAGCTCCGGGTCCAGCCCCTCGGCCCGGGCCCTGTCGCCCACGTTGGCCAGAACCGCCTCGATCCGGCGCGGTGCCCGGGCCGCGATGCCCTCGCGCGCCTTCAGGTCGGGCGCGCGGTCGGTGTAGCCTTCACGCTCTGCCAGAAGGCGCACAAGTTCGCCGTCGATCTCGTCGATGCAGAGCCGAAGTTCCGCCATGCTCTCAATGGTTTCGGGGGCAGGACGCGTCATGGATTTCCCTTTTCGCAATTGAACCTGCCCCTCCCTACCGTCATTTTCCTTCGCCGTCCGGCCCCGGGAAAACAATCCCGCAATATTCCAGGAATTTCTTCCAGAGCCACAGAACCGGCAGCAACAGCACGAACCCGAGTTGGCCTTCCCTGCCGCTGTCACCAGGGATCAGCCAACTTGCCAGAACCGCCCCAATCATCGCCGTCACGATGGTCAGGACCAGCAAACCGAACACGCCCGCGACGATGGTCGTTCCGCGCGGGCGTGTCCTCTTTGTCACTTAGAACAGGCCTTCGATCAGACCTTCGTCGTTCAGGCGGATCGATTCCGCTGCCGGCACACGCGGCAGGCCCGGCATGGTCATGATCTCACCGCAGACCACCACGATGAAGCCAGCCCCGGCCGACAGGCGGACCTCACGCACGGGGATGTCAAAGCCGGTGGGCGCGCCGCGCTGGGTCGGGTCGGTCGAGAAGGAGTACTGCGTCTTGGCCATGCAGACCGGCAGGTTGCCGTAGCCCTGGGCTTCCCATTCCTTCAGCTGGTTCAGGATCTTGCCGTCCATCACCACGCTGTCGGCGCGGTAGATTTCCTTGCAGACGGTCTCGATCTTCTCGGCCAGCGACAGCTCGTCGGCGTAAAGCGGCGCGTAGTTGGCCGCCCCGCTTTCACAGAGCTCGACAACCTTCTTCGCGGTCTCGGTGATGCCTTCGCCGCCCAGTTCCCAGTGCTTGTTCAGGATCGCTTCGACACCCAGCTCGGCGCAGTAGTCCATGACCGCCTGCACCTCTGCGTCCGTGTCGGTGACGAAGTGGTTGATGCCCACGACCGCCGGCACGCCGAACTTTTTCATGTTCTCGATGTGGCGGCCCAGGTTCGGACAGCCCGCCTTGACGGCTTCGACGTTCTCGGTGCCCAGGTCAGCCTTGGCCACGCCGCCGTTCATCTTCATCGCGCGCACGGTGGCGACGATGACAACCGCGTCGGGCTTGAGGCCCGCCTTGCGGCACTTGATGTCCATGAACTTCTCGGCACCCAGGTCGGCGCCAAAGCCCGCCTCGGTCACGACATAGTCGGCCAGTTTCAGCGCGGTCGTCGTCGCGATGACCGAGTTGCAGCCGTGCGCGATGTTGGCGAAGGGACCGCCGTGGACGAAGGCCGGGTTGTTTTCCAGCGTCTGCACCAGGTTCGGCTGCATCGCGTCCTTGAGCAGGACGGTCATCGCGCCTTCGGCCTTGATGTCACGGCAGAAAACCGGCGACTTGTCGCGGCGGTAGGCGATGATCATCGAACCAAGGCGCTCTTCGAGGTCCTTGAGGTTCTTTGCCAGGCAGAGGATCGCCATGACCTCGGAAGCCACGGTGATGTCGAAACCGTCCTCGCGCGGGAACCCGTTGGAGACACCGCCGAGCGAGGAGGTGATCTGGCGCAGCGACCGGTCGTTCATGTCCACCACACGGCGCCAGGTGACGCGGCGCTGGTCGATCTGGGCCTCGTTGCCCCAGTAGATGTGGTTGTCGATCATGGCCGACAGCAGGCTGTGGGCGCTGGTGATGGCGTGGAAGTCACCGGTGAAGTGGAGGTTCATTTCCTCCATCGGCACGACCTGCGCCTTGCCGCCCCCGGCGGCGCCGCCCTTCATCCCGAAGTTCGGGCCAAGCGAGGCCTCACGGATGCAGATCATCGCCTTCTTGCCGATCTTGTTCAGGCCGTCGCCCAGACCGACCGTGGTGGTGGTCTTGCCTTCACCCGCCGGCGTCGGGTTGATGGCGGTGACGAGGATCAGCTTGCCATCGGGGCGCTCCTGGACGCTGTCGATGAAGGCCTGGCTGATCTTGGCCTTGTCATGGCCGTAGGGCAGCAGGTGCTCACCCGGAATGTTCAGCGCATCCCCGATCTGCTGGATCGGCTTCTTGTTGGCCTCGCGGGCGATTTCGATGTCGGACTTGAATGCCATCTTGGTGCTGTCCCTGTTGCGGATGGTTTCGCGATGGCCCAGCCATAGCGATGTGCCGGACCGCCTGTGAAAGCGAATCCGACCTTTTCTTGCGTAACTGCGGCGAAGGTTGCCCGCGTCAGCAGCCATGTGCCGCTGATCGGAAACCCCAGGCTCCGACGGGGCGGATGGTGATCCCGCTGCGCCTATAGATCACTGCTGCACGGGCGCAGAGCAACACGAACTTTCGTATCGGAAACTTCGGTCTCAATTCGTGGAATTCGGCCAAGATCGGCCCGGCTTCAGCCCTCGGGCTGCCAGGCGCGCTGATCGGGGATGTGCAAGCGCAGGACATCGCCGATCGCCACACTGCCCTCTCGGGCGACAGAGGCGGTCACGCCGCGCCGTCCCGCGGCGGCGGGCTTGAAGCCGCGCCCCTTGCCCGGTGCCACTGCCTCGATGCTCTTGGCGGGAAACTGGCAAGGCCGGTTCTGCATGTCCACGGTCAGCGTCGCCCCCGAAGGCGCCTGCAGCCTGGATGATGGCGGGACAAAGCTGAAATCCGGCAATCCGCTGAGAACCATAGAGGCACCCAGCCGCGCCGGGTCAATCGCCTCCACCCCGATCAGGTTGGCGATCTCGGCCAGCTCCTCGGCGCTGATGATGCTCAGTTGACGTTCGTTCCGGATTTCCGTGCCCTTGGGATACTGTGATTTGACACGCGTACAGGAAGACCGCGTCGCCCCGCCGTGGAACGATCCCGCCACGCCGGCAAAGGTCAGGTCCAGCCGCTCTCGCGGTTCGGACAGCAGTTCGACACGGTCGGCATTCGTCACGACCCCCAACCATGTGACGGTTGCTGTGTAATCAGTGGGTTTGAGCGCGGGCATAGGGGCCTTTCTAGGGGGCGGGAACGGATCGCCCTTCACGGGTCAGGGTAAAGAACATGCGCCTCAGGGGGAACAACGCGCCCCCATCGGCGGACAACGGGTAGGCCTTGGGAATCAGTTCGTCATAAGCGGCCACCAGCCTGGCGCGGGCCGTTTCGGGCATGGCCCGCAGGATGGGCCGGGCATAGGTCGCCTCTGTAAACCGGCGTACCGGATGCCCTTCATCGCAGGGCGGAAGCTTCTGGAAATACTCCGTCTCCCAGAGGCTGATTTCTCCCAGGCCTTCAAGCAGGTGATAATACTGCGCCGGTTTCAACACCTCGGGCAGGTGCACGTCCTGAAGCTGCCCGGGGCAGAGTTCCTCGGCCAGAGTGCGCCACAACCGGTGCGAGGGCGCGTTGTTCTGATGCGGCACCTGAACGGCCAGCACTCCGCCGGGGACCAGGCTGTCAACAAGGTCGGACAGGATGGCCTCGTGACCGTCGATCCAGTGCAGAGCGGCATTGGAGAATATCAGTGCAGGCGCCTTTTTCGGTCGCCATTCCGCGATGTCTCTCTCGTCCAAGCGGTCATAAACCCCCTGCCCCCTTGCCTGTTCCAGCATCGCCGGAGAACTGTCGACTCCGATCAGCCTGGCGCCGGTCGTCTTGCAGAACCGCAGGTGAAGGTCGGGCGCCACGTCCCCGGCCCCACAGCCAAGGTCCACAACGTCGCCCACCGGCAATGGCCCGAGCCGCGCCAAGAGATCCAGCGCGGGCAGCAAACGATAACCCCGGAACCTGTGGTAGGTCCCGGGGTCCCAATCGTCTTCTGTCTTCCCGGTCGTCATGCCGAGGGCTCAGGCTCCAGTCCGCCGTCGCCGGAGGGTTTGGACTTGGGCTTGGTCTTGGGGATCGCGGTTAGCGAGGGCTTGTCCTCGACCGCGCCGGAGCCGCCGTCGTCGTCGCCCGCATGGGGCGGATCGCCCCGCATCACGCGCTTGATCTCTTCGCCGGTCAGGGTTTCGTATTCCAGCAACCCTTTCGCCAGGCGTTCCCACTCGTCCTTGCGGTCGGTCAGGATCTGGTAGGCACGTTCATAGGCTTCCTGGATGAAGCGTTTGACCTCGTCCTCGATCAGTTCCTTGGTATGCGCCGACACTGACAGACCCGCGGTATTGCCCTGGTAGCCCTCGTGCGCCTCGGCATAGTCGATGTTGCCGACCTTGTCGGACATGCCCCAGCGCAGCACCATTGCACGGGCCAGCGCGCTGGCCTGCTGAATGTCACCCGCCGGACCGTTCGAGACGTTGGGCTCGCCGTACTTGATGATCTCGGCGGCCTTGCCGGCCATCGTCATCGCCATCTTTTCCTCGCACTCGGACTTGTGCCAGTTCAGACGGTCGATTTCCGGCAGGCTGACCACCATGCCCAGCGCGCCGCCGCGCGGGATGATCGTCGCCTTGTAGACCGGGTCGCACTGCGGCAGGGCCAGCCCAACCACCGCGTGACCGGCCTCGTGGTAGGCGGTCTTTTCTTTCTGGTCGTCGGTCAGGACCATGCTGCGCCGCTCGGCGCCCATCATGACCTTGTCCTTGGCGTTCTCGAAGTCTTCCATCGTCACGAAACGGCGACCGACACGCGCCGCCATCAGCGCCGCCTCGTTCACGAGGTTGGCAAGGTCGGCGCCCGAGAAACCGGGCGTACCGCGCGCGATGATGCGCAGATCGACGTCCGGGCCCAGCGGGGTCTTGCGGGCGTGCACCCCAAGGATCTTTTCGCGGCCCTTGATGTCGGGGTTCGGCACCGTCACCTGGCGGTCGAAACGCCCCGGGCGCAGCAGCGCCGGGTCCAGAACATCGCGCCGGTTGGTGGCGGCCACGATGATGACGCCTTCGTTCGCCTCGAAACCGTCCATCTCGACCAGCAGCTGGTTGAGTGTCTGTTCACGTTCGTCGTTGCCGCCGCCATAGCCCTGGCCACGGGCGCGGCCCACGGCGTCGATCTCGTCGATGAAGACGATGCAGGGCGCGTTCTTTTTCGCCTGCTCGAACATGTCGCGGACACGGCTTGCGCCCACGCCGACGAACATCTCGACGAAGTCGGAACCGGAGATGGTGAAGAAGGGCACGCCCGCCTCGCCCGCGATCGCACGCGCCAGAAGCGTTTTACCAGTACCCGGAGGGCCGACCAGCAGCGCACCCTTGGGGATCTTGCCGCCCAGGCGGCTGAATTTCTGCGGGTTGCGCAGGAATTCGACGATCTCTTCAAGTTCTTCCTTGGCCTCGTCGATGCCCGCAACGTCGTCAAAGGTCACGCGGCCATGTTTCTCAGTCAACAGCTTGGCCTTGGACTTGCCAAAGCCCATCGCTCCACCTTTGCCCCCGCCCTGCATCCGGTTCATGAAGTAGATCCAGACACCGATCAGCAAGAGGAAGGGCAGAAGCGACAGCAGGAAGGACTGGAATCCCGATTGTTCCTGCGCCTCGGCCTTGACCGGAATATTATTGTCCAACAGCAGGTTGGTCAGTTCCGCATCCTCGGGCTTGATGGTGACATAGTCCTGCCCCTCGTTGGTGCGATAGCGCACCTGTTCGCCGTCGATCGTCACAGAGCTGACGTTCTGCGTCTCGACCGCGCGGACGAAATCGGAATACCCGACTTCGCGGCTCTGCAGCGTGGTGCCGCCGCCCGAGAACAGGTTGAAGAGCGCCAGGATCAGGAGGAACAGAACGACCCAGAAGGCGATGTTTCTTGCGTTACCCAAGGGGGGAACTCCTTTGTAAGCTTTGCAGGCTCATAGCACAGCGAGTTGCAGTGTAACATAGAGATCGGCGCCCCGGCTTCAATGCGAGAGCAGGAAGTCGCGGAACACCCCGGCGCGGCACAGGCGCGCAGTATTGCCGGGGCCGACACCCAGGGCATCGCAGGCCAGCAACGTGTCATCCTGCCAGATCGACGGCAGGGACAAGGCGGCGCGAAACGGCGGAGCGCATGGCGGCGTCTCGGCAACCTGCCGCCAGCCGTCCTCTCCAAGGGCGCGGATCGTGCGTCCTGCGTGGTCGGGCGTCGTGACATGCCACCGTCCGTCCCACGTGATACCCGGGGCGATGGCTGTCGCCTCGGCAACCGCAGCCGCCTCGCGGAACATCAGCACCCGGCCCCGGTGGTGGATCACCTCACAACCGTGCAGCGTTCCGCCGCCCCCGCTGACCAGCCGGTCACGCAGCCCTTCCAATGCCTCGGCCCGCGGCGCGTAGTCGGCGCCGGACACAAAGCGCAGCATGGCCGACAGCAGGCGTCGCTGCGTGGCCGGTTCGACCTGTTCGTGCCAATCCGGCGCCAGCGTCAGCCCGCCCCAGCCGGTCTGTGTGCCAACCCCGTCCCAGATCGTCGCGGCGCGCATGGCAAGGGCCAAACGATCATCGCGCAGACGGGCCGCCGTGTCGGCCAGCGTTTCGGCGCCCAGCCCTTCGGCCTGCAAGTCCGCCAACAGGCGCCGCATCCGCACCCGCCCATAGGCCGGATCATCATTCGACGGATCCTCGACCCAGCGCCCTTTGAGGACCGTCAGGTAATGGCGCAACTCGGCACGGCCCATCTCCAGGCAAGGACGCAGGATCTGCATGCCGCCCACATGGCGCCGGGCCGACATGGCCGACAGGCCGTCCACGCCAGAGCCACGCGCCAGGCGCATCAGGAATGTCTCGGCCACGTCATCACGCGTGTGGGCCATCAGCACGTGGGACAGGGATCCGCGCCATGCGTCGATCAGCGCCAGCCGACCACGCCGCGCCGCGTCCATCTTGTTGCCCGTGCCGTCCCAGTGCCAGCGCAGCGTTGTGTGGGGCCAGCCAAGCTCCGCACATTCCCGGGCTACCATCGCCGCCTCATCCGCGGATTCGGGCCGCAGCCCGTGGTCCACCGTCACCACGCGAAGGCGCACACCCCAGACATGGCTCCAGTTATGCGCAAGCGTCAGCATCGCCATGCTGTCGCCGCCCCCAGAGACGGCCAGGCCGATTTCAGAAGGGAAACCCGGACCGATCAACTGGCCCATCGCCTCGGCAAACCGCTGGTCGAGGTTCACCGTCTTACTGGCACCCAAGGCTCTGGCGGCTGGCGGTCGCGCGGGACACCGCGTCCGAGCCGGGATAGCGCAACGCGACCTCGCCCAAGGTGATGCAGGCCTCGCTTACCGAGCCCAGCGCCCCAAGCGCGTCGCCCAGGCGCCACAGCGCCTCGGGCGCGACCTTGGCATCCGGAAAGCCCGAATAGGCCGACAGGTAGCGTCGCGCGGCCTCGCGCGTGTCCCCCTGCGCCTCCAGCGCGCGGCCCTCGCCGATCAGGGCCGCAGGTTCCAGCGGTCCCATCGGGTAGGTTTCGCGGAACTGGGCAAACAGCATCTCGGCGCCTGCGTAATCGCCCTCGTCCAGGGCCTCGAGCGCGGCACGGAAATCGGCTTCTTCGCTGATCGCCAGTTCTCCGTCGAACGGCAGCGCATCCGTGGCCGGGGGCGGCGCGGGCTGCGCCGCGACCGGCGCCGGGCCGACATCACCGCCCAAGGGGTCCGTCTCGCTCAGGCGGCCAATATCACAGTCGGGTTCCAGCTCGCAGATGCGGAACTTCAGGTCGCCGATACGGTTCGTGCCGTCCCTGACAACCTGCCCGATACGGAACTCCAGCTCCTCGGTCTTGGCAGTCACGCGCTGCAGCTCGCTCTCGATCGCGGTGATCCGGTCCAGCGCGGACCCGCCCACCGCGACAGAGGGCGCCCCCGTGGTGTTCAGCTCAGCCCGCAGCTTGCGCAATTCGACCGTCAGGACGGCAAGGTCCTGCTTGACGTCGGCCAGCGTTTCGCCCTGCTGGGCCGCCGCCATACCGCCTGCCAGCAGGCAGGCCCCGAACACCACCGCGCGCAGCATGGCTTACCCCGTCAGGCTGCTGACCGAGATCACGGTCACGGCACGGCGGTTCTTGGCATAGCAGGCCTCTTCCGAGCAGATCTCGAGCGGGCGTTCCTTGCCATAGCTGACGAATTTCAGACGGCTTTGCGGGATGCCCTTGGCCACCAGGTATTCCATCACCGCGTTGGCACGGCGGGCGCCCAGCGCAAGGTTGTATTCCCGCGTGCCCTGCTCATCCGCATGGCCCTCGATGATGGCCAGGTAGTCGGGGTTGTCCATCAGCCACTTGGCCTGCCCGTCCAGCACCACGCGCGCCTCCGCCGACAGGGTCGACTGGTCGACCGCGAACAGCACCCGGTCCCCGACACGGGCCGAGAAATAGGCCGGCGAAGCCGGATCGTCGACGCTGCCCGGCGCATAGGTTCCCGGACCGCCCGCCCCACGCGAAGCGTCGTCGCCACCGAACCGCGACGGGTTGGTACAGGCCGCGGTGGCCAGCGCCGCGCCGATCAGGATGGCCTTGGTGAGATGTTTCATGGATCAGGTCCTGCTCTTGTCATTGCGGCCTGTCTATCACAGGGCGCAATATATGGGAAATGACGTCTTATTGCAGCGGGCCCCAGCTGGGGTCCGAGGCGCCCGCCGGGGTGCGCACCCGTTTCAGGTTACGCCCCGAGATATCGACCGAGTACAGAGCCGACGAGCCCTGCGCGCCCTGCGTCTCGCGCGAGAACATGATAACGCGGCCGTTGGGGGCCCAGGTCGGGCCTTCATCCAGGAAAGAGGCGGTCAGCAGGCGCTCCTCGCCGCCGTCGGTGCGCATCACGCCGATGTGGAACCGGCCTGCGTTCTGCTTGGTAAAGGCGATGCGGTCGCCACGCGGGCTCCAGACCGGGGTGCCGTAGCGTCCGTCGCCGAAACTGATCCGCTGCGCCTCTCCGCCCATCGCCGGCATGACGTAGAGTTGCTGTGTGCCGGAGCGGTCGCTTTCAAAGACGATGCGCTGGCCATCGGGCGAAAAGCTCGGCGCCGTCTCGATCGAGGGTGCAGAGGTCAGCCGCCGTGTCGCCCCGCTCGCCAGGTCCATCGCGAAGATGTCGGTGTTCGATCCCTGCGTCAGCGAATAGACGACCATCCGCCCGTCCGGGGAGAACCGCGGCGCAAAGCTCATCACACCTTCGCCCACCTGCAGGATCTGGCTGGCCACGTCGCCCACGGTCAGGACGTGGATGCGCGGAAAGCCGGTCTCATAGCTGGTGTAGAGGACCCGCCCGCCATTGGGCGAAAAGCGCGGCGCCAGCACCAGCGACGAGTCGTCGGTCAGGTACTGCACATTGGCGCCGTCGTAATCCATGATCGCCAAACGTTTCTGGCGTGCGTCCTTGGGTCCGGTTTCCGAGACAAAAACCACGCGGCTGTCGAAATAGGGCGTCTCGCCGGTCAGCCGGCTGTAGACCTGATCGGCCACCTTGTGTGCCAGCCGGCGCCAGCCGCTGGCGTCAGAGGCAAATTGCATCCCCTGTCCCAACTCCTGGCCCGCGAAGACGTCCCACACCCGGAACTTGACCACCACGCGGCCAGAGGCATCGGCGGAAACGGAACCGGTGATCAGCGCCTGCGCGTTGATCGCCTTCCAGTCGGCGAACTGGACCGGCGCGCCAAAGCTGCTGACGCGGGCGATATGCGCGTCGCGCGGGATCTCGCGGAACAGGCCGGTGCCGGTCAGGTCGGCGGCGACGACGCGGCTGATCTCGGCCGCGAACTGTTCCGCAGCCTGGGTTTCGGCAACGAAATCGGGCACCGCGTAGGGCAAGGGTTCGATCACACCTTCGGTGATCTCGATGCGCAGGGGACCGGACTGGGCCTGGACGGCCACAGGCAGGAATGCCGTGGCACAGGCAAGGACCAGGGCGGCTAGGCGTGCGATCATCTCGGAAAACCCTCCTTCGGGCACTGCTCGGACCGGATGTGGCGGGTCTGTGCCCGCTCTGCGTTAACCTATCCTGATTTCCCCCGCCGCAAAACCGGCAATACCGGGTCGCAGAGGGGGAATTTGCGCAGGAAATCGCTCATTCAAGGCGCAACTCGTGAGGATCGAAGGTCATCTCGACCGCCTTCCAGCGCGCGTAGTCCGAGGCGGACAGGTCGTAGCCCCCGCCCCACTGGCACCGCAGAACCACACGGCGCGCGGATTGAAAGGCCCGGTCGATGGCGGCCTTGCTGCCGGATGAGGCACGGACCAGATGCACGCTGTCCGGCTGGATCTTGCCGTCCGGCAGCACCGAATACGCCAGCGTTACCCCGATGTCCGCGGCCTCGCTGTTCACGTCGATCACCCAGCAGCGCTCAACCGCCTGCGCGAACTCTGCGGCGTAGGATTGCGCCAAGACCGTACCGGGCGCGGCCATCAGGCACAGGACCGCCAGAGCCGCCGTGCCCCTCACCGCAACCTCATCTGGTCGGGATTGAAGGTCATCTCGATCTCTTTCCACTGCTCGTATTTCTCGGCGGGCAGGTCATATCCCCCCTTTTCGCAGCGCAGGACCGCGCGCCGCGCTGCCTGGAAAGCAGTCTGCACCGCCGCCGCGCTGCCGTCAGAGGCGCCGACCATGCGCAGGCTGCCGGGCACGACTCGTCCGTCCTGATCGAGTTCCATCCCGACCGTCACCGTGACGTTCGACGCCTCGGAGCCGTTGTCGACGATCCAGCAGGCCTGCACTGCCAGCCGCAGTGCCTCGCGTTCGCCCCGTGTCATGGGGGGACCGGCGGGAACATCGGGCGGCGCAGCCGACAGGGCATCCGCCAGCGCCGAGGTGATATCGGCGTTGACGTCCGGCAAGTCCGGCGCCGAAGGCTCCGGGTCCGGCGTGCCGGAGGGTTCCGGGGTCGCATCGGGGGCGGGATCGGGACGGGGTGTCGCCGCCTGCGCGACGCGAGGCGTGCGCGCCTGAGGACGCAGCGATTCCGTCGGCGCGAAACGCGGGCCGCCCTCGGGCACGATCTCTGTCGCGGTTTCCGGCGGCGCGGTCGGCACGCGCTCTTCCTCGACGACCTCGGGTGCGTCTGCCTCGGGGTCCACCGCCTCGACACGCTCTTCGGCGCGTTCGGTGTTCGGATCGGGCGGCGCCACGGGTTCGCTGGCCACGCGGTCTGCCGGGCGTGCCTGTGGCCGCAGCGAGGCACTGGGCGCACGCGTTGTGGGCACCGGGGCTGGCTGCGGCGCGATCGGCGCCGGAACGGGTTCGGGATCCGGCAGCGGCGTCGGGGCTGGCACGGGATCGGGTTCCGGAACCGGCTGGGGTTCGGGCACGGGTTCAGGTTCGGGCTGCGGCACGGGCTGGGGTTCGGGCACCGGTTGGGGTTCGGGTTCGGGCTCCGGCACGGGAGCCGGCTCCGGCGCGGGGGCCGGCTCGGGTTCTGGCGCAGGTTCAGGCTCTGGCTCCGGCGGCGGTGCGACGGGCGTTTCCGCTTCGGGCACAGGGTCAGGGACCGGCGGCGCCGTCAGCAGGGCGAAATCCTCTTCGCTCAGCACGGTCACGTCCGATACCTGCATGTCCGGCGGTTCCGCCGAGAACACGTCACCCAGCAGCAGCCAGGCAAACAGCAGGGCATGTGCCCCGCCGGATATGTAGAAATAGCGGTTCATCCGCGCCTCAGCCGCCGTCGGGCCCGTCAAGCGCCGGGCCGCCCACATCCGTCACCAGACCGATCGACGAAAACCCGCCGGCGTTCAACGCCCCCATGATCTGGGCCACGTCCGAATAGGTCACCGACCCGTCCGCGCGCAGGTAGACCCGGTCGTCCGAGCGTTCCGCCGCGATGGCCCGCAGCCGGTTCACCAACTCGTCGCGGGCGATCTCGGTGTTCTGGATCAGCACCTTGCCATCTGCCGACAGCGTCACGGTCAAGGGTTCCTGCGGATCGCTGGGCAGCGCCTGCGCCGCCGTCTTGGGCAGCTCTACCGGCACACCCACAGTCAGCAGGGGCGCCGCCACCATGAAGATGATCAGCAGCACCAGCATGACGTCCACGAAGGGCGTCACGTTGATTTCGGCCATCGGCTGTGCCCGGCTCCTGCGCGATCCGCGCCGCCGCTTGCCGCCTCCGGATTTGACGACCCCTGCCCCCATCGCTCAGGAGTCCAGCTGGCGCGAGAGGATGGTGGCGAATTCGTCGGCAAAAGCCTCGTAGTTGCCCACGATCCGGTCCGCGTCGGCAGAGAACTTGTTGTAGAAGACAACCGCCGGAATGGCTGCCAGCAGGCCCAGGCCCGTGGCCAGCAGCGCCTCGGCGATACCGGGTGCGACCACCACCAGCGATGTGTTCTGCTGTTCGGCAATCTGGATAAAGGAATGCATGATCCCGAAGACGGTGCCGAACAACCCGATGAAAGGCGCGGTAGACCCGACGGTGGCCAGCACCGGCAGACCACGCTGCAACTGGTCCGCCTCTTTCTGGATGGCGACATCCATCGACCTGTCGATCCGGCTTTGCGCATTGGCGATCAGCCCGCCGTCCTCGCGGTGGCTGCGTCGCCATTCCATCATCCCCGCGGCAAAGACGCGTTCCGACCGCCCCGAAGGTTCCGGGCCAAGCTGTTCGAACAGCTCGTCCAGAGGTTCCCCGGACCAGAAGGCCCGGTCGAACCGCGTCGCCTCACGCCGGGCACGGCGGTAGCTGACGAATTTCTCGATGATGATCGCCCAGGCCCATACCGAGGCGACCATCAGCAACAGCATGACGAGTTTGACCGTCAGCGTCGCGCGCATGAAAAGACCCCAGAAGGAGAAATCGATCTCCGAGGCGAGGGCAAGCGTTCCTGCTTCCATAGACCTGCTCATTTCCTGTCGGCCCCTGTGGCCGGGGCTCTGATTACAGCGATTTCTACCCGATTTGCAGGGGAAAGGCCAACACATTGGCACTGTACCGCCTCTGCACATGCAAATGGGCGGTTCCATGCCGGGCACAAGCCCCCGAGAGTTCGATTTGGCTTGGCTGCCGAAAGTGTTACAGTCGGGATCAGATCCAATCAGGAGGTTTCATGCCCCGCCCGCTCTGCCTCATCATCGGGCACGGACCGGGCCTTGGCGCAGCCTATGCCCAATGCTTCATGGAAGCGGGCCATGGTCTCGCCCTGCTCAGCCGGTCAGGCGCGCGGTTCGAGGGACGCGCCCAGCCCGGCGCCACGGTCTCGGCCTTAGCTTGCGACGCCGCCGATCCCACGGTGCTGACGCAGGCCCTGGACGACGCAACCCGCGACCACGGCCCACCCGATGTGCTGATCTACAATGCCGATCTCGCCATGTTCGGCACGCTCGACGATCTGGACGAAAACCAGTTCGAGCAAAGCTGGCGGGTCGGGACGCTTGGGCTTTATACCGCCGCCCGTACGCTGGGCCGCAAAATGGCGGCACGCGGCTCGGGCACGATCATCGTTTCCGGCGCCACCGCAGCGCTGCGCGGGCGCGACTGGACCACGGTCTTTGCCCGACCAAGGCGGCGCAACGCGTCCTTGCGCAGTCACTGGCCAAGCAGCTGGGCCCAAAGGGAGTGCATGTGGCCTATATCCTGATCGACGGGGTCATAGATACCGCCGATACACGGTCGGATTTTGCCAAGGGGAAACCGGACGATTTCTTCATCCAGCCCGACAGGATCGCCGCCACCGCCTTGATGCTTGCCCGACAGGACCGCTCGGCCTGGACCTTCGAAATCGACCTGCGCCCTTTCGGCGAAACCTGGTAGGACGGCTCAGTGCACCTGCTGACGCAACGCCACAGGCAAGCGCGCCGGCTGGCCTTCACGCGTGACACAGACCGCCGTCACCTCGGCCCGAAAGATCACCTCTTCGCCCCGCACGACCTCTTGCGACATCACCAGGCGCACGCCGGTCATGCTCTTGACCGCTGTCCGCACCTCAAGCGCATCGTCGTATTTCGCAGTCATCAGGTAATCCGCCTCGATCCGCCGCACGACAAAGACGATACCCTCCTCCTCGCGCATGGCGTTCTGGTCCAGGCCCTGCTGCTTGACCCAGTCGCTGCGCGCACGTTCGATGAATTTCAGGTAGTTGGCGTGGTAGACGATCCCCGCCATGTCGGTGTCTTCATAGTAGACGCGGATCGGGAAACGATGCATGGGCGGGCTCCTTCCTGGCAGCGCGACCCTAGGCGCGGCACCCGGCACGGGCAACCCCGTCTCAGCGCTTGCGCCGTCCACCGGCGCTGCGGCTGTGAAAGGTCGGCGGCCGCTTGGCGACCCAGGCGAGGAATTTCGCCATGTCGGGATGCGCGCGCAGTTTTTCGACCGTGTTCAGATCGCGCGCCAGCTCGGCCTCGGTGAACCGGGCGTGGATCTCGCTGTGACAGATCTGGTGCAACAGGACGACCGGCCCGCCCTTGCCGCCCTTCAGCCTTGGCACGAGGTGGTGCAGGCTCTGCCGGGCCTCCGGCGGAATGCGGCGCAGGCACAACGGACAAATCGGTTCTGATCCCTGTTCCAAATCGCTCCCCTTGTGGCCGGTACTGGCATTGGGCAAGAGAATGTGACGACGACGCCAAGGATCAAGCCAAATGGATTTCGACCTGACCAACCAGCCCGAGATCGTGCAGCAGGCCTATGCCTATGTCCTGCAGGGTTGGGAGATCGCCCATGAATGGCTGGTCTCGCCCGCCGCCTGGTCACAGTTCGGGCTGCTGGCCGCCGCCTTTCTGCTGGCCTGGCTGCTGACCCGCCGGCTGCGCCCCTGGCTGACCCGCGTCCTGACGCCTGAGGCCTCTCGCCAGTCCCTGCTGGCCTCGACACGGCGGTTCCTGCTGATCTTCGTGCCGCTGCTGCTGCCCCTCCTGGCCTGGGCATTCACCGGCATCGGCGAGAGCCTGACCAGGGCGATCTTCAACTCGGGCGCGGTGATCGCCTTCGGCAAGCGCGTGTTCCTGCTTCTCGCCGCGCGTATCCTTGTGCGCGAGATCGTGCAGGACGGCTTCCTCAAGGTGTTGGGACGGATGATCCTGCTGCCGGTCATGGCGCTGTATGCCGTCGGCCTGCTGGACGTGGCCACGGAACGCCTGAACGAGCTGACGGTCAGCCTGGGCAACATCGAGTTCACCTTGATGTCGGTGATCCGGGGCATCATCGCCGGGTCGATCCTGTTCTGGCTGGGTCGCTGGTCCAACGACCAGACCGGCGCCTATATCCACAAGCAGGAGGACATGCGCCCCGCCACCAGGCAGCTGGCCGCCAAGGCCGCCGAGTTCAGCATCTTCGGCCTGGCCTTCCTGCTGCTCATGAATATCGTCGGCATCCCCCTGACCTCGCTGGCGGTTCTGGGCGGTGCCATCGGCGTCGGCCTTGGCCTCGGCCTGCAAAAGATCGCCTCGAACTACATCTCGGGCATCATCCTGCTGTTGGAAGGGCAGGCCACGGTGGGTGATTACGTCGAACTGGACAGCGGCGAGGCCGGGACCATCGTCAAGACAACCGCTCGGGCGATGATCCTGGAAACCTACGATGGCCGTTGGATCGTCGTCCCGAACGAGGATTTCATCACCACCCGCGTCATCAACTATTCCGACCAGGGCAGCGCCAACCGCTACGAGGCGCCGTTTTCGGTCAGCTACAAGACCGACATCAACCTGGTCCCCGACATCGTCGAGGCAGCGGTGGCCAAGCATCCCGGCGTGCTGGACACGCCTTATCCTCCGGATTGCGAGCTGCGCGGCTTTGGCGATTCAGGCGTGGATTTCGCGGTCGAATTCTGGGTCAACGGGATCGACGACGGGGCGAACAAATATACCTCTGACGTGTTGTTCCTGATCTGGAACGCGCTCAAGGACCACGACATCGAGATCCCATACCCACATCGTGTCATCGAATTGCAGCACCCGACCGAAAGCCCCGCGCCCGAGGCGCAGGAGGCGTGACGGGACAGGCGCTTGTGATCGGCGGAGGGCCTGCCGGGCTTATGGCCGCCGACGCCCTGCTGAGCGCAGGCCGGTCGGTGACCTTGGTCGAGGCCAAACCCTCGTTGGCACGCAAGCTGCTGATGGCCGGAAAGTCGGGGCTGAACCTGACCAGGATGGAAGAACCGGGTCGTTTTCTGGCCGCCTATGGCGCGGCGGCGGCGCACCTCGCGCCGATGATTGGCGCCTTTGGCCCCGGCGAGGTCGCGGCCTGGGCCGAGGGACTGGGCCAGAAGACCTTTACCGGATCGACCCTGCGGCTGTTTCCCGAGGTCATGAAAGCCTCTCCCCTGCTGCGCGCCTGGCTGGCCCGGCTGGATGCCCTGGGGCTGGAGGTGCGGACCCGCTGGCGCTGGATGGGCTGGGACACGGACGGCGGGCTGTGTTTCGACACGCCCGAGGGGCCACGGACCGAATATCCCGACATCACCGTTCTGGCCCTCGGCGGTGCCAGTTGGGCACGGCTGGGCTCGGACGGGGTCTGGGCCGGGCATTTCCGGCACGCCGGCCTGCCGGTCACGCCCTTTGCGCCCTCCAATGTCGGGCTGGCGGTGGACTGGTCCGATCACATGAAACGGCACTTCGGCGAACCGCTGAAAAACATCACGCTCACCGCCGGGGACATGACCAGCCGGGGCGAGGTGGTGATCTCGGCCCGCGGATTGGAAGGTGGAGGCATCTATCCGCTGACACCTGCGCTACGGACCGGCCACACCCTGCAGATCGACCTGAAGCCGGACATGGATCTCGCCTCGCTGACGGCACGGCTGTCCCGTCCGCGGGGCAAGCAAAGTCGGGCCAACGTTCTGCGCAAGGCCTTGGGCCTGACAGCCGCCGCGCAGGCCCTGTTGATGGAATATGCGCGCCCGCTGCCGGATGATCCGCAGGCACTGGCCAAGACCGTCAAGTCTCTGGTTCTGCACGGAGCAACCCCCAGGCCGATGGACGAGGCGATTTCGACCGCCGGCGGTGTCCCTTTCGCGGCGCTGGACAACGGGTTGATGCTGCGTGACCTGCCCGGCACCTTCTGCGCCGGCGAGATGCTGGACTGGGAGGCGCCCACGGGCGGCTACCTGCTGACCGGCTGCCTGGCCACCGGCCTCTGGGCCGGGCGCCACGCGGCGGACTGGCTGGCCGCGCAACCTGTGCGCAATCGGGATCGCTGAGGAGACGCCCTACTGGATCGACTGACCCGGCGTCGACCAGGCCAGCGAGATACGACGGTTCAGCGCCCGCCCCTCCGGCGTGGCATTGTCGGCCACCGGCCGGTCAGGACCATAGCCCAGCACCTCCATCGCGGCGACAGGCACCCCACGCTTGGCGATCTCTTTCGCCACGACTTCGGCCCGCAGGCGGCTCAGCATCCGGTTGACGCCCTCGGCACCGAAATTGTCTGTATGCCCCCCGACGCGCAGGGTCAGCCCGCCCTGCCCCACGCAGACCCGTGCCACCGCCGAAAGCGCGTTCACGCCCCGGATCGACCGCGCGTCCAGCCGTGTCTCTCCCGAGAGAAACCGCACCGGTTCATCGCTTTCGGCCAGGCGGCTCTGGCGGGCGCATTCGGCCACCGAGGGCGCGAACTCCAGCAGCGGCAGCCAATAGCCCGCCAGAAAAACCTGCTCCGCCCCCAGGGCGATGTTCTGCCGCCGCGTGTCGGCGGGCGGGTAGTCTTGCAGCAACGACAGCGTCAGACTGTCATTCGGTCCCAGAGCCGCGCGGGTCGCCGCCTCGATCTGCTCCAGGTCGACGCCGGGAGAGAGGACAGCCTCGACAGAGAGCTGCCCCGGCGCAAGCGTGATGGTCAGTGTTTCCGCCTCTCCCAGCCAGGGTTCGACGGCCCTCAACAAGGGCGCGGCGCCCGGCAGCGCGGTATCCCTATCCTGCTGCAGGGTGCCACCGACAGGCGGCAGCCCCAACAGCCCGGCAATCGTGGCCGCATCCAGATCGACGGGCAATACACCGCCAAGCGACAGCCCGGTCTCGGGATGATAGATCAGGGTCGCATCCGGATCGCGGCCATCGTCCTGCAACTCGACACGGCTGCGCAGGTCAGCGCCTTGCGGCAAGGCCGCAAGCAGCGTCTCGACCCTTGCGGCACTGTCTGGATCGGCAAGAACCGCGTCCAGCGTGATGGAGGCCTCCTCCAGCAGGAGCTTCCCCTCGATCACCTCGGCAAAGGCCTCCTCTACCGCCGCAATGCTGGCAGCCCAGCCAAGCGTGTCCGGGTAAGGCGACTGCGACAGGCGCGAGACGTCGGCGCCCAGTGCCTTGGCCACACCCTCGGACGGGATGCCGTCCGGCAGAACCCCGCTGGCGGAGACCGCACCGTTCACCCGGTCAAGCTGTAGCCAGAAAGGTTGCGGCAGCGCCTCGGGCAGTTGCGACACGTCCAGACGGTAGCTGGCCGGCAGGGCCGCGCGCAGGGCCGCCAGGGCCTTGTCCATCTCTGGCCCCCCGCTCAAGGTTGTCAGCACCACGGCACCTGGCGTCACCAGCGCCACCCCTTGTTCCGCCGCGCCCAGGACCTTGACCGCGCCGATCATGGCCGGCCCGAGGTCCGGCAGCTCCGGATCGACCGGCCCGTTGACCAGCGCATTATCCTGCACGCTGTCAAACGCGCCCGTCAGGACCTGTACGTTCAGGCCCGGCGGCAGTTTTCCCCGCAGCGACACGCCGCGGCGCGGGTGACGCTCGGCCACCAGAAGGAAAGGCGCGCCATCGTCACGCACGCCAATCTCTCGCTTGATCGACAGGCCCTTGGGCAGCGTGTCGAGCCGCGCTGCCACTGCCCGCGCCTCGGCAGGCCAGAGCGCCTCTCCCCGGATCGTGCCACTTGTTCCGGAGACAGTGACCTCTGCCCGGTCCAGCAAGGCCGCACTTTCGGAAAGCACCAGCAGCGCCTTGTCCCAGTCGGCAATTGGCGCACCGCGTGCCACCTGAAGGGCCGTGACCGGTGTGCCATTGATCCGACCCAGCGCCTCGGCGGTGGTGGCTGCGGTGACATGACCGTTCAGCCGCACCCCCTTGTCGTCCTTGCGCAGGCCATAGGTGAACCGTCCGACCCGGGGCAGAACCTCCAGGCGGGCACGCACCTCTTCGACACCGTCGATACCGCGCAGCGCGCGTTCAATGGCGCGCCGGTCCGCGTTGCTCTGGACCAGCCCTTCGACCGTGATCACCCGTCCCTGAACCGTCAGCGCAGGCGGATCGGGATACTCGGCCAAAAGCGCCGTCGCCTGCGCGCGCAGTCCGGCCTCGATGGTCGGCTCGTCGCTGGGCACCTGGAACAGGCCAAGGCCCGCCAGGGTCAGGAAGATGACCAGCGCGCCGATGGCTTCGACAAGCGCCTTGGCCGTCATCGGATCAGATCGCGGCCTTGCGGCTCTCGTCCAGGTAGATCTCGCGCAGGCGCAGGGCGCGCTGTCCCGGCGTCCCATCGCCCAGCGCCACGCCGTCGATCTCGACCACCGGCATCACGAAGGTCGAGGCCGAGGTGATGAAGGCCTCATCGGCGCCTTGTGCTTCCTCGATCGTGAAGTTGCGCTCTTCGACCTCCATCTGCGCCTCGCGGGCAAACCGCAGGACGGCGGCACGGGTGATGCCGTGCAGGATGTCGTTGGACAAGGCGCGGGTGACGATCTTGTTGCCCTTGATGAAATAGGCGTTGTTCGAGGTGCCTTCGGTCACGAAACCGTCCTCGACCATCCAGGCGTCGTCGGCACCGGCCTTCTTGGCCATCATCTTGCCCATCGAGGGATACAGCAGTTGCACCGTCTTGATGTCGCGGCGGCCCCAGCGGGCATCCTCGATCGAGATCACCTTGATGCCGGTCTTGGCTGCGGGGCTTTCCGCCAGGCCGGGCTTGTTCTGGGTGAACAGGACGATGGTCGGCACGGTCGTCTCGGGGTCAGGGAAGACGAAATCGCGGTCGTCCGGGGCGCCCCGCGTGATCTGCAGATAGACCAGCCCGTCCACGATCCCGTTCTTCTCCACAAGGTCGCGATGGATCTGCAGCAGTTCCTCGGGGGTGACGGGGCTGCGCATCTCCAGCTCGTCCAGCGACCGCTGCAGGCGTTTCGCGTGGCCGTAGAAATCGATCAGCTTGCCCCCCAGCACCGAGGTGACCTCGTAAACGCCATCGGCCATGAGAAAGGCCCGGTCGAAGATCGAGACCTTGGCCTCGTGTTCAGGCAGGAAATCTCCGTTCACATAAACGGTACGGGTCATGGGCGTGATCCTTGAAAGCGGTGTCCAGCGTCTTGTAGGCAGGGCGCCTGCGGGCTGCAAGCCTCCGCCCCCGGGGGCAGCGGCGGCATGCCGTCTCAACCCCAGAGCGCGGCCACGGGCGGGTGCACGCCCTCGGCATCGAATTTCAGCGGCACTTCACGGTCCTCCGCCAGCAACAAAGGCCCGTCCAGGTCCGTGACAAGCGCCCCCTGGGCCAGCAGCACGGCCGGCGCCATTGCCAGGGACGAGCCGACCATGCAGCCCACCATGACATCATAGCCCTCGGCCAGTGCCGCATCGCGCAGGGCCAGCGCCTCGGTCAGGCCGCCGGTCTTGTCCAGCTTGATGTTCACCACGTCATACTTGCCCTTGAGCGCGGGCAGCGAGGCGCGGTCATGACAGCTTTCGTCGGCACAGACAGGCACCGGGCGCTCCATGCCGATCAGCGCCTCGTCCTCGCCGGCCGGTAAGGGTTGTTCGACAAGCGCCACACCCAGCCGCACCAGGTGCGGCGCAAGGTCGGCGTAGACCTCGGCGCTCCAGCCCTCGTTGGCATCGACGATGATCCTGGCATCCGGCGCACCGCGGCGCACCGCCTCCAGCCGGGGCATGTCATCAGGCGTGCCCAGCTTGATCTTGAGCAGGGGCCGCGCAGCATGTTTGCGCGCCGCCGCTTCCATGTTCTCGGGCGTGTCCAGCGACAGGGTATAGGCGGTGATTTCCGGTCCTGGCCTCGCCAGACCGGCCAGTTCCCACACCCGTTGCCCGGCGGCCTTGGCCTCCAGGTCCCAAAGCGCGCAATCCATCGCGTTGCGCGCCGCCCCTGCGGGCAGAGCCTCTTGCAGTGCCATGCGGGAAATCCCCGCGGGCAGGGTCCCGATCTCGGCGGTCACTGTGTCCAGCGTTTCATCGTAGCGGGCATAGGGCACGCATTCCCCCCAGCCCATGACCTTGCCGCGCGAGACCCGCACGGTCAGGACCTGCGCCTCGGTTCGGCTTCCACGCGAAATGGTAAAGGCCTCGGCCAGCCGGAACACGTCTCGTGAAACAGTGATCGTCATGCCCGTCCTCCCTGTGCTTCTTCTTGGTGTAAATACCCCACGTCCGCAACCGACCACCCCAGTGCGGCGCACCGAATGATGCGCCCCAAGGGACGGCGGGCGGGGCGTCTTTCGCGCAAAGCGCGAAACAGCGTCCGGCCAGGGGCCGGACCGCCCGTTGTCAGAGCGCAGCCAGTGCCTCGGCCAGCCGGTCGGCACCGTGCCGGAACGGGTCCACCGTGGGCAAACCAAGGCGCGCTTCGACCTCTTCGCAATAGCGCACCGCCTCCGCCTCGCCCATGTGCTGCGTGTTGATCGACACGCCGACGACCTGGCAGCCGGGATTGGCGACCTTTGCCAGCGACATCGACAGATCCCGCACCTCTTCCAGCGAGGGAAGACCATAGTCCGGCAGCCCGCGCATGTGGGTCCGCGTCGGCTCGTGGCACAGGATCAGCGCGTCGGGCTGACCACCGTGGATCAACGCCAGCGTCACGCCGCTGAACGAGACGTGGAACAGGCTCCCCTGCCCTTCGATCACGTCCCAATGGTCGGGGTCGTTGTCCGGCGTCAGCCATTCGATGCTGCCGGCCATGAAATCCGCAACAACCGCGTCCAGCGGCACGCCGTCGCCAGTGATCAGGATGCCGGTCTGGCCGGTCGCCCGGAAGGTCGATTTCATGCCCCGGTCGCGCATCGCCTTGTCCAGCGCCAGCGTGGTGTACATCTTGCCCACCGAGCAATCGGTACCCACGGCCAGCACCCGCTTGCCGGTTCGTTTCTTGCCATCCGCGATCGGATAGTCGACCTCGGGCACCCGCACGTCGTGCAGGGCACGGCCCGTGGCCTCTGCCACGGCCTTGAGATCGGGCTCGTCCCGCAGCAGGTTGTGCAGCCCCGAGGCCAGGTCGAAGCCTTCCTCCAGCGCCTCGACCAGGACCTTTTTCCAGGTCTGGCTGATCTTGCCGCCGCGGTTGGCGACGCCGATCACCAGCGTCTTGGCCCCGGCTGCCTTGGCCGCTGCCAGATCCATGTCGGGCAAGCCCAGGTCGGCCTTGCACCCGTCCAGCCGGAACTGTCCGACACAGTTTTCCGGCCGCCAGTCGCGGATTCCCTGGGCCACCTTGGCCGCCAGCGGGTCGGGCGCATCGCCCAGGAACAGCAGATAGGGTGTCTCGATCATGGACGCCTCCGAAATCAGAATTTGCCCGACCATGCCAGAACGCCTGCCGAACTGCCTTGCGTTCCTGCGCTGATTTACAGATTTCTTCGACGTTTCTTGCGTGACCTGAGCAATTTGCCGAAGAATCGTGCAGCCAATTGGGAATGCCGCTCTGCAGCGAAATTTGCTTGCGGAGGCTCACGCAGTTTTATAACCCGTACACCAAGGTATACGCAATTTTCTGACCGAAAGGCCCTGCCCCATGTCCTTCCGCATCCAGCCTGCCGCCCCGGCCCGCCCCAACCGCTGCCAGTTGTTCGGCCCCGGCTCGCGCCCGGCGATCTTTGAAAAGATGGCAGGATCGGCGGCCGATGTCATCAACCTCGACCTAGAGGACTCGGTGGCCCCCACCGACAAGGACAGCGCCCGCGCCAATGTCATCAAGGCCATCGGCGAGGTCGACTGGGGCAACAAGACCCTGTCGGTCCGGATCAACGGGCTGGACACGCCCTATTGGTACCGCGACGTGGTGGACCTGCTGGAACAGGCCTCCGAGCGGCTCGACCAGATCATGATCCCCAAGGTCGGCTGCGCGGCGGACATCTATGCCGTCGATGCGCTGGTGACGGCGGTGGAACGCGCCAAGGGCCGGACCAAGCCGATCAAGTTCGAGGTCATCATCGAAAGCGCCGCCGGCATCGCGCATGTCGAGGAGATCGCCGCCGCCTCGCCGCGCCTCGTGGCCATGAGCCTCGGCGCTGCCGATTTTGCCGCCTCGATGGGCATGGCGACCACCGGCATCGGTGGTACGCAGGAAAACTACTACATGATCCACGACGGGCAAAAGCATTGGTCGGACCCGTGGCATTGGGCCCAGGCCGCGATCGTGGCCGCCTGCCGTACACATGGCGTTTTGCCCGTGGACGGGCCCTTCGGCGACTTCAGCGACGACGAGGGGTTCCGCGCCCAGGCGCTGCGCTCGGCCACGCTGGGCATGGTCGGCAAATGGGCGATCCACCCGAAACAGGTGGCCCTGTCCAACGAGGTCTTCACCCCCACCGATGAGGCCGTGAACGAAGCGCGTGAGATCCTCGCGGCGATGGAAACGGCCAAGGCAAACGGCGAAGGCGCCACCGTCTACAAGGGCCGCCTTGTCGATATCGCCTCGATCAAGCAGGCCGAGGTGATCGTCCGCCAGGCCGAGATGATCGCCGCCAACTGACCTGACGGGCCGGGCCTTCTGGCCCGGCCCTACCCTGCCCGGGTCTGACCCGCCTTGCGCAGCCGTTTCAACAGGGCCGTCTTGGCCGCACCCAGCGCCGCATCGTCCAGGTCAGACTGGTTGAGCGCCAATAATTCCGCCACTGCCTCTGCCGGCTGCACGTTCTGCCGTGCCAGCGGCAACAGTCCACCACGCGACACGCCCAGCCGGTCCAGCGCCACGCCCAGCGGACCAAGCGGATCGGTGCCGCACGCCTCCAACCGGGTGGAGGATACCTCGGCCTGCCTGCCCAGCCTTTCCGCCACCCTTGCCACGACCGCATCCAGCTCTGCCGCATCGCGAAAGCCTACGGCGAATTGCTCTGGCCCCACAGTCAGTCGCTGGCTGCGCAGGAGTTGCCAGTAAAGACTTTTCAGCCAGGCCTCTGGCGCGCGGGTTGTGAACCAGACTGACAGCGAAAGGTCCGGCACCTGACGTGCCAGGACCTCGACCATGTGCCCCAGCAGCTCTGGCGCGGTTGCATAGGTGGTGACGGATTTCCGCCCCGGCAACAGACCGCAAAGGTGTTCCGAACTGACAAGCAGCGGGCGCGGATCTTCCGGGTCGACGCGCTGCGCGAACCCGGCCACCGCGTCGCGAAACGCCGCAACGCGATTGGCATTGATCCCCACGGAGACACGCCGCGCAGCGAAGTTCAGCGGCTCTATATCATGCGGCAAGACAAGACGCAGGCGCGGCGCAAGGGTTTCGCGCTGTGCGTCAGCCCCGCGTTGCAGGCTGGTGGTGCCCGTCTTGTGAAAGCCCGGATGGATCAGTACCCGCATGCCCTGCCCCGTTCTGCCCTGATCGTCCTTTCCCTAGCGGGACCCGCCAGAGCGCGACATGCTGCGGGACAGATCAAGCCCGCTCATCCTTGGGCGATCCCATGACGACATAGGACGTCAGCGTGCGGACCTGCGGCAACGCCCCCAGGATGTCGGTATGGAAATGCTTGTAGGCGGTCAGGTCCGCCACCTCGACCCGCAACAGATATTCCACCGGCCCGGTGATGTTGTGACACTCGCGCACCTGGGACGCCGCCGCCATCGCCTGTTCAAAGGCCAGTTGCGACGGCTTGGTATGCTGGTTCAAGCCGACGGTGATATAGGCGGTAAAGCCGATACCGCGCTTTTCGGCGCTGAGCACCGCGCGATAGCCCCGGATCACCCCGGTCTTTTCCAGCGCCTGCGTGCGGCGCAGGCAGGCCGATGGCGACAGCCCCACCCGTTCGGCCAGGGCCAGGTTGCTCAGCCGCCCGTCGGCGGAAAGCTCTCGCAATATATTTCGGTCAATGGCGTCCATTTCGATCATCAATTGCAGAAATAGACAGAATGCGCTGAATTTTGCAATCATATCGCGCGCCCTCTCCGCAAATATTGCGCCATGACACCTGACCTGCTCCTTGCCCTCGCGCTCTTTGCCGCCGCCACCGTGTTCTCTCCCGGTCCGAACAACCTGATGCTGATGACATCGGGGGCGAACTTCGGCCTGCGCCGTACCCTGCCCCACCTGGCGGGTGTCGCCTACGGGTTTCCGCTGATGATCCTGCCGGTGGGACTGGGCGTGATGCAGGTCTTCGAGATCTGGCCCTTTGCCAACACGCTGCTCAAGGTCGTCTCGGTCGTGTACCTGCTTTGGCTGGCATGGAAGATCGCCAACCAGGCGGCGCCGGGCGAAGCGGGCAGCAATGCCCGCCCCCTCAGCTTTTTGCAGGCCGCGGCCTTTCAGTGGGTCAACCCAAAGGCCTGGTCGATGGCCTTGGGCGCGATCACGCTTTATGCCGCCAGCCGCGACCTTGTCGCCGTGGCCTGGGTCTCTGGCACCTACGCCGTGATCGGCACCGCCTCGGCCGTGACTTGGACGGTGCTTGGCACAGGTCTGCGCCGCTGGCTGGATCACCCCGGACGGCTGCGCCTGTTCAACTGGAGCATGGCAGCGATCCTGCTGGCCGCGATGGTGCCGGTCCTGTTCGGCTGACGTCAGCCCAGCAGGGGCACATGGATTTCGGTCAGCAGCGCCTCGGGCGGCGTATCGGTGGGATCGTTCAAGTAGACCTCGAACGAGGGGCTGTCCGCAGGCATCCGACCGGAGTCGGGCAGTGCCACGCCATAGGCATGGTCCCAGGCCGCCGGCAGACCCGCATAAGCCCCCTTGAAGGTCAGAACGAGGTGATCGCCGTCCGGCAGGGGAATGTCCTGCAGGTCCTCGGGCATGGCAAAATCCTGCTCTACCAGGATGCCCGCGGCGCTGCGCAGGTCCGGCTCTGGCGTGTCCGCGGGCGAGTCGTAGTAGATGGCGGCCATACCGCGCGCCTGTGGCCACAGCCCCCTGGCTGAGAAAATCGCCGCCAGTTCGGTAAAGGCGCGGGCGATCTGGTGATAGTCCCCCTTGTGCGGTAGCGCCGCCAGACGCGCGGGCGCGCAATTGCGGATTTCGACAGGGTACATGGAAGCGTCTCCTTTGCGCAGGGTCAGGGTCATGCGATCAGCCTGTCCGGCGGCGCGGAAGGCCAGCGGCGTGATGCCGTAGTGCGCCTTGAAGGCGCGGTTGAAGCTCTGGGCATTGGCATAGCCCACGCGGGCGGCGATTACCTCTACCGGGTCACCCCCCTGCACCAGCCATTTGCCAGCGCGGTGCAGGCGCAGCCGGCGCACGGCCTGCGCCACGGTTTCGCCGGTCATCGCGGCGTAGACCCGGTGAAAGTGAAACCGCGACATCGCCGCCACATCCGCCAGCGCGTCCAGCGAAAGGTCGCCGTCGGGCCTGTCGACGATATGGCGCATGACCCTGCGGATGCGGGCCTCATATGTGGCAGCGGGGTGGTCCTGTCGGGTCATCACGGGTGTCCTCTGTCTGCCGGGACCATAGACCGGCCCGCTGCGACAAATCTTGCTTTATTGCATCCCGCGCGCGGCGAGGCCATATAGCGCCCTGCAAGGAGACCCGGATGACGCATTACCTCGACTTCGAAAAACCCCTGGCCGAAATCGAAGGCAAGGCCGAAGAACTGCGCCGCATGGCGCGTGACAACGAGGAAATGGACGTGGCGGCAGAGGCTGCCGCGCTCGACCGCAAGGCCGAGACACTGCTCAAGGATCTCTATGCCAAGCTGACGCCCTGGCGGAAATGCCAGGTCGCCCGCCACCCCGACCGGCCGCATTGCAAGGACTATGTCGAGGCGCTGTTCACGGAGTTCACGCCGCTGGCCGGCGACCGCGGCTTTGCCGACGACCACGCGGTCATGGGTGGCCTGGCCCGTCTGGACGATCGTCCGGTGGTGGTGATCGGCCATGAAAAGGGCAACGACACCAGTTCGCGGATCACCCGCAACTTTGGCATGGCCCGGCCCGAAGGCTATCGCAAGGCGATGCGCCTGATGGAGATGGCCGACAAGTTCGGCCTGCCGGTGGTCACGCTGATCGACACGCCCGGCGCCTACCCCGGCAAGGGGGCCGAGGAACGCGGCCAGTCGGAAGCCATCGCCCGGTCGACCGAGAAATGCCTGCAGATCGGCGTGCCGCTGGTCTCCGTCGTGATCGGCGAAGGTGGATCCGGCGGTGCTGTGGCCTTTGCCACCGCCAACCGGGTCGCGATGCTGGAACACGCGGTCTACTCGGTGATCTCGCCCGAGGGCTGTGCCTCGATCCTGTGGAAGGATTCCGACAAGATGCGCGAAGCCGCCGAGGCCCTGCGCCTGACCGCGCAGGATCTCTACCAGCTTGGCGTCTGCGACCGGGTGATCCCCGAACCGCTGGGCGGCGCGCACCGCGACAGCGAGGCCTCCATCGCCGCCGTGCGCAGCGCGATCGGCGGCCTTTTGGGCGATCTCGACGGCATGTCGCGCGAAGACCTGATCCGCGCCCGCCGCGACAAGTTCCTGAACATGGGGTCCAAGGGCCTGGCGGCCTGAACCTCAGCCTTTGCCGTTGCCCTGGGAATTGCAGCCGCGGCGCCTGTTTCTGCGCAAAGCTGTCTTCAGGGCTACAACGTCGACCCGGCCAAATCGCTGCCCGCGACTCCGGTCCCCGGCCTGTACAGCGGCTGGAGTTGCGTTGCCGGCGAACGCTATCGCGAGGCGCTGTTCGTCGACAACGAGAGCCGCATCAAGGCCGCCGACTTCCAGAGCCTGAGCGCCTGGCAGGCCCAGCGCGCTGTGCTGGCCGACAAGTTGGCCCGGGCCGAGACGCGGTTGCGCGACGCCAAGACCGGCGAAGCGCGCAACTTGGCGATCAGTTCCACCCTGAACGCGGTTGGCGCGGCGCTGACGCTTTATGGTTGTCCCGCGGCCCTGACGGGTGCGGGCGGGGTCTCCTGCGTCGGCGGACTGGCGGTGGCTGGCGTCGGCCAGCTCTATTCGGTGCTCACCACAGGCGGCTCGGTCGAGATCGCTCTGGATGCACTGAACGACACGCAGGAGCTTCTGGAAGGGCATGACAGCATGCCCGCGGCGGAACTGGATGCCGCGCTGAGCGCGGCCCCGAAACAATTTGCACGCGCTCGTGACGATGCGTCAGGGCTTTGTCGGGTGACAGGGGCGCCTGCGTCCCGGCACTATCCTTGGTATGGAGCTGCTATTCGCATACGGGGCCGGGCTGCTGACCCTGATCAATCCCTGCGTGGTGCCGGTGCTGCCTATCGTCATCGCCACCGCCCTGCAGGCCAGCCGAGCTGGCCCGCTGGTCATGGCGGCAGGGCTCAGCCTGTCCTTCGTGGTGCTGGGCGTCGGGGTCACGGCCTTTGGCCATGCGCTGGGAATCGGCGTCGACACGGTGTCCCGGTTTGGCGTCGTGCTGATGGTATTCTTCGGCCTGGCACTGTTGCTGCCGCAGGCGGCAGGCGTGCTTGAGACGGCCACCGCCGGCCTGTCGGCCCGTGCCGATGCGCAGATGGACCAAATTGACCGGGGCGCATTGCGCGGGCAATTCCTGGGCGGGGTTCTGCTGGGCGCCGTCTGGAGCCCCTGCATCGGCCCGACGCTGGGCGGTGCCATTTCCCTGGCCAGCCAGGGCCAGGATCTTGGCTGGGCCGCGCTGATCATGCTGTTCTTTGCACTTGGCGTTTCGACCCTGATCCTGGGACTGGCCTATGGCACGCGCGGCGCGGTCGGCCGCTACAACAGCCAGTTGCGCGCCCTTGCGGTCCGTGCGCGCCCGATCCTGGGCGCGACCTTCGTGGCCGTGGGGCTGGCGCTTTTCTTCAACCTTCATCACCTGGTCGAGGCCTGGCTCATCGGCGTCTTGCCGCCCTGGTTGATCGACCTTTCCGTTTCCCTCTGACCCCAACCCCAAGACACGGACCCACAAAGGAGCCTTCTCATGGATCGCCGCCGCTTTCTGACCCTGACCGCCGGAACGGCCCTCGCCCTGCCCCTCGCCGCCCGTGCGGCACCGCTGGCCTACAAGCCCGGCCTCGTGACCACGCACCTGGACAAGGGCGAGACCGTCTTTCTGGATTTCAAGGCCAGCTGGTGTTCGACCTGCGCCGCGCAGGAACGTGTCATCAATGCCCTTAAGTCGGAAAACCCGGACTACGAGGCGCAGATCACCTTCATCGACGTGGACTGGGATGAACATGGCCGCTCTGAACTGGCCCGCTCGCTGAAAATCCCGCGTCGGTCCACGCTGGTTGTCCTGAAGGGGCAGGCGGAACTGGGGCGGATCGTCGCGCAGACCTCGCGCGCGTCGATCAAGGGGCTGATGGACACCGCCCTGACCGCGGCGATGGCCTGAAGCCGGGCGGGCGTCAGGCCCCGCCATCCGCCTTGCGCACAGCGCGCACGGCCAAGAGCGTGACCACCGGGCCGATCAGTTCGAAGACCACTGTGGTTCCGATGGTCAGGGTCAGCAGGATGTCCCCGACCGCCGGCATTTCTGCCGCGGCGACCAGGGCCATGCCCACCGCGACACCGGCCTGCGGCAGCAATGCCGGGCCGATCCAGCGGCGTTCCGCGCGTGTCAGCCCGCCGAACAGGCCGCCCAGCCATCCCCCGGCAAGGCGTCCCAGGATCCGCAGGGTCACATAGCCCAACCCGATCCAGCCAACAGCAGAGAGTGCGTCCAACTGCATCGACGCCCCGGCCAGCAGGAAAAAGAGGATCAGGAAAGGACGCTCGACCATCTCGATCTCGTGGAAGGCGCGTTCGTGGTGTTGCGCACGGTTGGCGATCACCGCCCCCGCCGCCATGCCCGCCAACAGAAACGACACCTCCAGCCAGAGCGCCAGCCCGGCGGTCAGGAAGACAAGGCCCAGCGCCTCGATCCGCGTCGGCTCGCCCGGGCGCAGGCGCCCGGTCAGAACGGCACCGGGCAAGCCGATGACCAGGCCAAGCACCAGCGCGCCGCCAACCTCCCATAGGGCGACGAGCAACAACCCGGGATCAAAATCACCAATGGCGACGGCCTGCGCGGCCACTACCGCCAGGGCAAATACCATCATCCCCCAGGCGTCGTCGATGGCGACGATGCCGCGCAAGGTATCGGCAAAATCGCCCTCGCCCCCAGCCTCGCGCAGGGTTTCCTGCGTGGCCGCCGGGTCGGTCGCCGTGGCCACTGCGCCGATCAGGATTGCCAGCTCTGGCGGCAGACCCGCCAGCCAGAGGCCCGCGGCCACGACCACCATCGTCGCCAGCACCACCGCAACGGAGACCGTCAGGATCGCCCGCCCGTGCGCCGCTACCTTGTCGCGGCGCAACGACGACCCCAGCAGAAAGGCCACCATCGTCAAGGCTACGATCGACAGCGGCTCGTACCAGAGAATCGCCGCCTCTGGCAGCAGCGCCAGTCCGGACGACCCGATCAGCACGCCGATGACCAGCAGCAAGGTCACGCCGGGCACGCGCGTGCGCCGGCCGAGTGCGTCAGCCGCAAGCCCCGCCAGGAACAAGACGCCCAGCGCGATGAAGACCGGTCCAAATTCCATGAGTCTTTCATGCCGCATCGCGGCAAGCCTGCCAATGGGGCGCGTTTCAGCCCGCCAGCATTCGCAACCCTTGCGTCACGTCCGAGCGTACCGCCAGCCGCAGACCCGGCTCGTCGCCCGCCTTGAGCGCCGCGATGATCAGGCGGTGATACTGTGGCGGTTCCGACCGCCGCAACCGACCGTAAAGCGCCCGCATCGTCGGCCCCAGTTGCAACCAGACGGTTTCCGCCATCGCCAGCATCGCTGGCGCCTGGGCCCGCAGGTAAAGCGTACGGTGAAACTCCAGGTTGGTGCGGATATAGCCTACCGAATCTCGGTTCGAAACGACGTCGGCAATGGTGGCATTGATGGTCTGCAGCCGGTCGATCAGCGCGATATGCGCGCGCGGCAAGGCGCGCGAGGCCAGCTCGACCTCGATCAGGGCACGCAGGGCGGCCAGCTCCTCGATCCGTTCGTTCGAAAGTTCGGGCGTGGACACCCGCCCGGACGAGGACATGGTCAGCGCCCCCTCGGCCACCAGACGGTTCACGGCCTCGCGCGCCGGGGTCATCGAGACATCGAATTCCCGGCCGATACCGCGCAGGGTCAGCGCCTGACCCGGCGCCATCTGCCCGTGCATGATCCGTGTGCGCAGCCCGCGATACACGCGGTCATGGGCGGAGGCGGCGATCTCTGGTTTGGGTGCGGCTTGCATGGCTCTTTTGTGATCACGTTTTCGACGCCGGTCAATGGCCCGCAGCCGTCGGTGTGCCCGCGTTAACCCTTGCAGGCGAAACGGGCTACACGGCGGATGTGAATCAAAGTTATCTTCAATTTAAGATTTTTCCGACGGTTCCGGGGGCGGGCCCTGGACTGTACCACGCACCGCTAGAGAGTTTGTCATGACCCGTACCGCACCGATGTCCGCCTACAAGACGCTTGGAGTCACGCCCGAGGACGATTTTGCCACCATCCGGCGGGCATGGATCAGGCTGGTCAAGGCGAACCATCCGGATGTCACCGGAGGCGATCTCGAGGAAGGTACACGCATGCTTGCCGAATTGAACAACGCCTATGACGCCCTGCGTTGGCACAATCCCGAAAAGTTGCGGATCATGAAAGAGCGTGAGGCGCGGGAGCGGCGCGACGAAAAAGGTTGGCGTGCGCGTCGGCGCAACGCGCAGACACAGGGGCCCCACGGCGACAGCGCGCAGGCCGGTCAGCCATCGCAAGCCCAGCGCGAGGCGGCACCGAAGGCCGCCGCACAGCCCCGGCAAGAGCCGCCTCTATACGAACGACGTGAAACACTGTGGGCCAGCTTCGTCTCCGCCCAGGCAAAGGAGCGGTTCCGGGCCGGTCAGCGCCTGTGCACCGCCGCGTCACAGGTCGACCCGCGCAAGTTGCTGCGCCGCGCCTAACCGGGCTGCCCACGCGGCATCAAGCGGTCAGTCGAACTGGTATCGGTGCAGCTCTGCTCCGTGTTCCTTCAGCCACTTTCGGGGACTGCGCCAGTCGCCATAAAGCGCCTCGACCTGCCGCCAGAAGGCCGGGGAATGATCCATGTGCCGCAGGTGCGCCACCTCATGCGCGGCGACATAATCCAGCACCTCGGGGTGGCCCAGGATCAGCCGCCAGGAATACATCAGGCCACCATCATGGGTGCAGCTGCCCCAGCGCGAACGCGTATCCCGTAGCGTCAGCCGGCTGTACCCCCGCCCGAGCCGAGCCGAATAGCGGTCAGAGGCCTCTGCCAGACGGTCGCGCGCCCGTGTCCGCAGCCAGCCCTTCAGTCGCGCCGCCATCCGCTCCTCGGGGCCGGGCACCAGCAACACGCCATCTGATTGTCGCACCTGGCGACCGCTGCCGCCGCGCACCTCGTGCAGGACGCCTTCGACAGGCACGCGCGCGCCCGGGCCGACGGTCACCGACCCCGACACACCGGCGAGGTGCCCGCGCAGCCAGCTTTCCTTGGCGCGCAGAAAGGCAAGCCCCTCGGCCTCGGGCACCTTTTGCGGCAGGGTCAGCGTGACCCGCCCGTCCAGCTGCGAGATTCGCAGGGACAGGCGGCGGGCCCGCGCCGACCGCCGCAGGACAACCGCAACCGGAGGGTTGCCAGCCAAGGTGATTTGCCCCATATGCCCCCTGCCCCGCTGCTTGCTGTCAAAGCTTTTGACATCCCTCACCTGATATGGCAGGGGGCGTGGATTGTCGACAGACACTGAGAGTTGAAGGGGATCACCCATGCCCAAGGAAGAATGGGGCACCAAGCGTGTCTGCCCCACCACTGGCAAGCGTTTCTACGACCTGAACCGCGACCCGATCGTCAGCCCCTACACCGGCGAGGTGGTCAACCTCGAAACCGGCAAACGGAGCATGATAGCTGCGGATTCGGCGGATGCGGCCAACAAGTCCAAGGCCAAGGAGTCCGAGGAAGAAGTCGACCTGATCGACGACGATGACGTCAACGTCGATCTCGACGACGACGATGTTCTCGAGGATGAGGACGACGACAACGTTTCCCTGGACGATATCACGGACGTCTCGAACGAAGACGACGACTCCTGATCGCTGGTCACCAGCGCAGAACACGGCAACGCCGGTCGGTTTCTCCGACCGGCGTTTTTCTTTGTTTCCTCCGCCGCGTGGGTCTCTCCCCAAGCTCCACCAGGAAATTCTCTCTCCGCCGCAATTTTCCGCTTGATCCCATCGGCAGCAGGGCGTAATCACCCGCGCACGGCGCCGCTGGCGTCGCCCGGGAATGGGGCCTTAGCTCAGCTGGGAGAGCGCTACAATGGCATTGTAGAGGTCAGGGGTTCGATCCCCCTAGGCTCCACCATCCCCCTCCAGTCAGACGACGAAGCGCCCTCAGACCGAGGCGAAGCAGCCCAGCGCGGGCCCGTGAACACCGATGTCCAGCGGTCCGAAATCACTGTCGACACACAGACTGAAATACCCCGCCTTCGGCAGGAAGAGCACCGAATAGGCCCCGTTCGAACGGGTGACGCTGTAACAGGTGTCGGTCAAGCCACCGCTGAAATTGACGGTGATGGGACGCGGGCGGCGCACGCGCATCCGCGCGAAATCCTCAAGCAGCAGCCGGTCCCCCCGGCTTGCCACCGCAAAGTCCGCCAATTCCTCGTCGACAAGCCGCGTCACATGCGCGGGCCAATCCTGCTGGGTCATGGACGTCAGATTAAGGCGCGACGCACCAGGTTCAAGCCCGCTACCAGCAGGACCAGCAGGGTTGCCCGACGAAAAGCGCGCTGGTCGATCCGGTTCTGAACCCGCGACCCAATCCACATGCCGGCCAGTGCCGGTGGCACCAGCGCCAGCGACAGCCAGACCGTCGCCGCGTTCAGCACGCCTGACCCGATGTGCGCCAGCGTCAGCGCCACCGCGCCCAGCCCGTAGATCACGCCCTGTACGCGCATCTGTTCGCGCTTTTCGGTGCCCATCGCCGTCAGGTAGGCGACTGTCGGCGGCCCCCAGACGCCCGAGAACCCGCCAATGAAGCCGGCGAATACCCCGATCCCGATTTCCAGCCCCCGGTGCCCTTCGCTTGCGACGCGCGGTTGCCAGCCAGCAAGCTGCAGGACCGCGAAAAGGGTGATCGGTGCGCCGATCATCAGCAAAAGGACCTGCGCCGGCAGCACTGCCACCAGTTGCGCGGACAGCAGCAGCATCACGCAGGCAACGGCCAGGAAGACCCGGAACCGGCGCACGGATTGGATGGCTGCACTTGGCCCCTGCGCCAGCGCCTGGAAACCGTTTGTCACCAGCGTCGGCAGGATCAAGCCCGCCAGGGCCAGTTCCGGCGCCACGAGACTGCCAAGGCCGGAAACGAGAATCATCGGCATTGCAAAACCGACCAGCCCCTTGATCACTCCGGCAAGCGAAGCAATTCCCAGGGCAAGAAGCACCGTAAGCGGGGTCAGGTCAGCAAGAATTCCGGGCATGACGGCCTCTTAGCATGTCCTGCCGCGACCGCACGCGGATTCATCAGCGCGCAACAAATGAACAATACCGCCGCACCTCAGGCATTTTTGTTGCGCTGCACCTGCAAAGTAGCTAGGACCGTCGAGAAGATGTATGCTGACCCTAAATTCTGGAACGCATGTTTCACTATACGCGCAATGGGGTGGCCCCGCCAGCCCGCTCGGCGACAAAGAGAGAGGACCTGTTGAATGGCGCATGACGGACAAGACCTGAGCCTTGGCAGCGTGATTCTGCCCGATCTTCTGACCCTGACCGGAGACTCGATCGCCCCGATCGAAGGCATCCTGGAAACCGCCCGCACCCATGTTCGGGAAACGGTGGTGGCCGATGGCCGCGTGTCCGGCGCGCTGGTCGAACAGAACCAGTTTGCCGCTCACGGGCTGGCCTGGCTGGCAACCTACGTCGAATCTCTGCGCCAGATGCAGGCCTGGGCCAAGCGCCTGGAAAGCGAAGGCACCTTTGGCGAGGTCGAACAGCTGATCCACCAGATCGCCTTCGGCGAGTACCTCTCGCAGATCCACGGCGGCATCCAGATGAACCAGGGCGAGATCGTGCGCCTTGCGGACATGGGCCTGAACCAGGACGAACGCCGCGCCATGCTGACCGACCAGGTCGAACACCTCATGCAGCACGGCAACAACCCCGGCGCCCGCACCCGCCTTGTGCAGCTGATGGAAGAACGCCAGGCCGAGGTCACGCATGGCCGCACCGGGCTGGACGAAGAGCTGGAGATGATCCGCGACCAGTTCCGCCGGTATGCCGTGGAAAAGGTCGAACCCTACGCACATGAATGGCACCTCAAGGATGAGCTGATCCCGATGGAAATCATCGAGGAGCTGGCGGAAATGGGTGTCTTCGGCCTGACCATCCCCGAGGAATACGGCGGCCTGGGACTGTCCAAGGCCTCCATGTGCGTGGTCTCCGAGGAACTCTCGCGCGGGTACATAGGTGTCGGATCCCTGGGCACGCGGTCCGAGATTGCCGCAGAACTGGTGATCGCGGGCGGTACAGAGGAGCAGAAGCAGAAATGGCTTCCGCGCTTTGCCAGCGGTGAAACCCTGCCGACCGCGGTCTTCACCGAACCCAACACCGGCTCCGACCTGGGCTCGCTGCGGACGCGCGCGGTCAAGGACGAGAACGGCGATTACAGCGTCACCGGCAACAAGACCTGGATCACCCATGCGGCGCGGACCCATGTGATGACTCTGCTGGCGCGGACCGATCCGTCGACGGACAACTACAAGGGCCTGTCGATGTTCCTGGCCGAGAAGATCCCCGGCACCGACGAAGACCCCTTCCCCACCGAGGGCATGACCGGCGGCGAGATCGAAGTGCTGGGCTATCGCGGCATGAAAGAGTACGAGCTTGGCTTCGACGACTTCAAGGTCAAGGGAGAGAACCTCCTTGGCGGCGAAGAAGGCAACGGCTTCAAGCAGCTGATGGAAACGTTCGAATCTGCCCGCATCCAGACCGCCGCGCGTGCCATCGGCGTGGCGCAGGCGGCACTGGACGTCGGCATGCAATATGCCATCGACCGCAAGCAGTTTGGCAAGTCGCTGATCAACTTCCCCCGCGTCTCGGGCAAGCTGGCGATGATGGCAGTGGAAGTTATGATCGCCCGCCAGTTGACCTATTTCTCGGCCTGGGAAAAGGACCACGGTCGGCGCTGCGACCTCGAGGCCGGCATGGCAAAGCTGCTGGGTGCCCGCGTGGCCTGGGCCAATGCGGACAATGCGCTGCAGATCCACGGCGGCAACGGTTTCGCGCTGGAATATACGGTCAGCCGCATCCTGTGCGACGCCCGCATCCTGAACATCTTCGAGGGTGCCGCCGAGATCCAGGCACAGGTGATTGCGCGTCGCCTGCTGGCCTGACCGGCGCCCGGTCCCGGAGACAAAGGCCTCGTCACATGGCGGGGCCTTTTGCGTTTGACACCACATGATCCGGATCAAGGACCGCTGCAACGCGGCATGCTCTTGGGAGCCAAACACATCCCAGGAGATCAATATGTCCTTTACCGAGAAATTCGCCGAAACCCGCAACAACCTGCGCAACCTGCGCAAGGCGATCCCCGACACCTTTGCCGGTTTCGTCACGATGGAAAAGGCGGCCAGCGCGGACGGCGTGCTGAGCCACAAGGAAAAGGAACTGATCGCGCTTGGCATCGCCGTGGCGCTGCGCTGCGAGGATTGCATCACCAGCCATGTCGGTGCCTGCCACCGCGCCGGCGTCACGCGCGAGGAAATGGTCGAGGCCCTCGGCACCGCCATCCAGATGTCGGGCGGACCGGGCCTGATGTATGCCTCCAAAGCCCTTGCCGCCTTTGACGAGGTGTCCGCCGGCACCTGAGACGGGCTGCGGCAGCCTGCCGCGACGGAAACACATTCTGCCATCGTTATATGAATGCAATTTCAGACAACGGATGGATCCGATGACCAGATACCTTGCTCTTGCCCTAGCACTTGCCCTTCCCACCGCGCCCCTCCTTGCCCAGCAGGGGCGGCCCGGCGCCCATTTCGTCGAGAACTGGGATCTGGACGGGGATGGCAAGGTCACGGCCAAAGAGGCCGCCGAGCGCCGCGCCAATGTCTTTGCCGCCTTCGACGCGAACGAGGACGGCTTTCTCGACGCCGAGGAATATGTCCTGTTCGACAAGGCGCGCGAGGCCGATATGGCCGCGCAGGGCAACCACGGCCGGGGAGCCATGAAACGCGCCGCCGACGGCATGCTGCTGGAACGCAACGATGTCGATGGCGATGGAAAGGTCAGCCTGGAGGAATTCACAGGCACCGCCGCCGACTGGATCGCCTGGCTGGACGGCGACAAAGACGGCGTCGTGACCACCGCCGATTTTGGCCGCGGCATGGGCGCGGGCAAGAACTGACGTTTCGCCGCCTTGCCCCCGTGCCGCAAAAGACTGCGCGCGGGGGCAAGATGGTCGACTATACCGCTGAAACGTGATCCTTGGCTGGCAGGGATCATCGCGAAAGAGGCGGCATGTCAGCCAGGCCGGACAAAGTGGTTCTTGCCGTTATTGTCAGCATCGTGGCCATCGTCCTGTTCGACCTGATGGGCCTTCTCATCAAGCGATTGTCACCCCACTACGGCGCGGCAGAACTCTCGGCCTACCGAAACATCTTTGGCCTGCTGCCCAGCGCGATCGTCCTGTGGATGAACAGCACCTGGCGAAACGGAGGTCGACGGCTGGGCATTCGCCAATGGCAGCTTGCAATGGCACGGGGCGTAGCCGTCACTTTTGCGCAGTACCTGTTCTACCTGTCGCTTGGCCTTATGGCTTTTGCCACCACAACCACGATTTCCTATTCCACCGCGCTGTTCACGACTGCCCTTTCCGTCCCGCTTCTGGGCGAACGTGTCGGCCTGATCCGATGGTCCGCGGTCGCCCTGGGCTTTGTCGGCGTCATGATGATCATGCAGCCGGGCACCGCCGGTTTTTCATGGCGCATGCTGCTGCCGTTCGGCGCGGCGGCGCTTTATGGGTTTTCCGGCGTTTCCGCGCGCCTGATCGATCCAGAGGTCCCGCCCCCCCTGTTCAACCTGCATTCCTCGGCCGTCGCGGTGCTGGGATCGCTGACGCTGGCCCTGTCGGTTGGAGGGTTCACCCCGGTGGCTAACCTGCAGGACCTGGGGCTTATCGTGTTGATGGGGCTTTTCGGCGGCACGGCGGTGCTGTGCCTCGTCGTGGCCTACCGGATGACCGAACCCAGTAACCTGGCGCCTTTCAGCTATCTGGGGATACCCATCGCCTTTGGCTTGGGCTGGTTGTTCTTCGACGAGGCGCCAATCGACGATCTGTTGCCCGGAGCGCTGCTGATCGTCTTTGCCGGCCTGATGATCCTCTACCGGGAACGGCGCCTCCGCCGCACCGGTCAGAAGACAGGCTGACCCGCGCGAACCCCGCGCAGATCAGCTTGGTGCAGGCGGGCCTCAGCCGCGCAGCGTGCCGCCGGTGGCCTTGGTCACCTTCTCGACGATCTTGGCGGCGACCGCCTCGATGTCCTTTTCCTTCAGCGTCTTGTCCGTGGGCTGAAGGCGCACGGTGATGGCGAGAGACTTCTTGCCCTCGCCAAGGCTGCCGCCGATGAACTCGTCAAAGACGCGCACCTCGTCGATCAGCGCCTTGTCCGCGCCCTGCGCCGCATTGACCAGCGTCAGCGCCTCGACATCCGCGTCCACGACAAAGGCAAAGTCGCGCTCGACCGCCTGCAGATCGTTCAGCACCAGCGCGGGCCGTGTCGCGCCGCTCTTGCGCGGCATCGGCACCTCTTGCGGCCAGAGCGTGAATCCCACCGCCGGTCCCTTGACGTCCAGCGCGGCCAGAACCTTTGGGTGCAGCTCTCCGAAGACGCCCAGCACCTTCTTGGGGCCAAGGCAGAACTTGCCATGCCGCCCGGGGTGCCACCATTCCCGCGCCCCGCGCAGGATCTGCATCTTGGCAGGTGCGCCCATCGCGGCCAGCACCGCCTCGGCATCGGCCTTGGCGTCATACAGATCCACGGGCCGCGAGGCACCGTGCACGTCCTTGGGCCCGCTGCGCCCCACCAGCAGGCCGGTGACCTGCACATGCTGTTCGCCCGGCTCGCCGCCGTGGAAGGCATGGCCGACCTCGAACAGCGCCTGGTCCATGAAGCCCCGCGCCTGGTTGCGCGCCGCTGCCTGCAAGAGGCCCGGCATCAGGGCGGGCCGCATGTGGCTCATCTCGGAGCTGATCGGGTTGGCGAGCATATGCGCATCGTCACCGCCGCCAAACAGCGCCGCCGCCGCCTGGTCGATGAAGGTATAGGTCACGCATTCATTGTAGCCCAGCGCAGCCACGGTCCGCCGCGCGCTGCGCTCACGCAGTTGCATCGGCGACAGGACGGGACGGGTCACGCCATCGCTGAGGCGCGGCAGCGGCTTGCCCTCCAGCTTGGTCAACGAGGCGACGCGCGCCACCTCCTCGACAAGATCGGCCTCGCCCAGCACGTCGGGACGCCAGGACGGCACATGCGCCATGTCGCCTTCCATGCGGAACCCCAGCGCCTCCAGCGTGCGGCGCTGTTCCTCGGCAGGGATCTCCATCCCCACCAGAGAGATGACGCGGTCCGTGTCCAGCCTGTAGGCGCGCGCGGTGTCCGGCACCTCGCCCGCAACGACAAGCTCGGAGGCCTCGCCGCCGCAGAGATCGAGGATCATCTGTGCCGCATCCTCCATCGCCTGCAGGTCATACTCGGGGTCGATGCCGCGTTCGTTGCGATAGCGCGCGTCGGAGTTGATCTTGAGCGCGCGGCCCGTGTGCGCGATCTGGATGCGGTCCCAGACGGCGGCCTCGAGGAAGACGTTGGTCGTCTCTTCGGTACAGCCGGTTTCCAGCCCGCCCATGATGCCACCGATGGACTCGATGCTCTCGGCGTCGGAAATCACCACCTGACCGTCCGAGAAGGCATAGGTCTTTTCGTCCAGGCCCACCAGTGTGTCGCCCTGTTTCGCGCGATGGATGCGCAGCGTCTCGCCCTTGACCTTGTCCGCATCAAAGACGTGCAGCGGGCGGTTGCGGTCGAAGGTGAAGAAGTTGGTGATGTCCACCAGGATGGAGCGCGGGCGCAGCCCGATGGCACGCAGACGGTCCTGCAGCCAGGCCGGCGACGGGCCGTTCTTCACGCCCCGGATCAGGCGCCCGGCGAAGATGTGGCAGCCGCCCTCGCCTTGCGTGTCCGCGTCGATGGTGACGCTGATCGGACAGGGGAACTGGCCCGCGACCTTTTCCACCTTCAGCGGCTTGAGCGTACCGAGACCGCGCGCCGCCAGGTCGCGCGCGATGCCGTGCACGCCCAGTGCGTCCTGCCGGTTTGGCGTGATGGCGATCTCGATCACCGGATCGACCTTGGCCGGGTCGTTCTGTGCCAGCCAGTCGGTAAATTTCTGGCCGACCTCGCCAGAGGGCAACTCGATGATGCCGGTGTGTTCGTCGCTGAGTTCCAGCTCGCGCTCGGAGGCCATCATGCCGTGGCTTTCGACCCCCCGGATGTTGCCCACCGACAGCGTCACGTCGATGCCCGGGACGTAGTCGCCCGGCTTGGCCAGCACCACGGTGATCCCGGCGCGTGCGTTGGGCGCGCCGCAGACGATCTGTTTCAGGCCTTCATCGGTTTCCACCTTGCAGACGCGGAGGCGGTCGGCGTCGGGATGCTGTTCAGCCTCCTGCACCTTTGCCAGCGTAAAGGCGGAAAGCGATTTCGCCGGATCGACGACCTCTTCGACCTCGAGGCCGAGATCGGTCAGCGCCTCGGAGATCTCGTCGACCGATGCTTCGGTGTCGAGGTGTTCCTTGAGCCAGGAGAGGGTGAATTTCATCGCTTCATGCCCCGCAAATGCGTCACGTCGCGCCGTCCTTAGCGGATCGGGTGATGGGAGGAAAGAGGGGGGCGGTCCGCCAGCTGAAACCGCAGGCAAAAGGGGGCTCTGCCCCCTCGGCCTGCGGCCTTCGCCCCCGGAGGTATTTTCAGCCCAAAGAAACATGGGCGCGCGCCCAGCGAGGCCCGCCAGCCAGGATGGCCCGGCGCGGCTTAGTCGTCGTCGCGGATGATGTCGGGAACGCCCAATCTGTCGTTCAGGCGGTTCATTTCGCGTTCGACCAGGCCGATGTTGCTGTCCCGCACGGTGGGCAGAAGGGCGCGGGCGCGGCGCACCTGGCCATAATCAAGCTCGGCGGTGATCAGCTCCGGGTCCTGTCCGGCGATGGCAAGAGGATGGCCGAAGGGGTCGAGGATCCGCGAGCCACCCCAGAAATTCAGATCCTCTTCCGGCCCGGTCCGGTTCACCATGATCGAGGGCGCGCCATACATCATCGAGTAGAAATGCAGCGTGGCCGTCCAGCCCGAGGGGTTGTCGAACGCCTCTCCCACCGCCTCGACCCCGCTGGAGATCGGCGAAACCAGCAGCGTCGCGCCATGCAGGAAGGCAAGATGCACCAGTGCCGGGTTCCAGAGATCGGCGCAGATCAGCAGGCCAAGGCGCCAGTCCTCGGTGATCTCCTGCGTGTCCACGAAGCGGCCCTGGGCGTAGTATTTCGTCTCGATCAGCTTGCCATAGGAGGGGAGATTGATCTTGCGATGGATGTAGATCAGCTTGCCGTTCTTGTAGACGCCCGCCGCGTTGTAGAACTGTGCCGCCGGGCCTTCCTCGACGAAACCGACGATCAGGATCGTGTCCCCCGCCGCGCGACTGAGCTCGATCAGGCGCGGGTCGTGCCGTTTCATCGTCACGTCCAGCAGGTTTTCGGCCCCGTAGTGACCAACTAGGCTGAGTTCGGGGAAAACCAGAAGGTCCAGCCCCCTGGCCTGGCTCACCCAGCGGTGATGTTCCTCGAAATTGGCGTCGAGATCGCCGATCCGGCTGCCGAACTGCGCGGCGCCGACGGTGAGCGTTCCGGACATCATGCACCTCCCCTTTGGTCCCGCCTGCCATGCCCGGCCGGCAAGCGTCAATCGCGATAGCGCTCCGCCAGGACCTCGGCGTCGCCCATTGCCGCCAGCCTCAATTCCCGAACCAGCCGCAGGGTCGGTTTCAGCGCGAAGAAGACCGATCCGATGACGAAGAGCCAGATCGCCTGCGTCTCCAAGGCTGGCCAGAAGAACAGGATCGAGCCGATCAGGAAACAGAAGGCGGCGATGAAATCGACGGTGGTATGGGCAATCTCGAAGGCTGCATAGACGCGGCGCGTGTCGGCGCTGCGCTGGCGATTTTCGTGGGTAAAGAGCGCCATGTCAGCGTGCGAGCGCCCGGAAGGATGTGGTCATCGGGCCAAAGCAGTCACCCAACGAGAGGGTGAAGGAGGTCGGAAAGGCGGGCCTGTCGAAACTGATGAGCGCCTCGCCCCAGTCATGGCTGGGCTGGCCCCCGAGGCTCATGGCGGCAAAGCAGGTGCCCGGCCCCTGCCCGACCCAGAAGGCCCGGTGCACGGAGCGGTCCTGGTAGTTGCCGGCCAGTCCCGGGATGACCAGCATGGCCGGATAGCCGTTCGGATGCGTGAAGGACAGGACAGCCGCGCCGCCAGTGTCCTCTTCGTAGACGACAGGACCTTGCGCGCTGTCCCAGACCTCGTCACCGAGGGCGGGTGTTGCAAGAAGGACGGCGAGAGAGAGGGCGCGGAACATGGGCTGTCTCCGGGGTTGTGTGCCTGCGCAGAGTGTCATGGAATCCCGCGCGGGGACAGGGGGACATTCCCGCCACACCACGGTGCTCTCACTATCCGAAGGGGAGGTTTCTGGAAATCGCGTCTTCGCCCCCGAGGAACCGCATCCAACCCGTGACGGCCAACCAATGCACAATCACCGCAGGCATGACTCGCCCAGTGGCCACCACAAGCACCATGTTCACCAGTCCAAGCCAGGCGGTCAGCAGAAGGAAACACGGGTCCCAGAAAAACACGCGGGCGTCCGGCCAGATGAGCCAGGCCGTCGCTGCGTGTTGCAATACATAGCCCGCCAACAAGACCGCGCCCAAGGGCAGCAGCCGTTCTCTCCGCACCCACAAAAGTGGGGCGCGAAAGATCAGCTCTTCGACCAACGCCGGGGCGATCAGGATCGTGGCGTAGCGCAACCAAGGCAACGCCACAGGATCATAGACGATAATACCGCACTTGAACCCGAGTGGCAGGCCGAGAGCGACCACCACAAGCATCGCGGTCACAGTCGCCAGCGCGCTTGGTCCAAGCGACTGGCGCATCCTACCTAGCGCGACAGGCCCGCCGCCGTCGTCGGCACGTCCAGCGCCGCGAACCCGTAGTGCCGCAGCCAGCGCAGGTCAGAGTCGAAGAAGGCGCGCAGGTCGGGGATGCCGTATTTCAGCATCGCGATCCGGTCGATCCCCATACCGAAGGCAAAGCCCTGCCATTCGTCCGGGTTCACGCCCGAGTTTTTCAACACTTGCGGGTGCACCATGCCGGAGCCGAGGATTTCGAGCCAGTCGTCGCCCTCGCCAACTTTCAGCACCCCGCCCTCCCAGGAACACTGGATGTCGACCTCGGCCGAAGGCTCGGTGAAGGGGAAATGCGAGGCGCGGAAGCGCAGCTCGACGTGGTCGACCTCGAAATACGCCTTCACGAATTCCTCGAGCACCCATTTCAGGTTCGCCATCGAGATGTCGCGGTCGATGGCCAGCCCCTCGACCTGGTGGAACATCGGCGTATGGGTCTGGTCGTAGTCGGCGCGGTAGACGCGGCCCGGCGCGATCACGCGGCAGGGGGCGCCATGCGCCTCCATGTGGCGGATCTGCACGGGGCTGGTATGGGTGCGCAGCACATGCGGCGGACGGTTGTCGCCCTCGGCGCGGTGCATGTAGAAGGTGTCCATCTCGGCCCGCGCCGGGTGGTGGCTGGGGATGTTCAGCGCGTCGAAGTTGTACCAGTCGCTGTCGATCTGCGGACCTTCGGCAACGGAAAAGCCGAGATCGGCAAAGATCGCGGTGATCTCTTCCATGACCTGGCTGACCGGGTGGATGGTGCCGCGGCGCATCGGGCGGCCCGGCAGGGTCACGTCCAGCCATTCGGTCTTTAGCCGCTCCTCGAGCGCGACATCGGCCAGCGCGGCCTTCTTGGCGGCCAGGGCGGCGTTGATCTCATCCTTGAGCGCGTTCAGCGCGGGGCCGGCGACCTGGCGCTCCTCGGGGCTCATCTTGCCCAGTTCACGCATCTTGAGGCTGATCTCGCCCTTCTTGCCCACCGCGGCGACGCGCAGGTCTTCCAGCGCGGCTTCGTCACCCGCCTTGGCAATCAGGTCGATGTATTTCTCGCGCAGGTCTTCCATGTCCGATCCCTCAGGCTTGCCCGCGACGGGTTAGCCCCGACATGGCCGGTTTGCAACCTTGCTTTGGTCCCTTCCGGCACCGCCTAGCCCGAGGCGTAGGCCCGCACGTCGGTCACGAGCCGGGTGACCTCTGCATCCTCGATCTTCATCTCTTCGAAGTGCGCGGCGAGGTTTTCAAGGTATTCGCGGCTGGTACCAAGAAACCCCTCGCCGGTCGCAATCAGCCTCACCTGTTCGTCATGTCGCAGATCGCCCCTGATGTTGCCGGCCGCATGGTTGGCGAGGAAGGCCAGCGCCTCTTCGGTTCCGTGATCGGTTTCGACGGAAATGAAGCGCGGCAGATAGGCCTCTCCCAGGCGTTCGCGGTGCCAGAGGCTGCGGGTTTCGTCCGGCACATCCCTGGCCGCGATCCGGAAGATCAGCCCGTGGCACCCCTGCCCCGCGTCCAGCGCCGCCATCAGTCCGGGCTGGTCCTCCGTCCCGCGCGCGCCGTTGATATCGAACAGGATTAACCGCCGTTCGGCCCCCGGCGCAAATCCGCGACGCACCTCGGTAAAGCGCACCGCCGGATCCCACATCAGCGAGCCGTAGGCAAAGACCCAGAGATCGCGGTCCATTCGCCCGGCCAGTGCCTGTGTCCGGTCGGCCTCGATCTCGGCTTCGGTCAGGATCCAGTCGGTGGCGCGCCCGTGCTGTTTGCCGATCTCGATGGCCTTGTCGACGTGAAAATCCGCGAAAAAGCTGTCTTCGCGCGGCTTGATCAGAGGGCGCAGGCCGGGGTGGTGACGGAATGGATCGTTGGTAGTCATAAATGAAGCGCCCCGGGATACGTGGGGCCCAACTTGCATGGGCGTGCCGGAAAAGCAAAGGCGGCGGTGGCGATCGCGACGGGATTCGAACCCGCAACACCCGGATAGACAATCCGGTGCTCTCCCGTTGAGCTACGCGACCCAAACGCCGGGCCTGGCAGGGCGTACGGGATTCGAACCCGTGTTATCCGCTCGAAAGACGGGTGTCCTGACCCCTAGACGAACGCCCCATTGGCCATGACGGGAACCTAGTGAATTCGGCGTCACGCCTCAAGTATCTTATTGAATATTATCAATATCTTAACATGATATCAATGGAGCTCCATTCACCGCCTTGAAGGGGTGTTGAGAGCCGGATCGCCGGGGTCGTATGGGTCTGGGTCGGGAACGGAGACAGAGGACTGGGTCCTCTGCCTCCTCGGGATCGTGGGGGTCTTCGGCCAAGGCGGCTCCTTTCTGCGGAACAAAAGAAAAGGGGCGGCATCACATGGATGCCGCCCCTCGGGAAAAAACCGGATCTGACTGCTAGTCGCTGCGCGCGCACAAGCACCCGATCCCCCGAGGGGGGCCGGGATCGCGTTCTGCAAAGGCGATGCGCGCGAACATGACAGGTCTCTCGCGGTTGAACTCAGATCGTCTGCATAGCAGAGGGCCGCCCCTTGCCAAAGACCAAATGGACGCAATTCACGGTTGTACGCTCACAGAGCGAAGTCGTCCGTGGTCAGGCCGACGACACCGGCCACCCGGATCTCGGCATCGGCGATGCCATCCCCCGTCGTCTCGAACTGGACGATGCTGGACCCGAAGGCCGTTTCGATCACACGGATCTGGTTCGCCCCGGTAAAGGCTCATGTCGGAATTGCCCTGCATCCCGATGGCCGTACCGCTGCTGGTGATGTCGCCGTGGTTCGTCAGAAAGTGCAGACCGGCCGCGCCCGACGCATAGTCTACCGCCGTCACGACACCATTGATCGTGCCGAAATTGCCCACCGTGCTGTCCGCAGTGGGCACGGCAACCGTCGCAGCGCCCGAAAGGACGGCGCCGTGGTTGTGAAACGCTGTCGACAGGGCCGCGGTGCCCAGCGTGACGGCATCCCCAGACGCATAAATCTGCGCGTCCTGAAGGGTGAACATCTCGTCACCATTGATCACGGTGACGGGGATCGAGGACGTGCCCTGAAAAACCACTGCCAAGAGGGGGGTCCTGTCGTGTCGGGAAGAAGGTCTGGCTCGACCCTAGCGAAGCCCAAACCGCTTTGCGCACGTTTTCACACTGAAACTCCCGCCATACGCGCATAGCCGCGCATTCTGCCAATTCGTCACAGGGAACCCCGCAACAGAAAAGGCCCGGGCGCTTAGCCCGGGCCTTGTCCGATTTTCGAGATGCGCTCGGCTCAGGCCGGCAGCGCGCCTTTCGCCTGGTCGACGATGGCGGCGAATGCCTCGGGCTCGTGCACGGCCAGGTCGGCCAGGACCTTGCGGTCGACCTCGATGCCAGCCAGTGTCAGGCCATTGATGAAACGCGAGTACGTCAGCGATTCGTCATGCGCGCGCACGGCGGCGTTGATACGCTGAATCCACAGGGCGCGGAAGTTGCGCTTGCGGTTCTTGCGGTCACGCGTGGCGTACTGGTTCGCCTTGTCGACAGCCTGTGCCGCCACCTTGAAGGTGTTCTTGCGGCGGCCATAGTAACCTTTGGCCTGGCTGGTGATCTTCTTGTGACGCGCGTGGGTAACGGTTCCGCCTTTGGTACGGGACATATCTTATCCTCCTGATCAGCGGTCGTAGGGCATGTACTGCTTGACGATCTTGGCGTCAGGCTTCGACATGGTGGTGGTTCCGCGCGCATCGCGGATGAATTTCTTGGTGCGCTTGATCATGCCGTGGCGCTTGCCGGCCTGGGCCGTCAGCACCTTGCCGGTGGCGCTCACCTTGAAGCGCTTCTTGGCGCTCGACTTGGTCTTCATCTTGGGCATTTCAATCTCCGTTACTTGGCGCGACTCGGCATGCCACTGGTGGCCGGCCGCGCGGTTGGAAAGCGCCGTATAGGGGGACGCGGCAGGTTTGGCAAGGGGCGAACACGGGGGCACGACCTGCCCCGGACCGCAAGCGACAGGATCCCGCTGGCGCCTCGCCTTGCTCCCCGCGACAGGCCCCATTATCCTTGGGTCGCGCGGCCACGCAAACACAATTACAGAGTTTCAATCCCGACATATGCCCGATCATCCAGACACCGACCAGTCCGCGCGCGCGGAAGTCTCCGAAATCCGAAAGGCGCAGACCTGGTTTCTGGGCATCATCGCCTTCGCCGTGATCCTCTTTCTGCTGGTGCAGGCCAAGTTCCTGCTGATCTCGCTGGCCATCGCGATCATGCTGTTCTCGCTGACCTCCGATGCGATCAACTATTTCCAGCGAATGAGGATCGGCAGTGCCCGGGTTTCGATCTGGATTGCCTCGATGCTGGCGGTGCTCTTGATCGCCACCATCCTGATTTCCGCCTCTTTGATCATCCTCGCCCAGGCGAACACGGTTGTGGTCACGATCCTGCAATACGCGGATCCCGCCCAGCAGGCGGTGGCGGACCTGGTCGGCTGGATGGGGGCGGATGTCGAGACCGCCGTGCTGGACTGGATGAAATCGATCCAGCTGGGCCCTTACCTGTCATCCCTTGCCGGGCAGGCGGGTAACATCGCCTCGGGAGCGGTGCTGGTCACGCTGTTCGTGGGCTTCATGTTCCTGGAGCGCCTTTGGTTCCCGACCAAGCTGGCCAGCCTCATGGGGGATGAGCGGCGCGCGCGGCGGGTCGAACGGATCATTTCCTCGATCATCCACCGGGTGAACCGTTACCTCGTGGTCAAGGTGGTCATCAGCTCCGTCACAGGGGCGCTGGTCTACGCGGTGATGACCTTCTTTGCGCTGGACCTGGCGATGCCGATGGCGGTGTTGACCTTCGTCCTGAACTTCATTCCCAACATTGGCTCCATCGTGGCGACGGTGGTGGTAGCCTTGGTCAGCTACGTCCAGACCGGCGACGCCTTTACAGGCCTGACGGTCCTGTCGATCGTAACCGTGATCCAGTTCACCGTGGGCCAGGTGCTTGACCCACTGCTGCTGGGCAAGACACTGCGGCTGTCCTCTTTCGGCATCATCGCCAGCCTGGCCTTCTGGGCCGCGGTCTGGGGGATCGTGGGCATGTTCCTGGCGGTGCCGATCATGGTGTCGATCATGATCATCTGTTCGCACATCCCGCGCGTGCGGCCCGTGGCCATCCTGCTGTCTCGCGAAGGGCTGCCGGACCTCGATCTGGAGATGGAGCCGGAACAGGAACCCACAGAGGATACAGCGAAACCCCGCCCCTCTTCTTGAGCCCGCTCTCAGCTCAGAATCTGACCGATCACGCCATAGACCGCGTCAGGAATATCCTGCGGGCGATAACCGCCGTCCTTTTCGCGGAAGGCCCAGAAGACAAGTCCCGCGCCCCCGAACAACACGAGGGCGCCCACACGGGGCGCCCGATTGTCGGACCAGGCCGAAATGATCGCCGGCAGGGACAGAACGACCAGCCCCATGCCGGTGACCAGCATCATGTCAGGTTCCATTGGCCTGCCCCCTCTTGCAGGGGAAAGGTTATTCCGGATCGGTCGAAAAGATCAAACGCTCGTTGCAGGGGGCAACGCGCAGGATATTGGTCGTTCCCGGCTGGTTGAAGGGCACGCCTGCGGTGACGACGATCTGGTCCTTTTCACCGGCATAGCCCTGCGCGCGCGCGGCACGGGCCGCGTTGACGACAGCCTGCTTGAACCGCTCCAGCTCTCCGGTCATGACGCATTGCGTGCCCCAGGTCAGCGACAGCCGGCGTGCGGCACCGGTCATCGGGGTCATGGCGATGATCGGCACGCGCGGACGTTCCCGCGCAACCAGGGCCGCAGTGGTGCCCGAAGAGGTAAAGCAGCAGATCGCCTTGATCTCTGTCGTCTCGGCGATCTCGCGCGCGGCGGCCACGATGCCGTCGGCGACAGAGGTCCGCACGGCGTTGCGCGAGGCCTCGATCACGTCGCGATAGGTTGGGTCGCTCTCGACCGAGATGGCCACGTTGTTCATCGTGGTGACAGCCTCGATCGGGTACTGACCGGCGGCCGATTCCGCCGACAGCATGATGGCGTCGGTGCCCTCGTAGATGGCGCCGGACACGTCCGAGACCTCGGCCCGAGTCGGCATCGGGCTTTCGATCATGGATTCCAGCATCTGCGTCGCAACGATCACCGGCTTGGCGGCCGCACGGCACTTGCGCACCAGGCGTTTCTGGATCGGCGGCACAGCCTGAACAGGCAGTTCGACACCCAGGTCGCCACGGGCGACCATGATCCCGTCCGAGACCTCCAGGATCTCGTCAAAAGCCTCGACCGCCGAGGGTTTCTCGATCTTCGAGATGATTGCCGCCCGGCCCCAGACCAGGCGCCGCGCCTCTTCGACGTCCTCGACCCGTTGGACAAAGGACAAAGCGATCCAGTCGACGCCCAGCCCGCAGGCAAATTCCAGGTCGCGGCGGTCCTTGTCGCTGAGCGCGGCAAGCGGCAGCACCACGTCGGGAACGTTCACGCCCTTGCGGTTGGAAATCGTGCCGCCGGCCTCGACGATGCAATTTGCGTGATCCTTGCCGCAGTCAGCTACTTTGAGGCGGATCTTGCCGTCATTGACCAGAAGGTGCGACCCGCCGCTGAGGGCGGCAAAGATCTCGGGGTGCGGCAGCTGCACGCGTGTCGCGTCACCAGGCGCTTCGTCCAGGTCCAACCGGAACTTCTGGCCCCACTCCAGCTCTTCCGAGCCGTTGGCGAACTCACCCACGCGCAGTTTCGGGCCCTGGAGGTCGGCAAGGATCGCGATCGGGCTGTCCAGGTCCTTTTCGACCTGCCGGATCATCTTGTGGCGTTCCTCGATTTCCTCGTGGGTGCCGTGGCTCATGTTCAGGCGAAAGACATCCGCTCCGGCCTCGTGCAGGGCCCGGATCATCTCGTAGGTGTTGGATGCGGGGCCAAGCGTGGCCACGATCTTGACGTTACGGTCGCGTTTCATGTCTTTCTCCCTGCCCGGTCGGCTGTGGCGGCCAGTCGCGTCCGCGTGTGCGCGCTGGCAAATGCAGTTGCGGCGTTACCGCTAACGGCGCCTGCTTTATCACGTATTTCCCTTTGCCGCGCAACTGGCATATGTGTAGCGGGCCAAAGACGACGAGACCATGACATATTCCCCCTGCCAGATCATCGGCGAAACCCGCCAGAGCCGGTTCCTGATCACCTGTGATCATGCCGCCAACATCGTGCCGCCCGATCTTGGCGGCTCTCTCGGCCTGCCGGTGTCGGACATGGCGCGCCACATTGCCTATGACGTGGGCGCCGCCGGTATGGCGCGGGAACTGGGTGAATTGCTGGATGCGCCGGTTGTGCTGTCGAATTTCTCGCGCCTCGTGATCGACCCGAACCGGGGCGAAGACGACCCGACCCTGCTGATGAAGCTCTACGACGGTTCGGTGATCCCCGGCAACCGCCATGCGGACGCCGAGGAAAAGGAACGCCGCCTGAACGCCTATTACCGCCCCTATGATGCCGCTTTGGCGAAAATGGTGGCAGGGCGCGACGATGTGGCCATCGTGGCGATCCATTCCTTCACGCCGCAACTGCACGGCCGCCCGCCCCGCCCCTGGCATGTCGGCGTGCTGCACGCCGCATGGGATGCGCGCCTGTCCGATCCACTCATTGACATGCTGGAGGCGGAACCCGATCTGGTGGTGGGACGCAACCAGCCCTACCCCGGCCACCTGCCCGGCGATGCAATCGACCGCCACGCCCTTGGCGCGGGACGCCTGAACACGCTGATCGAGGTCCGCAACGACCTGATCGAGGAAGAGGTCGGCCAGCGACACTGGGCGGCGCGCCTGGCGCCGCTGCTGCAACAGGCGCTGGCCGCCTTGACGGAAAACGAGGAGTGACAGAGATGGACGACCAGACCCGCATCGAGATCGAGGCCGCCGCCTTTCGCCGGCTGCGCCAGCACCTGATGGAAGACCGGCAGGACGTACAGAACATCGACATGATGAACCTCGCTGGCTTCTGCCGCAACTGCCTGAGCCGCTGGTACCAGGAGGCGGCGAACGAAAAGGGCATCGAGATGGGCAAGGAAGAGGCCCGCGAGGTCTACTACGGGATGCCCTATTCCGAATGGAAGGATAAGTTCCAGACCGAGGCCGGGCCCGACAAGCAGGCCGCCTTCGAAAAGTCCTTCAAGGAAAACGTAACCGACAAGGGCTGACCGCGCCCGCAGTCGGACAGGGTATTTGTGCGCCTGCGCGGCATCCGTGTGGGCGGCATCACAAATCGGGGCACGGGCGCCACGCCATGCCGGGGGATGCTTGCGCACGGGCGCGCGTGCCGGTAACGGGAAGCGCATGCGGATCGTTCACGACTATCAGTACACGCGGCCCGAAGATCAGGGTGCCAGCGTCGCCATCGGCAACTTTGACGGCGTCCACCTGGGCCACCAGGCGGTGATCGACCTGGCGCGCCGGTCGGCACCGGGGGCGCCCCTTGGTGTGATGACCTTTGAACCGCATCCGCGCGAGTATTTCGCCCCGGACTCTGCCCCCTTTCGCCTGATGAGCGCCGAGACCCGCGCCGCACGGCTTGAGAAACTTGGGGTCGAACGGCTGTACCAGTTGAATTTCAATACGGTACTGGCCTCGTTGACCCCGCGGGACTTCGCGGACCGGGTGATCCGCAAGGGGTTCGGCCTGGTCAACGTGGTGGTGGGCGCGGATTTCTGTTTCGGCAAGGGGCGCGCGGGCAATGTCGAAAGTCTGCAGGCCTTCGGCGAAGAAATGGGGTTTGGCGTGACGGTTGCTGACCTGTTGGAAACCGGCGGTGTACAGGTTTCGTCGACCGCGATCCGCGACGCACTGTCCGAGGGCCGCCCCCGCGATGCCGCGGCCCTGCTGGGTCACTGGCACCGGATCGAAGGCAAGGTGGTCGGCGGCGAACAGCGCGGGCGTGAGCTTGGCTATCCCACCGCGAACATGTCCATCGACGGGCTGCATCCGCCCCGGTTCGGCGTCTACGCCGTATTGGTGGACGTGCGCGACGGCCCGCACAAGGGCAGCTATCGCGGGGCCGCCAGTATCGGCGTCCGCCCGATGTTCAACGGCGAAGTGCCCAACATCGAAACCTACCTCTTCGACTTCACGGGCGACCTCTACGGTGCGACCCTGTCGGTCGGACTGGTCGAATACCTGCGGCCCGAGCTGAAATTCGACGGGCTTGAGGCGCTGATCACCCAGATGGACGCGGATTGCCTGAAAGCCCGCGAGATTCTGGCCGCCGAATGACAGATCCGATTGCCCGCACCGGCCTGACGCCGCGCTTCTGGGAGCGCAAGCGCCTTCAGGACATGTCGGACGCCGAGTGGGAGGCGCTCTGCGACGGATGCGGCAAGTGCTGCCTGAACAAGCTTGAGGACGAGGACACCGGGGAGGTGGCGCTGACCCGTGTCGCCTGCCGCCTGTTCGACGACAGCACCTGCCGCTGCTCCCAGTACGAGATCCGGCATCAGTTCGTGCCGGAATGCATCGTGTTGCGGCCCGCAAACATCGCCAAGAACCATTACTGGATGCCCGAGACCTGCGCCTACAAGCTGCTTTACGAGGGCAAGCCGCTATACGATTGGCACCCCCTGATTTCAGGCACGCCCGAGTCCGTTCATGCGGCGGGTGTGTCGATGCAAGGGGCAACAGTGCCCGAATTCGAGATCGATGAAGACGACTGGGAAGACCATATCATCGAGGAGCCGCTATGAACTTTGCATCCGACAATGCCAGCCCAGTTCCGCAGCAGGTTCTTGACGTCCTGGCCCGGGTGAACAGCGGCGCGGCGGCAAGCTATGGCGCCGACGACGTAACGGCAGAAGTGGCGGACCGGGTTCGCGCCCTGTTCGAGGCCCCGGGCGCGGCAGTCTACCTCGTGGCCACGGGCACCGCTGCGAATTCACTGTCGCTGGCCACGCTCTGCGCGCCGTTCCAGACGATCTTCTGCTCCGAGCACGCGCATATCCACGAGGATGAGTGCAACGCGCCCGAGTTCTACACCGGCGGCGCCAAGCTGACCCTTGTGCGCGGCGGCGACGTGATGACACCTGAGGCCCTGCGCAGCGCGATCCTGGGCGAAGGCAACCGCGGCGTGCACGGGCCACAGCGTGGGCCGGTCTCGGTCACCAATGTGACCGAGGGCGGGAATGTCTATGCGCTATCCGACATCGGGGCGCTGTGTGCGGTGGCACGGGAATACGGTTTGCCTGTGCACCTGGACGGGGCGCGCTTTGCCAATGCCTGTGTCAAGCTGGGCTGCACCCCGGCCGAGATGACCTGGAAGGCGGGCGTGGACATCGCCGTTTTCGGCGGCACCAAGAACGGTCTGATGGATGCCGAGGCGGTGGTGATCTTTGACCCAGAGGCACCCGCCAGCAGCGGCTTTACCCGGGCGCAGGAGTTCGAGCTGCGGGTGAAACGCGCGGGCCATCTGTATTCCAAGCACCGTTACGTCGCGGCGCAGATGCTGGCCTACCTCGAAGACGACCTGTGGCGCGACCTGGCACAGCAGGCCAATGACCACTGCGAGACCCTGGCCCGGGGGCTGCAGGACATGGGGCTGGAAATCGTGAACAAGACCCGCGCCAACATGCTGTTCTTTCGCGCGCCGCTGCGGGCGCACAAGGCGGCCCAGGCGGCGGGCGCGGTCTACGCGCTTTGGGGCAACCCGCCCGAGAAGGCCGATGAACCGGCGCTTGCGCGCCTTGTGTGCAACTGGTCCACGACCGAAGCCGAAATCACGGAATTCCTGAAGGTCATGCGCGCCGCCCTGTGACACGGGCTTCACAGCCCGTACCGCCTGCCGCTAGGCTGCCCTCGCGGCAGGAGGATCTGACATGGCCAAACTGGATTTCTGGTATTCGATCGGCAGCACCTACAGCTATCTGACGGTCGCGCGGATGCGGGATTATGCGCGCGATCACGGGCTGCAGGTGACATGGCGCCCCTTTGACGTGCGCCGGATCATGATGGCCCAGAACAACGTCCCCTTCCGCGACAAGCCGATCAAAACCGCCTACATGTGGCGCGACATGGAACGGCGGGCCGAGCTTTTCGGGCTGCCGATCAATGTCCCCGCCCCTTACCCACTGCCCGACCTGCCACTGGCCAACAAGATAGCGGTTCTGGGCATGACCGAAGGCTGGGGCGAGGACTACACGATAGAAACCTATCGCCGCTGGTTCGTCGACGGGCAGGAAGCGGGCAGCGATCCGAACCTGTCAGACAGCCTGCGGGCCGTGGGGCAGGACCCTGTCGCGGTGCTGGCCCGCGCCGCGGGCGAGGAAGGCACGGCGCTGCTGACCGCAGAAACCGACAAGGCCGAGGCCCTGGGCATCTTCGGCAGCCCGTCTTTCGTCGTGGGGGAAGAGTTGTTCTGGGGCGACGACCGCCTGGACGAGGCCGCCGCCTGGGCGGCAAAGGCGGAATGATCCCGTTCTCATCGCCGCGGGACGCCAGCCCTCAGTTCATCTGGAAGTGCAGCGCGTAAGACCCGTCCTCGAAGGCGCCGAAGAGATCGGGAATGTCCGGGTGATCTACCGGCTCACCCGAGTAGTCGGCGACAAGGTTCTGTTCCGAGACATAAGCCACGTAAAAGCTCTGATCGTTTTCTGCCAGCAGGTGATAGAACGGCTGCTTCTTGGACGGGCGGCTGTCCTCGGGAATGGATTCGTACCATTCCTCGGTGTTCGAGAATTCGGGGTCGACATCAAACACCACGCCCCGGAAGGGGTGCTTGCGGTGGCGGACGACCTGACCCAGGTGATATTTCGCGCGATTGTGCAACATAACGAACCTCTTCCTGCCTCCTTGATACCGTTTCCGCCGGTGCCTTGTCCAACTTTCGCCTCAAATTGACGGGAAACACTCTGTGAAACACCCGCCAACAGTCCAGATCATAGGCCAAGGGCGCACTGGTCGCGATACCATGCCCCGCGACAGCGGTGACCCGCTGGACTGGAGGAAATGTGATTCCCTCGCCCGGCGCAATCAGCTAAAATGCCTTACAATAAAAAGACAAAGCGAGGCGAGTGGCAAATGAGCAGAGTCCTTCGCGCCTTGGTGATCGTGCTTCTTGCGGCCTCCTGTGGGGGTGGCGGCGGGTCTGGTACGTCTCCGCGCAACCTGGACAACGCCTGTTCGATTCTTGAACAGCGTCCCGGATATTACCGTGCCTTCCGCAGTGCCGAACGGCGCTGGGGTGTTCCCGTGCACGTTCAGATGGCAACGATCTACCAGGAGAGCAAGTTCGACAGCGATGCGCGAACCCCCTTCCGGTACAGCCTCGGCGTGATCCCGATCGGGCGTCAAAGCTCGGCCTTCGGGTACAGCCAGGCGCTGGACGGCACCTGGGACGAATACCTGGCCGACGCGGGCCGGCGCGGTGCGCGCCGAGACAACATCCGCGACGCAACCGATTTCATGGGCTGGTACATGGATCTGTCGCACAAGGAGCTGGGCATTCCGAAGTCGGACGCGCGGCGCCATTACCTTGCCTACCACGAGGGTCGCACGGGCTATCGCCGAGGCAGCTACAATGCCAAGTCCTGGCTGCTGCGGGTGTCGACACAGGTGGGCGAACGGGCGGTGCTCTACGAGCGGCAACTCAGGAATTGCCGCGCCGCACGGTAGGGAAAACGCGCGGCCCCGGGATGGGGCCGCGCCACACCCTCAGCGCTTGAGCTTGGACAGTTCGCTTTCAATCGAAAAGACGCTGTTGGACAGGTTTGCCTGTTCCAGCCCGCCCAGGATCACCGTGGTCTGGCTACCGTTTCGGTCCGTGATGATCCATTGCCGCAACTCAACCGGTGCGCCAGTGAACTTCAGCTGGATTGTGCCATAATCCGGGTTGTCAGGGTCCTGCGCGGTGACGGTGGTCGCCGTGCCATCAAACCCATGCCCGACCACCATGCCGGCGCGGCTCAGGTCCACTTGGCGCGCAAGGATGATCGACAGCGGCGTCTGCCGCAGCGGATAGGTGTCCGGTCGGGCACCCAGCTTGCGGTCAAGGATATAGACGGCCCCGGCGCTTGCCATGACCAGCGCCCGCTCTGGCGGGTTGTAGTCGAAACGCACCTTGCCCGGCCGCTTGATCGCGATTTCGCCGGTCGAGATCGTGCCGTCGGCGTTGATCTGGGTGAATGTGCCCGTGGCCGAGGTGATCGAGTTCAGGTAGCGCGAGATCTCGTTCAGCGACAGTTGCTGGGCGCTGGCGGGCAGCGCCGCAAGCGTGCCAAGGGCAACGAGGGCTGCGGTGAAAGCTCTGCGGATCATGTGTTTCCTTCCTGCTCGGAATGCCCGCTGACATGGCACATCGCGCGGCGCTATGCGATAGCAGGCCTCTTGCAGGTCAATATCGGGGCGGAAAGCCGCCCCTTCAATGCCCTCGCACCCCATGCTTCTTCTCTGCAAAAATACTCCGGGTGTGAATGCGCCGCAGGCGCAGAGGGGGCCGCGCCCCCTCCCTGCCCCGGTCTCAGGCCTGTTCCGGCACCAGGATCTCGCGCTTGCCGACATGGTTGGCGGGGCTGACGACACCCTCGTCCTCCATCTGCTCGACCAGGCGCGCGGCCTTGTTGTAACCGATGCCCAGCTTGCGCTGGATGTACGAGGTCGAGCACTTGCGGTCCTTTATTACGATGGCCACGGCCTGATCGTACAGCGCATCCTCGCCACCGGTGTTGCCGCCGGTGTTCAGACCCAGCACCGCGTCGATGTTGTCGGCCTTTTCCTCGTCGGGCCCCGAGACGACGCCACCCACGTATTCCGGCGGGCCGAAGGCCTTGAGGTGGTTGACGATTTCCTCGACCTCCTCGTCGGACACGAACGGCCCGTGGCAGCGGGTGATCTTGGCGCCCCCCGCCATGTAGAGCATGTCGCCCATGCCCAGCAGCTGTTCGGCGCCCATCTCGCCCAGGATGGTCCGGCTGTCGATCTTGGAGGTCACCTGGAAAGAGATCCGGGTGGGGAAGTTTGCCTTGATCGTGCCGGTGATGACATCGACCGAGGGCCGCTGCGTGGCCATGATCAGGTGGATGCCCGAGGCGCGCGCCATCTGCGCCAGACGCTGGATGCAGGCCTCGATCTCTTTCCCCGCGACCATCATCAGGTCGGCCATCTCGTCGACGATGACGACGATGTAGGGCATTTTCTTCGGTTCGAATTCCTCAGTCTCGAAGACAGGTTCGCCGGTGTCGTCGTCAAAGCCGGTCTGGACCGTGCGGCTGAACATCTCGCCCTTGCCCAGCGCGTCCTCGACGCGGCTGTTGTAGCCGTCGATGTTGCGGACGCCCATCTTCGACATCTTGCGGTAACGATCTTCCATCTCGCCCACGACCCATTTCAGGGCCACGACCGCCTTTTTCGGGTCGGTCACGACCGGGGACAGAAGATGCGGGATGCCGTCATAGACGCTGAGTTCCAGCATCTTGGGGTCGATCATCACCAGCCGCAGGTCCTCGGGCGTCAGCTTGTAGAGCAGCGACAGGATCATGGTGTTGATGGCGACGGACTTACCGGAACCGGTGGTCCCCGCGATCAGCAGGTGAGGCATCTTGGCCAGGTTCGCCACCAGAGGCTCGCCGCCGATGTTCTTGCCCAGCGCCAGCGGCAGCTTGTGCTTGCCGTCACCATAGTCGCGGCCCGCCAGGATCTCGCGGAAGGACACCATCTCGCGGTTGTCGTTGGGCAGTTCGATCCCGATCACGCTGCGCCCCGGCACGGTCGAGACGCGGGCCGAAAGGGCCGACATGGAACGCGCGATGTCGTCGGCAAGGCCGATGACGCGGCTGGCCTTGAGACCCGGCGCGGGTTCCAGTTCGTACATGGTGACAACCGGGCCGGGGCGGACGCTGACGATCTCGCCCTTGACGCCGTAGTCGTCCAGCACGGTTTCCAGCATCCGTGCGTTTTCCTCGAGCGCCTCGTCGGACAGGACGTGACGCTCGATCTTGTCCGGAGACATGAGCAGCGAGAGCGGCGGCAATTCGTATTCCGGCCCATCATCGTCGAAACGCAGCTGGGGCTGGGCCTCTGCCTGGGCGCGTTTCGAGGGCTGCACGGGCTTGCGCACCGGCTGTTGAACAACCTTCTTGGGTTCCGGCAGCGGCACGGCGGCGCGCGGTTGCGGTGCAGACTGCGGGGCAGGCTCGGGCTGGTAGTCGTCGCTCAGCACCTCGGCTTCGTCGGCGTAGTCGTCGTCAAAGCCATCCTGGTCGCCATAGTCATCGAAATCGCTGAGGTCAGAGTAGAGTTCGGCATCGACCTCGGGTTCCGCGGCAGGGGCACGGGGCAGGACGCGCGGCGCCGGTTCGGAAACCTCCTCGGCACTTGGTGCGGTCCGGGGGGCCGGCGCAGCGGCAGGCGCGGGGACCGGATCAGCGGCGGTCAGGCGCGGCTCGGGCGGCAGCGGGCGGTCCGCCGCGGTCAGCGGCGGTTCCGGCGGCAGCGCGGGCTGGCGCGGTGTGTCGCGGAAGACGATGGGCTGCGGGCCGTATCCGCGCCCCTTGGTCAGCGGCTTGTCGGCCATGATGCCCGGCGTCTGACGGCCCGGCAGCACCGTGCTGCGGGATTTCACCGCACGAGCGATCTTGGCCCGGATGCGGTCCTCTCCGGGGACATCGACGTCATGGTCGATCAGTTCCTCGACCAGCTCGGGTTCGGGCAGCGGATCAGGGTCCGCCCGGCGGATCATGCGCGACAGAAAGCCCTGTTTCTCGGGCTGCGGCATGGGTGCCTCTTCGAGGATGTCCTCGTCGGGGTCATAGAACCCGGCCTCGGGCGACGGCGGCACGCCCATGTCGGCGCGCAGCACGCGCGAGGCAGAGGGCACGGCGGCAGGCGCCGGATCGGCGCTGGCAACAAGATCGGCCTCTTGTGCGGCTTCGGCGGCGGCGGCGCGCCGCTCGGCCCGGGCGGCGCGACGTTCGGCACTGGCGGCCTGCATCCGCTGTGCCACGGTCATGGTACCGCTGGCCCCGCGGCCCATCAGGCGCACCAGCGTGGCGTAGGTCATGACCACACTGACCAGAAGGAAGCGGCCCAGCGATTTCAATTCCTCGCGGGTAAAGCCCAGCACGAAGGCGCCCAGCGCAAGAATGCCCGCGCCCAGCCCCAGCTGCATGATCTTCAGTCCCGTGGCCGGCGCAAAGGGCAGCACGTTGAGGGCCGAACCCATCATCATGTCACCGAACAGACCGCCAAGGCCAAAATGATGCGTCCATCCGGCGGACTCGTGCAGGCCCGAGGCATAGACCGCACAAAGCGCCACCCAGATGGGCGAGAAGATCAGGCAGGAAAAGGCGCGGCCATTGCCCTGGTGCAGGGCCAGGCGGACACCCCAGGCCAGGAAAACGGCGGCCAGCGCCCAGGCCCCCAGGCCAATGATCATGAACAGCGGGGCAGCGACATAGGCCCCAAGGCGTCCCATCCAGTTCTGCACCGGCGCATCGGTGGCCGACAGCCACGAGGGATCATCCGGCGTATACGAGGCGATCATGGCCGCCACCATCAGCCCCAGCGCGATCAGCGCCAGCCCGATCAGCTCGCGACCCCGCTTTTCCAGCGTCGCGGCGGTATTGGTGTCGAACAGGGGATCACGCCCCCTTGCCTGGAAAGATGCCATCTTCGCCTCGTCTTTTTCTTTATTATGTGAACAGGCAGTCCCGGATCCGGGTCAGCCCATCCCTTGTCTCGTCCTGGGGCGCGACAAGCGCCGCGCGGATGTACCCCTGCCCCGGGTTTCCATCCGCCGTGTCGCGCGACAGGTAGGCTCCGGGCAGTACCCGGACACCGGTTTCCGTCCACAGTTTGAACGTCGCCGCCTCGCCATCCTTGACCGGCAGCCAGACGAACATGCCCGCCTGCGGGGACATGTAGCCCGGGACATTGCCCAGGATCTCGTCCGCCAGGGCGTATTTCTGCGCCCAGAGTGCGCGGTTCTCGCGCACATGCGCCTCATCCGTCCACAGCGCCTCTGACACATGTTGCAGCGGCAGCGGCACCGGAGCGCCGGAATAGGCACGCAGCTGGCGCAGGCGCGCGATGCTTTCGGGGCCGCCGGCCACGAAGCCCGAGCGCAGCCCCGGCAGGTTGGAACGTTTCGACAACGAGTGCAGCGACAACACCCGTTCGGGATGCGCGCCCATCGCCGCCGCCACTTCGAGCGCGCCGGTAGGCGGCGTGTCGCGGTAAAGCTCGGCGTAGCATTCATCGGCCACGATCTGAAAGTCGTGTTTTTCGGCCAGGCCAATCAACTCGCGCCAATAGGCCTCGTCCGCCATGACGCCTTGCGGGTTGGCGGGCGAACAGATGTAGCACAGCGCGGTTCGGTCCAGCACCTCGGCCGGCAGACCCGCGTAGTCCGGCAAGTGACCGGTCTCGGCGGTGGCGGGGGTAAAGACTGGCTCTGCCCCCACGGAAATCGCCGAGATCATGTAGACTTGGTAGAACGGGTTGGGCATCAGCACCGCCGGGCGCTGCCCCCGCTTCTGCTCGGGGCACAGCGCCATGCCGATGTTGTACAGCCCCTCGCGCGTGCCGTTCAGGTTCATGACCTGGGTCGCCGGGTCCATCGTCACGCCATAGCGCCGGTTCAGCCAGTCCGAGATGGCCGCGCGCAGTTCTGCCGTGCCCTCGTTCGGCGGGTAACGCCCGAAATCGGCGACGTGGCGCGCGATGATCTCGGAGATCCAGGCCGGAAACGGGTGTTTTGGCTCTCCTATGGACATGTGCAGCACGGGGCCGCCCGGATCATGGTGATCCAGCAGCGCGCGCAGGCGCGGGAACGCATAGGCCGGTAGGTTCGAAAACCGCTCGGGGAACATCGTGACTGCCTCAATAAGTAGCGGGATCATTTGCGTGCCCCGCGTTTGTCCGCAGGATACGGAAAAACGGGGGGTTCTGTCCAGAATCAAGGACCTGCAGGGGGGCGATGTGGCGCCAAAGTCGCAGTGGCGCGAAATCCTCAGGCCATTGCGGCCTCGGCGGCGCTGGCTATCCGCAACAGGTGATGTTCGCCCATCGGCGTACCCATCAAGGAGACGCCGCACGACGGGATGCCCGTGGGCAGGGTGACAATGGCGCCGCCGATCAGGTTGCCGATCCGCGTGTTGCGCAGGGTACGCAGGTTGGCCTGCACATAGGTCTCGCCCAGTTCCATCAGGGTTTCGACCTTTTCCGGCAGGTTCGGCGCGGTTGGACAGAGGACCGCATCATAGCCCGCCGTCACCTCGGCCCAGCGGGCGCGCATGGCGTGCACGGTCTTCCATGCGGCGATGAAATCAGCGGCGGAATGCGCGGCGCCTGCCTCGAATCGCTCGCGGATGGGGGCGAACATGACATCGGGTTGGGCCGTGATCTCGTCGCGCCAAGTGGCCCAGGCCTCGGAGGTGTAGAGCATGGCCGACTGCTCATGCGGCGTGATGATCTCGGGGAAATCCAGGTCTTCGATGATCGCGCCGGCGGCGCGCAGCTTGTCCAGCGCAAGGGCATAAGCCTGCGCCGGGGCCGGGTCGAGGTCGTCCATCACCACGGTCTGCAGCGCGGCAAAGCGGCGCCCCTTCAGGCTGGTGCCGCGCAGGTCGGGTGCCGGTGCGCCTTCGAGCGCCGACAGCATCAGGGCCGCATCCTCGACCGAGCGGCACAGCGGGCCGACCGTGTCGAAACTGGCGATCAACGAGACCGCGCCTTTCAGGCTGAGCCGGCCAGAGGTGGTCTTGAGCCCCACGAGGTCATTCCAGCAGGCGGGCAGGCGGACAGATCCACCGGTGTCCGACCCGACGCCCGACGGCGCCAGCCCGAAGGCGACAGAGGCCGCGGCGCCAGAGGACGATCCGCCCGCCACCGCGTCGGGATCGTTCACGCAGGGCGCGGTGGCCGTCACCGGGTTCAGACCAAGGCCGGAAAAGGCCAGTTCGGACAGGTGGGTCTTGCCCAGGCAGACCAGACCGTTCTGCGTCGCGGTCCGCAGCACCTCGGCGTCGCGGGCGGGGATGCGCCCTGCCAGCAGGGCAGAACCGGCCTCCGTCACCGTGCCGGCAGTGTCATAGAGATCTTTCCAGCTGATCGGCACACCGTCCAGCGGATGCACCCGCAGGCCCAGCTCGGCGCGGGTTTTCGCCGCGGCAGCCTCGGCCAGAGCGCGGTCCGGGGTCAGCCGGGCATAGATCCGGTCACGCAGGGGGTGCGCGTTGATTTCATTCAGGAAATACTCGGTCAGCGCGACCGGGTCGATCTCTTTCCTGCCAATGCCGCGTCCCAGGTCCGCGGCACTCATCTCTGTCCAATTCGTCATTCTTGTCTTCCCTGTCCTCGCGCGGCGACGGTAGCGGCAGGCGGGCGCATGGACAATCCCGTGCGCACGTCCATATTGCGCCGCATGGAACATGACCTGATCATAGTCGGTGGCGGCTTGAACGGCCCCGCCCTTGCCCTCGCCGCAGCCCAGGCCGGGCTGAGCAGTTGCGTGGTGGATGCCCTGCCCCTGGACACGCGCGAGGCCGAGGATTTCGATGGCCGTTCATACGCGCTGGCGCGGTCGTCGCAGCGGATGCTGGACCGGCTGGGGATTTGGCGGGCGCTGGCCGATCACGCCCAGCCGATGAACGAGATCAAGGTCTCGGACGGGCGGGTGGGCGATGCAGGCGTCTTCCTTGGCCTGCATTTCGACAGCGCCGAGATCGAGGACGGCCCGATGGGCTACATGATCGAGGACCGTTACCTGCGCCGCGCCCTGCTGGCCGCGCTGGCGGGTTCGGACCTAATCGAACATCGCGCAGAAAGCCTTGTCACCGCGCAGGATGTCACGCCCGAGGGCGCGGCGGTCACGCTGGCGGATGGTACGGTGCCGCGCGGGCGCCTGATCGTGGGTGCGGACGGGCAGAAAAGCGGTGTCGCGCGCCGGGCGGGTATCCGGCGCATGGGCTGGAGCTATGGCCAGACCGCACTGGTCTGCGCCATTGCGCACGAAGAACCGCATCACGGCGTGGCACACCAGTTGTTCCTGCCCGCCGGACCGCTGGCCATCCTGCCGCTGACCGGCAACCGCTCCAGCATCGTCTGGAGCGAGACCGACGCGCGAGCCAAGGCGATCAACGCGCTACCCGACGAGGAATACCTGCAGGTGCTGCGCCCGCGGTTCGGCGATTTCCTCGGCGAGATCTCCCTTGCCGGAGCGCGGTTCACCTATCCGCTGACACTGTCACTGGCGCGGGCCTTCGTGGCGGACAGGGTGGCGCTGGTGGGCGACGCGGCGCACAGGATGCACCCGATCGCGGGCCAGGGGCTGAACGCGGGGCTGCGCGACGTGGCGGTTCTGGCACATGTGATCACACATGCGGCAAGACGCGGCGAGGACATCGCGGCGCCGGGTGTGCTGGACCGTTACACGCAATGGCGGCGGTTCGACACGGCGACGCTGGCTGCCTCCACCGACCTGTTCAACCGGTTGTTTTCCAACGACAACCCGCTATTGCGGGCCGCGCGCGACATTGGCATGGCGGCGATCAACGCGGCTCCGGGCCTGCGCCGCGGCTTTATCCGCGAGGCGGCCGGTCTGACCGGCGATCTGCCGGACCTGATGCGGACCTGACACGTTTCTGACGGGGCTTCCCCCCGATCTGCGGGCTGCCTAGAGTGCGCGGCAGAAGATCGGGAGGACATCAATGGACAAGAAATGCGCAATCGTCACCGGCGCCGCGCGCGGCATCGGACTGGCCACGGCGGACCTGTTCCTGGAGAACGGCTGGCAGGTGGCGATGCTGGATCGCGACGGGGACGAGTTGCTGAAACAGACCGCCACGCGAAAGAACGTGCTGCCTCTGGTGCGCGACGTATCGAACCCGCAGGACGTGGCGGCGATGGTGCGCGAAGCGCATGGCTGGGCGGGACGCATAGACGCGCTGATCAACAACGCCGGCGTGGCCGAGTTCGGCCCCATCGAGGACTGCGACTTCGAGATGTGGCGGCGCGTGATGGAAACCAACCTGGACGGTGTTTTCCTCTGTTCGCAGGCGGTGGCGCCCTACCTCAAGGAAACTCAGGGAGCCATCGTCAACATCGCCTCGATCAGCGGGCTGCGCGCCTCGACGCTGCGGGTGGCCTATGGCACCTCGAAGGCCGCGGTCGTCCACCTGACCAAGCAGCACGCCGCCGAGCTGGGTGAATTCGGCATTCGCGTGAACTGTGTGGCGCCGGGCCCGGTCAAGACAAAGCTGTCGATTGCCGTGCACAGCCCCGAGATCATCCAGGCCTACCACGACTCGATCCCGCTAAACCGTTACGGCAGCGAGCGCGAACTGGCCGAGGTGATCGTCTTTCTCGCCTCGGAAAAGGCATCCTATGTCAGCGGGCAGATCGTGGCAGTGGATGGCGGGTTCGATGCCACGGGCGTGGGCCTGCCGGCCCTGCGGGCCTGAGCACGACAACCAAACGTAAAAAGGGCGGGGAAGTCCCCGCCCTTTTCGACTGCGCCGGTGCGGCGGCTTACTGGATGCGCTGACCGTTGGCCAGGACGTGGCCCTCGGCGTTGATCTCGATGGTCGAAGTCGCGGTGTCGGGGTCTTCACCCGGCACGGTGAACATCGACATCATCATGCGAAAGCCCATCGCGTCCTCTTCGGGCAAAAGGCCCATCGAGATCAGGCTGTCGACAAGACCGTTTGCACCCGCGATCGACACGTCCAGCTTGCCCTCGGGACGCGGCACGCCGCCGAATGTCTGCAAGTCGCTGTTGTCGAAGGTGAAAGCGCCCGAGCCCTTGACCATCGCACCCACGGCATCGACCACGAGGCTGTTGAGCGTCAGCGAGTTCAGCTCACCCGGCATACCGCCGGTCATGCCCAGCTTTTCCATCGAATCCGTGTCCAGCAGGCTGATGAAGGGCGTGACCATCGCATCGAGGCTGAAGGCGACGGTGGCCGGATCGCGGGGCAGCACCTCACCCGGGTCAAAGATGTTCCACAACATGTCGTCCATCGTGAACCCGCCCAGGGTCAGCGACAGCGACGCGGGGCGCGGCTCTTCGGAGGGCGACAGCGGCATGGCCAGCGAGAAACCGGCCTCGCCCAGCGCGGCGTTGATCGGCAACGGCAGTTCCGGGCCGGACATCGCAACGGTCTGATCCGCAGCCGACAGACGATAGGACAGGTCGGTTTCCGACACGGCCACGCCGAACTCGCCACCGGAAGAGCTGAACATGCCGCTGGTCGGGCCGTCGCCTTCGTTCAGGCTGAACTCTGTCTTGCCGCCGTTGTGCTTGAGCACCGCGTCGACCATGCCACCGTTCTTGAACATCGAGGTCGGGTCCTCGACGTCCAGATCCAGCGGCAGGCGCGTGGTGCCGGTGCTGCTGAGACCGGCCAGGGCCATCGAGAACATGAAGGCATCGTCGCCATCGGGTTCGTCAAAGCTGACATCGATGGCCAGGTCGCCCATCGTCATGTCCTGATCGATGCTGCGCATCGCCTCGTCCTTCATGATGTGCGAGGTGCCAGACAGCGGACCCATGCTCATCGTGGCGCTGATGACGTCGCGGCCGTACTCTTCCTGGTCCTCGTGGTCGAAGACGCGGGTCAGTTCCAGCGCGACACGCTCGCCCGAGTAGGTGTACGTCAGATCGCCGGGGTTGCCGGACACCAGCATCTCGAGATCGGTGTGGGTCATTTCCAGCACGATTTCGCCGACGACCTCGTCATCGTCTTCGACGAAGTAGACCATGACCTCGCCCACCTCGGGGTAGGTGATGGACACGCTGCCTTCACCGGCTTCGGCAAAGGTCATCGGCGGCATGGTCACGCGGACAAGGCCATCCTCTTCGGGGATGGTGACGACCATCGTCATGTCCGAGATCACCAGCGACGAGCCTTCCATCGTCTCTGTGGCGGTGATCTGGTAGCCGAAGTTGGACATGTAGGCTTCGAAGTCGTCCCAGACCTGCTGGGGCGTGACATCGGCCCAAGCCTGTCCGGCCATAGCCACGATGGCCAGCGCAGAGGCTGTTGCGTAGCGTTTCATAATCTCTCCTCTCTGTCGGGGCAAACGAATGGGTGCAGTGTCAAGGCCTTCTCGGGGCCGGTCAAGGGACTGGATTCCATACTATTGAGCGATTACGACAGTTGCGAGACGCCATTTGTGGCGCAAATCACCAATTCCATCAGGAGACTGGGCATGAGCAGCGATCTGAGCGGAAAAACGGTACTGATCACGGGCGCAAGCCGCGGGATCGGGGCCGAGGCGGCGCGGGCATTCGCCGCGGCGGGGGCACGGGTGGCGCTGGTCGCGCGCTCTGCCGAGGCGATCGCGGACCTGGCCGGCGAGATCGGCGAACAGGCGGTGGCGATCCCCTGCGACATCGCCCGTTACTGGGAGGTGGAACAGGCGGTGACCAAATGCCTTCAGGCGCACGGCAGCCTGGACATCCTTGTGAACAACGCCGGCGTGATCGAACCCGTGGCCCGCATGGCCGATGCCAATCCCGAGGCCTGGGGAGAGGTCATCGACATCAACCTCAAGGGAGTGTTCCACGGCATGCGCGCGGCACTGCCCGTGATGCTCGACTCCGGCGGCGGCACGGTGCTGACCATCGGGTCTGGCGCGGCGCACGGGCCTGTCGAGGGCTGGTCGCACTACTGTTCGTCCAAGGCCGGTGCGCTGATGCTGACCCGCATGATGGACAAGGAATACCGCGACCAGGGGATGCGGGCGATCTCGCTTTCCCCCGGGACGGTGGCCACGCAGATGCAGCGCGAGATCAAGGCCAGCGGCATAAACCCGGTCAGCCAGCTGGACTGGTCGGCCCATATCCCGCCCGAATGGGTTGCCAAGACGCTGGTCTGGATGTGTTCCGACGCGGCGGACGGCTGGCTGGGTGATGAGGTTTCCCTGCGGGATGAGAGCATTCGCAAGGCAGTGGGACTGACATGATCCGTCTGGACCGCGACGACGGGCTGTGGATCGCCACGATCGACCGGCCCGAAAAGGCCAACTCGCTGACCGCCCGGATGCTCGAAGAGCTGTGCGACATCGCCGAGGATGCCCAGACGGGCGCCCGGGCGCTGATCCTGACCGGTGCGGGCAAGGTGTTCTCCGCCGGTGCGGATCTCGAAGCGGCGAAGGCAGGTCTGGCTGTCTCGCCACTGTGGGAACGGCTATCGGGCGCGATTGCCCGACACCCGGGCCTGACGATCAGCGCGCTGAACGGGACCGTCGCGGGCGGGGCAATGGGCATGACGCTGGCCTGTGACCTGCGGATCTCGGTCCCCGGCGCCAAGGTGTTCTACCCGGTGATGAAGCTGGGCTTTCTGCCGCAACCGTCAGACGCCAAGCGCCTCGTGGCACTGGTGGGTCCGGCAAGGGCCAAGATGATCCTGATGGCGGGCCAGAAGATCCCGGTCGAAGAGGCACAGGCCTGGGGCCTGATAGACCGGTTGGTCGAGGGCGACGTGCTTGCCGAGGCGCGCGCGCTGACCACCGACACGGTGGGCGCCGGTCCGGAACACGCCCGCGCGATCAAGGGATTGATCGTCTAGCTGTTCGCACACAGCCGCGCGATGACGCTGTCGGAGGTCACACGACCCAGCGCCGCGCCCGCCTCGGTCACGGTCAGAGGCCCCTCTTTCAGCCTTGGCATCAGGTCCCGGATTGGGGTTTCGGCCGCGATCTCGCCCGCTCCGTTGCCCGTGCCAGGTTCCATCACGTCGCGTGCGGTCAGCACGCCCAGCGGATTCATGTTGGCGACGAAATCGGCGACATAGTCCGAAGCAGGGTTCGAGAAGATCTCGCGCGGGGTGCCGGTCTGGACGATGCGGCCGCCTTCCATGATCGCGATGCGGTTGCCGATCTTGAAGGCCTCGTCGAGGTCGTGACTGACAAACAGGATGGTACGTTTCAGCTCACTCTGCAGGTCCAACAATTCGTCCTGAAGACGGGTGCGGATCAGCGGATCGAGCGCCGAAAAGGGTTCATCCATGAGCAGGACCGGCGCCTCGGTGGCAAAGGCACGGGCCAGGCCCACGCGCTGCTGCATGCCGCCGGACAATTCACCGACCTTGCGATCGCCCCAATCGGCCAGCCCCACCAGCGCAAGCTGACGCTTGACGGTCTCGGTGCGCTCCTTGCCGCCCTGCCCCGCCAGTTCCAGCCCGAAGCCCACGTTTTCGGCCACGGTGCGCCAAGGCAGCAGACCGAATTGCTGGAACACCATCGCCACGCGGCGCTGGCGGATACGGCGCAGGCGCGCGGCGGTGCAGCTGGCCACGTCGACCATGTCGCCGTCGTCATTCACCAGCACCCGCCCGCGCGCGACCTTGTTCAGCCCGTTGACCGCGCGCAGCAACGTCGACTTGCCCGAACCGGACAGGCCCATCAGCACGACGATCTCGCCCTCCTCGACGCTGAGCGTGCAGTCATGCGCGCCCAGCACCTGGCCGGTTTCAGACTGGATCTCGCCCCGGTCCTTGCCCGCATCCGCCAGGGGCAGCGCGCTGGCGGGACGGTCGCCGAAGATGATCGAGACGTTTTCGAAGGCAACGGCGCTCATTGTTTCCACCTCAGGGCACGGTCCAGCATGATGGCGACGACCACGATGATCAGCCCCGCCTCGAACCCAAGGCCCGTGTCGACCCGGTTCAGCGCGCGCACCACGGGCACGCCCAACCCGTCGGCGCCGACCAGCGCCGCGATCACCACCATCGACAGCGACAGCATGATGGTCTGGTTCAGCCCGGCCATGATCTGCGGCAGCGCACTGGGCAGCTCGACCTTCCACAGCTTTTGCCCCGGCGTGGCGCCAAAGGCATCCGCCGCCTCCAAAAGCGCCTTGGGCGTCGAGGAAATGCCCAGGTGAGTCAGGCGGATCGGCGCGGGCACGACAAAGATCACCGTGGCAATCAGGCCCGGCACCATGCCGATGCCGAAAAAGACGATGGCCGGGATCAGGTAGACGAAGGTCGGCAGGGTCTGCATCAGGTCCAGAACTGGACGCAGGAACCGGTAGAGACCGGGATTGTGGGCGGCAAAGATGCCGACGGGCACGCCGACCCCCATGCAGACCACGCAGGCCGAGAGCACCAGTGTCAGGCTTTCGGTCGTCTCCTCCCAGTAGCCTTGGTTGAGGATGAAGAGAAAGCCCAGGAAGACCATCAGGGGCACCTGCCAACTGCGGTGCAGCGCGGCGGTCGCGGCGGTGAACAGCAGCACCACCAGCATCTCATGCGGGGTCTGCAACAGCCAGAGGATCGCCTCGATCAGCGCCTCCATCGCCACGGCCATGCCGTCGAAAAACCAGCCTCCGTGTTCCTGCAACCAGTCAAAGACCGCCTCCGCGGCATCACCTACGGGGAGCTTGTGCTCGGTCAGCCAGTCCAAATGTCATCCCTTTCGTTCCCTGACCAAAGCATGAGGGCTGTGCCGCCAGATGTGAAGCGGGTTTCCCGATTGACGCTTGGTGACGAGCGCGCGCCATGAGAGCCTGACCGTGCGGAAGCCGGAGAGAGATCATGAGTGACATCACCTTTTACACCAATCCCATGTCGCGCGGGCGCATCGCCCGCTGGATGCTGGAAGAAACCGGCGCCCCCTACCGGACGGAAGTCCTGGATTATGGCCCCGCCATGAAGGCCCCCGCGTACCGGGCACTGAACCCGATGGGCAAGGTGCCGACCGTGGTGCATGGCGAGGTGGTGGTGACGGAATGCGCGGCGATCTGCGCCTATCTGGCCGATGCCTTCCCCGAGGCCGCACTGGCGCCAGAGCCCGGATCGGACGCGCGGGGCACCTACTATCGCTGGCTGTTCTTTGCCGCCGGGCCGGTCGAGGCGGCGGTGACGGCGGCGTCTTTCGGCTTCGACACGCAGGATGAGCAGGCCTATGGCCGGGCCGGCTGGGGCAACCTGGAGACGGTGACGGATACGCTGGAGGGGCTGCTCTCCGACGGGCGGCCCTACCTGCTTGGCGACCGGTTTTCGGCGGTCGATGTCTACCTGGGCTCGCAGATAGCCTGGGGGCGGCAGTTCGGCACCCTGCCCGACCGCACAGCCTTTGCCCCCTACATCGCGCGGATCATGGGGCGTGAAGCGGCGGTGCGGGCGCAGGACATGGACAATGCCCTGATGCCGCAACAGGACGAAGGCTGACCGATGGGGGCGCCGTGGCGCCCCCGCCGCGATCACTTCAGCGCGTCCATGACGGCGGCCTTGGCGTCACCACCGTCCATTGCGGTCACGCCGTCCAGCCAACCGTCCAGTACGCCGGTATTGGCCGAAAGCCAGGTCCTGGCGGCATCCTCGGGGTCTTCGCCTTCGTCGAGGATCAGCGCCATGATCTCGTTTTCCATCGCGAGGGTGAACTCGAGGTTCTTCAGCAGCGCGCCGACATTGGGGCATTCATCCACGTAGCCCGCGCGGGTGTTGGTATAGACCGTGGCCCCACCCAGATCGGGGCCAAAGTAGTCGTCGCCGCCGGTCAGGTAGGTCAGGTCGTAGTTGGCGTTCATCGGGTGCGGTTCCCAGGCCAGGAAGACCACGGGTTCGTCGCGCTTCACTGCGCGACCGACCTGTGCCAGCATCCCCTGCTCCGAGCTTTCCTTGACCTCGAAGGCGCTGAGGCCAAAGGCGTCGGCGTCGATCATGTCCATGATCAGGCGGTTGCCGTCATTGCCCGGCTCGATTCCGTAGATCGTCTCGTCCAGCGCATCCGCATGGCTGGCGATATCGGCAAAATCCGCGATCCCCAGTGCGGCGCCCACGGCATTGGTGGCCAGCGTGTATTTGGCGCCCTGCAGGTTGTGACGCACGGTATCGACGGTGCCCGCCTCACGGTAGGGCGCGATATCCGCCTCCATCGTCGGCATCCAGTTGCCCAGGAAGACGTCGATGTCGCCCTCGGCCATCGACGTATAGGTCACCGGAACGGACAGCACCTTGATGTCGGTCTCGTAGCCCAACGCATCCAGGACCAGCGTTGTGGCGGCAGTGGTGGCGGTGATGTCGGTCCAGCCGACATCCGAAAAGGTGACGCTGCCGCATTCGGCCATCGCGGTGCCCGCAACGAGGCTCAGCGCAAGCGCGGACGTGAGGGTCTTTGTCATGGAAATCTCCCTGGTTGGTTTTGCGCGTGAGTAGATCGTGCCTTTGGCCCCAATGCAACCGGGATGGAACCGGCGGCGGAAGGTCTCGCAGGTGGCGAAGCGCTGTGCCATCATCCGGTACGAGGCAATTTTCGAAAGGCAGGATCATGGCGGATCTGGAACAGCGCATCGCGCAGGGGCGCGGGGATGAACCGGCGGACAAGGTGCTGCGCGGCGGGCGGGTGTTCGACCTGATCACCGGCGAGTTTCTGGAGGGCGACGTCGCGATCTGCGGCGACACGATCGTCGGCATCATGGACCGCTACGAGGGACGCGAGGTGATCGACGTCTCGGGCCTGATCCTGGTGCCGGGGTTCATCGACACCCACCTGCATATCGAATCCTCTCTGGTCACGCCCTTTGAATTCGACCGCTGCGTGGGTCCGCGCGGGGTGACGACGGCCATCTGCGACCCGCATGAAATCGCCAACGTGATCGGCGAGGCCGGCGTGCGCTATTTCCAGGAGGCCAGCCGACACACGCTGATCGACATCAAGGTCCAGCTGTCGTCCTGCGTGCCCTCGACCCACATGGAAACCGCCGGGGCCGAACTGACCGCGGCAGAGATCGCCGGGCTGATGGGGCATCCCTCGGGCCTGGGTCTGGCGGAGTTCATGAACTTCCCCGGCGTGATCCATCGCGATCCCGGCTGCATGGACAAGTTGCGCCTGTTCGAGGGCGGACATGTGGACGGGCATTGCCCGTTGCTGTCCGGCACGGACCTGAACGCCTATGTCGCGGCGGGCATCCGGACCGAGCACGAGGCGACCAGCGCGGATGAAGCCCTGGAGAAGCTGCGCAAGGGGATGCGGGTGCTGATCCGCGAAGGCTCGGTTTCCAAGGACCTTCATGCGCTGCAACCGCTGCTGAATGAACGAACGGCGCCCTACATGTGCCTCTGTACCGACGACCGCAACCCGCTGGACATCGGCGAACACGGGCACCTGGATTACATGATCCGCGAGTTGATCCGGCTGGGATCGTCGCCCCTGGCGGTCTATCGCGCGGCCAGCCTTTCGGCGGCCGAGGCCTTTGGCCTCAAGGATCGCGGCATGATCGCGCCGGGCAAACGGGCAGACATCGTGGCCGTCGGATCGCTGGAGGCTTGCGACGCGCGGATGGTGCTTGCGGGCGGCGTGGTGCTCTCGGAGGCGGCGTTTGCGGCCCGCGAGACGGTGGCGCCCGTGGGGCGTGCTTCGGTCAAGGCGCCGCGGGTCTCACCCGAGAATTTCCGGGCGCGGGCGAACCGGGTCGAAACGGATGTGATCGGCATCCGAGAGGGCCAGATCCTGACCGATCACCTGCACGAGGACATCCCCATCGTGGACGGTGACAAGGCGCCCGACGCGGCGCGTGACCTGGTGCGCATCGCCGTGGTGGAACGGCACGGCAGGAACGGCAATATCGCGACGGGTTTCGTGAAGGGCTTTGGCCTGCAGGCCGGGGCCATTGCCTCGACTGTCTGCCACGACCACCACAACATCGCCTGCGTCGGCGTGGATTACGCCGACATGGCCGTGGCCGCCAACCGGCTGTCAGAGATCGAGGGCGGTTTCGTGGTGGCGCGGGACGGACGGGTGCTGGCCGAACTGGCGCTGCCCGTTGCAGGACTTATGAGCCTGGAGCCCTTCGAAGAGGTCCGCGCCCGGTTGGTCGATCTGCGGGCGGCGGCGAAGTCGCTGGGTGTGACGCTGGAAGAACCTTTCTTGCAACTGGCCTTCCTGGCGCTGCCGGTAATCCCGGCGCTGAAGATCACCGATCGCGGCATGGTGGACGTGAACCGCTTCGAGATCATCGGGTAAGGCAAGATCCTCCCGCCGCCAGATAGTTTCGGCCCGAACGGGCCGAAACGTCATGCAATCCGATCCTTGTCCCGCTTAGAGACGGTTCAGCAGCGCAGGCGTCGGCCAGGCATCGGCGGGCAGGCCCAGTTCGCGCTGGACGTTGCGTACCGCGTCACGGGTGCCCGCACCAAGGATGCCGTCGATTTTACCCACATCGTAGCCGCGCGCGGCCAGCTTGGACTGCAGGCGCTTCATCTGCTCACCCGACAGGCCCGGCTCTGGGTTGCCCGCGTCATAGACCGGCGCACCCTCCAGCCTCGTGCCGAAGTAGGCGGCGGTCAGGACGTAGGTAAAGCTCTGGTTCCACTCGAAGTAGATGCTGAAGTTCGGATAGGCAATGAAGGCCGGGCCTTTGCGGCCCTGCGGGATCACGATCGATGCCTCGAGCCGGCCATCGTCCAGCGCGCCATGCTTGCCGCGCACGCCCAGCTGCTCCCATTCCGCAACCGTCTTGGTGGCGTGCATGCCCGTGTCGTACCAATCCAGGTCCGAGGGCAGCTCGACCTCCTGCAGCCAGGGCTCGTTCGGGCGCCAGCCGAGATGCGACAGCATCTTGGCACCGGACATCAGCGCATCCGGAGCCGAGGTCTTGGGCGTCACATGGCCGTCGCCGTCCCCGTCGACGCCGTTGATCAGGATGTCCTTGGGCAGCATCTGGACCATGCCGATCTCACCGGCCCAGGCGCCGGTCGTGGTGCGCGGATCGAAATCGCCGTTCTCGTACAGCTTGAGCGCCGAGAAGATCTGCGGCCGGAAGATTTCCGGGCGACGGCAGTCATGCGCCAGCGTCACCAGCGCGTTCAGCGTGTTGAAATCGCCCTGGAAGGCGCCGAAATCCGTCTCGAAGGCCCAAAAGGCCAGCAGGACACCGCGCGAGAGGCCGAATTCCCGCTCGATCCGGTCAAAGACAGAGTCGTAACGGTCCGCCATCTGGCGCCCCTTGTCCAACCGGTACTGGCTGATCAGCTTGCGCGAGAAGGTGATGAAGGGATCCTGGAAGATCCCCTGACGGCGATCGGCCCGCAACACGGCATCGCTTTGCTGGGCGCTGGCGAAAAACTGCCGAACCGTTGCGGGGTCATGTCCCTGCGTGACCGCCTCTTGCGCCAGACCGTCGACGAAGGCGCCAAAGCTGCCGCCGCAGGGAACGTCCTGCGCCTGAGCCGCGCCCGCCAGCATCACTGCACCGATAATTGCCGAAAACCGCATGGAATTCCTCGCTTGCTCTCTTTGGCAGCACAGTATCAACACCGGCGCCCGGGGCAAGCGTGCTTCGGGGTGTGGGCGCCCGACGGCGCATACCCGACAACCGGGGCGGGTATTTACCGTTTATTCAAAATTCTCATGGCAATTAACCGTTTCTTCACTCCTGTGAACACATGATGAAGGCAAGGAACGGTTCACCGGGGATGGTCTGTCCCTGTGCTGGGTGCGAGGAGAGTCGCTTGAACGTGCTGATCGTGGAAAACAGCGAGCCGCTGGCTCAGCTGTGGCAGAGGCATATCCAGCGTGGAGGTGCCCGTGTCTGGACGGCCTCCACCGAGGAGGTCGCCTTTGACCTGCTTGCGGCACAGAGTTTCGACATCATCATCCTGGACGTGGTGCTGGATGGCGGCAACGCGTTGGCGGTCTCCGACCTGGCGCAGTTCCGCCAACCCGAGGCGCGGATCATCTTCGTCACCAACACGACCTTCTTTTCAGATGGGTCGATCTTCAATCTCTGCGCAAATGCCTGTGCCTTCCTGCCCAGCAGCACTTCGCCCGACGACCTGGCCACGATGGTCCGGCACTACGCCCGCGCGGGTTGACGCGGTTCAGGCGGCGCGCAGCCGGTCACGCCCATGCGGCGCTCCAAGATCCAGCTCCGGCCCGATGGGCACGATGCGATTCGGGTTCACCGTTTCGTGGCTATAATGGTAATGCCGCGTAATATGGTCGAAATTCACCGTCTCTGCCACGCCCGGCCACTGGTATAGCTCGCGGGTGTAGGCCCAGAGGTTCGGATAGTCGACGATCCGCGCACGGTTGCACTTGAAGTGACCGTGATAGACCTTGTCGAACCGGATCAGCGTGGTGAACAGCCGCCAGTCGGCCTCGGTGACCCGGTCGCCCATCAGGTAGCGGTTGTGCGACAGCCGGTCCTCGATCCAGTCCAGCGTGTCGAACAACGGATGAACGGCGGAGTCATAGGCCTCTTGCGTGGTCGCAAAGCCCGATTTGTAGACGCCGTTGTTCAGCGTGTCGTAGATGCGTGCATTCACCGGCTCGATCGCCTCGCGCAACGCCTCTGGCCAGAAGTCCTGCGTGTTGCCGGTGATCCCGTCGAACGCGCTGTTGAACATGCGGATGATCTCGGCACTTTCGTTCGAGACGATGGTTTCGCGGTGCTTGTCCCAGAGCACCGGGACGGTGACGCGGGTCGTCGCCTGCGGATCGGCCTTGGTATAGATGTCACGCAGGAAGGGCAGGCCATACAGAGTGTCGCCCGTGGCGCCCTTGTCGTCGGTCTCGAAGGTCCAGCCGTCGCCCAGCATGTCCGGATGCACGGCGCTGACGGTGATCAGGTCCTCCAACCCCTTGAGCTGGCGAAATATCAGCGCGCGATGCGCCCAGGGACAGGCATAGCTGACATAGAGATGATAGCGGCCCGGTTCGGCCTTGAACCCGCCCTCGCCCGTCGGGCCGGGGGCGCCATCGGCGGTGATCCAGTTGCGCCAGCTCGACTCCGACCGCACGAACTTGCCGCCGGTCTTTCCGGTGTCATACCAGCCCTCATGCCAGGTGCCCTCAACAAGTTGTCCCATGATGTCCTCCTTTGACCTGGCAAGGAGGTAGAGCCACAAGGCCCGCGCACCAAGGCCAACCGGCGCGCAGGGGGCCTGTGCTGGCGCACAAGCCCGTCTACCGCATGAAGGTCTGCCAGACCCAGATCAGCAGCAAGGCCCCCAGCACCGCGCCCACGAGTCCCGCCAGAAGCCCGGTCATGGTCAGCAGGAAGCGCAGGACAAGGCCGCCGATCAGCGCCCCGCCGATGCCGATGGCGATGGTCGGCAGGATGCCGGTTTCCATCCTCATCATGCGGGTGGCAAGGAAACCGGCGGCGGCGCCGACAATGATGAGCCAGACGATATGCATGGGTGCTCCTGTTGGGCTGGCGCGTCTCTATGGGCAGGATAGGCGAGCGGGACGGCGGCGCAATGGGGAATTGATGAGCGTGTTGCCGGCACCCGGAGCGGCCGCCGCTGCTTCTTTGGTTTTCCAAATACCCTCGGGGGAGTCGACCGAAGGGAGACGGGGGCAGAGCCCCCTGCCCGCCCGCCTCAAGTCGGTCGCTTGAGGTCAGCGCCGGCGCCAGTGGGTCGGCACGATGATCAGCGCCCCGATCGAAGAGAGGATGGCGTTTACACCGGGACTGCGAAATCCGATGCCGAACATGATGGTGACAAAGTAGAACAGGAAGGCACCACCGATGCATATGATGATGCTTTGCAGGATGCCGTTGCGGGTAAAGCCCGATTTCTCGGAGAGATAGCCGGTGATCCCGGCGATGACCACGGTGCCGATCAGGGTGGGGAACATGCGGGTCTCCTTGCGTCCGCGGGCACGATAAGGGTCCGGGCGCGCGATGCCCAGAGGGTCAACCTCCCAGCTGTGTGCCCCTGGGCAGGGGGCAACCGTTGAGGAAGGTGGCGGCGTCCTGCGCGCCCTTGCCCGCCCGTTGCGCGCGGGTGATGCGCAGGGCGCCGGTCCCGCAGGCCACGGTAAAGCGGTCGTCCAGCAGCGTACCCGGCGCGCCTTGCCCCTCTGCCGGTTCGGCGCCCAGCAGCTTTATCCGGTCACCGCCGTACGTGGTCCAGGCCCCGGGAAAGGGCGCAAGGCCGCGAACCTGGCGCGAGATCTCCTCAGCAGGTCGGGTCCAGTCGACGGCGGCCTCGGCCTTGTCGATCTTCGCGGCATAGGTGACCCCCTCCTCGGGCTGAGGCTCGGGCACCAGGTCGTCGATCCGGTCGAGCGCCTGCGTGACGAGCTGGGCGCCCATCCGGCTGAGCCGGTCGTGCAGTTCCCCGGTGGTTTCCGTTGCCCCGATGGGCGTGGCCTCGCGCAGCAGCACCGGGCCGGTGTCGAGCCCCGCTTCCATCTGCATGATGCATACGCCGGTTTCCGGGTCTCCGGCCATGATGGCGCGGTGGATCGGGGCTGCGCCGCGCCAGCGGGGCAGCAGCGAGGCGTGGATGTTGAGACAGCCGTGTTTCGGCGCATCCAGCACCGGCCGCGGCAGGATCAGCCCGTAGGCGACCACAACCGCCACATCGGCGTTCAGATCGGCGAATGCGGCCTGGTCCTCAGGCGATTTCAGCCGCTCAGGGTGCCGGACGGGCAGGCCCAGCGCAAGGGCGCGCTGGTGCACCGGGGTCGGGCGGTCCTTCTTGCCCCGTCCGGCGGGGCGCGGTGGCTGGCAATAAACGCAGGCGATGTCATGGCCCGCCGCGTGCAGCGCGTCGAGAACCGGGACGGAGAAATCGGGGGTGCCCATGAAGACAACGCGCATGTACCTGCTCCTGCGGTGATCATGTCGCGGGTGTAGCGCAGGCAGGCGGGCGAGACCAGACGGCGTCAGGCGCGTTTGCGGGCCTTGCGCAGCAGCATGTCGCGTTTCATCTTGCTGAGCCGGTCGAAATACATCCGCCCGTTCAGGTGGTCGATCTGATGCTGGACCGAGGTGGCCCAGAGACCGACAAGATCCTTGCGCACTTTCATTCCCTGCGGGTCGGTGTAGGTGACGGTCACGGCGCGCGGGCGGCTGATTTTCGCATGCACGCCGGGCAGGTTGGGGCTCGCCTCATCATGGTCACGGAATTCGACCGAGGCATGCAGGATCTCCGGGTTGGCCATGCGCAGGGGCTTGCCACGTTCCTCGGAGGCATCCACCACCGCAAGTCGCAACATCACGCCGATCTGCGGCGCGGCAAGGCCGACGCCGGGCATCGCCTCCATCGTGTCGATCATGTCATCCCAGATGGCACGGATCTCGTCGGTGATTTCAGCGACCGGCCTGGCGGCGGTGCGCAGGCGCTTGTCCGGCCAGGGAACGAAAGGACGTACGCTCATGTGCCCTGCCCTGCTTCATAGGCCGCCAAGAGCGCATCGCGCCCCGCCCGGTCCAGCCGGTCGAAATGCAGCACCCCGTCGAGATGGTCGTATTCGTGCTGGGCGATGGTGGCCTCGGCCCCTGTCAGGGTCAGTTGCCGCGCGGCGCCCGTCAGGTCGGTGAAGGCAAGGGTGATCTCCGCCGGGCGGGTCACCTCTGCCGTCACGCCCGGGACGGAGAGACAGCCCTCTGTCGCCACGGCCTGTTCGTCAGAGGCCGAGAGGATCGCCGGGTTGATGCAGACAAGCGGGGTCATGTCCCCCTCTTTCCAGCCCGCGTCCATGACAAAGAACCGCTGCATCACGCCGACCTGCGGCGCGGCAAGCCCACGGCCAGGCGCATCGTACATGGTTTCGAACATGTCCGTTACCAGCGCCTCGAGCGCGGCGGGGTCCTCGACCGGGGCACAGGGCAAAGCCAGGCGCGGGTCGGGCCATTTCAGGATCGGAAGGATGCTCACGCCTTTTCCCGCGCCCTCTCTTTCTTGAGCTTGACCATCTTGCGGGTGATCATCTGCCGCCGAAGCGGTTTCAGGTAGTCGATGAAGAGCTTGCCGTCGAGGTGGTCGATCTCGTGCTGGACGCAGGTCGCCCAGAGCCCGTCGAAGGTTTCGCGCTGCAGCTTGCCGTCACGGTCGAGCCACTCGACATCCACCACCTTGGGCCGTTCGACATCGGCATACTGGTCGGGGATGGAAAGACAGCCTTCCTCGTAGACGTTGCGTTCATCGCTGCTGGCCACCACCTGCGGGTTGAACATGACCAGCGGGCGCGGGTCGTCCCCGTCATCCTTTTTCGCGCAGTCCAGCACGATCAGCCGCGACAGGATACCGATCTGCGGCGCGGCCAGCCCGATGCCCGGGGCGGCGTACATGGTTTCCAGCATGTCGTCCGAAAGGCTGCGCAGATCGTCCGACAGATCGTCGACGGGGGCACAGGCCTTTTTCAGGCGGGGGTCGGGGTGAATAAGGATCGGCCGTTTCATGCGCCCGATTTAAGCATCACGGACAACATAGGCAAGCGCGGCCCCTTGCACCTGACACCGGGACGGATAGCTTGCGCGTCAAAGTCGCAGAAAGGGCAGAGTCATGAGCCGGTTTGACGAGGACATCGACCGCGTAGGCACGCATTCGACCAAGTGGGACATGATGGAGAAGGTCTATGGCGTCTCGCCAGAGGACGGGCTGGCGATGTGGGTCGCGGACATGGATTTCCGCCCGCCGGACTGCGTGTCCTCCGCCCTGCAGCGGATGGTCGACCACGGCCTGTTCGGTTATTTCGGCCCCGATACCGCCTATCGGGACGCGATCCGCTGGTGGCTGGACACCCGGCACGGCTGGGAGATCTCGCCCGACTGGATCTTTTCCACGCATGGGCTGGTGAACGGGACGGGCCTGTGCCTGCAGGCCTATACCGAGCCGGGCGACGGCGTGGTACTGTTCACGCCGGTCTATCACGCCTTTGCGCGGGTGATCCGCGCCGCAGGCCGCGAGGTGGTGGAATGCCCGCTGGTGATGAACAACGGCCGCTACGAAATGGACTTCGACGCCTACGACGCCATGATGACCGGGCGTGAGAAACTGGTGATGCTGTGTTCGCCGCACAATCCCGGTGGCCGGGTCTGGACAGAGGACGAGCTGCGCGGGCTGGCCGAGTTCGCCAAGCGGCATGATCTGGTGCTGGTCTCGGACGAGATCCACCACGACCTGCTGATGCCGGGCGAAAAGCACATCCCGATGGCCAAGATCGATGCGGGGATCGAGGACCGGCTGGTGATGATGTCGGCCACCACCAAGACCTTCAACATGGCGGGCAGCCATATCGGCAATGTCATTATCCCCGATACCCCCCTTCGCAAACGCTTTGGCGAGGTCATGGCAGGGCTTGGCATGTCGCCCAACTCGTTCGGCATGGTCACGGCGACGGCTGCCTATTCGCCCGAGGGCGCGGCCTGGGTCGACGAGCTTTGCGCCTATCTGGACGGCAATAGGCGGCTGTTCGACGAGGGCGTGAACGCCATCCCGGGCGTGCAGTCGATGCCGATGCAGGCAACCTACCTGGCCTGGGTCGACTTCGCGGGAACAGGCATGGCCCCCGAAGAATTCACCCGGCGGGTGGAAAAGGAAGCACGGATCGCCGTGAACCACGGCGAGACTTTCGGCAGTGGTGGAGAGTCCTTCGTGCGGTTCAACTTTGCCACGCCCCGGGCGCGGGTGGCCGAGGCGGTTGCAAGGCTTCAGGAGGCGTTTTCCGACCTGCAGTGAAGGTCGGATTTGCGCCCAATCCAGCCCGTCGCGCCCTTTGGGCGTGGCGGGTGCGAGGGGCCAGCCCCTCGCGCTCCCCGGAGGTATTTTCAGCCCAAAGAAACACCGAAGGCGGAGCGAGGCGCGCGCCGGAGGTCACTGTCGCGGCGGGCGAGGACGATAGACCGGCAGGCGCCAGCCCAGCGTCAACGACCCGGCACGCAGCCCGATGGTCACCAGCGCCACGAGGCCCGCGCTGAGCGCGGGCGAAGCCCCGGCCCGGGTGGCCAGGACGCCGGCCAGGGATCCGGCGAGGGCACAGGTGACGTAAAGTTCCCCCTGTTTCAGCACCAGCGGCAGTTCGTTGGCGACCACGTCGCGCGCCAGCCCTCCGGCACAGCCGGTGGCGATGCCCATGACCAGCACCACGCCAACGGGTTGGCCCAGCCCCTGCGCCACTCCGGCCCCGGCGGCAACGGCGACCCCCAGCGCCAGCGCGTCCAGCCAGAGGATTGCGCGCATCCGGCTTTCAAGCAGGTGGGCGGTGAAAAAGACCAGAACGGCGGCGCCTGTCACCACGGCAAGGTAGGTCTGGTCGGCAATCCAGATCGGCGTGCGGTTCAGCAGCGTGTCGCGCAGGGTGCCGCCCCCCAGCCCCGTCAGACCGGCGAGAAAGGCAAACCCCACGATGTCCAGCTGTGCCCGGCTGGCCACCAGCGCGCCGGTCAGGGCAAAGACCAGTACGGCGGCATAGTCGAGCAGGACCAGCAGGCTCATGCGCGGTCCGCCGTCATTTCTTGAAGGGCGCCATGCCCGCGCGCGCCAGTTCGTCGGCGCGTTCGTTTTCCGGGTGGCCGGCGTGGCCCTTGACCCATTCCCAGGTCACCTGGTGGCGCTTTTGCGCCTCGTCCAGCCGCTGCCAGAGCTCGACGTTCTTGACGGGTTTCTTGGCGGCGGTCTTCCATCCGTTGCGCTTCCAGCCGTGGATCCATCCGGTGACGCCGTTCTTGACGTAGGCGCTGTCGGTCACGACGGTTATGGTCGAGGGGCGGGCAAGACTTTCCAGCGCGTTGATCGCCGCCAGCAGTTCCATCCGGTTGTTGGTGGTCTGCGCCTCTCCGCCCTTCAGTTCACGCTCCTTGACGACCGTCTCGCCGTCCATCGCGCGCAGCAGGGCGCCCCAGCCGCCCGGGCCGGGGTTTCCGGAACAGGCGCCATCTGTATAGGCAAAAAGCTCAGGCATGGGCAGTCACCGTGATCCAGGGGGCCATGACGTTGTCGAGGCCGAGGTCCTCGCCGTGGCGGAAGGAGCCGGGCGTGAAACCCGCGGCCCGCAGGAGGCCGGAGAGTTCGGCTTCGGTGTAATAGGTATAGAGGCGGCCGAGGTCGTCGCGCTTGCTGCCGGTGCCGGTTTTCACCCCGACATGGAACAGCCCGCCCGGTTTCAGCGCGCGGTGAATGGCCGCCAGATGGCGGGGCATGGCCTCACGCGGGGCGTGCAGCAGGCTGAAATTGGCCCAGATGCCATCATAGGCAGCCTCTGCGTCCAACGAATCGAAATCGGCCTGGCGCGCGCTGACCCCGGGATGGGCCGACGCCAGTTCCATCATCGCGGCGGAGGCATCCCAAGCGTCGACATGATGCCCGGCGGCGGCCATGTGGCGCGCCGAGAGGCCCGGGCCGCAGCCGAGGTCGAGCACATGCGCCTTTTCCGGCAGGGCCTCGATGAAGGCCCGAAGAGTGGCGTCCGGGGCGTCGGAGGCGGTGACGCGGGCGTAGTCCTCGGCCCGGCTGTCATAGATACGGATGGTCTCGCGGTCTGTCATGGCGGTGGTCTGGCCTTTTCCGGCGCCCTTCGCAAGCCGGTTCAGAGCAGTGCGGTGAGCAGCAGGCAGGCGACGACCAGAGCCGTCAGCAGGATACGCAACCGCATCCACCACGGCGGCGCCAATCCCCAGCGCCAGAAGGCGGCATCCAGCAGCAACAGCGCCAGAAATCCGAAGGTCAGGTTGAGAGCGGCAGCGGTCTCGCCGCCGCCCGTGGTGAAAAAGGCCCAGAGCGCGGGAATGACGGAAAGCACGTAGCCGGTGGTCGCGCGGCTGCCTTCGGCCTTGGTGGCAAAGCCCCACAGCACGCCGGACATGAAGGACAGGATCACCGCACCGTAGAACAGTTGGACATAGGGGCCGACGAAACGCGGCCCAAGGAAGCCAGTGGCCCAATCGTGCAGGCCGGGGGACAGCAAGGTCAGAACACCCCAGCCGAAAGGCAGCACGCCGGCCAGGCCAAGGATCAGGGCAGAGCGGGGGATCCGGGACATGGGCGGATCAGGCCGGTTCGCGCAGAACGCGCGGCACCTTGAACTCGACATTTTCCTGCGCGGTTTCGACCAATTCGACCGTGACGTCATAGCGGGCGCGGAAGGCGTCGATGACCTCCTCGATCAGGACCTCGGGCGCCGAGGCCCCGGCGGTGACCCCCACCGATCCGATGCCTTCCAGCGCGCGCCAGTCGATATCCGTGGCGCGCTGGACCAGCTGCGAATAGGCACAGCCCGCGCGGCGCCCGACCTCGACCAGGCGTTTCGAATTCGACGAGTTTGGCGCGCCCACCACCAACAGCGCATCGGCCTTTGGCGCCAGCGCCTTGACCGCCTCCTGGCGGTTGGTGGTGGCGTAGCAGATGTCTTCCTTGTGCGGGCCGACGATGGCCGGGAAACGCGTCCGGAGCGCGGCCACGATGTCGATCGTATCGTCGACGGACAGGGTCGTCTGTGTCACGAAGGCCAGGCGCTGGGGATCGCGCACCTCGACATGGGCCACGTCCTCGACCGTTTCGACCAGCAGCACCTCGCCCGGCGGCAGCTGACCCATCGTCCCCACGGTCTCGGGGTGGCCGGCATGGCCGATCATGACCATCTGCAACCCGTTCTCGTGGTGGCGGGCGGCCTCGATATGTACCTTGGAAACCAGCGGGCAGGTCGCATCGACATAGATCATTTCGCGCCTGGAGGCCTCTGCCGGAACGGATTTCGGCACGCCGTGCGCGGAAAAGATCACCGGGCGGTCGTCGGGGCAGTCTTCCAGCTCCTCGACAAAGACGGCCCCCTTGGCGCGCAGATCGTCGACGACATACTTGTTATGGACGATCTCGTGGCGGACATAGACCGGCGCGCCCCATTTCTCGAGCGCCATTTCCACGATCTTGATCGCCCGGTCGACACCGGCGCAGAAGCCGCGCGGCGCGGCCAGGTAGAGAGTGAGCGGCGGCAGTCTGTCGGTCATCGCGCGGCCTTTCGTCCTGTGCTGTCCCCTGACCTAAGACCTTGGCCCCTGCTCGTCCAGTGTGCCCCTATGCCGAAGCAGGACAGGTCAAAAGGAAAGGGACGGCGCAGCGCACCGTCCCCACCGTTCCGGGCCGCCCTGCCCTGTTACCGCCCTCTCATCCCTGTGGAGCGGTTGCCGGGGCTGCAGCCTGTGGCCTTACTTGCTCGAGGCGACCTCGAAGTTGCGTTCGACCTGGGTGTCGCGCGGCGGACGACCGATGACTTCACGCAGCTCGTCGAGCTCGATGAAGTTGTCGGCCTGGCGGCGCAACTCGTCGGCGATCATCGGGGGCTGCGACCGGATGGTCGAGACCACCGAAACCCGCACGCCCTGCCGCTGGAGGCTTTCGACCAGCGGACGGAAGTCGCCGTCACCGGAGAACAGCACGATGTGATCCACCCGCGGGGCCAGCTCCATCGCATCGACCGTCAGCTCGATGTCCATGTTGCCCTTGACCTTGCGGCGCCCTTGGCTGTCCGTATACTCCTTTGCCGGCTTGGTCACCATCGTGAAGCCGTTGTAGTGGAGCCAATCAACCAGAGGGCGAATAGGAGAGTACTCATCGTTCTCCAGAAGCGCCGTGTAGTAGAAGGCCCGAACCATCTTGCCACGACGTGCGAATTCCTGTCTCAGGAGCTTGTAGTCGATATCAAACCCGAGAGCCTTCGCCGCTGCGTAGAGATTGGAGCCATCTATGAACAGCGCAAGCCGTTCGTCCTTGTAGAACATAAAATTTCCTTTCGTCCAATCGGCCCGCCAAGTCCGTGAGTGAGTGAGTGGTAGCGGGCGCGTCCGGCTAAGATTATGGTTTTTTCCGCGCATCGCAAGGCGCAGGGAAGTCTCAAAAGAATAGTACGTTAGGGCAAATGGCACAAGAATTCCTTATAGCACTCGGCTCGAACCTGCCGTCCAGCGCGGGCGGCAGCAGCGACACCCTGGCCGCAGCGCTGACCGCGATGGCCGCCTCGGGGCTGCGCCTGCGCCGGGTCAGCCGCTTTTTCGCAACCCCCTGTTTTCCGCCCGGCAACGGGCCGGATTTCGTGAATGCCTGCGTCTCGGTGACGGGCCCCGATCACCCTGAGGTAGTATTGGACATCCTGCATGGCATCGAGGCAGAGTTCGGTCGCACCCGCGGAACGCGATGGGCCAGCCGCCCGCTGGACCTCGATCTGCTGGCCGCGGGCGACCTTGTGCGGCCCGACCCGGAAGGCCAGGCGCACTGGCGCGGGCTGCCCCTGGAACGGCAGACACAGGAGGTTCCCGACGAATTGATCCTGCCGCATCCCCGCCTGCAGGACCGTGCCTTCGTGCTGGTGCCGTTGGCGGATATCGCGTCGGGCTGGCGTCATCCTCTGACAGGCGCTACGGTGGCCGAGATGCTGGCGGCCCTGCCCCGGCAGGACCGCGCCGAAGTCATGGCCCTGTAAGGACACCCCCTTGTATCCCGGGCAAGGGCGCGGTATGTCATGCCTTTCTGAGGCCCTCGTAACAGGATAACGGAGCGCTTTTCATGGCACGCGTGACGGTAGAAGATTGCGTCGACAAGGTCCCGAACCGGTTCGAACTGGTGATGCTGGCCGCACATCGTGCGCGCGAAGTGTCCTCCGGTGCCGCGATCACGGTCGACCGCGACAACGACAAGAACCCGGTGGTCGCCCTGCGCGAGATCGCCGAGGAAACCCAGTCCGCCGACGAGTTGCGCGAGCGTCTGATCGAATCGAACCAGACCCAGATCGAGGTCGACGAGCCCGAAGAGGACGCGATGGCCCTGCTGATGGGTGCAGAGCAGGACAAGCCGCAAGAAGACGACATGTCCGAGGAAAAGCTGCTGCGCGCGCTCATGGAGGCGCAGGGTCAGGGCTGAGCCCCCGGGCCGGCGGTGTGGTGCTGACATGATCTCGGCAGAAGACCTCGTCGATCTCGTCCGCAACTACAATCCGCGCACAAACGCAGACCTGATCACCGCGGCCTATGACTATGGCCGCGACATGCACGAGGGGCAGTTCCGCAAGTCGGGCGAGCCCTATTTTTCGCATCCGGTGTCGGTGGCGGCGATCCTGACCGAGCAACAGCTCGACGACGCCACCATCATCACCGCCCTGCTGCATGACACGATCGAGGACACGCGTTCGACCTTTGCCGAGGTCGAGCAGCGGTTCGGGCGCGAGATCGCCGAACTGGTCGATGGTGTCACCAAGCTGACCAACCTCCAGCTGTCCAGCTCCGAAACCAAGCAAGCGGAAAACTTCCGCAAGCTGTTCATGGCCATGTCCAAGGACCTGCGCGTGATCCTGGTCAAGCTGGCCGACCGGCTGCACAACATGCGCACCATCCGCGCCATGCGCCCCGACAAGCAGGTGCAGAAGGCGCGCGAGACGATGGACATCTACGCCCCGCTGGCAGGCCGGATGGGCATGCAGTGGATGCGCGAGGAACTGGAGGACCACGCCTTTCGCGTGCTGAATCCCAAGGGCCGCGACAGCATCATCCGCCGCTTCATCACCTTGCAGCGCGAAACCGGCGACGTGGTGCAGCGCATCACGACAGACATGCGCCACGAACTGGAAAAGGCAGGCGTCGAGGCCGAGGTCTTTGGCCGCGCGAAAAAGCCCTATTCGATCTGGCGCAAGATGCAGGAAAAGAAGATCGGCTTTTCCCGCCTCTCCGACATCTACGGCTTTCGCGTCATCACCCGGTCTGAAGGGGACTGCTACGGCGCGCTTGGTGCCATCCACCAGCGCTGGAAATCCATCCCCGGCCGGTTCAAGGACTATATCAGCCAGCCAAAGACCAACGGCTACCGCTCAATCCACACCACCGTGTCGGGGCGCGACGGCAAGCGGGTCGAGGTTCAGATCCGCACCCGCGAGATGCACGAGGTCGCCGAGACCGGGGTTGCCGCGCATTGGTCCTATCGTGACGGGGTGCCGGCAGAGAACCGCTTTGCCGTCGATCCCGCCAAGTGGATCGCCTCTGTCACCGAACAGTTCGACGCCGAGGAGGACCACGACGCCTTCCTCGAGGCGGTCAAGCTGGAGATGTATTCCGACAAGGTCTTCTGCTTTACCCCCCAGGGCGACGTGGTGAAACTGCCCCGTGGCGCGACGCCGATCGACTATGCCTATGCGATTCACACGCGGATCGGGTCGAAATGCGTCGGCGCCAAGGTTGACGGTATCCGCGTGCCGCTGTGGACACGGTTGAAGAACGGCCAGTCGGTCGAGATCATCACCGCCGAGGGCCAGGCGCCGCAGGCGACCTGGCTGGACATGGCAACGACGGGCAAGGCGAAATCCGCCATCCGTCGCGCTCTGCGCGAGGCCAACAAGGAACGCTACGCCAAGCTGGGCCACGAACTGGCCCGCGCCGCCTTCGAATCGCGCGGCAAGAAGGCCACCGACAAGGTGCTGGAAAAGGCGGCGGCGACGCTGCGGCTGGAAGACACGGAAACCCTGCTGGCGCGGCTGGGCAGCGCCGAGCTGACCACCTCCGAGGTGGTCGAGGCGGTCTATCCCAACCTCGCCATCCAGGACGACGGCGAGATCGAGATGAAGCGCGCTGTCGTGGGCCTTGAACACGGGCAGGGTTTCGAGCGGGCGAAATGTTGCCAGCCGCTGCCGGGCGAACGAATCGTCGGGCTTGCGCATCGCGGGCAGGGCGTCGCCGTACACGCCATCGACTGTGCCGCCCTGGCCGACCATGAGGACCAACCGGAACGCTGGCTGGACCTGCATTGGGCCGAGGGCAAGCACCCGGCCGTCTACACGGTGTCACTTGAACTCACCATCGGCAACGATGCAGGCGTCCTGGGACGGATTTGCACATTGATTGGCGAGACCAAGGCCAATATTTCTGATTTGAATTTCCTCGCACGCAAACCGGATTTTTACCGCCTCATGATGGACATTGATCTGCGAGATGCAGAACATCTGCATTCCCTGATCTCCACGCTGGAGGCGGAAAGCCACGTGGCCTCTGTCGTCCGTCGACGCGACCCCGGGCTTGAATCGGTTCCGGCTGCGGCGACGGAAGCGGCAGAATAGGCAGGAAAGGCACAACTTGGTCTTCAAGAGACGCGACAGACGGCCCATCGGCCGGATCGTGCTCGAAGCGCTCTGGCCGCGCGGCGGCTGGGCGCGGGCGGCGCGGTATGTCCAGTTGCGTGTCAACCGCCTGCCCGATCCGCCCGACAGGATCGCGCGTGGCATCTTTGCCGGTGTCCTGACGACCTTCACGCCCTTCTACGGGTTTCACTTCTTCACTGCCGCGCTGATCGCCTGGATCATGCGGGGCAACATCCTGGCGGCGATCCTGTCGACATTCTTCGGCAACCCGCTGACCTATGTGCCGATCGGCGTGATCGCGATGAAGACGGGGTACTGGCTGCTGGGTCTCGAGGCGGACAAGGATCACGGCAGCATCGGCAAGAAATTCGTCAAGGCGGGCCAGGACCTGTGGGACAATTTCATCGCCATCTTCACCCCGGACAAGACCGACTGGAGCCACCTCAAGATCTTCTACGACGAGGTATTCTTTCCCTACATGGTGGGCGGCATCCTTCCCGGGCTGATCGCGGGCACTATCGCCTATTACGTCTCGCTGCCGCTGATCACCGCCTTTCAGAACCGCCGCAAGGGGGCCATCAAGGCCAAGCTGGCCGAGCTGAAGAAGAAAAAGGCGCGCGAGGCCAAGTGACCGCCCCGGCCCGCCGGAACCTCCCGATTCCGGCTTTCATTTTCCCGCCCGCCGCTCTAGCTTTTGATCAAATTCCAGAACGGGGATCGCCATCATGACCCAAACCGGACAGCTGCGCCTTGGCGTCAACATCGATCACGTCGCAACCGTGCGAAATGCACGTGGAGGCGCCTATCCCGACCCGATCCGGGCCGCCAAGCTGGCCGAGGAAGCGGGCGCCGATGGCATCACCGCGCACCTGCGCGAGGACCGGCGCCATATCTCGGACGCGGACATCGACGGATTGATGGAAAACCTGAGCGTGCCGCTCAACTTCGAGATGGCCGCCACCGACGAGATGCAGAAGATCGCCCTTCGTCACAAGCCGCACGCCGTCTGCATCGTGCCCGAAAAGCGCGAGGAAAAGACCACCGAGGGCGGGCTGGAGGTCGCGCGCGAAGAAAACAAGCTGGCACATTTCATCGCGCCCCTGCGCGAGGCAGGATGCCGGGTGTCGATCTTCATCGCCGCCGACCAGCGCCAGATCGAGGCCGCACATCGGATCGGAGCGCAGGTGATCGAACTGCACACCGGCGCCTATTGCGATTTCCATGCCGAGGGCCATTTCGACAAGCGCGACGCGGAACTGGAACGGATGCGCGAGATGGCAGCCTATGCGCACTCTCTGGGACTGGAGGTTCACGCCGGGCACGGGCTGACCTATGACACCGTTCAGCCCGTCGCCGCCTTCCCCGAGGTCATGGAACTGAACATCGGCCACTTCCTGGTGGGAGAAGCGATCTTTCGCGGTCTCGGCCCGGCCATCTCGGAAATGCGCCGCCTGATGGACGCCGCCCGCACCTGACCCCGGACGGACCGGTCGCCCGGTCCGCCGCATTCCTTACGATTGTCACCACTTTTTTGCCGTAAAGACGGGTATACTCGGCGCGAACGCGTGCAATTGCCCGAGGTGTCGTCATGCCCGTCATACAAATGGACCCCGAAACGCTTGCCATCGACGCCGCGGCCGCCAAGGCGGCGGGCGCCGCGGCGGCAGACAGCTATCGCACCCGCACTCCTTACCCCTATGGCAGCTTTGATGATTTCCTGCCCGCAGAGGTTCTGGACCGGGTGCTGGAAGAGCTGAAACAGCTGCCCGAGGCCGAGGACATGTTCAACCGCCCGCAGGAAAAGCTGAAGTCCAGCTACCTGCCGGAGCGGCTGCCGCCCTATACGCGCAACCTGTTCTACGTCCTGAACTCGCGCCCCTTCGTGCGCTTCCTCGAAGAGATGACCGGGATCAACGGGTTGATCCCGGACCCCTATTTCGCGGGCGGCGGCGTGCATGTGGTCGCCAACGGCGGGCATCTCGATATCCACGCGGATTTCAACCACAACCAGAAGCTCAACCTGGAACGGCGGCTGAATATCCTCATCTACCTCAACAAGGACTGGAAAGAGGAATACGGCGGCTCTTTCGAGATCTGGAACACCGACATGACGGAAAAGGTCGCGGGATTCGTGCCGCTCTTCAACCGCATGTGCTGTTTCAACACCGGCTCCGACACCTGGCACGGCAACCCCGAGACCGTGAACCACCCCGACGGAGAGCCGCGCATGTCGCTGGCGCTGTATTATTACACCGCCACCTGGGATTACACGCGCAAATCCCACACGACGCTGTTCAAGCCCCGCCCCGGAACCAAGGACCAGGTCGACCGGCAGGTGAAACGCGCCGACATGCTGCAGGAAGTCCTGCCGCCGGTCATTTTCCGCAAGGTGATCGGGCGGTTGCAGCGCTTCGGCTTCTGATCAGGTCACCTAGACCACGCGAGGTCGGGAAAACCCCGCCTCGCCCCCTCGCGCGGGGCCGGCTATCCTTGGACAAAGCCGTTTTGACAAGGAACCACCCGATGAAACGCCTGATTTGCGCCCTGCCCCTGGCCTTGCTCCCTGCCCTCGCGGCGGCGCAGGAAAACATCGTCACCGTGCAGGACTGCGACTGGCAGGCCAGCGCGCGCAACATCGTCGAACCTTGGGAGGCGCACAGCCGCACCTTTTCCAACGGCAAGACCCGGCTGGCATTGATGGACACCATCGAACCCGCAGCTGGCTGGGCCTGGATGCTGGTGCTGTCGCCGCCCTATTCGGAACTTGGGGACCGGCAGTGCAAGGTGATCGGGCTGAACGGCATGGGCTTTGCCGGGATGGAATTCGGCGCGCTGAGCGCCAGCTACGACCCGGCCACGGGCCTGACCTTCACCGTTCCGGTCGACGTCTACGACCCCGCCACCGCCATGCCCGGCGCGGCGACCCTGCGCTTTACCCTGAACCAGGCCACAGGCGCCATCCACGGCGACATCTTGCCCTGAGCTTGACCTTGGCGCGGCGCCGGGGTTTGTGGGACGGGTTCCCACCCGCCCGCAGGAGGCTGATCAAATGATCCTCGGCATCGGCACCGACCTCGCCAACATCGACCGGATTGCCGGCACGCTCGATCGGTTCGGCGACCGCTTCCGCAACCGTGTCTTCACCGAGGTGGAACAGGCCAAGGCCGAACGGCGCGCGGATACGCCGGGCACCTACGCAAAACGCTGGGCCGCGAAAGAGGCCTGTTCCAAGGCGCTGGGAACGGGGCTGCGCATGGGCATCGCCTGGAAGGACATGGCGGTGTCCAACCTGCACACCGGCCAGCCGGTGATGGAAGTGACCGGCTGGGCAAAGGACAGGCTGGACGCCATGACCCCCGAAGGGTTCGAGGCCATCATCCACGTCACCCTGACCGACGATCACCCCTGGGCGCAGGCCTTCGTCGTGATCGAGGCGCGGCCACGCGGATAACCACTACCGTTTAAGCCAGGCGCTGAACCGGCTGTCGATCGCAGAGCGGTGCTCTGCCCAGAAGTCATAGTTGTAGAGCATGGCCGTCGCGAAATTGCCCTGACCCGTGGGAATGTGGCGCTTCATGTCCACGCCCAGATCCTTGTGACGCCCCACCAAAGTCGCAGAACTGCGCCGCGCGGGGCCGTAGGCGATATACTGCGCCTGATCCGCCAGTCGCTGGGCATCCGTCGCAAAGTAGAGAAAGTCCAGCACGCGGGCCTTGCGGTCCGCTGGCAGGCCCTTGGGGATGATCCAGCCGTCCAGGTCGATCACCTGCCGGTCCCAGAGAATATCGACCGGCAGACCGTAATCGGCAATCAAGCTGAACAGCCGGCCATTGTAGGCAGAGCCCATGACCACCTCGCCATCCGCCAGAAGTTGCGGTGTTTCCGCCCCGGCGGACCACCAGATGACGTGGTTCTTGATCGTGTCCAGCTTGGCCAGCGCCCGGTCCTGTCCCCGTCGGGTCGCCAGAACCTCGTACAGGCGGCTTTCGGGAACGCCATCGCAGAGAAGCGCCCATTCCATGTTGTTGATCGGCCGTTTCTCCAAGGCCCGTTTGCCGGGGAACCGCCGCAGATCGAAGATATCGCAGATCGAACCGGGTCGCTGACGCCCCAACAGATCGGTGCGATACCCGATGGTCGTGGAATAGGCGATCTGGGGAACGAAGCAGTCGTTGATCAGGAACTTGCCGAAATCCGCGCTGGGTGGCGTGCCGTCCGGCGCCGGTGCCAGGACACGGTCAAAGTCGATCCGTTCGGCCTGCCCACCCTCGCAGAGGCGGATCGCGTCGGCGGCCACGACATCCACCAGGTCCCAGGACCGCGCCGTGGCATCGCCCTTGCGGAGAACGCTGACAGCATTGGGGGAATCCGAATCCCAACTGACATTCAGCCCCCTGTTGCGGGCGACGTAGGGGTCGACATAAGCCTTGTCCTGGCTATGCTGGTAGGCCCCGCCCCAGCTGACAAGTTTCAGGGCATCCGACATCCGCACATTGGGTTTCGGCCTGGGTTGGGGCGCTTTCGCCACGGAGCGGGCCGCCATCAAATCGAGCATGGTCTTGGCGCTCTTGCCTGCGGGGGTGACCGGGAATTGCCGAAGCACTTCGGTCAACGCGCGTTTGCGCGCCGCATCATCACCCAAGGCCAGCGCGGCGATCAGCGCGTCCGAGGCCCGCTCTTCGGGGCTGCGTTGCCGGGGCGCCATCAGGTCCAGCGCGTTGCGCGCGCTTCTTGCCGCGCGGCTGTCGGGGAATTGCGAAACCACGTCTTCCAGCGCCGCGCGCCGCGCCTCGATTCCGTCCAGTTGCAGCGCCTCGGTGAGGGCTTCCTGGGCCAGGGTCTCGGGGTCCGGCTTGGGAATGACGACCGGCGCGGGCGCCGCCTCGGCGTGGAACCCCAGGCCAAGCGCGGCCTCGACCGCTGCGATCTTGTGCCCGCCGTTGAAGCCGCCGCGCCCGTGCAACCCACCCTGGTTGTGCAGCCCGACAACGGCCAATGAACGCGCGTCCAGCAGAAGAGAGCCGGAAGACCCGCCCGTCGTCTCGCAGCTGTGGCGCAATTGCGAGGCCGCTTCGGGCAGCTTGCCCTGGTCCGGGTGCACCTGGCAGGTGCCGGATGAAAACTGCTGCGGATCACCGTTCGGGTGGTGGATCATGGTCAGCGCGCGGCGTGGGCGGACGCGCGTCTGCATCACCATCGGCACATGCCCGCCCAGCGCCTCGTTCGCATCCGCGCCGAAGATCTGCAACACCATCGCGTCAAGCCCTTCGTCCCGCGCCAGCTCTCGCGTGGAGACGGCATAAGTCTTGACGTCACCGGTGAAATCCGCCGCCGTGTAGCCAAAGTTGATGCGCGCCTCCTGTACGAAGGTGAACCCGGCCTCGACCATGACGTCGTTGTAGAAACAGTGGTTGTTGGTCAACAAACGGTTGCCAGGCAGGAGTGCGGCGGTACAGGTGGTCATCTGCGGGCTTTTCAGCGTCCGGGCCTGACCGTTGAGCGTCACCGTCCGCGGCTTGCCATCCGGTGTCATCAGGCAGACATCCAGCCGTCCGATATAGCGCGCGATCTCTTGCACGTCGTCCGGAGCCTCGGCAATCGGGCGCCAGAAGCCGCCCCGTTCCGACGCCCCCTGGATCAGCGCCTGCAGGGCCGAACTTTGCGTATCGATGCGAAAGGAGAACTTGCAGCCTTCGAAGGCGCTGGCACTGTGTCCGGCGAGCACAATAAGCAGCGTGGCAAGAAGGCGAGGCAAGGTCATGATGAAATCCCGGATAGATCCGACAATTCACAAACCGTAGCAAGCGCCGCCCTGCCCGGTCAACGCCCGGCCCTCCCGCCTTGACACGCCCTGCCCCGCCGCCCATGAAGCGCCCAACGGGTGAGGCAAAGGGCAGATCACATGGCGAAGGAAGAAAAGAAGGGCGGTCTCGTCGAGACCATCAAGACGGTTGTCTACGCGCTGCTGATCGCGGGCGTCTTCCGCACCTTCCTGTTCCAGCCCTTCTGGATCCCCTCGGGGTCAATGAAGGACACGCTGCTGATCGGCGATTTCCTTTTCGTCAACAAGATGGCCTATGGCTATTCCTACGCCTCCTGCCCCTCGATCATCATCCCGCGCTTTGGCATCAACGTCGATGCGCAGGATTTCTGCGGCTGGGCCGACGGCGACAACAAGCGCCTCTTTGGCGGAGAGCCCAAGCGTGGTGACGTGGTCGTGTTCCGCCACCCGGTGTCGGGCCGCGATTTCATCAAGCGGCTGGTCGGCCTGCCGGGCGAACGCATCCAGATGCGCAACGGCGTGCTGCATATCAACGGCGCCCCGGTCGAACTGACCCCCGACGGCACGTTCGAGGAATTGGCCGCGCCGCAGGGGCCGCAGGGCCTGCGCCCGCGCTGTTCCAACGGCACCGTCGGCGACGGCGCCACCTGCATCAAGGAAAAGCTGATCGAGACGCTGCCCAATGGTGTCAGCCATTCGATCCTGAACATCGGCATGCAGGGATCCGACAATACCCCGGTCTACACGGTTCCCGAAGGGCACTACTTCTTCATGGGGGACAACCGCGACAATTCTTCGGACAGCCGCGTGCCCAATATCGCCAACGGGGTCGGCTTTGTTCCCTATGAAAACCTGATCGGCAGGGCAGACCGGATCATGTTCTCCTCCGCCGGACGCTCGATGCTGTTTTTCTGGACCTGGCGCAGCGACCGGTATTTCCAAGTAATCGAGTGAGCTTTCTGACTGCAGCCCTCGACTGGCGCGGCCTGACCGGCCGCGCCGGTTTCGTTCTGGCTGCCGCGCTGGTGGTGGGCCTGATGGTGGCGCAGGCGCAGGTCCCTCCGCTCAGCCCCGCCGGGGCGGGTGTGGCACTGGCCGCGGCGGCGGCCACCCTTTTGTTCTGGGGTCATGCACGGCGGCGTTTGCGCGCGATGGGTTGGTCCGGCTGGTGGATGTGGGGGCTGGCGGTGCCTCTGGTCTCGCTTGCGCTGGTGGCAATCATGGCGGTGCGCCGCAACAGGCCCGATGCGGTGCCGGGCCCCTTCAGCCAGGCGGGCCGGGCGCTCGTCTGGGTCATGGTCGCCCTGATCGCCAGCCGCGTGGCCTGGGCGCCCTACATCATCCCTACCGGCAGCATGTCGCCCACCCTGCAACCGGGCGACTACGCCCTGGCCACCCGCAGCCTCACAGCGCCAGAGCGAGGGGCGGTGGTGGTCTTTCGGCATCCGGTCAGCGGGCAGGATTTTCTCAAGCGGGTGATCGGGCTGCCCGGCGACCGGGTGCAGATGCGCGATGGCCAGGTGATCCTGAACGGCACACCCGTGCCGCAGGCCCCGGCCCCGGACTGGAGCGAACCGAACCGCCCCACGGCCATCGGGACCCGTCCGCGTTGCCTGACCCCGACGGCCCCCGGCACCCCTTGCATCAAGCAGGCGGCACGTGAAACCCTGCCCGGCGGCCCCACCTACACCGTGCTGAACATCGGCACGCAACGCACCGACGACACCGTCGAATTCCGCATCCCCGAAGGCCACCTCTTTGTCCTTGGCGACAACCGCGACAACTCGCTGGACAGCCGCATCACGCAAGGATTGGGCGGCGTCGGGCTGGTTCCCCTGACCCATGTTGCAGGCCGGGTGCGTCTGGTGCTCTATTCGCAAGAGGGGCGCGAAGGGCGCCTGCTGAGGACAGTCGAATGAAGGTATCCGCCGAACTCATCGCCCTGCAGGAGTCGCTGGGCCACCGTTTCGCCGACCCGCGCCTGCTGCGCCGCGCGGTTACCCATGCATCGATGTCGGGACCGGGGCGCGAGGACAACCAGCGACTGGAATTCCTCGGCGACCGGGTGCTGGGACTGGTCATGGCTGAGGCGCTCTTGGAACGCGACCGCGCCGCCACCGAGGGCCAGATGGCCCCCCGCTTCAACGCGCTGGTGCGCAAGGAAACCTGCGCCGATGTCGCGCGCGAGGTCGGCATCGGCAACGCGCTGAAACTGGGGCGGTCGGAACAACTGTCCGGCGGGCGGCGCAAGATGGCGCTTTTGGGTGACGCGATGGAGGCGGTGATTGCCGCGGTCTACCTGGACGCCGGGTTCGAGGCGGCACGCGCCCTGATCCTGCGGCTCTGGGACAAGCGCATCGACGCGGTCGAGGAAGACGCCAAGGATGCCAAGACTGCGTTGCAGGAATGGGCTCAGGCGCGCGGCCACCAGCCGCCCAAGTATGTCGAAACCGCCCGCAGCGGTCCGGATCATGCTCCGGTCTTCACCATCGAGGTGCGCCTGCCCGACGGCACCTCTGCCGAGGCCACGGCAGGCAGCAAACGCCAGGCCGAACAGATGGCCGCCCGTATGCTGCTGGACAAGCTGACCGCCTGAGCCAACACCCGCCCGCTCTCCCCGCAAGAGGGCCACCGCCTCGGGCGAAGCGCATTCAGCAGCCCCGGTTCAAAGTCCCTTCCTGAGAGCGTTTCGCGCAGGTCACCCATGACCCCGGGCGGATCCATGTCCCGCGTTTCCTTCGTTTCCAGTTGCAGCCCGCCCAGCCTGCCCGGAACGCAGACTCTGGTCCACCGGATGAATGCGCTGTACCGCTATACGCATCTCAACGCAGGGGTCACGCATGACCGACAATCTAAAAGGCAGCCTCTGGATGATGCTCGCCATGCTCGGCTTCGGGGTCGAGGATGCCTTTTTCAAGGCAGCAACCGGCACCGGCGGCATTTCACCCGGTCTGGGCACGGTCCAATTCGGCCTGCTTGCGATGACCATCTATGCCGTCCAGGCCCGCCGCCGCGGCGTACCGCTCTGGGATTCGGCCTACCTGCAAAGGGGCCTGCTGATCCGCACCGGGTTCGAGATCCTGGGCCGGCTCTTCTTTGCCCTCAGCCTGGCCTATACGCCGCTCTCGACCACCTCGGCCATCCTGCAGGCCGCGCCGCTGGTGGTCATGCTCTCGGCCGGGCTGATCCTGGGCGAACGCATCGGGCCGCACCGCTGGCTGGCCACCGCCGTGGGATTTGCCGGCGTTCTGCTGATCATCCGCCCCTCGCCCTCGGGGATCGAACCCAACGCCGTCTTTGCCCTGCTCGGCATGATCGGTTTCGCGGGCCGCGACGTGGCCACCCGCACCGCGCCCGCCCATATCCGCCAGTCGCAACTGGGTGTGCTCGGCTTTGCCGTGGTCACCTTCGCGGGCCTCGTCATAATGGCCTTCGAACCTGCGCCCAGCCTGCCGACCCTGCCCGCCACGGCGATGATCTGCGGCACGGCCGTGGCCGGGGTGATCGGCTATACCGCGCTCACCACCGCCATGCGCACCGGCGAAGTCTCTGTCGTGGCCCCCTTCCGCTATTCCCGCCTGCTGGTGGCGCTGGTCCTGGCCTACACGGTCTTCGGCGAACGCCCCGACACGATGACCCTGAGTGGCGCGGCGCTGATCGTCGCCTCGGGCATCTACTCGCTCTGGCGCGACGGGCGGAAACGGGCCACCATCAGCCGCGCAGCTCCCTGAGACCGCCCGCCACATGCGAATCCTCTGGCCTTGACGCCTCATCTGGCCTAGGGGAGGCACTTCGAAATCGCATTCGGACAGATCTGTCATGACCACACGCGCCGGCTTCATCGCCCTGATCGGAGAGCCCAACGCAGGCAAATCCACCCTCACCAACGCGATGGTGGGGGCCAAGGTCAGCATCGTGACCCACAAGGTCCAGACCACCCGCGCCCGCATCCGTGGCGTCGCGATGGAGGGCGACAGCCAGCTGGTCTTCGTCGATACACCGGGCCTGTTCAAACCGCGCCGCCGGCTGGACCGCGCGATGGTGGCCGCCGCCTGGGGCGGCGCGGCGGATGCCGATGTCATCGTGCTGCTGATCGAGGCGCACCGCGGCATCACCGAAGGCGTCGAGAGCATCCTCGAAGGCCTGAAGGACCTGCCCCGGAACCGCACCGTTGCCCTCGCCATCAACAAGATCGACCGCGTCGAGGCGCCTGCCCTCCTGGCCCTGACCCAGGCCATGAACGAGCGATACGAATTTGCCCGGACCTTCATGATCTCCGCCGAAAAGGGCTACGGGATCGAGGACCTGCGGCACTGGCTCGCCGACGAAATGCCCGAAAGCCCCTGGCTCTACCCCGAAGACCAGATCGCCGACCTGCCGATGCGCATGATCGCCGCCGAGATCACGCGCGAGAAGCTGACACTGCGCCTGCACCAGGAACTGCCCTACCAGCTGACCGTCGAGACCGAGAACTGGGAAGAGCGCAAGGACGGCTCCGCCCGCATCGACCAGGTGATCTATGTCGCCCGCGATGGCCACAAGGGCATCGTCCTGGGCCACAAGGGCGAGACGATCAAGGCCATCTCCAAGGCCGCCCGCGAGGAACTGACCGAGTTCCTCGGTCGTCCCATCCACCTCTTCCTGCAGGTCAAGGTCCGCGAGAACTGGCTCGAAGAGGCGGAGCGCTACTCGGAAATGGGGCTCGACTTCCGCGACGGCAACGCCTGATGGCGCGGCTGACCGCGCGGTTCTGGGTGGATGCCTACCTGGCGCGCCTGCGCCTGATGGACATCCCCGCCTTCGTCACCGCCCACGGCGACGACACCGCCGGCGCCGTCCTGGTCAAGCTCAACACGCTCGACGGTCAGGCCCGCGCCTTCACCCGCGGCTTCGACCTCGCCAGCGGCGACCGCAAGTGGACCGACCTCACCTCCGGCCAAGAAGCAGAGGTCGACGAGACGATCACCCGCCAGCGCCGTTTCGATCCAGACCTCTGGGTGATCGAGGTCGAGGACCGCCTTGGCCGCCACCTGCTCGACGATCCCACCCTGGCCTGACCAGCAGGCTTCTTCTTGGCAGAAATACCCCTGCCCGAGGCCCCGCAAAGGGGCCGAGACACCCTGCGCAGCCGCAGGCTGCACATTTGGATCACGGCTTGCCAATCGGCGCGCGCGGGCCGATCTTTCACGACATGGACTGGCGCGACACGGGCATTCTTCTCAACACGCGGAAACACGGCGAGACCTCACTGATCCTCGAGGTCTTCACGCCGCATCATGGTCGCCATGCTGGCGTTTTGCGGGGCGGCACCTCGCGCAAGCTGGCGCCGCATCTGCAACCCGGCGCCCAACTCGACCTGTCGTGGCGGGCGCGGCTCGAGGATCACATCGGCAGTTTCACCGCCGAGCCCGAACGCTCGCGCGCCGCCGCCGCGCTGGGGGACCGGCTGGCGCTGGCCGGACTCAACGCGGTCACCGCGCTGCTGGCCTTTTGCCTGCCCGAACGTGAACCACACCCCGCGCTTTACGACAGGTCCGAAAAACTACTGGATCTGCTGGATCGCCCGGATCTCTGGCCGCTGGCCTACCTGCAATGGGAACTGGCGCTGCTAGAGGAACTGGGCTTCGGCCTCGACCTGACGCAATGCGCGGTCACCGGCGCGATCGAGGGGCTGGACTATGTCTCGCCCCGGTCGGGAAGGGCTGTCACCGCCCTGGGCGCCGGGGAATGGGCCGACCGGCTGCTGCCCCTGCCGCCGGTCCTGCGGGGCGAGGGCGAGGCCGGGGATGAAGAAATCCTGACCGCCTTGGAAACGACCGGGTTCTTCATGGAAAACCGGCTGGCGGCGGAATTGCGGGACAAACCTCTGCCACCCGCGCGGGCCGCCCTGATCGCCCGGCTCAAGGCGCGGGGCTGAACACCAGCTCGCCGCCCGCCGCGTCGCGCAATACCAGTTGGTCGTCGCGCAATTCGGCCTGCGTCACCTGCTGCAGCGCCATGACAAAGGCGTTTTCCTGTGCCAGTTCGGGGCAGGCCCGGCGGGTCATCCGCAACGGGCCAAAACTCAGATCGGGCCATGCCCCTTCGACCTTGCCGCCAAAACTGTTGCAGGGCGCCTTGCCGTTCACCGTGCCCGGCGTGGTCAGGTCCAGCGAGGCGTCGAAATCCACCGACGCGCCACCCATGCTCTGCAGCACCCAGCGCGCATTTTCAGGATGCAGGGTCATGCCCGCCCAGGCGCCCGGGACAAGCGCCGAAAGAAGTCCCGCAAGGATGAGTCCACGCATGTTGCCCCCGCTTTGCCTCACCCAAAGGTGGGGTGTCGGGACAGTGCCTGCAAGCCTTCCCCCTTCCCCGAGAACCGGATAGAGAGACTGCGATGAAACTGACATTGCCCAACCTTCTCACCATCCTGCGCCTGCTCGCCGCGCCCGGCGTTGCGGTGATGTTCCTGTATTTCTCACGCCCCCTGGCGGACTGGGCCGCGCTGATCCTCTTCCTGGGGGCCGCGGTGACGGACTGGCTGGACGGCCACCTGGCGCGCAGCTGGCAACAGGAAACCAAGCTGGGCGCCATGCTGGACCCGATCGCGGACAAGGCGATGGTGGTCATCGCGCTGATGGTGATCGTCGGGTTTTCCTCCTGGTCGCCCTGGCTGGTCCTGCCGGCCACCGTGATCCTCTTCCGCGAGGTCTTTGTCTCGGGCCTGCGGGAATACCTGGGCGACACCGCCGGAACGCTGAAAGTCACCAAGCTGGCCAAGTGGAAGACCACCGCGCAGATGGTGGCCATCGCGGTGCTCTTTGCACAGGGCGTGTTTGAGCACTACCTTGTCATGTCGAGCATGGGCATGGATGACCAGATTATCGGCCAGATTCTCGACGGTGAGATCGAGGACGAGATGGGCCTGCGCTGGAAACTGCAGGGCATGATCTGGTCCGGAAAAGGCGGGCTGACCCTGCTCTGGATTGCCGCCGCGCTGACGCTGATCACGGGGTGGGACTATTTCCGCAAGGCCTTGCCCTTTCTTAAGGAGGATCGCTGATGGACGTGCTGTATTTTGCCTGGGTGCGCGAAAGGATCGGTCTGCCCCGCGAAAAGGTCGAGACCGAGGCCGCGACCGTGGCCGCGCTGGTCGAGGAACTGCGCGCGCGCGAAGACCGCTATGCCGCCGCCTTCGAAGACCTGAGCGCCCTGCGCGTGGCCGTCGACCAGGAACTGACGGATTTCGATGCCCCGCTGGCGGGGGTGCGCGAAGTGGCCTTCTTTCCGCCGATGACCGGGGGCTGAGGGCCATGCGTGTCGTTGTTCAGGAGGCCCCGTTCGATTTCGGCGCCGAGGCGGCGGGCTTTGCCGCGGGTCGGCACGACATGGGCGCGGTCGTCACCTTCACCGGCATCGTCCGAGACCTGCAGGGCGGCGGGCTGGAGGCGATGGAGATCGAGCACTATCCCGGCATGACCGAGAAAGCCCTTGAAAAGATTGCCAAAGAGGCGGTCGAGCGTTGGGCGCTGGGGGATGTGCTGGTGATCCACCGTCATGGCCGGATGGAACCCGGTGAACAGATCATGATGGTCGCGACGGCGGCGCCGCACCGCAAGGATGCCTTCGAGGCGGCGGAGTTCCTGATGGACTACCTGAAGTCGCGGGCGCCGTTCTGGAAAAAAGAATTCAGCGCGGAATCAAAGGCTTGGGTCGCGGCGCGGGACGAGGATGAGGACGCGTTGCGGCGGTGGTAACAACCGGTCGGTTTTGGTAACTTCTCCTGACCAGCGGAAGGAACGCGCGATGCCCTTCGAAAAAGTCCAGGCCGAGAAGCTCTCGAAGACCGTTGTCCGGCAGATCGAACTGCTGATCCTACGCGGTGTGCTGCGCCCCGGCGAGCGCCTGCCCTCGGAACGCGACCTGTCGGAACAGCTCGGCGTCTCGCGGCCCTCGCTGCGCGAGGCAGTGTCGGAACTGCAGGCGCGCGGGTTGCTGACCTCCAAGGCCAGCGCGGGCATCTTTGTCACCGGCGTCCTGGGGTCGGCCTTTTCCGAACCGCTGATCCAGCTTTTCGCCAATCACGACGAGGCGGTCTTTGACTACCTGTCGTTCCGGCGCGACCTGGAAGGACTGGCCGCGGAACGCGCCGCGATTCACGGCACCGACAGCGATCTTGCCGTGATCGCAGCGGTTTTCGCCAAGATGGAGGCGGCCCACGTCAAGCGGAACCCGGCCGAGGAGGCCGGGCTGGACGCCGAGTTTCACCTGGCGATCATCGAGGCCAGCCATAACGTCATCATGCTGCACATGATGCGGTCGATGTACCAGTTGCTGCGCGAGGGCGTGTTCTACAACCGCCAGGTCATGTTCAAGCAACGCACCACAAGGGCCAGCCTGCTGGATCAGCACCGCGCCATCAACGACGCGCTGCAGGTGCGCGACGCCGCCGGGGCGCGGGCGGCAGTCGAGGCACATCTGGACTACGTCGAGGCGGCGCTGAGCGCGGACAGGACCGCCGAAAAGAACGAGGCCATCGCCCGCCAGCGGCTACGCCGGGAAAGCGAGCGCCGCTAGGCTGCGGCGCGGGGAGCGGTCAGGAAGACTGACCATCGGGCGCGCCCTATCCCCAAGGCCGCCACAGAGCCACAGATCGGGACGCGGCCAGCGCATCATGTACGTTTTGTACAAAACGTACATCGTTTTCAGCATTTTGTACAAAACACCCGCTCAGGTTGTTTCGCAGGACTCTTCGCCCGGCACACGGAGCAGGAAGCGCCGCACGGCATCCTGATGTTCGGTCGCAATCCCGGCGCGGGCAATGACCCATTCCGCCGCTTCGGAGATGTCCAGCGTCACGATCGTGTTCTCTTGTTTGCGCACACCGGACAGTTCGAAATAGGTGGCCGACATCCGCATCATGCCAAAGTTGGTGTCATTGCTGACGACATAGGCGGCCAGGGACCCGGTCTCTCCGAAGCCCAGCGCCTTGAGCCGCGCGGAATAGCGGCGCATGTCTTCGCCGGTGAACCGCGCCATATCAGTCTTGCGCATGTCGAAGACCACCGGACGGGTCATGTCCGCGGCAAGACCGCCGGCAGCCCGGACCGCGACAAAGGCCTCGATCGACTCGTCCAGATCGACCTCGCCCGACAGGTGCCAGTACCGGATGCCCGGCACCTCCAGAAAGTCGTGAGATATCATCGGGCCTCTCTGATCGCCGACCGGGTTTCCCCAAGGGAAATCAGAATTTCAGGGCCTCTGCCCGGATGCAAGCCCGCCAGGGGGAAATCCGGAAACAAAGGCAGGTTTCCGATACCCCTTGACGAAAAAACCCGGGCGCGAGCGCCCGGGCCAGTGGTCACAAAAGCTGAGAGGAAGGAGAACCTCAGCCCTTGGAGAACTCGGGGTATGCCTCCATACCCAGCTCGGCCATGTCGAGACCGGTGATCTCTTCCTCTTCCGAGACACGGATGCCCATGACGGCCTTGAGGATGACCCAGACGATCAACGATGCGACGAAGGTGAACACACCGTAGCCGATGATGCCGATGATCTGCGTCGAGAGGCTGGCGTCACCGTTGTAGAAGACCACGGCAATGGTGCCCCAGATGCCGGCGCAGAGGTGCACCGGGATGGCGCCGACCACGTCGTCAATCTTGAACTTGTCCAGCATCGGCACGGCGAAGACCACGATGACACCGCCGATGGCACCGATCCAGAGCGAGCCGAAGAGCGTCGGCGCAAGCGGTTCCGCGGTGATCGAGACCAGGCCCGCCAGGGCGCCGTTCAGGACCATCGTCAGGTCGACCTTCTTGTACATGATCTGGGTCAGGATCATCGCGGCGATGGCACCGGCTGCGGCGGCCATGTTGGTGTTGGCGAAGATGCGCGACACGTCCGACACGTCACCCACGGTGCCCATTGCCAGCTGCGAGCCGCCGTTGAAGCCGAACCAGCCCAGCCACAGGATGAACGTCCCCAGGGTTGCCAGCGCCAGGTTGGAACCCGGGATCGGGTGCACCTTGCCGTCCTTGCCGAACTTGCCGATCCGCGGGCCAAGTACGATGGCACCTGCGAGCGCGGCCCAGCCACCGACCGAGTGCACGACCGTCGAGCCGGCGAAGTCGGAGAAGCCCATTTCGGACAGCCAGCCGCCGCCCCACTGCCAGGAGCCGGAGATCGGGTACATGACACCGGTCAGCACCACGACGAAGACCAGGAAGGGCCACAGCTTGATCCGCTCGGCCAGCGCGCCCGACACGATCGAGGCGGTGGCGGCGACAAAGACCAGCTGGAAGAAGAAGTCCGAACCGATCGAGGCGTAGTCAAGCGCCGCGTCTGCGGCAGCCACGCCAACTGGGTCCAGCACGGTCGGGCTGAAGAACGGGCCGATATAGCCGGTCATGATCCAGCCGTCGCCCGGGTACATCAGGTTGAAACCGATGAGCCAGTACATGATCGCGGCAACCGAGTAGAGCGCGATGTTCTTGGTCATCTGCATGGTGACGTTCTTGGACCGCACCAGGCCGCCTTCGAGCATGGCAAAGCCCGCGGCCATGAAGAACACCAGGAAACCCGCCATGCAGAACAGCAGGGTCGTCATGATGTAGGGGCCGATCTCGTCGAAACCGGGCGCTGCGGCCTCGGCGTCCTGTGCCAGGCCCATGCTCGGCAGGGCCAGCAGAAGCGCGGCCGGCGCAAGCGTCTTGAGAAGTTTCATGTCGTTATCCCTCATGATGAACTGCGCGCCTCAGAGCGCGTCTGCGTCGGTTTCGCCGGTGCGCACGCGCACGGCTTGCTGAACGTCGAGCACGAAGATCTTGCCGTCACCGATCTTGCCGGTCTGCGCGGTGGTCTTGATGGTCTCGATCACCTGGTCGGCCATCGACGACGACACGACGATTTCAAGCTTGATTTTCGGCACGAAATTCACGGCGTATTCTGCGCCGCGGTAGATTTCGGTATGGCCGGACTGAGAGCCGAAGCCCTTGATTTCCGTTACCATCATGCCGCGCACGCCGATGCCGGTCAGGGCTTCGCGCACCTCTTCCAGCTTGAACGGCTTGATCGTTGCAATGATCAGTTTCACCTTGGTCCCCTTCGGTCTGGCAGGGTCGCCCCTGCATTGCACCCGCAGCAAAACTGGTCCGGGACCTCGAAATGAAGGGATCGGCCCGAAATTCGGGCGAACTTTCGGGCCAAAGAGTCTAATTTTTAGGCGATCAGTATTCGACGCACATTATTTAATCGAAAAATAAACCCGCCTGACGTTCAGCGATGGTCAACATTCCCGGCCGGGACAGGTAGAGTCGGGGCCAAAGAAGAGTGACGGGCAGATCTTGATGAGTTCCTCGAAGGGCAAATCCGGCCGCTTGGTGGCCGATCGGCGCTATCCGCGCAAGGCCGGGCAATCCGCCGCAAAGCCGGCGCAAGGCCGCAAGACCAAAACGCGGCGCAAACCCGCCCGGCGGCAGCGGCGCGGCGGCATCCTGGGCTTTTTCGGCGCTATCCTGCGCTGGATCCTGCGGCTGGTCTGGCGGGTGACGTTGTCGGCGACGGTGGTCGTGGCGCTGATCCTGGGATCGGCGGTGCTGTATGTCTACAGCGGGCTGCCCGAACTGTCGGAGGTGACGGACGGGCGCGCGCGGGGCTCGGTGACGCTGCTGGACCGGGACGGCAAGGTCTTTGCCCTGCGCGGCGACCAGTTCGGCGGCGCGGTGACCGCGGACACCGTGTCCGAGCACCTCAAGAACGCCGTGGTGGCGACAGAGGACCGGCGGTTCTACTGGCACTTCGGTGTCAGCCCGCGCGGCGTGGCCAGCGCCATCCGCATCAACCTGCGCGAGGGGCGCGGGCCGCTCTCGGGGCACGGCGGCTCGACGATCACGCAACAGACCGCGAAACTGCTGTGCCTGGGCGTGCAGTACGACCCCGACGAGTGGGAGTCAGAGGCCGACTACGTCGCCGACTGCCGTCGCGGCTCGTTGTCGCGCAAGGCGCAGGAGGCGATCTATGCCATCGCGATGGAGGCCAAGTACACCAAGGACGAGATCCTTTCGATCTACCTCAACCGCGCCTACATGGGCGGCGGCGCCTATGGCGCCGAGGCCGCCGCACAGCGCTATTTCGCCAAGCCGGCGGCGGCGCTGAACCCGGCAGAGGCGGCGATGCTGGCGGGGCTGCTCACCGCGCCCTCGACGCTGGCGCCCACCTCCAACCTGCAGCGCAGCCAGGACCGCGCGGCCACGGTGCTGCGGCTGATGTACGACCAAGGTTATCTTGGCGAAGAGGACATGCGCCACTACCAGGAGAACCCGGCAGTGCTGGCGCAGGGCGCGCGCAACCTGGGCGGCGGCTATTTCGCCGACTGGATCATGTCGTCGGACATGGACTACCTGATCGGCGACACGACAGAGGACGTGATCATCGAAACCACGCTGGACCAGCGCATCCAGCGCGCCACCGCCAGCGCGGTCGACAAGATCTTTGCCGAAAAGGTCCGCGAGGGATCGAAGGCGCAGGTGGCGGTGATCGTCATGTCGGCGGACGGCGCGGTGCGCGGCATGGTCGGCGGACGCGACACCGATGCCACCGGCCTGTTCAACCGCGCCACGCAGGCGGTGCGCCAGACCGGATCGGCCTTCAAGCCCTTCGTCTACGCCACGGCGCTGGAACTGGGCTATTCGCCGCTGGATACGGTTGTCGACGAACCCTATTGCCTGAACATCCCCGGCTCGGGCCAGTGGTGCCCCGAGAACTATTCGCGCCGGCATTACGGCCGGGTGAGCCTGGCCGAGGCGCTGGAGAAGTCACTGAACATCCCGGCGGTCAAGGTCTCGGAAACCGTGGGCCGTGACCTGGTGCTGCGGGTGGCGCGCGATTTCGGCATCTACCGCGAACTGGCGGACACGCCGGCGCTGGCGCTGGGTGCCGCCGAGGCGACCCTGCTGGAGATGACCGGCGCCTATGCGGGCATCCTGAACGGCGGGTCGTCGGTGCGGCCCTACGGCCAGGAACTGATCCGCTACAAGGGTGCCACCGATCCGCTGATGGAGGCCAGCGGCGGCATGGGCGAACGGGTGATCCGCGAAGAGGCCGCCCGCCAGCTGGTCTGGATGATGCGCCGGGTGGTGGCCCAGGGCACCGGTGGCCGCGCCGCCCTGCCCGACCGCCAGGTCGCCGGCAAGACCGGCACCAGCCAGGAGGCACGCGACGCCTGGTTCGTGGGCTTTACCGCCGATTACGTCGCCGGGGTCTGGATGGGCTATGACGACAACACGCCCCTGACTGGCGTCACCGGCAGCGGCCTGCCCGCGGAAATCTGGCACGAGGTCATGCTGCGGGTCCACGACGGTCTGCCGGTGAGCCCGCTGCCGATGATGGAACCGGTGCCGCCCAAGGTCCCCGAGCCGGAGCCCCAGCCGGTTCCCCGGCAGCCTCAGCGGCGCGATTCCATCCTGGAACAGGTGTTGCGGGACATCCTGGGCGGCAACTGAGGCCATCTGCCCGCACATCGGAAAAGCAACGGGGTGGCCCCAGGGCGGCCAGCTCTTTGGAGGAGATGGTGCGCGTGAGACCCCGCAGTGGGGCCGGAGCGCAATAACCGCTTTGAGTCCCCTTTGACCGATGCAGCCGTTTCCTCGAATGTCCGGTGTCCGGATGGTTCAAACAATCGAGACCTTGCGCGTGGGTCACCACTTGGTCCACATTCGGACATCCTTTTTTCGAGGAAAGCTAATGACCTATGGCGATTTCGGTGAACCTGAGATTCCTGAGGACCTTTTTGAATGTGCACTTTTTCTAAGAAACAACATCATTGGTCTGACGACTAAAGGGGGGTCGGAGACCGCGTACAAATTAGCCAGAATAAGGCTAATGGAAGACCCGGCGAGCAAGCGGCTTCTGCCGAACTTTGTGCGATTCTCAAATGATGCCGCTTCTGTGCAGTCAGCATTATCGAGCGTCGCAAGTGGTTCAGGTTCGTGGGCTATTCGCCGAGGCCACGTTACTGACGCCTTCATACCGGTATTGACCTTCCTCGAGTCAGGTGGCGGTGCGGCAGACGCCACGATCACAGACGGTCTTGATGTCTATGATGCTCCTGCTGTCCAAGCTTTTTGGGCGAAGGCTTTGGAGAGGCGAACAACGGACCCTGATGGCGCCGTGACCGCCGCTAGTACGCTCCTTGAAGAAGTCTGCAAACACATCATCGAGGACAGCGGTGCAAAGTGGGAGGCAAAATGGAATGTGCCAAAACTCTATTCTGAAGCCGCAAAAGTTTTAAAGCTCGCACCATCGCAGCACCAAGAAGAAGTGTTCAAAACGATTCTGGGAAACTGCCAGAGCGTCGTTCAAAGTATTGGTTCTTTGCGCAACAAAGGTGGTGATGCCCATGCTGGGGGGCGCTCACGAGTTCCATTCAAGCCGCGTCATGCCGCTTTGACGGTTAACCTTTCTGGGTCCATGGCCCTGTTTCTGATTGAAACTTGGCAAGCGAGAGTTGAGGAACAACGGAGCAGCGATCAATAGTGGCGGCAGATTCCTGCAGCAGACATTAGCGCAGCCTCAGTGAATGACCGCTCCGTCCCGCACACCTGACATTCATCGCAACCCTCTCCCGCGTTTTTTTTCGGGAGAGGGTTTCCTGTCATCGGGCTGTCCTGAAAGGCTCTGAGCTCCGCACTGCATCAATTGATGCAGAGGACCAGCCCCAGGGGGACCGGCCCGTTTCCATTCGGTGGGCAGGACGCGTGGGCGCGGCTCAGCCAGCCCGGCGCAGGTCGGCGATCAGCTGGTCGATGTTGCCACGGCGGGCATCCAGCATGGCGCCGATCTCTTCCTTTTCGGATAGCAGCATGTCGGCGCCTTCCACGAAGAGGTTGTAGAACCGGTTCGAGTCGGACACGCGGAAGGCGGTTTCCAGCGTCTTGGACCCGCTCATGTGGGCCACGCAGCGCACCTCGTAACCGCGGCTGATCGCATGGACCGACTGCACCTCGATGCGCCCGCCCTGGAACTCGCGGAACCGCTTGCCGTACTTGCGCGCGATGTAGCCGGTGAAGGCCTCGGTAAAGGCCTTGCGCTGCGCGTTGCTGGCGCTGCGCCCGGCAACCCCCAGCACGTTGGCGGCGATCAGCGGCGTGTCACCGTATTTCTTGAACAGCCGCTCGAACTCACGGTACATCGACGCTTCGGACTTGCCCGAGGCGATGACCGTATTGATCTCGTTCACGAGGTTGTGCACGAGGTTCGCGGCCTGCTGCCCGGTCAGGGCAAGAGCGGGCATGGCTGGCATCGCGGCGAGGGCTGCGCCCGCCGCGATGAAATGGCGACGGTTGAGATGGGTCATCACGGGACTCCTCCTAGAAACCTTCAGTGTCGACGGCGAAGGGATCGAAATCCGCCCCCGGCGCCTCTTCGCCCAGTTCGTAGCGGCGCTGTTGCAGGTAGATCAACCGCAACTGGGTATAGCTGTCGGCGCTGTCGTAGAGAACCGAATCGACGGTGCCGCTGAACTGGCTGCGTTCACCGAACTTGTCGATGGCCTTTGCGACCGTGCCGATATACCGATCTGGAGTCGGAACCACGTATTTCAATGGATCGGTGAACAGGTCGACCACGTCACCGGCGGCATCCCGCTCGGTCGACGGCCCCAGCAGGGGCACTTCGAGGTAGGCGCCCTCTGGCACGCCCCAGACCGCCAGGGTTTCGCCGAAATCGGTCTCGTCGGGCTTGAGGCCCCATTCATTGGCCACGTCGAACAGGCCGCCGACACCGATGGTCGCGTTCAGCGTAAAGCGCATGGTGTTGCTGGTCGCGCGCAGCAGGCGCCCCTGAAGCAGTTGGTTGACCACGGTCTGCGGCAGCGACACCGTGTCGGCAAAACTGGAAACGCGATCCTGCACGAAGGGCGGCACGGTCTCGGCGTAGCCCGGTCCATCGCCGCTGAAGAAGGTCTTGTCGACCTTCTTGTTGAAGTCGTGCACCTTGCGGTTCTGCGTCTCGTAGGGGTCGTGGATGCCCCCCGGCGCGCCCTCGGGCCCCGGGACGGAACAGCCCGCGATGCCCAGAACGACGGTCAGAACCACAACCGGCCTTACATTCACCATCAACCCCCAGTCCTCTTCAAACCCCTTGGGAAAGCCGCGCGCCTTCCGTAAAAGGGTAGGTAATTTCATCTCCGCCCCTTCCCAACGAAGGATCCCGGAATCCCCGGCCATGTGGCACAATAGCGACATGAGACGGGACAGGGTTTCACTGTCACCGATTCCGGCCCAAGACACAACGAAGGGCTGATACAGGCATATGAGCATGGCACAGAAAGACACCGGCCGCGACGAATTGCGGGCAGCCCGCAGGCAAAGCCGGCCCTATTACTGGTTCGTCGGCATCTTCAGCTTTTTCGTCAACATGCTGATGCTGACCGGGCCGATGTACATGCTGCAGGTCTATGACCGCGTGCTTGGGTCCCGGTCCGAGGCGACGCTGATCGCGCTGTCGGTGCTGGTGGTCTTCCTTTATTCGATGATGGGCCTGCTGGACTACGTCCGGGGCCGTATCATGGGACGGGTTGCCGCGCGCTTCCAGGCGGCGCTGGACCTGCGGGTCTTCGACGCCGTGCTGCGGCGCGCGGCAGTGCAGAACGACGAACTGGCCCAGACCGGGCTGCGGGACCTGGAATCGGTGCAGCGGCTGATGTCCTCGCCGGTGCTGATGGCCTTCTTCGACATTCCCTGGACGCCCTTCTTCATCTTCGCGATCTTCATCTTCCATCCATGGATGGGCTTTCTGGCGATCTGCGGCGGCCTGTTCCTGATCGCCGTGACGCTGATCAACCAGACGGTCAGCAAGAACCCGACGCAGAAATCCAACATCGCCGTGATGCAGGCGGAACGCACCTCGGACCAGATCCGCGCCGAGGCCGAGATGGTGCAGGCGCTGGGGATGCGCGGCGATGCCTTTACCCGCTGGATGCAGGCGCGGTCGCAGGCGCTGTCGGGACAGATCCATTCCGCCGACCTGACCGGCACCTTCACCACGATCACCAAGACCTTCCGGATGCTGCTGCAATCGGCGATGCTGGGCCTGGGTGCCTACCTCGTCCTGCAAGGAGAGCTGACACCGGGCGCGATGATCGCCGGGTCGATCCTGATGGGCCGGGCGCTGGCGCCGATCGAACTGCTGATCGGGCAATGGGTGCTGGTGCAGCGCGCGCGCAAGGGCTGGGACAACCTGGCCCAGCTTCTGACCGAGGTGCCCGAGGCCGGAACCCCCACCGCCCTGCCGAAACCCAAGGCCAAGCTGGACGTCCAGCAGTTGACCGTCGTCGCCCCGGGCGAACAGCAGGCGGCGCTGCGGCTGGTGTCCTTCAGCGTCGGGCCGGGCCAGGCCTGTGGCGTGATCGGGCCGTCGGGCGCGGGCAAGTCGACGCTGGCGCGTGCCCTGACCGGGGTATGGCGCCCGGCAGGCGGCAAGATCCGGCTGGATGGGGCATCCCTGGACCAATACGGCGCCGAGACGCTGGGCAAGCACATCGGCTACCTGCCGCAGCGGGTGACGCTGTTCGATGGCACCATCGCCGAGAACATCGCCCGCCTGTCGCCCCAGCCCGATGCCGAAAAGGTCGTCGAGGCGGCGATGAAGGCCGACGCGCACGAGATGATCCTGAAATTGCCGCAGGGGTATGATACAAGGGTCTCGGCCGCCGGCGGACGGCTGTCGGGCGGCCAGATGCAACGCATCGGGCTGGCCCGTGCAATGTACGGCGACCCGGTGGTGCTGGTCCTCGACGAACCGAACTCGAACCTCGACAACGAGGGGTCCGAGGCCGTCAACAAGGCGATCAAGACCTTCAAGGCAGAGGGTAAGATCGTTCTGATCATGGCCCACCGCCCCGCCGCCATCAAGGAATGCGACCTGCTTCTGATGCTTGAAAACGGCGGGCGCGCGGCCTTCGGGCCCAAGGACGAGGTGTTGCAGGCCATGGTCAAGAACCACCAGCAATTGCAGAAAGCCGGACCGGGAGGCGTCAGATGAGCCCCGAAAAACAGTTTTCCCTGCGCATGCCGATGATCTTCGGGATCATCGGCCTGACGATCCTGGTGGGAGGCTTCGGCACCTGGGCGGCGACGACGAATATCTCGGGCGCCATCGTGGCCTCCGGCCAGATCGAGGTCGACCAGAACAGGCAGGTCGTGCAGCACCCCGACGGCGGCGTGGTCGCCAAGATCCTGGTCGACGAGGGCGACACCGTGACGGAAGGCCAGGTGCTGATCCGGCTGGACCCTACCCTGTTGCTCTCCGAGCTGAACATCATCGAGGGCCAGCTGTACGAGATCATGTCGCGGCGCGCCCGCCTGCAGGCGGAACGGGACGCCAAGGACGAGATCGTCTTTGCCGAGGAAGTGCTGAACCGCGCCGTCACCGACCCGGAGGTTGCCGAACTGGTCGAAGGTCAGCGCAACCTCTTCTTTGCCCGACGCGACTCCGTCGAAGGCGAGATCGGGCAGCTTCGCAAACGCTCAGACCAGATCGCCGACCAGGTGATCGGCATCCTCGCCCAGCAGGAGGCGCTGGCGCGCCAGCTGGAGCTGATCAAGGAAGAGCTGGTCAACAAGGAGGAACTGCGTGCGCAGGGCCTGGTGCGGGCGCCGGAAATCCTGGCCCTGCAGCGCGAGGAAGCGCGGCTGGCCGGATCGGTGGGGGAACTCAAGGCCTCGAAGGCACAGGCCGAGGGCCGCATCACCGAAATCGACATCCAGATCCTGAGCCTGCAGACCAAGCGCCGCGAAGAGGCGATCACCACTCTGCGTGACCTGCAGTTCCGTGAACGCGAACTGGCGGAAAAACGGCTTGCCATCCGTGAGCGGCTGAACCGGCTGGACATCACCGCGCCGGTGGGCGGGGTGATCTACGGGCTGACGATCTTCACCCCGCGGTCGGTCATCCGTCCGGCGGACCCGGTGCTGTTCATCGTGCCGCAGGACCGCCCGCTGGTGATTGCCGCGCAGGTCGAACCGATCCACATCGACAAGCTTTTCGTCGACCAGGAGGTGAGTTTGCGCTTTTCCTCGCTCGACCAGCGACAGACGCCGGAACTGTTCGGCCGGGTCGTGCAGATCTCTGCCGATGCCTTCGAGGACCAGAATTCGCGTGTGCGCTATTACCGGGCCGAGATCGTGCTGAACGAGGGCGAGATCGACCGCCTGCCCGAGGGCGCGGCGCTGATCCCCGGCATGCCGGTCGAGGCCTTCATCCGCACCGAGGACCGCACGCCGCTGGCCTACCTGGTCAAACCCTTCACGGATTATTTCGCCAAGGCCTTCCGCGAAAGCTGAGGGGCCCGTTGAAGCGGTTTGGACACCGCTTCAACGCCTTTGCAAAGGCGTTGGGCAAGGCTCTTTCCAAGAGCCTTGCGGCGCGCGGTCTCGGCGCTTGCGCCCGCATTCCGGCGCCGTTAGCGTGGCCGCGAAATCCGACGAGGAACGCATCATGACCAACGCCATCGACGCCCGCCTGGCCGAGCTGGGCCTGACCCTGCCCGACGCACCGGCCCCCGCCGCCAACTACGTGCCCTACGTCCTGTCGGGCAACCTGGTCTTTGTCTCGGGACAGATCAGCATGAACGCGGACGGGCTGATCACCGGCAAGCTGGGCGCCGGCCTGAGCGTCGAAGAGGGCGCCGCCGCGGCTCGTGCCTGCGCGCTGAGCCTCCTGGCTCAGGTCAAGGCGGCCTGCGGTGGCGACCTCAGCCGCCTCAAGCATGTGGTCAAGCTGACCGGCTTCGTCAATTCGACAGATGATTTCACCGACCAGCCCAAGGTCATCAACGGCGCCAGCGACACGCTGGTCGAGATCCTGGGGGATGCCGGCCGGCACTCGCGCTCGGCGGTTTCGGCCGCCGCGCTGCCGCTGGGTGTCGCCGTCGAGATCGAAGGCATCTTCGAGATCGCGTGATGGTGCCCCTGCCCGCGGCCTTTCTGGACCGCCCGATTGCCCACCGGGCCCTGCACGGGCCCGGGCGGCCCGAAAACTCGCGCGCGGCGATCCACGCGGCGATGGACGCGGGCTATGGCATCGAGATCGACCTGCAACTGTCGAAAGACGGACAGGCGATGGTCTTTCACGACTATGCGCTGACCCGGCTGACCGGGGCCAGCGGGCCGATCCAGCAACGCAGCGCAGCCGACCTGTCGGGGCTGACCCTGCTGGGCGGGGACGAGGGCGTGCCGCGTTTCGCCGAGGTGCTGGAGATCGTCGGCGGCGCCGTGCCGCTACTGGTCGAACTCAAGGACCAGGACGGGCGGATGGGGCCGAACGTGGGGCGGCTGGAACGTGCCGCCGCCGAGGCCGCACAGGGTTATCGAGGCCCGCTGGCCTTCATGTCCTTCAACCCGCATTCGGCGGCCGAGATGGCGCGGCTCTGTCCCGATCTCCCGCGTGGGCTGACCACCTGCGCCTGCACGCCCGAGGATCACCCGACACTGAGGGCCGAGGCCCGCGCAGAGCTGCGCGAGATGCCGGGGATCGAGGAGATGGGCGCCGGGTTCATCAGCCACGACCACCACGATCTGAACAGCCCGCAGGTGGCCCGGCAAAAGGCGCGCGGGCTGAACGTGCTCTGCTGGACGATCCGATCGCCCGAAGAGGAGGCGCAGGCGCGGCAGGTCGCCGAGAATGTGACCTTCGAGGGGTACATGGCTTGATCGGCGCGCAAGGGATGCCAGATTGAGCGATGTCATGACGGATCAAAGCCAGACCCCCACCCTGACCGTCGAAGTGCTGTCTTCGCTGGACCAGATCGCCGCCGCGACCTGGGACGCCTGCGCCTGTCCCGAGGCTGCGGACGGCGGGCGCCCCAACGATCCCTTCACCACGCACCGCTTTCTCAAGGCGCTGGAGGACAGCGGTTCAGTCGGGGCGGGCACCGGTTGGGACCCGCGTTACCTTGTGGTCCGCGACGGGGAAGAGACGATTGCCGTGGCGCCGATGTACGGCAAAAGTCACAGCCAGGGCGAATACATCTTCGATTTCAACTGGGCCCATGCCTACGAGGGCGCGGGCGGGCGGTACTATCCGAAACTTCAGATCGCCGTGCCCTTTACCCCCGCCACGGGGCGGCGGTTCCTGACCAAGCCCGGGCACGAGGTTGCGGGCATGTCGGCGCTGGTGCAGGGCGCGGTGCAACTGGGGGCCGAAAACCGCCTGTCTTCGATGCACGTTACCTTCTGCACCGAGGCAGAAGCCATCGCGGGCGAGGAAATGGGGCTGCTGCGCCGCACCACGCAGCAGTTCCACTGGCAGAACCACGGCTACGCGGATTTCGACGCCTTCCTGGCCTCGCTGAGTTCGCGCAAGCGCAAGAACATCCGCAAGGAACGCGCCCGCGCGCAGGATTTCGGCGGCGAGATCGAGATGCTGACCGGCGACCAGATCCGCCCCGAGCACTGGGACGCCTTCTGGGTCTTTTACCAGGACACCGGCAGCCGCAAATGGGGCACCCCCTACCTGACGCGGGCCTTCTTCGAGGCGGCGCATGAGACCCTGCGCGACGACATCGCGCTGGTCATGTGCACGCGTGACGGGCGGCCCGTGGCCGGGGCGCTGAACTTCATCGGGCGCGATGCGCTTTACGGGCGTTATTGGGGCTGTGTCGAAGATCACCCCTGCCTGCACTTCGAGGCGTGCTATTATCAGGCCATCGACCTTGCCATCGCACTGGGGCTGGCCACGGTCGAGGCCGGGGCGCAGGGCGAACACAAACTGGCGCGCGGCTACCTGCCGCGCCAGTGCCATTCGCTGCACTGGATCGCCGACCAGGGCTTTGCCGATGCGGTGGGGCGCTACCTCGACGCGGAGCGGCGCGCGGTGGACGAGGACATCGAGGTGCTGACCGCTTACGGCCCCTTCCGCAAGGACAGACAGGAGGACCACGAATGACTGAGAAACTGTCGGACACCGCCCGCAAGACCGTGCTGGAACCGCTGCTGGAGTCGGGCTGGGAGATGGTCGAGGGGCGCGACGCGATCGCCAAGACCTACCAGTTCAAGGATTTCACCGAGGCCTTTGCCTGGATGACCCGCGCGGCGCTCTGGGCGGAAAAATGGAACCACCACCCGGAATGGTTCAACGTCTACAAGACCGTGCAGGTGACCCTGTCGACGCATGACGTGGGCGGGTTGTCCTCGCTGGACGCCAAGCTGGCGCGCAAGCTCGACACCCTGTGACAGGTGGCCTGACGGCCCGGCAGGAACGCCGGGCCAATGGGTCGGGGATCAGATCGCCTCGACCAGCGCCTCACCGGAGGAATTGGTGCAGCCGCGCGTATCCTCGACGTTCAGAACCGTCACCTTGCCGTCCTCGACCAGCATGGTGAGACGTTTCAGTCGGTCGTAGAACCCGATCTCGGGCACCGAAAAATCCATGCCAATGCTCTTGGCAAAAGAGGCATCGAGATCGCCGAGCATGGTGATCCCGGCCTCTTCAGCGCCGCTGGACTTTGCCCAGGCCGCCATGACGAAAACATCGTTCACCGCAACGCCGATGATCTCTTCGACACCTTTCGCCGCCAGCTGATCCTTGACCCGGATGATGCTGGGCAGATGCGCCTGGTCGCAGGTGCCGCTGAAGGCGCCCGGAAAGCCCACGATTGCCACTTTGCGCCCCTTGGTCAGGTCGCTCAGCTTGACCTGTTCGGGGCCCTCGTCGCCCATACGGGACAGAGTTGCCTCGGGGAGGCTGTCACCTGCGGAAATTGCCATTATCCTGTCGCTCCTGCGAATTGCGTTTCTCTGATGCAGGACTATAGGGTGACGCGGGCAAAGGAAAACCGGAGGGCGGAAATATGAGCGATGTCGTGGTGATCGGCGCAGGACAGGCGGCGGCCTCTCTGGTGGCGCGGCTGCGGTCGAAGGGGCACGAGGGCAAGATCACCCTGATCGGCGAAGAGCCGGTGCCGCCCTACCAGCGCCCGCCGCTGTCCAAGGATTACCTGCTGGGCAAGATGGAGCTGGAACGGCTGTTCCTGCGGCCCGAGACCTTTTACGCCGAGAACGGCATCGAGTTGCGGACCTCTGACACGGTGGTGTCCATCGACCGGGCCGACAAGACCGTGATCGCCGGCGGAGAGGCGATTTCCTACGACCATTGCGTGCTGTGCACCGGATCGGTACCGCGCCGCCTGCCGGGCGCCATCGGTGGCGAGCTGGAAGGCGTGCATGTCGTCCGCACGTTGCACGACGTGGACAGGATGGCCCCCGACTGCACCGAGGGCAAGCGCGTGCTGGTCGTCGGTGGCGGCTATATCGGGCTGGAGGCCGCGGCGGTCTGCACCAAGCTGGGGCTGACAGTGACGCTGGTCGAGGCTGCGGACCGCATCCTGCAACGGGTCGCCGCGCCGGAAACTTCTGCCTGGTTCCGCGAATTGCACCAGGCGCGGGGCGTGGACCTGCGCGAGGGCGTGGGCCTGAAACGGCTGATCGGAGAGACCCGCGTGACCGGCGCCGAGCTGGCCGATGGCACCGTTCTGGACGTGGATTTCGTGATTGTCGGCGTCGGCATCACCCCCGCCACCACTCTGGCCGAGGCTTGCGGGCTGGAGATCGACAACGGCATCGCGGTCAATGCGCATGGCCAGACCAGCGATCCGGCGATCTGGGCGGCGGGCGATTGCGCCTCCTTCCCGCAGAACGGCCAGCGGATGCGGCTGGAGTCGGTGGGCAATGCGATCGACATGGGCGAACTGGTGGCCGACAACATCATGGGCGCCGGGCGCGATTACGTCGCCAAGCCCTGGTTCTGGTCGGATCAATACGACGTCAAGCTGCAGATCGCCGGGCTGAACGCCGGCTATGACCGGATCGTGGTCCGCGAGGATGGCGAGGCCCGCGCGCATTGGTACTATGCCGGTGACACGCTGCTGGCGGTCGACGCGATGAACGACAGCCGATCCTACATGGTCGGTAAACGGCTGATCGAGGCGGACAAGAGCCCCGACCCGGCAGCGATTGCCGACCCGGAAACGAACCTCAAGGCATTGCTGAAGGCGTGAGGATCGTCGCGGGTGACTGGCGCGGGCGGCGGCTGGCCGCCCTGGGCAAGGGCGATGCGGGCGCGCATCTGCGCCCCACCACAGACCGCGTGCGCGAGGCGCTGTTCAACATGCTGGGCGGCGGGCGTTTCGGAGATCCGTTCGACAGGACCCGCGTGCTGGACCTCTTTGCCGGGACCGGCGCGCTGGGGCTGGAGGCCCTGTCACGCGGAGCCGAGAGCGCGGTTTTTGTCGATGACGGGCGCGTGGCGGGCAAGTTGATCCGCGAGAACATCCGAACGCTGGGCTGTGGCGACCGCGCCCGGCTGATCGGCCACAATGCAACGCGACTGCCCCTAGCGGATGCACCCTGCGACCTGGTCTTTCTCGACCCGCCCTATGGCAAGGCGCTGGGAGAAAAGGCGCTGGCCTCGGCCCGGGCGCAGGGCTGGATCGCGCCGGGCGCGCTGGTGGTCTGGGAAGAGAAGGCGGCGCAGGCGGCGCCCGAGGGGTTCGACCTGTTGGACACGCGGCGCTATGGCGACACGCATGTGACGCTGTTGCGGGCAACGGCGCAGGCGTGAGCCGAAGCCCTGGCGCGGGGTCAGCGGAACGGATGAGCATCGTCTCTTGCCAAGCCGCTGGAAGTTTCGCGTCTTGATGGTATCTTCCCATTCAAATGCATGAATGATTGGGAGGTATCCATGTCCATCTTTCGCCCTTCGCGCCGTGACCTGCTGAACATCGCGGCCCTGTCCCCGGCGCTGGCGCTGCCGGCTCTGGCGGCCTCGCCCGCCCGCGCGCAGACCCTGGGCGCGCCCGCCGGGGCCAACCCGGCGCATTTCCGGTTCCAGCTGGGCGAGGCGGTGCTGACCGTCGTTTCGGACGGGCACCTTGAAATCCCCGCCAACGGTCTGGGCGTGAACGCCGACCCCGAAGAAGTAAAGGCTTTCCTCGAAAGCTATTTCCTGTCGACCGAGACCAATTATTCGCACACCAACCACCTGGTGATCGAGCTGGGCGAGGCCAAGGTGTTGGTCGATGTCGGTTCGGGCAACCGGTTCCTGCCGACGGCGGGCAAGCTGATGGAGAACCTCGGCGCGGCGGGGATCGACGCCAGCGAGATCACCCATGTGGTCATCACCCACGCCCACCCGGATCACGTCTGGGGCATCCGCGACGATTTCGACGAGGCAATTCTGCCGGACGCCCAGTTCTTCATCGGCGGGACCGAGCGCGACTTCTGGTTGCAGGACGGTCTGGTCAACAGCGTGCCCACCGAGATGCAGCAATTCGTCGTCGGCGCGGTGAATTCGTTGAACGTGGACGGTGCGGAGTGGACCGTGGTCGGCGACGAGGCGGAAATCGCGCCGGGCATCCGGGTCATCGACACGGCCGGCCACACCATCGGGCACATGTCGGTGGTGGTCGAATCCGGCGGCAAGCAGTTGATCGCCCTGGGCGACAGCATGAACCACGCCTGGATGAGCACCGTGCGCCCCGAGTGGGTCAGCAATTTCGACATGGACGGTGAACAGACCGTGGCCACGCGCAAGCGCCTGCTGGACATGGCGGCCACGGACAGGATGGCGGTGCTGGGTTATCACTTCCCCTTCCCCGGCGTGGGGCACATCGCCGCCGAGGGTGACGCCTATCGCTTTGTTCCGGCGCTGTGGCAGTGGTGAGAGTGTCCCAACGCAAACAGGATGTCTGAGAAAACAAAGCCGGGGCCCGGAACGGGACCCCGGCAGCCTGCATCACGCATCGGCCCAAGCGGTCACATGCCCGAGCATTTCGCGTTCAGCGTCGTTCCCGACAAGGTCAGGTTGAGGTCTTCCGGTCCGTCAAAGCCCTTCTCGCAGACCGTGCTCCACGACGCGATGAACCATTCCTCTTGCGCCGACACGAACATGTTGGTCGAGTCCTCCGGCACGCGGATGCATTTCTGGGTGCCTGCGGTGAAATTGCCCGAATGGGTGTGAACCCGTCTCCCTCCCTCATCGTAATCCACCTCGAACCGGGCGACGAAGGCGCCATCGTTCTTGACGCAAACGCGAGAGTCGGCGGCCTGCGCAACATCGGGAACAAAAAGCGAAAAGGCAAAGGCCATCGGGGCGGCAACCGCCACCTTGCAAAAATCGAACATTCAGAGATCTCCCTTGAGATTATGGTTGGTCAACAGACAAAACCACGACATTCCGTCGAAACAACTTATGCCGGAATGCGCCACAAGAGATACCACCTTACGTAGCGTCACGCAATCAGTTCGGGAAAAGCTCGGTCAGCATTCGCCTTTGCAAGCCCAAAGCCAAAGGCAAAGGACAGCCCCGGAACAACGCCAAAGCGACGCCCCTATTCGGCATTGGGCAAATTTTCGGGTCAGTAGGTCGGGTGGAACAGCCCTGCGGGCGAGAGGGTAAAGATCTCGACCCCGTCTGCGGTCACGCCCACCGAATGTTCGAACTGGGCGGAAAGCGACTTGTCCCGGGTGACGGCGGTCCATTCGTCGGCCAGCACCTTGGTTTCGGGGCGGCCGAGGTTCACCATCGGTTCGATGGTGAAGAACATGCCCTCTTCCAGTACCGGCCCGGTGCCGGGGCGCCCATAGTGCAGCACGTTGGGCGGCGCGTGGAACACCTGCCCCAGACCGTGACCGCAGAAATCGCGCACGACGGACATGCGGTTGGCCTCCACAAAGGTCTGGATTGCATGACCGATGTCACCGAAGGTGTTGCCGGGCTTGACTGCCTCGATCCCCGTCAGCAGGGAATCATGCGTGACCTGGATCAGGCGTTCCGCTTTGCGGCTGAGCTTGCCCGCGACATACATCCGGCTGGTGTCGCCGTACCAGCCGTCGACGATCACGGTCACGTCGATGTTCAGGATGTCGCCGTCTTTCAGCTTCTTGTCGCCGGGGATGCCGTGGCAAACGACGTGGTTGACGCTGATGCAGGTGGCGTGCTGGTAGCCTTTGTATCCGATGGTCGCCGAGGTGGCGCCCTCTTCGGTCACGCGGCGTTCGATGTAGGCGTCGATAGCGCCGGTGGTCTGGCCCGGTTCGACCAGTTCCGCCACCTCGTCCAGCAGCTGCGCGGCCAGCCGTCCGGCCACGCGCATTCCTTCGAAATCCGCCTGGGTATGGATGCGGATGCCGTCGCGGGTCAGTCGATGTCCAGCCTTGTCTTTCACGTCGCGTCCTCTGCTTTTGCCCCTATCTAACGGGCGAAGACGGGATTTGCCAGTAGGGGCGCGGTGCAACGGGCGGCCAACAATGGTCAAAGCCGCATTTGACGGCGCCCGGACCGGGGGCGCCCCTGCGCTGCCCCGACGATTTCCCCCACCCCGCCCGGGTAGGCCTTTCGCTTCGCGTCGGCGCGGCGTATCAGCCGGGCAAAAGAGCGGAGTTTCTCCATGTCCTTCATTACCCTGGTCCGCCACGGGCAGGCCAATTCCAACGCCCGGGACGAAGGCAGCTATGACCGGCTGAGCGAACTGGGCTGGCAGCAGGCCCGCTGGCTGGGCGGCTATTTCGAGCAGACGGGCGAGAAATTCGCCCGCGTCTACTCGGGCACGCTGCGCCGTCATCGGGAAACCGTCGAGGGCATCTCACCCGAGAGCCTCGCCGCGCCGGTGCAGGACGCCCGACTGAACGAACTGGCCTATTTCGACATGACGCAACTGATCGAGGCCCAGCACGGCATCGCCATTCCCGGCGACCGGGAGGAATTCATCCGCCACATGCCCCGGCTGCTGGCGCTCTGGCGCGATGGCGCCATCGAAGGGGCTCCGGAAAGCTGGGAGGCTTTCGAGACCCGCGTGACCGAAGCCCTGACCGAGATCGCGGACGGCGAGGGCTGCGCATTGGTGGTGACCTCGGGCGGGCTGATCGGCATGGCCATGCGGGTCATCATGCAACTGGAGCTGAAGGCGATGGCACATCTGTGCCTGGCCATCGAGAACAGCTCTCTGCACCGCATCCAGCCGCTGGCCACCGGCCTGGCCATGACCCAATTCAACGCCCTGCCCCATCTCGACAGCGCAGAACGACAGCACGCCCGCAGCCACCTGTAAGGTGCGAGCAGAGGAAAATCCTTGCACCCCGGCCCGCGCGCAGGTTCTCTGCCCGGCAAACATCAGGAACGCACATGACACATCTGTGGATCCGGGCGGAAAGCCGCCCCAACGAGGAACGCACCGGCATCACCCCCGCAGGCATCACCGCCCTGCGCGACAAGGGGATCCGCGTCACCGTCGAGGACAGTCCGACCCGCATCCTGCCGATCGACGATTTCGCCTCGGCCGGGGCCACCATCGTGCCCGAGGGCAGCTGGCCCGAGGCTCCGCGCGACGCGATCATCTTTGGCCTCAAGGAACTGCCCGAGGCGGACACGCCGCTGGTGCACCGCCACATCATGTTCGGCCACGCCTACAAAGGGCAATCGGCTGGCGCGCGCCTTTTGAAACGCTTTGCTGCCGGGGGCGGCGCGCTTTACGATCTGGAATACCTGGTGGATGAAAACGGCCGCCGGGTTGCGGCCTTCGGATACTGGGCCGGCTACGCGGGCGCGGCGGTGTCCCTGTTGGCCTGGGCCGCGCAGGCGGATGGCAAGACCTGCCCCCCGGTCCACACATGGAACGATGCGAACATGCTGCAGGACGATCTGCGCGCGGCGCTGGACATTGCGCCCTGCGGCTCGGCCATCGTGATCGGCGCCCTGGGCCGCGTCGGCAGCGGGGCGCGGGATCTCTGCGCGCAGATGGATGTGCCCGTCACCTGCTGGGACATGGCAGAAACCGCTCACGGCGGCCCCTTTCCGGAAATCCTGGATCACGGGGTGTTCCTGAACTGCATCCTGGCGACCGAGGGCGTGCCGGTCTTTGTCCCGCGCGATTCCGTTGACAGCCCCCGCGCTCTGCGCGTGATCGGCGATATCGCCTGCGACCCGGACAGCCCCTTCAACCCGATCCCGATCTACGACGCGGCGACAAGCTGGGCCGCGCCCGTGACCCGCGTCTGCGAGGCGCCGCCGCTGGACGTGATGGCGATCGACAACCTGCCCTCGCTTCTGCCGCGCGAATCCTCGCTGGATTTCGCGGAACAACTGCTGCCCCACCTGCTGACGCTGGATGCCATCGACACGGGCGTCTGGGGACGGGCGCATGAGACCTACCTGAAACACAAACCGGAGGAACGCACATGACCATCCATTGGTGCGGCACCGGCCTGTCGGCCGTGCCCGGCCTGCGCCGCCTGATCGAAAACGGCCACCCCGTGACCGTCTGGAACCGGACAGAGGCCAAGGCCCGCGAGGCCGTGGGCGACCTGACCGATGACATCCGCGCCTTCGACATCGCGGCCCTGGGCGCGGTGCTGCAAAAGGGCGACGTGATCGTGTCGATGCTGCCCGGCGACTGGCATGTGCCGCTGGCGGAACTGGCGCTGGAAAAAGGCGCCGATTTCGTCTCGTCCAGCTATATCGCGCCCGAGATGCGCGCCCTGGATGAACGCGCGAAACAGGCTGACGCCAGGCTGGTGAACGAGGTCGGCCTTGACCCGGGCATCGACCACCTGATGGCGCATTGGCTGATGGCCGACTACCGCGCCTCGGAGGCCTTCGATCCGGACAACGCGCTGTCCTTTACCTCCTACTGCGGCGGCGTCCCCAAGATCCCCAACGCCTTCCGCTACAAGTTCAGCTGGGCACCGGTGGGTGTCCTGAAGGCGCTGCGCTCGCCCTCGCGCTCGATCCGGCAATTCTCCGAACTGAACGTGAACCGGCCCTGGGACGCGCTGTCGCGCTATGATGCACCGCTGCCCACACCCGAAAGCTTCGAGGTCTATCCGAACCGCGACAGCCTGCCATTCATGGCGGAATACGGCTTCGAGCAAGGCTGGAAGGTCAAGGACTTCGTCCGCGGCACCCTGCGCCTGAACGGCTGGGCCGAGGCCTGGGCCGACATCTTTGCCGAGGCCGGCACCGCGACGGATGACCGCCTGCAGGAAATCGCGGACAAGCTGCTGCAGGAAAACGCCTACGACGAGGGCGAACCCGACCGCGTGGTGCTCTGCGTCGCGCTGGAGGCCGCGAAGGACGGCGTGCCGGTCTATCACAAGACCTATGTCATGGATGCCTGGGGCGATGAGCGCAGTTCCGCAATGGCGCGACTGGTCTCTGTCCCGGTGTCGCTGGCGGTGGAATCGGTGCTCAACCGCGAGGTTCCGGCCGGTGTCAGCGCGGCGCCCTCGGACCCGAAACTGGTCGAGCGCTACATGGGTGCGGTGCAGACGCTGGCCCAGCACCTGGACGTGGTGGATCACCTGGCATGAAACGGCTTGCCCTGATCGCCGCCCTGATCGCCGGCCCCGCCTGGGCCGGGGATGTCTGTCATGACATCGACGCCAGGCTGGGCTGGCAGGATGCCGATTTCCCGGCGGGGCTTGTTCAGGACGTCCGGTCCACCGGCTTCTGGTCGGTGGAACCGGGATTGACCCCGGCGGGAACTCAGGGTCACGGCGGTCTGGACGCCAAGGCCCTGGCCGCGCGTCCCGAGGCGCGCCCGCAGGTCAGCGCCTCTCACGGCGCGCTGCTGGTCCGCTTCGAGGTGGCCGGCGCCGCGCAGGAAATGGAGTGGAAGCGCTTTCACGGCGCCATCCAACAGGCCGGGGCCTTCAACATGAACGTCGACAGTATCGCCTTTCGCATCAACGAGGACGACGCGGACCTGGCGGACAACGACGGCGTGCTGACCGTCTGTTTCCGCTACATCGACTGAACGCCTGACACTCCGGCGCCGCCGTCCAGGGCGCCCGGCCCATGTTTCTTTGGGCCCCAAATACCTCTGGGGGTGAATGCGCGGCACGCGCAGAGGGGGCAAAGCCCCCTGCCCCGCGCTCAACCGTCGCGGCGGTGCGGGTTAGCTGCCCGCATCCCCCAGCTTTGGCGCCGGATGGTCCAGGACCAGCTCCGCGTCCGAGAACCGGAAGGGCGCGCGCACGCCCGGTACGCCCTCGGGCGCGATCTGCAATCCCCGTGCCACGACCTGCGGATCGGCAAAGACCTCTGCCATGTCGTTGATCGGACCGGCAGGCACGCCCTGCGCCTCGCAGGCGGCCAGCAGGTCGTCCCGCGTGCGCTGGCGCGTGGCCGCCATCAGGCGGTCGATCATCGCCTCGCGGTTGGCGACCCGGTCGGCATTGCTGGCAAATTCCGGTGCCTCGGCCATATCGTCCAGTCCCAGCAGGCGGCAGAGCCGTTGGTACTGCGCGTCGTTGCCGGTGGCGATGATGATATGGCCATCAGCGCAGTCAAAGACCTGGTAGGGCGTCAGGTTGGGGTGATAGTTGCCCGTGCGGCCCGGCGGCGTACCCGTGCTGAGATAGTTCAGCGCCTGGTTCGCCATCGCCGCAACCGCACAATCCAGCAGCGCCATGTCGACGTGCTGGCCCTTGCCGGTGCGTTCACGCTGATGCAGGGCGGCAAGGATGCCGGACACCGAGTAGAGCCCGGTGAACAGGTCGGTGATCGCAACGCCCGCGCGCTGTGGCTGGCCGTCCGGATCGCCGGTGATCGACATGAAACCGGACATGCCCTGGATGATGTAGTCATAGCCCGCGCGATGCGCGTAAGGCCCGTCCTGCCCGAACCCGGTAATCGAGCAGTAGATCAGGCGCGGGTTGACGGCGCTCAGGCTGGCATAATCCATCCCGTATTTCGCCAGCCCGCCGACCTTGAAATTCTCGATCAGGATATCGGCGCCGGCGACCAGGTCGCGCATGCGCGCCTGGCCCTCGGCGCTGGTCAGGTCGACCACCTCGGACCGCTTGCCCCGGTTGCAGGAATGGAAATAGGCCGCCGAGGTATCGCCGTCACGCTCGATGAAGGGCGGACCCCAGTTGCGCGTGTCGTCGCCCTGGGGCGCCTCGATCTTGATGACCTCTGCGCCCAGATCGGCCAGCGTCTGGCCGGCCCAGGGGCCGGCCAGGATGCGTGCCAGTTCGATGACCCTTACGCCTTCGAGGGGGCCGCGTGGTGCCGATGTCATTCGCCCAGCTTGTCGTCCAGGATCTCGGCGAACTCGTCGTAGCTCATGTTCGTGTACTTCTTGCCGTCGATCACGAAGCTGGGCGTCGAGTTGATGCCATGCTCAGAGGCGTTCTTCTGGTACCAGGCCACCAGGGTCGAGATCTGGGCGGTATCGTTCAGACAGGCCTCGATCTGGTCGCCTTCCATGCCGGCCAGGCGCCCGATCTTGCGCAGCTCGTCGACCACCGCGGCCTCCGAGCCCTTGCGCGCCCAGTCCTGCTGGCCCTTGTAGATCAGGTCGGTGATGCCAAAGAACTTTTCCTCGCCGCCGCAGCGGGCGATCAGCGAAGCCCAGACGCCGACCTTGTCGAAATAGACTTCGCGGTAGATGAATTTCACCTTGCCGGTGTCGATATAGTTCTCTTCCAGCTTGGGGATCAGGTTGGCATGGGCCGAGGCGCAGTGCGGGCAGGTGTAGGAGGCGTATTCGATCACCTCGATCGGCGCATCCGCATCGCCCTTGACCATCTCGACGACGGTCGAGGTGTCCACGTCCGGCGACTGCGCTTGGGCGGCACCGGGCAGGCGCACGTCGGCAGCCCCGGTCTGTCCGGTCCCCTGGGTCATGTACCACGCACCACCGGCGATCATTGCCAGCGCCACGGCGCCCGCGGGAAGAATGGATTTCATGTCGTAAGCCTCTTTCCTGTCGGTCCTGGGGCCAGGTCAGTCCCGGCCCGTCCTCGATATGACGTTTGCCGCCAGACGTTCAAGCGCCGCGCGCAAATCCGCGTCGCCCACCTGTTCGGCCTCTGCGCGGGCCCGGGCCTGCACCTCGGGTGAGGGCATCGCGCCCGCGCTGTCCTTCTTGCGGTATTGGAAATCGACCTGCCCTTCGGCAAAGCCGGTGGCCGCGGTCTGCGTCACCCGCACCCGCGAAATCGCGTTGTATCCATAGACCGCGTTGATCCGCGCGCGGATTTCTTCCTTGCGCATCTCGACCATCGGGGCGCGTGCTCCGGTGGTCAGCAAGGTCAGCGTGCCGCCGAAGCCGCCCTTGGAATAGCTGACTTCCACCGGGCGGGCGATTCCGGCCAGATCGGCGCCGGCAATCTCCTCCCAGTGGGTCAGCACGCGGGTCTGGGCGAATCCCCGCCCTTCCGCCGCCTGGCGGATGCGCCCCTGCAAAAGCTTGGAGGCGCTTGAAAACCCGTATGTGGTGGTCTTGCGTCCGGCCACGTTTGACTCCCTTTACCGCGCGCTATTCTAGTGGCACGGCAGGGCGGCGCCAGCCCCCTTCCCACACGGAGTTTCACCCTTGCGTGATGAGCCCATGCCCCGACCCGACCCACAGGCGCTGCTTGACTGGTACGACCGGCACGCGCGCGCCCTGCCCTGGCGCGTCGGCCCCGCCGCCCGCCTGCGCGGCGAGCGTCCCGACCCCTACCGGGTCTGGCTGTCCGAGATCATGCTGCAACAGACGACCGTGGCCGCAGTACGGGATTATTTCCACGCCTTCACCACGCGCTGGCCGACGGTGCAGGCGCTGGCGGCGGCGCAGGATGCGGATGTCATGGCCGCCTGGGCCGGGCTGGGCTATTACGCCCGGGCCCGCAACCTGCTGAAATGCGCCAGGGTGGTGACGGATGTGCACGACGGCATCTTTCCCGCCGATCATGCCACGCTGCTGACCCTGCCCGGTGTCGGCCCCTATACCGCCGCCGCCATCGCGGCGATCGCCTTTGACGATCCGCAGACCGTGGTCGACGGCAACGTGGAACGTGTCATGGCACGGCTCTTCGACGAACACACGCCCCTGCCCGCCGCCAAACCAATCCTGACCGATCACGCTGCCCGGCTCACCCCGCGGGACCGCCCGGGATGCTACGCTCAGGGGGTCATGGACCTTGGCGCCACGATCTGCACCCCCAAACGACCGGCCTGCGGGCTGTGCCCCTGGCGCAAGTCCTGCGCCGCCTGGGCGGAGGGGACCGCCGCCGAACTGCCCAAGAAGGCGCCCAAGAAACGCAAGCCCACCCGCCTGGGCATCGCCTACCTGGCGCGCCGGATCGACGGCGCCTGGCTGCTGGAACGCCGCCCGGACAAGGGCTTGCTGGGCGGGATGCTGGGCTGGCCCGGCTCGGACTGGGGCGAAGAGGCCCCGCAGGACAATCCGCCGATCCGCGCCGAATGGAAGACCCTGAACGCCGAGGCGCGCCACACCTTCACCCATTTCCACCTGCGCCTGACGGTAAAGACCGCCCTGGTGCCGCTGGATCGCCGACCGCTTCGCGGAGAATTCATCGAATTGCCCGATTTTAGCCCTGCCGATCTGCCAACGGTGATGCGCAAGGCCTTTGACCTTGCGCAAGGACAGTGATCGCCCGCGCATGGCAAATCGGGCATAATCGGTGAGAGAAACCGGAGCAGTGACATGATCCCCGCCGCCCAGGTCGCGAAATTCTCCGCAGCGCTGCCCTTTTGCCTGTCCTTCATCCTGATCCCGCTGGTCTGGACCGGCGCCGTACTGGGCGGCTGGTGGATCGCGCTGACGCCGCTTTGTGCGTGGTATCTCTTTTCCGCAATCGACATCGCCGTGGGCCTGAACACGGAAAACGCCGACCTGGACACCACCGAGGACCAGCTGTTCTGGTATCGGCTGCTGACCCAGGTCTGGGTGCCGCTGCAGGCGCTGACGCTTTTCGGCCTCGTGGCCTTTGTCAGCAGGGCCACTCATCTGAACGGGCTGGAGAAATTCGGCGTGATGTTCGGCACCGGCGTGATGACGGGTACGGTGGGCATCGTCTATGCACATGAACTGCTGCATCAGCGCAACCGCCTGGAACGCTGGCTGGGGGATATCCTGCTGGCGATGGTGCTCTACTCGCATTTCCGCTCGGAACACCTGCTGGTGCACCACCGCTACGTCGGCACGCCGCGCGACCCGGTGACGGCGCGCTACAACGAGGGGTTTCACCGCTTCTATCCGCGCGTCCTGCGGCAAAGCCTGCTGTCCTCCTTCCGGGCCGAGACAGCCATGCTGGCGCGCAGGAAATTGCCCTGGCATCACCGCTCCAACCCCTTCTGGCGCTACTGGGCACTTCAGGGCGCGATGCTGGCGCTGGCGCTGGGTCTGGGCGGCTGGACCGGGCTGGTCCTCTTCCTGGTGCAGGCGGGCGTGGCCATCTGGCAGCTGGAAGTCGTCAATTACGTCGAACACTACGGCCTGACCCGCAAACACCTGGGCGAGGGCAGATACGAACATGTCCTGCCGCGCCACTCCTGGAACGCGGAACACCGGGCGACGAACTGGCTGATGATCAACCTGCAGCGCCACTCCGATCATCACTACAAGCCCGACCGGCGCTTTCCCCTGCTGCAGACCTACCCCGAACACGAGGCGCCGCAACTGCCCTACGGCTACCCGGTCATGGCCATCGCCGCGATGATCCCGCCGCTCTGGCGCCGGATCATGAACCCGCGGGTGCGGGCCTGGCGGAAACGCTATTACCCGGAGATTACCGACTGGAAGCCCTACAACCGGGCGAGGACGCCGCTGCCCCGTTGACCCTCGCCCCCCGCACCCCCATGTCCCTGAGCTTGTTTGCTGGTGACTCCTGAAGCCTTTTGCCCTTCACCGTCCTGCGACGCCTCCGGGATACCGGCGCCAGTCGAGGGGTGGCGGGCGGGCGATGGGCCCGAAGGGGCCGAGTCCCGTCCGGCCCCCACCTAATCGGCAGATGAGGGAGGGTTCCCAAGGTCGCACCCCATTCGTCCGGGGTGACATCTTGCTGCGTCGCGGCTATGAGGCGGCCAAAATCGACGTTTCCACGGAAAGAGGATTCCCATGACCACGCAGGTTTTCGGCCACAAGTCCCCCGACACCGACAGCACCGGCAGCCCGATCATCTGGGCCTGGTATCTCAACGAAGTCAAAGGCGAGGCCGCCAAGCCGGTCCTGCTGGGCGAGCCCAACACAGAGGCCGCCTTCATGCTGAGCCACTGGAACCTCGACAAGCCCGAGATCATCTCGGACGTCGCCGCCGACGCGCCGGTCGTCATCGTGGACACCAACAACCCCGCGGAACTGCCTGCCTCGATCAACTCGGCCGACATTCGCGCCATCATCGACCACCACAAGCTGGTCGGCGGCCTGGAAACCAAGGGGCCGATCGACATCACCGTGCGCCCGCTGGCCTGCACCGCCACCATCATGGTCGACCTGATGGGCGACGATGCCGCCAAGATGCCCAAAGAGATCAAGGGCGCGGCGCTGACCTGCATCCTCTCGGACACGATGGAATTCCGCTCGCCCACCACCACCGACCATGACCGCGCCGTGGCCGAGAAGCTGGCCGCCGACCTGGGCATCGATGTCTCGGATTATGCGGCACAGATGTTCGCCGCCAAGTCCGACGTCTCGGCCTTTTCCGATGCCGAGCTGATCCGCATGGACAGCAAGGAATACGAGGTCGACGGCGTGAAATTCCGCGTCTCGGTGCTGGAAACCACCGCGCCCGAGATCCCGCTGGACCGCAAGGCCAGCCTGATGGAGACCATGAAGACCGTCTGCGCCGAGGACGGCGTCGATGACGTCCTGCTCTTCGTCGTGGACATCCTCAAGGAAGAGGCCACCCTGCTGGTCCCCAACGACCGCGTGAAAGGCGTGGCCGAAAAGAGCTTTGGCGCCAGCGTCGCGGGTGACAGCGTTGTCCTGCCCGGCATCATGAGCCGCAAGAAACAGATCATCCCGAACCTCAAGGTCTGAGGATCGGCGCCCGTTGCGGGCGATCCGGATCTGAATATTGGACGGGGGCCTGCGCCCCCGTTCTTCTTTTTCGGATGGGGGCTCTGCCCCCATACCCCCGGAGGTATTTTTCAGCCCAAAGAAACGGCGGGGTTCAAAAAGGGCATTGGCGCGCCGAGCGTGACCCCCTCTGGCGAGATTTGGCAGCCCAGCGCCAACACCTCGATACCCGCCTCCCGCGCGCCGGCAAAGGCCGCCGCATAGTCCGGGTCGATATCCGCCGCCAGGGTGACCCGGGTGCAATCCGTGCGCTGGACGAGATAAAGCATCACCGCGCGGTGCCCCTGCCCCACCATCGCCGCCAGTTCACCAAGGTGTTTCGTACCGCGCGCCGTGACGCTGTCGGGAAACTCGGCAAGGCCGGGCGTGCGCGAGAGCGTCACGGATTTCACCTCGACATAGCAATCGGGGCGGCCCGCGCCGCTCAGCAGAAAGTCGATACGGCTATTCTCGCCGTATTTCACCTCTGGCCGGACAAGCTCGTATGCATCCAGGCCTTCGACCTCGCCCGCCATCAGGGCGGTCTTCAGCACACGGTTGGGCACGCCGGTATCGACGCCTGTGAAATGGCCTCCGGCGTGTTCGACCAGGCGCCAGGCCCATTTCAGTTTCTTTTTCGGATCGTCATTGGGTTCCAGCCAGATGCGCTGGCCCTCGTCCTTCAGTCCCAGCATGCTGCCGGGGTTGGCGACATGGGCCGTTACCTCTCGCCCGTCCTCCAACAGGCAGTCGGCGAGAAAGCGTTTGTAGCGGCGGATCAGGGTCGCGGGGACCAGGGGGGTTTGAAAGCGCATGGCTGCCGCCTATACCCTCTGGAACACACCGCGCCAAGGAGCTTGCCCATGCCCAATCCCACCGCCGCCATGCTGGTCATCGGGGACGAGATCCTGTCGGGGCGCACCCGCGATGCCAACATGCATCACCTGGCACAGGAATTCGCCAAGCACGGCATCGACCTGAAAGAGGTCCGCATCGTGTCTGACGACCGCGACGCGATCGTGGCGGCGCTGAACGCGCTGCGGCAGGGGTATGACCATGTCGTGACCTCGGGCGGGATCGGCCCGACCCACGACGACATCACCGCACCCTGCGTGGCCGAGGCATTCGGCGCGGCGATCAGCGTCCGCGACGATGCACGTGCGATCCTGCAGGAACATTACGACCGGCAAGGATCGGAGCTGAACGAAGCGCGGTTGCGCATGGCGCGCATTCCCGATGGCGCCACCCTGATCGAAAACCCGGTTTCGGCGGCGCCGGGGTTCACGCTGGGCAACGTGCATGTCATGGCGGGCGTGCCGGCGGTGTTCCAGGCGATGGTGTCCAGCGTGCTGCCCAAGATGACCGGCGGACAGCCCCTGTTGTCCCAGACCCTGCGGATCGAACGTGGCGAAGGCGACATCGCCGGGCCACTGAGCGCCCTGGCGGAACGGTTCACGGACCTCTCCATCGGGTCCTACCCCTACCAGCGCAACGGCGTCTACGGCGCCAACGTGGTGATCCGGGGCCCCGATGGCGGGCGGATCGACGCCGCCATGTCCGAGCTGAGCGCGCTGTTCCCCGAGGCGGTCGCCCACTAGGTGCCGCACGAAAGGCGCGCACGCCGCATGGACAGCCCAACCGGCAGCGGCCATAACGGGATAAACCTCAATTTCGGGCCGCCGCAATGACCGACGACCTTTCCGATTACTTCGAGGCACTTGATGCCACCTGGCCCGCGGCATCGCGGGTCGAGGCCGGGCCGTGGCTGTTGCGCGAAGGGCGTGGCGGCGGCAAGCGCGTATCCGCCGCAACCGCGCATGGATCATGGGATGGCGACGACCTCTCAGCGGCAGAGGACGCCATGCGCCTCATGGGACAGGCCCCGCTGTTCATGGTCCGCCCCGAAGACGCCGCACTGGACACAGCCCTGGCGGCGCGAGGCTATGAAAGGATCGACCCGGTGCAGCTGTGGTCGGCACCGATCGAGCTTTTGACCGACCTCAGGTTGCCGCGCGTCACCGCCTTTGCGATCTGGGAGCCGCTGGCCATCATGCGCGAGATCTGGGAGGCGGGCGGCATCGGCGCCGAACGCCAGCGGGTGATGGACCGCGCGCCCCTGCCCAAGACCGGGTTGTTCGGCCGCGTGTCGGACAAGCCCGCGGGCGCCGGGTTTTGCGCGATCCATGACCGCACCGCGATGGTCCACGCCTTGGAAATCGCGCCCGAGCACCGGCAGAAGGGGCTGGGCGGCTGGATGATGCGCTGTGCCGCGCTTTGGGCGGCACGGAACGGGGCGACCCGCATCGCCGTGGCCGCGACCGAGGAAAACACCGGCGCCAATGCGCTTTATGCAGCCTTGAAGATGGAGGTCGTGGGGCACTACCATTACCGCATCCTGAACGGCGACTGCGAGGAAATGTGACCGACGCCCTGCCCACCGCGCTCAACCTGCCTATGGTCGATCCCCTACCGGAGGCCACGCAGAAATATTTCGATGTCTGCCAGGACAAGCTGGGCCTCGTGCCCAATGTCCTCAAGGCCTATGCCTTCGACATCGACAAGCTCAACGTCTTTACCGCCATGTACAACGACCTGATGCTGGCGGACAGCGGGCTGACCAAGCTGGAACGCGAGATGATCGCGGTTGTCGTCTCCTCGGTGAACAAGTGCTTTTACTGCCTGACCGCGCATGGCGCCGCCGTGCGAGAGCTGTCGGGCGATCCTAAGCTGGGCGAGATGCTGGTGATGAACTGGCGGGTGGCGGACCTGAACCACCGCCAGCGCGCCATGCTGGGGTTTGCCGAGAAGATGACCAAGGCCAGCGCCGAGATCGCCGAATGGGATCGCGAGGCCCTGCGCGATGCCGGTTTCTCGGAACGCGACATCTGGGACATCGCCAACGTGGCGGGGTTCTTCAACATGACCAACCGGGTTGCCAGCGCCACCGACATGCGTCCGAATGACGAGTACCACGCGCAGGCGCGCTAAGGCGCTGGCACTGGGCCTGGTGCTGGTGGCGGGCAGTGCGGCGGCGGTCGAACTGACCTTGCCGCGCGGTGCGCAACAGAGTTTCGGCACCGTCCAGTCGCCTGGGGCCTATTCAATGCCGACCGGTCCGTGGAAAAACGGCTACCTGCCCGTGGAACGGGTCGAAGGCCGGATCGAGGTCGCCGCCTGGCATCTGCCCGACAGTGACGAGACGCCCTTTCAACTGGCACAGCCGCTGCGTGACAGTCTGGTCGAGGAAGGCTTTGAAATCCTGCTGGATTGCCGGGCGCGGGCCTGTGGCGGCTTCGACTTCCGTTTTGCCACGCTGGTTCTGCCTGCGCCGGAAATGTTCGTGGACCTGAGCGACTATCATTTCATTTCCGCGATTTCGGACAAGGAAGGCGCGGTCTCGATCCTGACAAGCCGCGATGCGCGCGCCGGGTACATCCAGATCATCCGCGCCGGCGGCAGCGTCGGAGAAATCCGGCCCAGCGCACCGGTGGACCCGGTGCCAGTCGTGCCCGCGCGGCCGCGCGAGGACATCATACAATCGCTGGAGAGCAGCGGCCACGTGATCCTGCGGGACCTGCTGTTCCGCTCGGGGTCCACCGCGCTGGGAGAGGGGCGCATCGCCTCGCTGGATGCCATCGCCGCCTATCTGGCGGCGAACCCGTCTCGGCAGATCCTGTTCGTCGGGCACACGGATGCGACGGGGTCGCTGGAGGCGAACAGGCGGGTGTCGTTGCGCAGGGCCGAGGCGGCGATGAGCTACCTGCGCGACCGGCACGGCACGCGGGCGGCGCAGATCGGTGCGGAGGGGGTTGGATACCTGGCCCCGGTCGCGTCGAACCTCACGCCCGAGGGGCGCGAGGCAAACCGCCGGGTCGAGGCGGTCCTGATCTCGACGGAGTGACGCGCGGGCCTACCAGGCCTGCGGTCCCTTTTCGGCAAAGGCATGTACCAGGAAGTCGATGAAGGCGCGGACCTTGGGCTGGGTAAACCGACCCGGAGGATAAACCGCGTAGATGCCCTGCGTTTCCACCGGCAGATCAGGGATCGCGTCCTCGACCAGACCGGCCTCCATCGCTTCGTGATAGAGGTAGGAGGGCAGGTAGGCGATGCCCAGGCCCGCGATGCAGGCGTTCAGCAGAGACTGGCCATCGTTGACCGTCAGCCATCCGGCCGTGCGCACCTGGCGCTTTTCGCCCGAGGGCGCGGTCAGCTTCCAGACATTGCCAGAGGACTGGTTGGAATAGTGCAACAGTTTGTGTTCGTTCAGGTCGTCGATCCGCTGCGGGCGGCCGAACTTCTGGAAATAGGACGGCGAGGCGATCATGCGCTTTGTGGTATCGGTCAACTTGCGCGCACGCAGCGTCGAATCCTCCAGCTCGCCGATCCGGACCGCCATGTCGAAGCCTTCCGAGATCAGCTCGACGTAGCGGTTGTTCAGCACCATGTTGACGGTGATGTCGGGAAACTCGGCCAGGAATTCGCCCAGCACTGGACTAAGGTGATTGACCCCGAAATCCGTCGCCACGGAAATGCGCAGCAACCCAGAGGGCGCGGATTGCATGGAGGTGACCAGCGCATCCGCTTCTCCGGCATCGTTCAACACCCGGCGCGCGCGGTCGTAGTAGGCCAGGCCGATCTCGGTGGGCGAGACCCGGCGCGTCGTGCGGTTCAAAAGGCGCGCGCCAAGCCGCGCCTCCAGGCTGGACACATGTTTTGACACGGCAGACTTGGAGATGCCCATCTTCTTGGCCGCATCGGTGAAACCGCCCTGGTCCACGACAGTGGCAAAGGCCTCCATTTCGGTCAGACGGTCCATTCAGGTCTCCATTCCAAGGTCTTTCGTTCTGCAAGCAATGCTTTTGAACTGGGGCGCAACTTGGGCAAGGAGGGGACAATTGAGGGGTATTGCGTTGCGCTGTCTGCGACGGGGAAACACAAAAAGCCTGACCGGAATCGCGCAAAAGTGTAGCCTGAGCCCCTGAAGGCAACTTCGACAGAACTGATTTTCAGGGAGGATCCACCCCATGTTTCGTTCAATGCTCTGCGCCGCCGCCCTGGCGGTGGCACCCTTGGCCCTCATGGCCGACGGTGTGCCCGCGCCAGAGGGCGCCAAGGTCTATTTCATCAACATCGCCGACGGCGACACGGTGCAAAGCCCCGTCACGGTCCGGTTCGGCCTATCCGGCATGGGCGTGGCCCCCGCCGGGATCGACAAGGACAACACCGGCCACCATCACATCCTGATCGACCGCGCCCCCTTTGGCGAAGGGGCCGAGGATGGCGAATTTGCCAACTACGGCATCCCCGGCGACGACAACCACCGCCACTTCGGCGGCGGCCAGACCGAGGTCATGCTGGGGCTGGACCCGGGCACGCATACGCTGCAGCTGGTGCTGGGGGACATGAACCATATCCCGCACGACCCGCCGGTCGTCTCGGACCAGATCACCATCACGGTGGAGTAACCGTTTTCCGCAAGGACGAAGGGCGCGCCGCGACTGCGACGCGCCCTTTTTCAGGGTCCGGTCAAAAGATCCGCATCAGGCCGCCTTGCGGCTATGATGACCCTCTTCGACTTCTTCCACGATCTTGGCGACGAAGGCGTCGAGGTCCCCCGGATTGCGGCTGGTGACGATGCCGCTGTCCGCGATCACCGGTTCATCCATGACCCGCGCACCCGCGTTCTTCAGGTCGGTCCGGATCGAGGGGTAGGCCGTCATTTCACGGCCTGCCACGATATCGGCCTCGATCAGCACCCAAGGCGCGTGACAGATCGCGGCGATCACTTTGCCCTGCTTGGCAAAGGCCCGCACCAGCGCCGTCACAGGCGCCTCGACGCGCAGCAGATCCGGGTTGATCTGCCCGCCGGGGATCACCAGCGCATCGTATTGCGTGGCGTCGGCATCGGCGATGCGCAGGTCGGCGCCCGTCGGGCGCCCCCAGTCGCTGCCTTGCCATCCTGTCGCGGCCTCGCCGTCGAGCGTGGCGACATGGACCGTCGCGCCCTTGGCACGCAGCTGGTCGCGGGGAACTTCGAGCTCTGACTGTTCAAAGCCGTGCGTGGTGACGATGAGGATCTTTGCGTTGCCGATATCGGCCATGACAAACCTCCTTGCTTGCGTTTCGGTTACAGGAGGAACGCCTGCAACCGGCGCATGTTCCAAGAAGGCCCTTGCCGTCAGAGTGCGGCAGCCAGCCGCGTGCCCTGGTCGATGGCGCGCTTGGCATCCAGTTCGGCGGCCACGTCTGCGCCACCGATCACATGGGTCTCGATGCCCTTCGCCTCCAGCGCATCGGCCAGCGTCCGTTCGCTGACCTGCCCGGCACAAAGAACGATGGTATCGCAGGCGATCACCTCGGGCCGTTCGCGCGCCTCGCCATAGCTGACATGCAGGCCCGCGTCGTCGATGCGCTCATAGTTCACCCCGCTGCGCATCTCGACGCCCTTCATCTTCAGCGCGGCCCGGTGAATCCAGCCGGTTGTCTTGCCAAGACGCTTGCCCGGGCGTTCCGCCTTGCGCTGCAACAGCACGACCGCGCGTTCGGCGGGATCGGGCTGCGGCCCTTCGGGAGCCAGGCCCGACCGCGCCTCGGCCGGGTCCGTCACGCCCCATTCGCGCATCCAGTCGGGCAGGCTTTCTGTCGGGCTGTCCCCGGTCACGAGGAATTCAGCCACGTCGAAACCGATCCCGCCCGCGCCGATGATCGCCACCCGCTTGCCGACCTCTGCACCATCGCGCAGCACGTCGACATAACCCCTGACCGAGGGATGGTCCTGCCCCGGTATCTGCGGATCGCGCGGCAGGACGCCGGTGGCCACGATCACGGCGTCAAAACCTGCCAGGGTGTCGACTGTTGCCTCTGTGCCAAGGCGCACTTCGACGCCCGTGGCCGAGGTCATGGCAGAGAACCAGTCGACCAGGCCGTCGAACTCCTCCTTGCCGGGGATCTTGCGGGCCATGTTCAGCTGTCCGCCCAGGGTATCCGCCTTGTCGAACAGAACCACCTTGTGCCCGCGCTCCGCCGCCGTGATCGCAGCAGACAGGCCGGCAGGACCGGCCCCCACGACCGCGACATGACGGGGTGCCTCGGCCGGTTCAACCACCAGCTCCGTCTCGAACGCCGCCTTCGGGTTCACGAGGCAGGTCGAGACCTTGCCGGCGAAGGTATGGTCAAGGCAGGCCTGGTTGCAGGCGATACAGGGCGCGATGAGGTGGGATTGCCCCGCTGCCGCCTTGGCCACGAAATCAGGATCGGCGAGGAAGGGCCGCGCGAGGCTGACCATGTCGGCACAGCCCTCGGCCAGCACCTGTTCCGCCACCTCTGGCGTGTTGATCCGGTTCGAGGTGATCAGCGGCACGCCGACCTTGCCCATGAGCTTCTGCGTCACCCAGGCAAAGGCGCGGCGCGGCACGCTGGTGGCGATGGTGGGCACCCGCGCCTCGTGCCAGCCGATGCCTGTGTTGATGATATTGGCGCCCGCCGCCTCGACCGCCTGCGCCAGTTGCACGACCTCGTCATGGGTCGAGCCATTGGGGATCAGGTCGATCATCGAAAGACGGAAGATAAGTATGAAATCCTCGCCCACCGCCGCGCGCACCCGGCGCACCACCTCGATGGGCAGGCGCATCCGGTTCTCATAGCTGCCGCCCCAGCCATCGGTGCGCTTGTTGGTATGTGTGACAAGGAACTGGTTGAGGAAATACCCCTCGGACCCCATGATCTCGACCCCGTCATAGCCTGCCTCGCGGGCGCGGGCAGCAGAGGTCGCGATATCCGCGATCTGTTTCTCGATGCCCACCTCGTCCAGCTCATGCGGCGGGAAGGGAGAGATCGGCGATTTCACCGGCGAAGGCGCGACGCAGTCGGGGCCGTAGGCATAGCGCCCCGCGTGCAGGATCTGCATGGCAATCTTGCCGTCCGCCGCGTGCACACGGTCGGTGATCATGCGGTGGTTGGCGATGTCCTCGGGCGTGAACAGGCCCGCCGCGCCCGGAAAGACCCCACCCTCGCGGTTGGGCGCCATCCCCCCCGTCACCATCAGGCCGACCCCGCCGCGCGCCCGCGTGGCATAGAATTCCGCGACCCGGTTCCAGTCGCCCCGTTCTTCGAGGTTGGTGTGCATCGACCCCATCAGCACGCGGTTCTTCAGCGTGGTGAAACCAAGATCGAGCGGGCGCAGCAGGTGCGGATAATCTGTCATCATGTCCTCCCGGGGTCCTCGCGGCCACCTCACATGATGCACCTGACGCTGTCACGATCAACGTCACGTCATGGCCGCCGCGCGAAGACCGCTTTACCCCATGCCGCCGCTGCGCTAGCGCAAAGAGGCGCAGCACTGGAAGACCCGATGAGCGATTTCGCCACCCTCAGCCTCGACGGCAGCGGCCTGTCCCGCCTCCCGCGCGTGCGGGTCGCGAAACGGGCCGAGGACTACCTCGAACGCTTCGACGCGACGACGCTGTGGCTGGAGGCTGTCTGGCACGATGGCGCGGTTGTCCTGATCTGCCCGCGGCTCAACAACCTGGACCGCACGGTGGCGCGGGCCCGGTTCACCCTGGACGGCACAGAGGTGCGCCCGCGCTTCAAACGCTATTACCGCCATACCCTGATCCGCCTGCCCGCCAGCGCCCAGCCGGAGCGTGTCGCGGTCGAGATCGGCGACTGGCGCGGCGAAACGCCCGTCAATGGCCCCGACAGCACGCTGGACGGGCGCAACGTGCTGATGACCCTGTCCAAGGACAACCACCCGGACTGGATCGAGGATTGGGCGCGCTTCCACATCGCGCATCACGGCGCAGACGCTGTGCTTTTCGTGGACAATGGATCGAAAACCTGGGGCATCGACCAGATCCGTCCGGCGCTGGAACGGGCGGGCTTTGCCAAGATCATCATCCTGTCGACGTCCCTGCGTTACGGGCCGCGCGGGTTGCCGCCTTTCATCAACGCGGAACTGTTCCTGCAGACCGGCGTCCTGAATGCGCTGCAATTCCGGTTCCTGCAGGGCGCGCGCGCGGTCCTGAATTGCGACGTGGACGAACTGGTGATGACGCCGGGCCGGACGGTCTTCGATGCCGCTGTGCAAAGCCGCGCGGGGTTTGTCCACTTTCCGGGGCGCTGGGTGCATCCCGCGCCGGAGGCAGAGGGTTGGTCGTGGCACGCCCGGCACAGCCACCGGGACGAGCCGGTCAAGACATGCCCGCCAAAATGGTGCGTGGTGCCCGGCGGCCCCCTGCGTGGCTATCAATGGCGCGCGCATGAACTGGAACGGCTGCCCTTTGCACGGCGCTTCCAGCTTGACAACGCCTGGTTCTACCACTGCCGGAACATCACCAACGGCTGGAAATCGCTGAAACGCACGCAGGTGCGCGGCGACACCGTGCCGGACCCGGGATTGCAGGAGGCGCTGGCCGCAGCGGGCCTGCCTCAGCGTTCCGCTTGAAAACCCCTGCCGCCGGGGGCAGGCTGACCGCGAACCAGTTTGGAGGGCGCATGACACCCGTCACCGCCAAAGGCGACAAGACCGCGCAACTGCCGCAGCTTCAGGATGCGCGAAACCCCGGCATGTTGCTGGACATGGATTGGGTCCGCGCCGCCCGCGCCAACCGTTCGGCCATCGAACGGCGCGCGGCCACCCTGCCGGGCCGCCGCTCGGTCAAGAAGGAGTATCAGGCCGCCTGGCTGGCCCGCGCGGCCTCCTGCATCGACCTGACGACGCTGGCGGGGGACGACACGCCGGGCCGTGTCGCCCGGCTTTGCGCCAAGGCCCGCCATCCGGTGCGCGCCGATCTGCTGGAGGCGCTGGGGCTGGAGGGGCTGACCGTGGGCGCGGTCTGTGTCTACCACGACATGATCGGCCCGGCGCTGGCGGCCCTGCAGGGCTCCGGCATCCCGGTGGCCGCCGTGTCGACCGGCTTTCCGGCGGGGCTGTCGCCCTTTTGCCTGCGCGTGGCCGAGATCGAGGAAAGCGTGCAGGCCGGGGCGCAGGAGATCGACATCGTCATCTCGCGCCGCAAGGTCCTGACCGGCGACTGGCAGGGGCTCTATGACGAGATGCGCACCTTCCGCGCCGCCTGTGGCGAGGCGCATGTCAAGGCGATCCTTGCGACCGGCGAACTGGGCACGCTGCAGAATGTCGCCCGCGCCAGCCTCGTCTGCATGATGGCGGGGGCCGATTTCATCAAGACATCGACCGGCAAGGAAAGCGTCAACGCCACCCTGCCCGTCAGCCTAGTGATGATGCGGGCGATCCGCGCCTATCACGAGGCCACGGGCTATCGTGTCGGCTACAAGCCCGCGGGCGGGATTTCCAAGGCCAAGGATGCGGTGACCTATCTGGCATTGGTCAAGGAGGAACTGGGCGACCGCTGGCTGCGTCCCGACCTCTTCCGCTTTGGCGCCTCGTCGCTCCTGGGCGACATCGAACGGCAGCTGGAACACCATGTCACCGGGGCCTATTCGGCTTCGTGGCGGCACGCGGCGGGGTGAGGCCATGCAGATGACACCGCAATGGTCGCTGATGATGGTCGCCGTCTTCCTCGTGATGGGGGTCAGCAACTGGCGGCGCCGGCGCCTGAAGCGCGCGGCGCGGGACCTGCCGACACGGCTATTCCGCCAGCTGGGGCCGGAACCGGAATTCGACTTACCCGACAGCCCGCCAGAGGGGCTTGAAGACTTCGCCGCCCTGCAAAGGCGCAGCCTGCGCGTACAGCACTGGGTCTGGGGGCTGGCGCTGCTCTGGCTGGTCTATGTCATCTACCTGGCAATGGGGGCCACGCAATGAAGCCCGCTCCTATCGCCCTTGCCGCGCTGGGCCTTGCGACACCCGCTCTGGGCCAAAGCTATGCCTGCGCGCCCTGGGGCGCGGCGTCGGACAAGGCCCCGATAGCCGCGATCACCGTCAGCCAGCGGATGATCACCATCGAGCAGGGCGGGTTGAAGACCACGGCACGCATGGCGCAGGCTACGTTGAAACGCCGGGTTTTCCTTGCCGAGGATGCGGCGCTGGTCGTCTACGGAGATGCGGTTCTGAACGCCGGGCAACCGCCCGCCTTCGGGGATCGCGTCACCCTTCAGCACCTGCGTTACGACGCCACGGCACCGAACCTGGCGCAAACCGCCTGCGAGAGGCTGAAATGAGCATCAAAGAGATCTTCGAAAGCATGGACTACGGCCCCGCCCCCGAAAGCGCCGGGGATGCGCTGGCCTGGATCGTCGACCAGGGATCGCGGTTCGGCCATTTCATCAATGGGGCCTTTACCGAGGCGGGCGAGGGGTTCGACAGCCGCAACCCGGCAACGGGAGAGGTACTGGCGACGCTGACCCAGGCGACACAGGATGACGTGGACGCCGCCGTCGCCGCCGCCCGCGCGGCCCAACCTGCGTGGGAAGCGCTGGGGGGACCGGGCCGCGCGCGCTATCTCTACGCGCTGGCGCGGCTCTTGCAGAAGCACGCGCGGCTGTTCGCGGTACTGGAAACGCTGGACAACGGCAAGCCGATCCGCGAAAGCCGCGACATCGACATTCCGCTGGCCCAGCGGCATTTCTACTATCACGCGGGCATGGCACAGCTGATGGACAGCGAGCTGCCCGACCGGCAGGCGCTGGGGGTTTGCGGGCAGATCGTGCCGTGGAACTTTCCGCTGCTGATGCTGTCGTGGAAGATCGCCCCGGCGTTGGCCACCGGCAACACGGTGGTGCTGAAACCCGCCGAATGGACCTCGCTGACCGCGCTTTTGTTCGCCGACATCTGCCAGCAGGCCGGGCTGCCAAGGGGCGTGGTCAACATCGTCACCGGCGACGGCCGCGTGGGTGAGATGATTTGCGACGCGGACGTGGACAAGATCGCCTTTACCGGCTCCACCGAAGTGGGGCGCAAGATCCGCCAGGCGACGGCGGGGCGCGGCATCGGCCTGACACTGGAGCTGGGGGGGAAATCGCCCTACGTGGTCTTCGAGGATGCCGACCTCGACAGCGCCATCGAGGGGCTGGTGGATGCGATCTGGTTCAACCAGGGACAGGTCTGCTGCGCCGGGTCGCGGCTGCTGGTGCAAGAGGGTGTGTCTGACGCTTTCCACGACCGGCTGCGCGCGCGGATGGACAAGCTGCGCATCGGCAACCCGCTGGACAAATGCATCGACGTGGGCGCCATCGTCGACCCCGAACAGCTGCGCCGGATCGAGGGCATGGTGTCGGGCGCCGAGGGCACGGTCTATCGCGCCAACTGCCCCCTGCCCGAGGGCTGTTACTACCCGCCCACGCTGGTCTCGGGGCTGTCGCCCGCCTCGCCGTTGATGCAGGAAGAGATCTTTGGCCCGGTGCTGGTCTCTTCGACATTCCGCACGCCTGCCGAGGCGGCCGCGCTGGCCAATAACACGCGCTATGGCCTTGCTGCCAGCGTCTGGTCCGAGAACATCAACACCGCGCTAGACGTGGCGCCGCAACTGGCGGCGGGGGTCGTCTGGGTCAACGGGACCAACATGTTCGACGCCGCCGCAGGCTTCGGCGGTGTCCGTGAAAGCGGCTTTGGCCGAGAAGGCGGCTGGGAGGGCCTGCGCGCCTATACCCGCGCCCGGGGCGAACCCGGGACCTTGTCCCCGGTCGAGGCCTATGCCGGCGACAGCGCCGAACCGCAGCCGGTCGACCGCACCGCCAAGCTCTATGTTGGTGGCAAGCAGGCGCGTCCCGACGGCGGCTATGCCCGCAGCATCTACGACGCGGCGGGCAAGCTGATCGGCCAGGCGCCGATCGCCAACCGCAAGGACATCCGCAACGCCGTCGAGGCCGCGCGCGGCGCGGGCGGCTGGGCCAAGGCCACGGCCCATAACCGTGCACAGGTCTTGTATTACATCGGTGAGAACCTCTCGGCCCGGGCGGGGGAGTTCGCGGCCCTGATCGACCGGCTGACCGGCAGCGACGGCGGCGCGGCAGAGGTCGAGGCCAGCGTGAACCGGCTGTTCACCGCGGCCGCCTGGGCAGACAAGTTTGACGGCGGCGTGCGCAGCGTCCCCATGCGTGGCGTGGCCCTTGCGATGAACGAACCCTGCGGGGTTATCGGCGCGCTCTGTGCGGACGAGGCCCCGCTCCTGGGGCTGGTCTCGGTCATGGCCCCCGCCATCGCGATGGGGAATCGGGTGGTGCTGGTCGCCTCCGACCCCTTCCCGCTGGCGGCATTGGAGTTCACTCAGGTTCTGGAAACCTCGGACGTGCCCGGGGGCGTGGTGAACATCCTGACCGGATCACATGCAGAGCTGGCCCCGGTGCTGGCGTCGCATATGGACGTCGAGGCGGTCTGGTCCTTCTCCTCCAGCGATCTGTCGGAGGTGATCGAGAGCGCCTCGGCGGGTAATCTGAAACGGACCTGGGTCAACGACGGGCGCGCTCGCGACTGGCTGAACGCCGGGGACGCACGCGATTTCCTCGAGCAGGCGACCGAGGTCAAGACCGTCTGGGTGCCCTACGGCGCATGAGCGGTGTGGCGGGGCAAACCCCGCCCTACGCCTCACCTTCTGGCAGGGCCTCCAGCAGGTCGCCGGGCTGACAGTCGAGAACCTCGCAGATCTTTGCCAGCGTCTCGAAACGGATGCCCTTGACCTTGCCGGATTTCAGCAGGGAAATGTTCTGCTCGGTGATGCCCACACGCTCGGCCAGCTCGCGCGAGCGCATCTTGCGCCGCGCCAGCATCACGTCCAGCCGCACGACGATCTGCATCAGACGAATCCCTCGTTCTCGGACCGGAGCGCCACCGCCTGGCTGGTGACCAGCCCGACGATCAGCATCATGCCCCCCGCAAGGACAAAGCCCAGGTCAGCCGAGGACACGGCAAGCGAGACCATCCTTTGCCCTGCGGGCGCCCCCAGGGTCAGCAAGAGTGTTTCGACCGGATGGCCCAGAAGACCCACCGCCGCCTGCGCGAGAAAGCCCAGACCGATGTGCCGCAGCGCGTGAGCCGCCGTTGGGGTCAGCGCGGCGTCACCCGCGTAGCAGGCAAAAAGCCGGCTCATGTGCCAAAGGGTGTAAGACACGGCACCCAACGCAATCCAGGCTCCGGCCACCAGCGCCATCCGGCTCGCCAAGCCGAGGGTGCGCCCGCCCATGTCCAGCCCAAGCGCGTCGGCACGATTGGACACAAGGAACGCCGGATCGGCGGCAACCCATGCCACAAGCCCGAGGAGCACCGTCATCGCGATGAAGGACAGCCCGCGCAGAACCTGGGCGGCGCGGCGCGTGGCACGGGGAAGTTGGTAGGTCATATCGAGGTCCAGCTTGCTATTTAATCAACATTACTTAATGTAAAACGATAAAAATTGATTCCACAAGAGGAGATTCTTCGTGCTTCGCCTTATCCCCATCCTCGCCCTACTGAGCGCCTGCACGGCGCTCGTACCGCAGACCCTGCAAGACTTGCGCAAAGTCGATCCGCTGACCGCCGACCCGGTGGATTTCCAGATCCATCTGCACCTGCCGGAGGGCCTGGATCTTCTCCCTGACTCGGCGCGGCTGACCCTCACGGCGGTTTCGGCCCGGGGCGCGTTCGACGAGAGCTTTGTCCTGCGACGCCGGGACATGCGGGACGGATCGCTGATTCTTACCGTCGCGCCCGCCGACCTCGACGGCCTGCGTGCAGCACAAGCCCGCGCCCGCACATGGAAAACCGAGGCGCCAGAACGCACCTCCGGCTCGCTGGAGATGTCCTTTGGCCTTTGCCTGCACGGCTCGGGGCCAGACATGGATGCGCCCGTTTCCGCCGATATCGTCCTGGAAAACGGTGGTCAGGCGCGACCCCTGTTGCGCCCGCAACCCGTTGGCCGCTACCTGAAAACGCTGAAGGCACGGGCAGATACGCCCCCTGTCCCCTGCCCCTCTGCCACGCGACATTGAGAATTTACATTTCCGATGCTATCTTTAAAGCATGCCCATGCGCCCGGGCTTGGGGGGGCGCGTAGCGACACAGGAGGACATTGTCCTGTCTTCGACGACACTTGCGGCGCATGCCGCTGATCAAGGCCGGGGCATTTCGGCCATGACACAGAGCGAAACGACCGCCGAGAGCATTCTCGCGGCAGTGCTCGAAACACTCTCCGACAACAAGGCAGAGGATATCGTGCAGATCGACCTGCACGGCAAATCCTCGGTGTGCGATTACATGGTCATCGCCACCGGCCGCTCGTCGCGCCAGGTCGCGGCGCTGTCGGAAAAGCTGTCAGATGAACTCAAGCAGCGCTTCGGTGTTCTCTCCACGATGGAGGGCAAGGATACCGGGGACTGGGTGCTCATCGACGCGGGGGACGTGGTTGTCCATCTCTTCCGCCCCGAAGTGCGTGAGTTCTACCAGCTGGAAAAGATGTGGGCTCCGGTGGCAGGCAACCAGGCCTGAACGGTGCGCATACATCTTTGCGTGGTTGGCCGGCTCCGGAAGGGGCCGGAAAAGGCGCTTGTCGATGATTACCTGACACGTTTCGACCGCACGGGCCGGGCGCTGGGCCTTGGTCCGGCGCAAGTGATCGAGGTCGAGGACCGCAAGGGCGGCGGCATGGCGGGTGAGGCCGCTCTGTTGCGCCGCGCGATCCCCTCGGGTGCACGGATCTGCGCGCTGGATGAGCGCGGCCACATCTGGTCCTCGCCCGAGTTTTCCGGAAAACTGGCAGACTGGCGTGATGGTGGCGCGCAGGACCTGGCCCTTGTCATCGGTGGCGCCGACGGAATCGACCCCGCCCTGCGGGCCGAGGCGCAGGACCTGATGTCCTTTGGTCGGATGGTCTGGCCACACATGCTGGTGCGGGTCATGCTGGCCGAACAGCTATACCGCGCCGCCTCGATCCAGGCGGGGGCGCCTTATCACCGGGTGTGACGTTCAGGCGTAGGCGATCCAGAGCAGGATCAGCCCCAGGATCACCCGGTAGATGACATAGGGTGTAAAGCTGACAGAGCGCAGGAGCCGCATCATCAGCCAGAGCGCCCCCAGCGCAGACAGAAACGCCAGAGCCGCCGCAATCGCACCATCACGCGCGGCCTCGGCATCGGCGGTCGCGATGACCTCGGCCCCCAGCAACGCGGCTGACGCCATGATCGTCGGGATCGACATCAACATGGCCAGCTTGGCGCCGTCGTGCCGGTTATAGCCCAGGTGGCGCGCCGCGGTGATGGTGATGCCGGACCGCGAGGTGCCCGGGATCAAGGCCACGGCCTGCCACAGCCCCATGATGATGGCATCCCGCAGGTTCCAGTCGCTGTCCGCCTTGTCCTGCGCCCCTTTCATGTCCGCCCAGTAGAGGACAAGACCGAAGACAAGCATGGTCCACCCGATCACCGCCGTCGAGCGCAGCATGTCGTCCAGCCCCGAGAGCTTGAGCGCCAGTCCGAAGAGGATCACCGGGATGGTGGCCACAAGCAGCAGGAAGGCGAGGCGCGCGCCCGGCGTGTCCATGCGCCCCGTCATGAGCCGCAGCGTGCCCTTGGCTGCATCCTTAACGTCGGCTCGGAAGTAGAGGATGACAGCCAGCAAGGTTCCCACGTGAACGGCCACGTCGATCACCTGGCCCTGGTCCTGCATCCCCGTCAGGTTCGGCAAGAGAATCAGGTGGCCCGAGGACGAGATCGGAAGGAATTCGGTAACCCCCTGTATCAGGGCGAGAATCAGCAGTTGCGTGAAAGCCATTGTCGGGGTCCAATCAAAGCTACGCGCCTTGGTATAACTCCTTGTTTCAGAGCCGAAAGTGGCAATTTAGGTCCGATTTGGACCTATTTTTGGCAGCCGCATGTGGTTTTGAGACGTCAAAAACGGGAATATTCTGGATATAGGTCAGCATAACTGACTTTCATTCCAAGCCAAGCTTCTGTAAGGAGGCGCGGACGATCTAGGGATTACCTGCAAAGGGTGGATGAATGGCGAAGCAGCCGATGCTGAAATTTGTGTCCGTGGGGCGGGAGATGCCGGTCAAGCGGGAGGCCGCGGAGCGCCGGACGGATTTCGACGAGATCTATGCGGAATACGCCGATGCGAAGGCCAAGGAACAGGCCGCGCGCTGCAGCCAGTGCGGCGTGCCCTATTGCCAGAGCCACTGCCCGCTGCACAACAATATCCCCGACTGGTTGCGCCTGACCGCCACGGGCCGCCTTCAGGAGGCCTATGAGGTCAGCCAGGCCACCAACACCTTCCCCGAGATCTGCGGCCGCATCTGCCCCCAGGACCGCCTCTGCGAAGGCAACTGCGTGATCGAACAATCGGGTCACGGCACGGTGACCATCGGCTCGGTCGAGAAGTACATCACCGATACCGCCTGGGAAGAAGGCTGGGTCAAGCCCGTGACCCCGGCACAGGAACGCTCCGAAAGCGTCGGCATCATCGGCGCCGGCCCCGGCGGGCTGGCCGCAGCCGACATGCTGCGCCGCGCCGGCGTGCAGGTCACCGTCTACGACCGCTACGACCGCTCGGGCGGGCTGCTGACCTATGGCATCCCCGGCTTCAAGCTGGAGAAAGACATCGTGATGCGCCGCAACAAGCAGCTCGAAGAGGGCGGCGTGCGCTTTGTGATGAACTGCAACGTGGGCGAAGACCTGTCGTTCGAGGAAATTCGCGCACAACATGATGCGGTCATCATCGCAACCGGCGTCTACAAGTCGCGTGACCTGGGCGGCCCGGGCGCGGGTGCCAAGGGCATCGTCAAGGCGATCGACTACCTGACCGCCTCGAACCGCGCGTCGAACTTTGGCGACAGCGTGCCGGAATTCGAAAGCGGCGAGCTGAACGCAAAGGGCAAGAAGGTTGTCGTGATCGGCGGCGGCGACACGGCGATGGACTGTGTCCGCACCGCGATCCGCCAGGGCGCCACCAGCGTCAAATGCCTGTATCGCCGCGACCGCGCCAACATGCCAGGGAGCCAGCGCGAGACGCAGAACGCCGAGGAAGAAGGTGTGGTCTTCGAATGGCTGACCGCGCCCAAGGGCTTCAAGGGTGAGCCGGTCAATGCCGTGATGGTCGAGAAGATGCGCCTGGGCGCACCGGACGCCACCGGCCGCCAGCGCCCCGAGGTGATCGAGGGATCGGACTACGACGAGCCCGCAGACCTGGTCATCAAGGCGCTCGGCTTCGAGCCCGAGGAACTGCCGACGCTCTGGGGCTGCCCCGAGCTGGAAGTGACCCGCTGGGGCACCATCAAGGCAGAGTTCACCAGCGGCCGCACCGCCCTGCCCGGCGTCTATGCCATCGGCGACATCGTGCGCGGCGCAAGCCTGGTGGTCTGGGCGATCCGCGACGGTCGCGACTGTGTCGAGGCCGTGTTGCAGGACCTGAACTCCAAGGGAGCTGTCGCCGCGGAATGACCGGGACGGTCTGTACGTTTTGTACAAAACGTACAGCGTTTCCAGCATTTTGTACAAACAGGCAAGGGTTGGTTAACCAAGGCGCAGGCGGCGCCGGAATGGGTCAGAAAGGCTGTCTCATGTGGCTCGAAAGATTGACCAAGGGTAAAGTCTCGACCGCGCTTTGCGCCGGTCTGGCGGCGCTTGCGCTGCTGGGCGGAGCCGGCGCGGTCCAGGCCCAGGGCGGGCTGTTCACCCCGCCCGAGGGCTGCGAGACCTACCTGACGGTGCAATCCCGCAGCTGCGTCGTGACCAACCACTATGTCTGCCCGCAGATCGACCCGGATCACAGGTTCCGCACCGATTTCGGCGAGGCCGGTCCCTATTTCACCAGCCGCATCGACGATGACGGCCAGTGGATCGAAAGCGGCCCGCCCGACGATCCGACCCGCACCCGGACGGTGCGCCCGATCCCCGATCCCGGCAGCATCTCCGAGCTGGTCGAAAACGGCATCGACAGTTTCGATTTCACCCAGCGGTCGACGCTCGACGGGCCGACCCGTGTCACCGGGTTCGACCGGATCATCGGCGAAATCGAGATCGACGGCGAAAAGCTGTACCGGACCGAGTTCGAGATGACGCGCCGCGATGCCTCGGGGCGGGTGATCGAACATGTCCGGGGGCGCGAATACGTCTCGGACAAGCACAAGCGGTTCTTTGCGGGCTTTGCCGCCGACGTCACGGAGGACGAGCGCCAGGCCAACGCACGCGACCGCAGCCCGGTGGAGTTCATCTATCCCGGCGAACAGGGGTTCCGTGGCATCTATCCGCGCCACGACTGCGACCTGATGAGCGGCCTGGAGGGGGTTGAGCCGGGTTGGGGTCACCCGCTTGGCACCAGCACAGCGGAGGACCGGGCATGAGCGCGCGCAGCGGGGGCTGCATGTGCGGCGCGGTCCGGTTCACCGCGCGCGATGTGCCGGCGCAGGCCGGGGCCTGTCACTGCGAGATGTGCCGCCGCTGGACCGGCTCGGCGCTGATCGGCGTGACCGTGCCGCTGGAAAACGTGACCTGGGAGGATGAAACCCACCTGGGCCGCATCCAGTCCAGCGACTGGGCGGAACGCGGGTTCTGCATGCGCTGTGGCTCGGGGATGTTTTTCCGGGTGACGATGGAATCCGCCTACTCCGGCGACCTGGAACTGCCCATCGGCGTCTTTGACGAGGCCGACGGTTTCGAGATGACGAACGAGATCTACATCGACGTGAAACCCGACAGCTTTGCCTACGAGGGCCAGGCCGGGCGCAAGTTGATGACGCGGGCCGAGTGCCACGCGAAATTCGGCGTTCTTGCCGAACAGACGGACTGAAAGACTTTCGGCCCGCCCCCGTCACCGGGACGCAGGCCATCACAGCGATGCCGGGCCGCGACGTGCGGTCCATGAACGGAGGGCTTGAGCCATGACCAAATACGATGCCGACTGGGTGCGGGCCGAGGAAGCCAAGCGCAAGTGGATGAGCGAAAACGGCATGTACCACGAGAGCGAAGAGCACAGCTCTTGCGGCGTGGGCCTTGTCGTGAACCTGGACGGGAAACCGTCGCGGCGCGTCGTCGAGGCGGGGATCACCGCGCTCAAGGCGATCTGGCACCGGGGTGCCGTGGACGCCGATGGCAAGACCGGCGACGGCGCGGGCATCCACGTCCAGATCCCGGCTCCCTTCTTTTACGACCAGGTGCTGCGCACCGGCCACACGCCGCGCCGCGACGAGATGATGGCCGTGGGCCAGGTCTTTCTGCCGCGCACCAACTTCGGCGCGCAGGAAGCCTGCCGGACGATCGTGGAGACCGAGGTCCTGCGCATGGGCCACTACATCTATGGCTGGCGCCACGTCCCGGTGAACGTCGAGTGCCTGGGTGAAAAGGCCAACGCGACCCGCCCCGAGATCGAGCAGATCATCATCTCGAACGCCAAGGGCGTGGACGAGGAGACCTTTGAGCGCGAGCTTTACGTGATCCGGCGCCGGATCGAGAAGGCGGCGGCAGCGGCGGGGATCACCCAGCTGTACATCGCCTCGCTGTCCTGCCGGTCGATCATCTACAAGGGCATGATGCTGGCCGAGCAGGTCGCGGAATTCTATCCCGATCTGCAGGACGAGCGGTTTGAATCGGCCTTCGCGATCTACCACCAGCGCTATTCGACCAACACCTTCCCGCAGTGGTGGCTGGCGCAGCCGTTCCGGATGCTGGCCCACAACGGCGAGATCAACACGCTCAAGGGCAACACCAACTGGATGAAGAGCCACGAGATCCGGATGGCCTCGGGCGCCTTCGGGGACATGGCCGAGGACATCAAGCCGATCGTGCCCAATGGCTCGTCGGACTCGGCGGCGCTGGACGCGGTGTTCGAGGTGCTGGTGCGCGCCGGGCGCAATGCGCCGATGGCCAAGACGATGCTGGTGCCGGAAAGCTGGTCCAAGCAGGCGGTGGAACTGCCGCAGGCCTGGCGTGACATGTATTCCTACTGCAACTCGGTGATGGAGCCCTGGGACGGCCCCGCGGCACTGGCGATGACCGATGGCCGCTGGGTCTGTGGCGGGCTGGACCGCAACGGTCTGCGCCCGATGCGCTATGTCGTGACCGGCGACGGGATGCTGATCGCAGGCTCGGAAATCGGCATGGTGCCGACGGACGAGGCGACGGCGCGCGAAAAGGGCGCGCTGGGACCGGGCCAGTTGATCGCCGTCGACATGAAAGAGGGCAAGCTCTACCACGACGTCGAGATCAAGGACAAACTGGCCGCCGCGCAGCCTTTTGGCGACTGGGTCGGCAAGATCACCGAACTGGACGAGCCGCTGGCCGCCGTTACGGAAAAGTCGCTTTTCGAGGGCGCCGAATTGCGCCGCCGCCAGATCGCGGCAGGTTACACCGTCGAGGAGCTGGAACAGATCCTGGCGCCCATGGCCGAGGACGCCAAGGAAACGCTGGCCTCGATGGGCGATGACACGCCCTCGGCGGTCCTGTCCAAGAAGTACCGGCCGCTGAGCCACTACTTCCGCCAGAACTTCAGCCAGGTGACGAACCCGCCGATCGACAGCTTGCGCGAATTCCGGGTCATGAGCCTCAAGACCCGCTTCGGCAACCTCAAGAACGTGCTGGACGAGGACAGCAGCCAGACCGAGATCCTGGTGCTGGACAGCCCCTTTGTCGGCAACGCGCAGTTCGACGAGTTGAAGAACCATTTCAACGCGCCCTGCACAGAGATCGACTGTACCTTTGCCGCCGGTGAAGGCGCCCTGCGCGAGGGCCTGGCCCGCATCCGGGCCGAGGCCGAGGACGCGGTGCGCTCGGGCTCGGGCCACCTGATCCTGACCGACGAGCACAGCGGTCCGGGCCGGGTCGCGATGCCGATGATCCTGGCCACCAGCGCGGTACACAGCCACCTGACGCGCAAGGGGCTGCGGACCTTCTGCTCGCTCAACGTGCGCTCGGCAGAATGCATCGACCCGCATTACTTCGCGGTGCTGATCGGGGCCGGCGCCACCATCGTCAACGCCTACCTGGCCGAGGACAGCCTGGCGGACCGCATCAACCGCGGCCTTCTGGACATGACCCTGACCGAGGCGGTGGCCCGCTACCGCGAGGCCATCGACCAGGGCCTGCTGAAAATCATGTCAAAGATGGGCATCTCGGTCATCTCTTCCTATCGCGGCGGCCTGAACTTCGAGGCCGTGGGGCTGAGCCGTGCCATGTGCGCGGAGTACTTCCCCGGCATGATCTCGCGCATCTCGGGCATCGGGGTCAGCGGCATCCAGCACAAGGCGGAGCAGATCCACGCGCTGGCCTTTGAGCGCGGCCAGGACGTGCTGCCCATCGGCGGTTTCTACAAGGCGCGGAAATCCGGCGAGACCCACGCCTGGGGCGCGCAGACCATGCACTTGATGCAGGCCGCCTGTGACCGCGCCTCTTACGAGATGTGGAAGCAGTATTCGAACGCGATGCAGTCGAACCCGCCGATCCACCTGCGCGACCTGCTGGCGATCAAGCCGCTGGGCAAGGCGCTGCCGATCGAAGAGGTCGAAAGCATCACCTCGATCCGCAAGCGGTTCGTGACGCCGGGCATGTCTCTGGGCGCGCTGAGCCCCGAGGCGCACAAGACGCTGAACGTGGCCATGAACCGCATCGGCGCCAAGTCGGACAGCGGCGAAGGCGGCGAAGATCCGGCGCATTTCGTGCCCGAGCCCAACGGCGACAACCCCAGCGCCAAGATCAAGCAGGTGGCATCGGGCCGCTTTGGCGTCACCGCCGAGTACCTGAACCACTGCGAAGAGCTTGAAATCAAGGTGGCCCAGGGCGCCAAGCCCGGTGAGGGTGGCCAGCTGCCCGGCATGAAGGTCACCGACCTGATCGCGCGGCTGCGGCATTCGACAAAGGGCGTGACGCTGATCTCGCCCCCGCCGCACCACGATATCTATTCCATCGAGGACCTTGCGCAGCTGATCTACGACCTCAAGCAGATCAACCCGCGCTGCAAGGTGACGGTCAAGCTGGTTGCGTCGTCGGGCGTGGGCACCATTGCCGCCGGCGTGGCCAAGGCCGAGGCCGACGTGATCCTGATCTCGGGGCACAACGGCGGCACGGGCGCCAGCCCTGCCACCTCGATCAAATATGCCGGCCTGCCCTGGGAAATGGGTCTGACCGAGGCGCACCAGGTGCTGGCGATGAACAACCTGCGCGAGCGGATCACGCTGCGCACGGACGGCGGCCTGCGGACCGGCCGGGACATCGTCATGGCCGCCATGATGGGCGCCGAGGAATACGGCATCGGCACCGCCGCGCTGATCGCGATGGGCTGTATCATGGTGCGCCAGTGCCAGTCGAACACCTGCCCGGTGGGCGTCTGCACCCAGGACGAATCCCTGCGCGCCAAGTTCACCGGCAATGCCGACAAGGTGGTGAACCTGATCACCTTCTACGCGCAGGAAGTGCGGGAAATCCTCGCCGAGATCGGCGCACGTTCGCTGGACGAGGTGATCGGCCGGGCCGACCTGTTGAGCCAGGTCAGCCGCGGGTCGGACCACCTGGACGACCTGGACCTGAACCCGCTGCTGATCCGTGTCGACGGGTCGGATGACATCGTCTACGACCGCAACAAGCCCCGCAACCCGGTGCGCGACACGCTGGACGCGGAAATCGTGCGGGACGGCCAGCGCTTCCTGGAAGACGGCGAAAAAATGCAGCTGTCCTACGCGGTGATGAACACGCACCGCACCGTGGGCACCCGCGTCAGCAGCCACATCGTTCAGAAATTCGGGATGCGCAACGCACTGCAGCCGAACCACCTGCACGTCAAGCTGACTGGCAGCGCCGGCCAGTCGCTGGGCGCCTTCGCGGCGCCGGGCCTCAAGATCGAGGTTTCGGGCGATGCCAACGACTATGTCGGCAAGGGCCTGTCGGGCGGTCTGATCGTCGTGCGTCCGCCGCTGGTCTCGCCGCTGAACGCGGCCGAGAACACGATCATCGGCAACACGGTGCTTTACGGCGCCACCGACGGACACCTCTTCGCGGCGGGCCGCGCGGGCGAACGTTTCGCGGTGCGCAACTCGGGCGCCAAGGTGGTGATCGAGGGCTGCGGCTCGAACGGCTGTGAATACATGACCGGCGGCGTCGCGGTGATCCTGGGCAGCATCGGCGCCAACTTCGGCGCCGGGATGACCGGGGGCATGGCCTATATCTACGACCCCGAGGGCACGGCGCGGCAGATGATGAACATGGAAAGCCTCGTCACCTGCCCGGTCACCGTGACCGCCTGGGAAGACCAGCTGAAAGGCCTTATCGAGCGCCACGTCGAGGAAACCGCGAGCCGCAAGGGCAAGGACATCCTGCAGAACTGGGACCTGGAAAAGGATCATTTCGTGCAGGTCTGCCCGAAGGAGATGCTGAACAAGATCTCTCATCCGCTGGGGATCGAGGGCGACCTCGCGGTGCCGGCGGAATAAGGCGACAGCGGAACGGTCACGAAGGGGCCCGGTCACATCGACCGGGCCCTTTTGCGTCTTGGCAAGGTCGGACCGGGGGCGCTGCCCCCGGACCCCCGAGGTACTTGGAAAACCAAAGAAGGGCAGGAGGTGCGCCCGGGCTTCTTTGGTTTCGAAAATACCTCGGGGGAGTCGCGCCCTGGCGCGACGGGGGCAGAGCCCCCGTTTTCCGGAGATTGGCGCCGCCGCGCCGCTGGGGTAGAGATCAGGCATGGCGACCAAGGCGAAGAAACCGGCGCGCAAGCGCAAGACGAAGGGCAAGGCGGTGCAACGCCCCCGCCCGCTGGCCTTTCTGCGGCGCTGGCTCTTGCGGGCGTTGCTGGGCGCGGCGGTGCTCGCGGTGCTGGTGGTGCTGCTTTTCCGGGTCATCAACCCGCCCGTCACCCATACCATCTGGTCCGAGGCGCGGCGTCTGGGCGGGGTGGAACGCAGCTGGGTCGAGGTGGACGGAATCGCGCCGGTGATGCTGCGCTCTGCCGTGGCGGCGGAGGACGCGAATTTCTGCACCCACTGGGGGTTCGACATGGGCGCCATCCGTGCCGCGATCGAGGACGGCGCCCGGCGCGGCGGCAGCACGATTTCCCAGCAGGTGGTCAAGAACGTCTACCTCTGGCAGGCGCGCAGTTATCTCCGCAAGGCGCTGGAGGCTCTGATGACCCCGCTGGTCGAGGCGCTCTGGCCCAAGCGGCGTATCCTCGAGGTCTACCTGAACGTGGCCGAGTTCGACGAGGGGGTCTTTGGCGTGGACGCGGCGGCGCGGCACTATTTCGGCGTGGCGCCAAGGGACCTGAGCCCGCGGCAGGCGGCCCTTCTGGCCGCTGTCCTGCCGAACCCCAAGGCGCGCGCGGCGGATCGGCCCAGTGCCGCGCTCAACCGGCGTGCACAGGCGATCATGGACGGTGCCGCGCTGATCGCGCAGGACGGCCGCGCCACCTGTTTCGAGAACTGAAAACGGCCCGGCGATGACCGCCGGGCCGTTTCCTGATCGGGTCGCTGATCGGACCGTCCTTCCTCAGAAGTCCAGCTGCAGCCCGTGTTCCAGTTGCAGGGTCTGCTGCGCCGGCATCGAGAGCCGCGTCACCACCGAGCCGAGACCATTGGCAATCGGGCGCTCGCGCTTGATGTTGAAGGTGAACCGGCGGGTTTCGTCGATCTTCTCGACGTCCACCTCCAGCCCCCAGGTCATGCCGCTGGCGATGTCCCGGCGCTCCCAGGCCAGGGCCAGGCCCAGGCCACAGTCCGCCTCGTCCTCGTAGGAGGACAGGGTACAGGACAGGCGCGGCGTGAAGGCGGTGCGCATCTGGTCGGCCAGGGCCTCGGCCCCGCCGGGCGCGCCCAGGCTTTCGAATCGGATTTCCGCCGTGGCGCGGGCGCCCTGGAAGTCATCCAGCCGGATCGCGCCGGTGTGGGTCAGGCCCATCTGGCGGGCCGTCACGTCCGCGTCCCCTGCCCGGGCATAGGCCAGGTCGAGGCCGACGCGCGGTTTCATCACGAAGCCGTCGAATTCGCGCTGCCCCGAGATGCCGATACCCGCGAAGCCGGCCAGGTAGCTGTAGTCGCCGGTTGCGTTGATCGGCGCAGTGGCCGCGTCAAAGTCGATGTCGAAGCTGTGCCGCCCGGCGGCCCCGGCCATGTAGTAGTCCAGGAAGAGGCCCTGTCCAAAGCCGCGGGCACCGTAGACACCGCCGTTGACTCCGAACCCGTCGATCGAGCCGTCCCCCAGCCCGCTGACATCCGTCCGGCTGTAGTAGCCACCCAGGAAGTAGCCCGCGATGGAGGTGTCGCTGGTGAAGCGTTCCTTCTGCCAGGCGAACTGCAGCAGAGCCTGCACGCCCGTGTCCTCGGTCTTGTTCAGCGAGAAGGTCCCGTCGAGGATCTCTCGGCTGCCGGAGGCGCAGTTGTAGCGATCGCTGCCGAAGGTGCCGTGCGCGTTGCCGGTGGCATCCTGGATCTGGATGCTGCCGTCGACGTCAAAGGCCTGAAGCGTGCCACAGGGCAGGTCACGGCCCGCCTGCAGCCGATCCAGAGCGCCTTTTGCCATGCGGCTGAAGGCCCGCGACTGGGTGTCGATGGTTTCTGACAGGTCATCCTCGAGGATTTCCGTCAGCGGTTCGCGGATCTGGTCGACAAGGTCGTCGGTGATGGTCACGGCGGCCAGCGGCAGAGGCGCACCGTCATAGCGCGTATCCACCGAGGCCACGGTGGCCGTGGGCTGACAACTGTGCGTCCCTTCGACCTTTTCGTCGTCGATGGCCCGGATCGTCAGCGCCTGCGGCGTGGCGTAGTTGGCCGCGGTGAAGGTGATCGTGGCCGGGGCGACCGTACACTGGTTGTCGCCCGCAAAGCTGAGCGTGACCGGCGCGGTCGGCGCCCCCAGCAGGACGAAGGTCATGGTGGCATCGTCGCCGCCGCCCTCGTTGGTGGTGAGATCGACATTGGTCACGGCGATATCCGCAAAGTCATCGTCGGCGATGGTCGCGGTCTGGGTCAGCGTGCTGCCCAGCAGGGTCGTCAGGTCGCCCGAGACCAGGCCGTTGACCGTCAGGACAACGGTTTCCGGGCCTTCAATGTCGCCGTCTTCCAGCACCGGAACTGTGATGGTGACCGAGAGGGCACCCGCCGGGATCGTCGCCGTTCCCGACAGCGCGGTGAAATCCGCGCCCGAGGTGGCGGTTCCGCCGACGCTGTAGCTGACCACCGTGTCCTGGGTCGAGACACGCGCCTGCGTCAGGGTGAAGGTCACGTCGGTGGGGGTGCCGGTATTGGCCTCTGCACCATCGGTGGCCGCGCTCAGCGTGACCGCGTTTTCGGCGCATTGGGTCATCGGGATGTTGTTGCCGATGACATAGGGATCCCCCGGTTCGATCACGAAGCTGGTGTAGAACGCCGGGTTAGCCGCCAGCGAGGTGTCCGCCAGGAAGCCGGTCGCGCCGTCCTCGGACGAGCCGATGACCCCGGGGTTCGACGGCAAGAGCGACGTCAGGTCCAGCGTGCCCGAAGAGGTGCGCGTGGTGCTGGGGATACCGACGGCGGTCGGATAGACCAGCGACATGCTATAGGTGCCGGGGCGCAGCGCGAACCACTGGAGTTCGCCTGTCGATCCGTCCCGGGTGATGTTGATGAAGTTCGTGGTGCCCAGCGTGCTGTTGGACCCCGATGGCCCGGTGACGGTGAACCCGCCGCCCGGGATGATGCGGCCGTCATCCTCGCAGTAGAAATAGCCCTGCGGGTCGAAGTCCTGGTCATCGGGGATGCCGTCGCCGTCACGGTCGCCGGTTTCGAACAGGTCCGGGATGCCGTCGCCATCCGCATCGGGCAGCGGGGTCGGGTTCGGTGTGCCGGTCAGGTCGGCGGTCACGGTGATCGGCGCGGCCGCGGTGGCGAGGTTGCCCGCCGCATCCGCCGCGGCGCCCGCATCGACCGAGATTTCCACCGGGCCGTCGTGGTCCGGCGTGACGGTAAAGCCGTAATCCGCACCGCTGCCGGTCAGCAGAGACGCCGTGCCGTTGGTGATCTGGACCGAAGTCAAGGCAAAGCCCGTCACGTCCTCGGAGAAGGTCAGCGTAACCGGGAAGGGATCGGCTTGTGCCTCCAGCGGTCCGGCCAGGGTGGCGGTCGGGATCTGGGCGTCCTTGACAGCGGTATCCGTGGCGTCGAGGCCGGTGTTGCCCGCCGGATCGGTCAGGGCGACGGTCAGGGTCAGGGTGCCGTCGTTCAGCCCGCTGAGGTCCAGCCCGGCGACCTGGTCCGTCGCCGTGGCGATGGCACCGCCGCCGGTGACATCCGTGCCGCCGCCGTCCGAGGTGATGGCATAGGTGAAGGTGGCGCCCACTTCGGCCCCGGCGAAGGTAAAGCCGACAGCCGCCTGGTTGGTGTTGTTCACCGGGTCCTGGTCGAAGGTCACGGCATAGCCGGCGGGCGCGGTGGCGTCCTTGGTGGCCGTGGCCGTGGCCTGCGGCGCCGGGTTGCCGGCGGCGTCCGAGGCATCTGCCGTAAGGGTCAGGCCCCCGTCGGAGAGGCCGGAAAGATCCAGCGTCACGGTCCAGGTGCCGGCACTTATGGTTGCGGTGCCGGTGACGCTGGTGCCGCCATCGCCGACCGCGACCGAAACCGGCGCGCCATCGGCCAGCCCGGTCGAGGTGCCCGAGACGACAACCGCGCCGGCCTCTGCCGCGTTGATCACGCCGTCAGCCGTCAGCGGGATGTCGATGGTCAGTTCGGGCGCGGTGGCATCCTTGAGCGCCTCGTCCGTGGCGTCGAGGCCGGTGTTGCCCGCCGGGTCGGTCAGGGCGACGGTCAGGGTCAGGATGCCGTCGCTCAGCCCGCTGAGATCCAGCCCGGTGACCTGGTCCGTCGCCGTGGCGATGGTGCCGGTGCCGGTGACAGGCGCGCCGCCGCCGTCCGAGGTGATGGTGAAGGCATAGGTTGCCCCGACCTCGGCCCCGGCGAAGGTAAAGCCGGTAGCGGTCTCGTTGGCGACATTGACCGGATCGTCATCCAGCGTGGCGGTGTAGCCCGAGGGCGCGACCGTGTCCTTGGACGCGCTGGCGGTGGCCTGCGGCGCCGGGTTGCCCGCCGGGTCGGTGGCGTCGGCGGTGACGCTGAGCGCGCCATCGGCGAGGCCGGTCAGGTCCAGCGTCAGGGACCATGTGCCGCCGGTGACGCTGGCCGTACCGGTGATGCTGCCGCTGGCGGCATCGGCGACCGCGATGGCCACGTCGGCGCCGTCGGGAAGGTCGCTGGAGGTGCCGGAGATCACGACCGTTGCCGCCTCGGCGGCGTTGATCACGTCATCGCCCTCGATCGGGGTGTCGATGGCCAGGATCGGGGCATTGGTATCCTTGGTCGCGGTTGCCGTCGCGGACCCGCCGGTGTTGCCCTTGAAGTCGGTCAGCGTGACGCTCAGCGTCAGGGTACCGTCGGCCAGGCCGGAGAGGTCAAGGCCCGTCACCTGCTGGGTCGCGCTGGTGATCGTGCCGGACCCGGTGACCGGCGTGCCGCCGCCATCGGAGGTGATGGTGTAGTCAAAGGTGACATCCGTCCCGGTCACGCCCGGCCCGACCTCTGCATCGGCAAAGGTAAAGCCGATGGCGGCCTGGTTGGCGATGTTCACCGGGTCCTGGTCAAAGCTCGCGGAATAGCCCGCCGGGGCGGTCGTATCCTTGAGGAAGACGGTCGTCGCCGAAGAACTGTTGCCAGAGCTGTCGGTGACCTCGGCGGTCAGGGTGATGGTGCCGTCCGCCAGCCCGGAAAGGTCGAGCGCGCCGGACCAGCTGTGGAAGGCGCCGGGACCGGCGGTCAGGCCGGTGGTGACGGAGACGGAGCCCGCCGCGCCATCGGTGGCGGTGATGACCACCTGCACCGCGTCCGCCGCGTTCAGGGCGACGCCGGAGGCGGTGAATGCCGCCGCCTCGGCGGCGTTCACGGCGTTGGCATAGAGGCTGTCGGCCACGGTGGGATCGGGGTCCTGGATCTCGATCGAGGGGGCCAGCCCGTCCTTGGTGATCGTGGTCACGGCAGGAACCGCCGGGTTGCCCGCCGCGTCCGTGACATCGGCGGAGAGGTCATAGTCGCCGTCGGCCAGGGCCGAGATGTCGAAGCTCAGGCTGTAGGTGCCGCCGTTGACCGCAGCCTCGCGGTAGTAAACCGCCGCGCCGCCGGTATCGCGCAGGATCAGGCGCACGATGGTGCCGTCGACCACGCCCGTCGCCGTGCCCGAGACGGTGAAGGCCCCTGCCTCGGCGGTGTTGACGACGTCATCGCCCGCGATGGGCGTGTCGATGGTGACGGTCGGAATGCCCGTGTCCTTGCTGGCCGAGATGGAGGCCTGGGGCGCCGGGTTGCCTGCCGGGTCGGAGGCGTCCGCGGTCACGGTCAGCGGTCCGTCCGCCAGCCCTGAAAGATCCAGCGTGAGGGACCAGGCAGTGCCCGTGATGGTCGCGGTTCCCGAGACGACGCCCGCGGCGCCATCGGAGACGGCGACGCTGACGACGGTGCCGTTCGGCAGATCGACCGACCCGCCGGAGACCGTCACCGAGGCGGCCTCGGCCGCGTTGACCACACCGTCACCGGCCAGCGGCGTGTCGATGGCGAGGGCGGTGGGCGCGGTTGCGTCCTTGGTCGTCGTGTCGGTGGCATCGGGGCCGACATTGGTGGCCGCGTCGGTCAGGACCACGGTCAGGGTCAGCGTGCCGTCCGGCAGGCTGCTGACGTCGATGCCGGTGATCGTGTCGGTCGCCGATACGATTGTGCCGCTGCCGGTCACGCTGCCTGCGCCGCCATCGGAGGTGATGGTATAGGCGTAGTCCGCCCCCACTTCGGCCGCCGCGAAGCTAAAGCTGACCGCCGCCTGGTTGGCAATGTTCACCGGGTCCTGATCGAAGGCCACGGTATAGCCGGTGGGTGCCGTAACGTCCTGCGCGGTGCCCGAGACGGTGATGTCATAGGGCGCCTCGTCCACGTCGTCATTGCCCAGCGAGAGGTCAAAGCCGAACGGCAGCGTCGTGGTCGGATCGGTCTGGATCGCCGTGGCGGGCGTGTAGAGAATGGTGATCGTGGTATCGCCGCCGATCGGCACGGTGGTTGCAAGCGGCCCGGTGATGCTGTCCACCACCACGTTGGTTTCGCCCGAGATCACAGGCGCGGCGGCCAGCGTAAGGGCATCGGTGCCGGTGTTCGAGACGGTCAGGACAAGGCTCTGCTGCGTGCCCGCGTCCAGCGTGCCCTGGTCAAGGGTGCCGCCGTCGGCCACGGCGCCGCCGATGGAGCCGCTCAGCCCGATCTCGGGGGTGATCACGGTCAGCGTGTCGGCGGCGGTGCCGGAGTTGCCCAGCACCGAGGTCAGGTCGCCCGTGGTGTTCACGAAGTCCCCGGCGGTCGCGGGGGTCACGTCGACGCTGATGGTACAGGTGGTCGGCGCCGGTGCGCTGCCGCCGGTGTAGCTAATGCTGGAGGCCCCGGCATTCGCGGTCAGCGTGCCGCCGGTACAGGTGGTCGAGGCATTGGGCGTCGCCGCCACCACCAGGTCCGTCGGCAGCGGATCGGTGAAATCGAGCCCGCTGGCGTCAAGGATGGAACCGCTGTTGTCGATGGTGAAGGTCAGGGTCGCGGACTGGCCCAGGTTGATCGTGTCGGGGGCAAAGACCTTGGTGAAGACGGGCTGCGGCACGACGGTCAGTGTCGCGTTCGCGGTGCCCGAGTTGCCCAGCGAGGAGGTCAGGTCACCGCTGGTGTTCACCTGGGCGCCCACTGCCGTGCCGGTCACGTTCACCGCGACGGTACAGGTGGCCCCGGCGGCAATGGATCCGCCGCTGTAGCTGATCGTGCCCGCGCCGCCCGTGGCGGTGATGGTGCCGCCGGTACAGGTGGTCGAGGCCGCCGGCGTCGCCGCGACCTGCACGCCCGCGGGCAGGTTGTCGGTGAAATCCAGCGCCGTGGCGTCGATGATCGAGGGGCTGTTGTCGATGGTGAAGGTCAGCGTGGTTTCAAAGCCCAGCGCGATGGCGGGGTCGGCAAAGCTCTTGGCAAAGCCGGGTTGCGGCATCACGAAGAGGACATCGGTCGCCGGGCCGGAATTGCCCATCGAAGAGGTCAGGTCGCCGCTGGTGTTGGTGTAGTTGCCGGCCGCGGCCGCAACCACGTCGACCGCGATGGTACAGGCACCGCCCGCCAGCTGCTGGCCGCCGGTCAGCGAAATCGACCCGCTGCCCGCGTTGGCGGTCACGGTGCCAGAACAATTGTTCACGACATTCGGGCTGGAGGCGACGACCATACCCGCCGGAAGGTTGTCGGTGAAGGCCAGGCCGGTGGCGTCCAGCGTCGCCGGGCGGTCATTGTCGATGGTGAAGGTCAGCGTGCTGACCTGGCCCGCACCCAGGGTGTCCGGTGCAAAGACCTTGGTAAAGGCGGGCGGCGGCACGACGGCCAGCGCGTCCGAGGCACTACCCGAGTTGCCCAGGCTGGAGGTGAGATCCCCCGAGGTGTTGTTCAGCAGGCCGGTGGTGGTCGCGGTCACATCCACCTGGACCGTACAGATCGACGAGGCGGCGACCGTGCCGCCGGTATAGGAGATGGTCCCGCTGCCGCCGGTGGCGGTAATCGTGCCACCGGTACAGGTGGTCGAGGCATTGGGCGTCGCCGCGACCTCGGACCCGGCGGGCAGGTTGTCGGTGAAGTCCAGCGCCGTGGCGGCCAGGATCGACTGGCTGTTGTCGATCTCGAAGACCAGCGTGGTCGAGAAACCGTCGGCGATCAGGCCAGGGGTGAATTCCTTGTCGAAACCGGGCTGCGGCACGATGGTCAGGTTTGCACCCGCGTTGCCGGAATTGCCGGCCGAAGAGGTCAGGTCGCCGGTCACATTCGCGACAGAACCAACCGCGGTGGCCAGCACGTCGACCGTGACGGTACAGGTGGCCCCGCCGGCGACGGTGCCACCGGAATAGCTGACCGTGCCCGTCCCTTGCGTGGCGGTGAGGGTGCCGCCGGTACAGGTGGTCGCGGCATTGGCGGGCACGGCAACCAGCATCCCCGCGGGGAGGTTGTCGGTGACGTCCAGGCCGGTCGCCGCCAGCGATGCGCCGCTGTTGTCGATGGTCAGGGTCATCGTCGTGGTCTGGCTCAGCGCGATGGCGCTGGCGGCAAAGCTCTTGTCAAAGAGGGGCTGCGGCTCGGCCGTCAGCGTGTCCGACGCGGGGCCGGAATTGCCGCTGCTGGAGGTCAGGTCGCCGCTGGTGTTGACATGCGCGCCCGCCGTCGTGGGCGCTACGTCGACAGAGACGGTACAGGTCGCGCCAGCGGAAACGGTGCCGCCGGTATAGGTGATCGTCCCGCTGCCGCCGGTGGCGGTCAGCGTGCCACCGGTACAGGTGGTCGCGGCATTGGGCGTGGCGGCCACCACGAGCCCGGCGGGCAGGTTGTCGGTGAAGTCGAGGCTGCTTGCCGCGAGGGTCGAGGCGCTGTTGTCGATGGTGAAGGTCAGCGTCGAGGCTTGCGACACGAAAACCGTGTCCGGTGCAAAGGACTTGGCAAAGGTCGGGGCGGGCTGAACGTCGAGATCTGCCGAGGCGGGCAGCGACGTGGCGATGCCGCCGACAAAAAGCTGGCTGGAGGTGTTGGTATAGGTGCCGGGCGCGGCCGCCGCGGGCACGTTGATGGTGGCGGTCAGGGTACAGGTCTGCCCCGCATCGATGCTGCCCCCCGAGAAGGTCAGGATCGAGGTGCCGGTGAAACTGCCGCTGCCGCAAGCGGCGCTGGCCGACAGCCCGGTCGCCGTCGCGCCGGACAGCATGGCGTCGAGGTCATCCGAGAACGAGACGTTGGACGCGCCGACCGCGCTGCTGTTGACGATGTCGAAGGTCAGGACCGCGCTGCCGCCTGCAACGGTGTCATCGTCGAAGGACTTGGCAAAGCCCAGCGCCAGCCCGGCACCGATGCTCAGCGTGTCGGTGGCCGCCGCGCCGGTGACGCCCAGGCCCGCGATCGTGCCGGTGACGCCGCTGGTGGTGTTGACCGCCGTGCTCAGCGGTGTGGCCGCCGCGGGCACGGTGACCGCCAGTCCGATGGTGCAGCTGGACCCGGCGGCGAGCGAAATGTCCGATACATCGACCAGCGAGGTGCCCGTGCCGGTCAGGGTGGCGCCGCAGGTGTTGGACAGTGTGCTGTCATAAAGCGTCCCGGTGAGCATCGCGCCAAGGTCGTCGGTAAAGGCGACCGAGCTGGCGACGCGCGTCGTATCGAGGTTCGTCACGGTAAATTCCAGCGTGACCTGTTCGCCGGGGGCAACCGGATCGTCGGTAAAGCTCTTGGCCAGGCCGATCCGCTCGTTCTGCACCTCGAGCTGGGTGGCTGCGATGCCGGTCACGCCGAGGCTCGACACCAGGTTGTCGGTCACGGCGTTGTAGCTGCCGTCAGCGGTGCCTGCGGGGACCAGTACGTCCAGTTCGATCGTGCAGGTGGCGCCCGCCGCCACGGTGCCATTGCTGTAGCTGAGGACGGTTGCCGATCCCGCCAGTGTGCCGCCGCAGGTGTCGCTGACCGGGGTCAAGTTGGCCGTCACGTCCGGCGATCCGGGCAGGATAACGGCAAGGTTGTGGCCGAAGGCGATGGAGGTGACATCGCCTGCCGGGCTGGTGACGTTGGGGTTGGTGATCGTGTACCGCAAGGTGACGGTTTCACCCGCGATGGCCGGACCGTCCGGAAAGGCGACCTCGAAAAGCGGCAGCTGGCTGTCCGCGCCGGTCACGTCGATGCTGTCCGAAGCCGGGGTGTTCAGCAGAAGGGCCGCACCGGCGCCGTCGATGTTCGCGGTCAGGTCGCTGGTGGTGTTGGTATAGGTCCCGTCCGCCCCGGCCCCCAGGGTCACGGCGATGGTGGTGGTACAGCTGTCGTTGATCGCGACGGACCCGCCGGTAAAGGTGACGGTCGAGGTGCCGTTGACCGAGCTGAACCCGCAGCCATTGCTGATCACCGAGGAAAAGGTGGTGCCGGACAGGAAGGCATCCAGATCGTCGGTAAAGCTGATGTCGGTGGCGGTCTGTTCACCGTTGGTCAGGGTGAAGTCGATGTTGACGACCGCGCCGGTCACGGCGGTGTCGTCCTGGAACACCTTGGAGAGCGAAAGCTGCACGTCACCCGCGCCCCAGGTAAAGGAGGCCTGCGCCGGGTCGCCAGCGGCTGCCTCGTTCGACAGGATCTCCATGCTCGGCGCGGAATAGGTGCCATTGCTCAGCGCGGAGCCGGTGTTGTAGGTGATCGTGAAGGAACAGCTTGCCCCGGCGGCAAGGCTGCCGCCGGTGTAGACGAAACCCGCAGAGGGCAGAGCCGGAAACGGCGGCGAAGGCAGGGTCGAATTCGGGATCGAGCTGAGCTGTCCGGTGCAATCGCCCGGAACCGCGAGTCCGGCGCCCAGAATCCCGACCGCATTGCCCAGGCCGATGGCCTGTGCCGGCTCCGAGTTCAGCAGGTTGCTGTTGTCATCCGTGAATCCCAGGCCGCTGAGCGCGCTGCCGCCGTTGGGGTTGGTCAAGGTGTAGACCACATCGACCGTGGAATTCGGCAGCAGCGGGTCGCTCTGGAAAACCTTGGTCAGGACCGGGGGCAGCACCGCAGGGAGCGCCTCGACCGTCAGCGTGTCCTCGCCGAGCGCCGTGCCGACGCTGGGGACGCCGCCGATCGACGCGGTCGCCGCGCTGGTGGTGTTCACATAGGTGCCCGGCGCCGCCCCGCCCGGCACGTCCACCGTGACACTGAAACTGCAGGAGGCACCGGGGGCCAGCGTGCCGCCGGTGAGGGTCAGCAGGCCACTGCCGCTGAACGACGACCCGGCGCCACAGGGCGCCGTGGGCAGGCCGGAGGCGACTGCGCCGCTCAGCATCGCGTCGAGGTCATCGGTGAAGGTGATGCCGGTGGCGGTGTCGAAGCGGTCATAGTTGGTCAGCGTGAAGTCCAGGGTGGTGCTGCCGCCGGGGACCACCGGGTCGACGGCGAAAGACTTGACCACACCCACGCCCGCGGGCGCGGTCACTGTCAGGATATCGTGGCTGAAACCCGCGCTGAAGGAGCTGAAACCGCTAGAGTAGGTCAGTTCGCTTGACCTCAGTTCGAATTCGCCGGCGCCGGTTGCCAGCAGATCTACGGTCACGGTACAGGTGGAATTCGCTCCCACGCTGCCCGTGCTCAGGGCGATGCTGCCGCTCCCCGACGATGCCGTGACCAATGGGGGGCTGGCGGCGTTGCAGGTCGATGTTGCATTGGCCGGGTAGGCGACCTCGAGTCCCGACGGAAGCGTCTCGTTGAAAGCCATGAACGACAGCGCGGCGGCGTTCAAGCTGTTGTCGATCGTATAGGTGACAGTCGTGGTCTGGCCGATGTCCACCGCGCTGGGCGACAGGCTTTTGCTGAAGCCGGGGCGCGCGCTGTCGACCGTCAGGTCGGTCGCCAGCGACATCGAGCTGCCAACCGAGGAGGACAGGGTGATGGCCGGAAGCGTGTGTGCGCCCGGGACGCTGGACGTGACGCTGACGGTGATCGTGCAGCTGGCAAAGGTGCCGATGGAGGTATCCGAAAGCGAGACCGTCCCGCCTCCGTCCGGCGCGCTCAGCATTCCGATGGCACAGGTGCCATCGTCAGAGGCAGAGCCGACAAGCGTCACCGAGGCCGGAAGAACGGCGGTGAAGGCGAGGTCGGTCACCGGCGTTGCGCCGCCGTTGGTGATCGTGAATGTCAGGTCCGAAACACCGCCGGGACCGATGGTCGAGGGCGAAAACTCGGTGTCGAATGTCGGTTGTGCCTGCGCCGCCGCTGGCGCCAGGGCCGCCATGAGCCAGAGCAGACCTACCCCAAGAACCCGCTGAATCGCCGACATACCGTGTTTCCCCTCGTCTCGTATCGGCCTTGCCAGTGCCAGGCGCCCGGAGCAGGGCGCAGCTTGGATCACGGCTGACCGATCTGTTCTGACACTTGCGTAGCCGAGCGGATTACGTCGGGAAAGGCTGCCGTACTGGCGACCGGGTGGATTCCGGCAAGCGAAGCGCGATGTGCGACTTTCTGGCGACACAAGCAGAGGCGAATCCACCCCAGCCCCGACAACCGATGATCAAAAGGTTAACCACACCAGCCTGTTGTGCCGAAGAGTTTAGGCATCACCCAAAGGGCATTTCAGCAACAACCGTGGATCCGGGCTCACGGGGCGACCAGGGTCTGCAGATCGAAGATGGGCAGGAGAACCGACAGGACGATCACCAGCACCATTGCCCCCACCACCATCATAAGCGCCGGTTCCATCAGCGCCGCGATCCTCTTGCGCCGGGTCGACAGGCCGTTTTCGACCAAGGCCGCCGCACGCCCCGCCATCCGCGCCAGCCGGGCCGAGACCTCTCCGGCGCCGATCAGCTGGCGTGCAACGGGTGGCACGAAACTGAGCGCCGCAAGCGCATCGGACAGGGTCTCCCCGGCACGGACGGCCGTGGCGACCTGGTCCGCCTCGATGCGGAACCGGGTGATGGTCAGGACCGATCCGGCGCTGTCCACCGCGATGGGCACCGTGTGGCGTGCCTCCAACACCAGCGCCAGCGTGCGCAGGTATTGCACCGCCGCCGCCTGCCGGATCAGCCCGCCCACCAGCGGCAGGCGCAGCAACAACCTGTCCCGCCTCTCTCGGAGGGCGGCGATGCGCCCACTCATCAGCGCCAGCCCCAAAATCCCCAGCGCAACGGCGGTCAGCAGCGGCCACTGCCCTTCGACCCAGCGGGCAAAGCCCATCATGACACGCGTCAGGTCGGGCAACGGGCGGCCCGAGGTTTCAAAGAGCGCCACGATCTCGGGCGCGACGGTCACGAAAAGCACCCCGGCCACCAAAACGGAGACAACAGCCACAAAGGCCGGGTAGACAAGGGCCGATCCCAACTGCGCCCGGTCGCTGCGGGCGGTCTCAAGGTGGTCGGCCAGGCTGTTGAAGACGCTGGACAATTCCCCTGCCCTTTCACCTGCCTGCACGGCGGCGAGGTAATAGCGGGGAAAGCCCGCGCCGCTGTGCTCCAGCGCCCGCGACAGCGGCTCTCCTTCCAGCAGGGCGGCCTGCGCGCGCGCCACCACCAGGTCCAGCGCCGCCGTGCTGCCGGCGCTTTTCAGCGTGCCCAGCGCCGCGTCCACGGCCATTTCGGCCCCAAGCAGAACCGCCATCTGGCGGGTGAACACCGCCTGCAGGTCGCGCGACAGCCGCGCCCGGCCCAGCAACGGCCCCCGCGCACCGCGTGTCCGCGCCGTCAGTTCGGAAACATAAAGCCCCTGCGCCTTGAGCTGGTCTGAGGCATGAGCCTCTGTCTCTGCCACCAGCGTGCCGGACTTGCGCCGCCCCTCGGCCGTGTAGGCGGTATAGGCAAAGGCCCTCACGCGCCGTCCCCGACCACGCGCAGCGCCTCGGCCAGGCTGGTTTGCCCGGCGGATACGGCGCGCAAGGCCTGACCAATCAATCTGTCACGCGGGGGCAGCGCCTGTTGCCAGAGCGCGCCTTCCCCCGCGCCGTGATTGATCGCCTCGCGCAGGTCCTCGCCCACTTCGAGGATTTCGAAGATGCCAAGGCGCCCGGCGTAGCCGGTGCCGTTGCAGGCGTCGCAGCCCTGCGCATCGTGCAAAGCCGTGGGCAGGGGCAGGTCCGCGCGGTCGAACTGTGCCGCCTCGCTGGAGGACGGCGCGTGCGACTTGCGGCAGTCGGGGCAGAGCCGGCGCAAGAGCCGCTGCGCAATGACCCCGCGCAGGGTGGCGGCGATCAGGAAGTTTTCCAGCCCCAGGTCGCGCAGCCGCACCACGGCGGCCACGGAACTGTTGGCGTGCAGCGATGAAAACACCAGGTGCCCGGTCAGCGCCGCCTGCGCGGCCGTGCTGGCGGTTTCGGTGTCGCGGATCTCGCCCACCAGGATCACGTCCGGGTCCTGCCGCAACGTGGCGCGCAGCCCGGCGGCGAAGCTCATGCCGATTTCGGCATTGATCTGGGTCTGGCTGATGCCGGTCAGGTCGTATTCGATCGGGTCCTCGACCGTGACGATATTGCGTTCCTCGCGGTCGGCCAGTTTCAGCAGGGAATAAAGCGTTGTCGTCTTGCCCGCGCCCGTCGGCCCGGTGGCCAGGATGATCCCGTTGGGCGTGGCGGCCAGCCGTTCCAGCAAGGCGATCTGACCCGCGTCCAGCCCTAATCGGTCCAGCGGCATCAGCCCCGCCGCCCGGTCGAGGATCCGCAGAACGATGCGTTCGCCGTAGTTGCCGGGCAGTGAACTGACCCGCGTGTCGATCATCCGCCCGCCCAGGCGCAGCGGGATGCGCCCGTCCTGCGGCAGGCGGGTTTCGGCAATGTCCAGCCCTGCCATGACCTTGAGCCGCGAGACCACCCGTTTCACAGGCACGTCGGCGCGGTCCATGACCGTTTTCAAGAACCCGTCCAGGCGCATCCGCGCGCGCAACCCGCCCTCGTGCGGCTCGATATGCAGGTCGGAAGCGCCGTCCAGCACGGCCTGCCGCAAGAGCTGGTTGACCAGCTGGATCACAGGCGCTTCCTCGGCATCCTCCAGAAGGTCGCGGCCGCGCTTATCGGTGGCGGTATCGACAAGATCGAAGGTCACGCCTTGCACCTCGCCCTCGCGGGCGCCGGAATGGTAGAGCCGCGCCAGCACCGCCTCGAAGCCCGTTGCATCCTCTCGGTCAAGCGGCGCGTTCAGTCCCGCGCGGCGCTGCGCCTCGCGCAAGCCCATCACCGAGGCCCCCGGCCCCGCAACCACGCGCCCGCCATCCAGCGCCACGCCATGATCGCGGGCAAAGGCATAGGGCAGCGGGGCTGGCAGGTCGGAAAGCGAGTGATCTTCGGGCATTGCGAGGGCCATGTTCTGCGGGTCCGCCACCTTTGTGCCTGCAATGCAACCGGCACCGCAAGAGGCGGGGTCAAACGTGGGCTCCAAACCGCGACCGGCCTAATATTTTCCGTTGAACTTCAGTCGACTGGGCAGCGGCGGATAGTTCTTGCTCCGCGCTGCCTTGTCGATGAAGGTCTCGTCGAAGGGCTGGTTCAGGTCGGCGCCGTCAAAGGGCAGCGCGCCCAGTGGGGTCTGGGGAAAGCGCGTGCTGTCCTCGGGCTGGATCGCCAGGCTGGCCCGTTGCGCCTCGCGCGCCAGTTCACGGGTCAGGCGCGTCGCCTCGCGGTCGGAACTGACGATCCGGGGCCGCAGCATGACCAGCAGGACACGCTGGTTCTTGGACCCGGACTTGCCCCGGAACAGCCCGCCCACGATGGGCAGCTTGGACACGCCCGGCACCCGCTGCGCGTTGGAGCCAAAGCCGTTTTCCAACAGCCCGCCCAGCATGATCACGTTGCCGTCGCGCACCAGGACGGTGGTGGACAGCGCGCGTTTGGCTGTGATCTCTCCGCCCGCCGAGGAGGTGGCATTGGTCAGGTTCGACACCTCCTGCTTGATCACCAGCCGCACGGTGCCGTCGGCGTTGATCTGCGGGGTCACGTTCAGGGTCAGGCCCACGTCCTGGCGTTCGATGGTCTGGAACGGCTCCTGAACGGCGCCCTGCCCCACCTGGGTGAACTGGCCGGTGACAAAGGGCACGTTCTGGGCCACCACGATCTCGGCCTCCTGCCCGTTCAGGGTCAGGATCGAGGGGGTGGAGAGCAGCCGCGTACTGCGGGTTTCGGCGATGGCGGTCAGCAGGCCCGCGATGCCGGTGCGGGAATCCCCGGCCCGGCCACCGATCACGCCGCCGTTGCCCGGATTGGGCGCGTCGCCGTTCAGGACCGTGGACACGAGGCTGGTCAGGCTGGGCCTGCCTTCCAGCGCGAATTGAACGCCGCCGACGATGGCGTCGTTCAGGATCGCGCCGAACTGGACCGAAAGGTCGGCAAAGCCATCGACCGACATTTCAAAGATCACCGCCTCGACCAGCACCTGGGTCGGGCGGCGATCGAGGTGCTGCACCATCGCGACGATTTCATGCATCCGGTCGGCAGGGGCGGAAATCAGCAGAGAGTTGGTGCCCGGTTCCGGCACGATGCGGATCTGCCCGCCGGAGCCGTCGCCCTGGAAACTGCGCAACACGACATCGGCCAAGCTGGCCGCCTGGGCATAGTTGACCTGCACCACCCGGCTTTGCTGGCTGTTGCGCTGCGCGTCCAGCCGTCCGGCAAGCACCCGCACCTGTTCGCGCAGCGACTGCGGCCCCAGCACCAGAAGCGCGTTGGACCGCGCATCGACGCTGACGCTGGCACCATCGGGGACGATGCCCATCGACTGGATCACCTGCAACACCTCGCGCGCGTCGGCATTGCGCAGGCGGATCATCTCGATCGGCTCCGAGCGGGGCTGGTCGAGTTCCGAGATCAGCGCCTGGATGCGGCGATGGTTGCCGGCACGGTCGGACAGGATGATCAACCGCGCGTCGGGCACGGTGGAAATCACCGCCTCGGAAGGCAGCAGGGGGCGCACCACGTCCACCACCTCTGACACCGGGATGTGATTGACCCGGATCACCCGGGTTTCATAGACACCGGACCCGGCGACACCGGGCGACAGCTCGCGCGCGGTGGTCAGCGGGACGATGCGGTCTGCATCGACACCCTTGACGATGGTCAGGCGGTTGACCTCGAGCACGTTGAGAAAGATCTCATACAGGGCGGCGGGGGTGACGTTTTCCGGCGCCAGCACGGTGACGGTGCCGCGCACGCCCGGGTCGATGACGAAATTGCGGTTCGTGGCCTCGGACACGATTTCCACGAAACTGCGCAGGTCCGCATCCCGCAGGTCAAGCGCGCCCTGCGCGCGGGTCAGCCCGGGGACCGTCACCAGGATTGCTAGGAGTAGCGCCACGCACCACGACCGGACCCACCCGGGGCCGGCCCTGTCGACCGAAGTTCCTGCCCGCACTTTCGTGCCCTCTCGATTATGTTCTTGCCGCGTGTTTCGCGGTCATTTCGGGCAACATACCGCGAAACACGCGGCTTGTCTCCCCCCGGGTGGCGGGCTCAGTCGGTGAAGGCCAGGAAGGCGGGCGCGCCGTGATTGTCCAGCCTTATGCCCCCCGCCTCGATTGCGGTGACCGTGATGCCGTCGGCCAGGGTATCGCCCACGCGCATCAGCCTTTCTCCGGTGGGATGCGAGACGATGGCCCAGCTGCTGTCGCCGTTGCTGACCACGCCTTTCAGCGCAAAGCCGAGGCTGTCGATGGGGGGCGCGGGCGGCTGCGGTTCGTCCATGACGGGCGGTGAGGGCGGCTTCGGCGGCTGCGGTTCCGGAGGCTTGTAGCTGCCAAACAGCGAGGGCCAGCGCATCGGCGGCTGCGGCTGTGGCAGGTCCAGCGCCAGCCCCGTGTCCGGCGTGGCCGAGGGCGCCGCGCGGGGAGCGGGCAGCGGGTCCTGCAGCGTGCTGTACAGGGTGTTCCCGGCCCAGATCGCGGCGGCCAGGGTCAGCGGAGTCAGGAGCCAGGCCAGCCAGCGCATCACGGTTTTCCATCCATCCCACGGGCGGGCTTGGGTTTTCGTGGACGCCGCCCCCGGTCAGGTGGTATCATGACCGTCGATCAAGGCAAACCTTGGCGACGTTGAGGACAGAGCAGATGATGATGGGACGGGTGATGCCGGCGCTGATGGCGCTTGGCGTGATGTTGCCGCTGGCGGCCTGTGACACCGCAGAGGGCAACGCTTCGGGCTTTCGCAAGAATTATTTCGTGGCGCGCTCGGCGCTTGAAGAGGGCGACTACGGCCAGGCCAACCGACAGTATGCCAGGCTGATGAGCAGCGCGGGGCCCTTCCTGCCGCGGATTCAGCTGGAATACGCGCACAGCCTCTTGCGTGCCGGAGACTATGCCCAGGCCGCCGATCTGGCCGAGGGCATGGCCATGAGCAGCGAGGGCGCGGCCAGTGCCGCGGCGCTGGCGGTCGCGGCCACGGCCCGGCACGAACTGGGGCTGGCGGCACTGGCACAGGGCGACCGGCAGGGCGGCAAGGCCCAGCTGGAGCGCGCGCAGGTGGCGATGACACAGGTGCTGGACACCCACCCCGAGCTTGATCCGCTGGGATCGCTCGCCGGGAGGCAGGCCAGCATCGCGGTACGGCTGCGGGCGCTCTGAACGGTTGTCAGCGGCGCCCCCAGCGGGCGCGGCGCCCCGGCGTGGGTCGGGCCTTGGCCTGTTCGCGCAGGAAGACGAAGACACCCGCGCCGATGATCAGCACGCAACCGGCCCAGGTGGCCGCGACCGGCCATTCCCCGAAGATCATCCAGCCCCAGAGGATCGCCAGCGGCAGGCCGATGTATTCGAAGGGCGCGATGGTCGCCGCGTCGGCCAACCGGTAGGCCGCGCTGAGGCAATAGCCCACCACGCCCGAACAGATCCCCAGCCCCAGGAACACCAGCCAGTCGTCCGGCGAGGGCCAGACCCAGGCCCGCAACAGGAAGATGAGGCTTTCGTTTGTCACGCCCTCGGCATAGCGCCCGTCGCCCGCGACAAGGTAGAACACCGCCGAGACCATCAGGAAGGTGCCCTGGATATAGACCGCCAGCGCCGAGGCGCGCGTGGTCATGCCCAGCCGCCGGGTCAGCACCTGCATCAGTGCGTAGAAACCCGCCGCGATCACCGGCAGCAGCATGACAAGGCGTGACACCGACAGGCCGGCCTTCCACGGTTCCTGCATGATGATCACCCCGGCAAAGCCCACCACGACCGCGCCGATCCGCAGCGGCCCCACCTTTTCCCCCAGGATCGGGATCGACAGCAGCGTTATCATCAACGGCGCGACAAAGAACAGCGCCGTCGCCTGCCCCAGCGGCAGCACCGCCAGCGCGCAGAAATAGGTCATGTTGGCACAGACGACGAGCAGCCCACGCAAGAGGTGCAGCCCCGGCGTCGCGGTCCTGAGCAGGCCCAGCCCGCCCTCGGCAAAGACGAACCCGAAGGTAAAGACCAACCCGATGGCAGAGCGGGTAAAGACCATCTGGTGCAGCGGATAGCCGCCCGACAGGACCTTGATCAGCATGTCGTTGACGGAAATCGCGAGGATTCCGAGACAGATATAGAAGATGCCCAGCGCGGGGCGGTTGATCGCGGCGGTCGTGATGGAGGTCATGCAAAGGGCTTAGAACGCGGGGACCGGGGGTGCCAGTCTGTTTGCGACATGCATGTGCCCTATGCATTTCTGCTCAATTGCGCATCACGTCATGACGTTTAGGTTGCAGGCGTGCGAACAAGGAGGGCGGACCATGCCCACGGTAGAAATCCGCGACGTGCGGAAACGGTACGATGGCGGGTTTGAGGCGCTCAAGGGCGTCTCGCTCGACATCGAGGAAGGCGAAATCCTGGCCCTGCTCGGCCCCAACGGCGCGGGCAAGACCACGCTGATCTCGGCGATCTGCGGGATCACCCGCATCACCGATGGCAGCATTCGGGTCGGCGGACATGACGTTGTGACAGATTTCCGCGCGGCGCGCAGCCTTGTCGGGCTGGTGCCGCAGGAAATGAACCTGGAACCCTTTCAGACGGTCATCGCAGGGGTGCGGTTTTCGCGCGGGCTGTTCGGCAAGCGTCCGGACGAGGCGTTGATCGAACGCATCCTGCGGCGGCTGTCGCTCTGGGACAAGCGCAACGCCAAGGTGATGGAACTGTCCGGCGGCATGAAACGCCGGGTGCTGATCGCCAAGGCGCTGGCACATGAACCGCGCGTTCTGTTCCTGGACGAGCCGACGGCAGGCGTGGACGTGGAACTGCGCCGGGACATGTGGGACACGGTGGCCGAGCTGAAGCGCGACGGCGTGACCATCATCCTGACCACCCACTACATCGAAGAGGCCGAGGCCATTGCCGACCGGGTGGGCGTCATCAACAAGGGCGAGATCCTGCTGGTCGAGGACAAGGCCAGCCTGATGACCCGCATGGGCCAGAAGGAGCTGACCATCGAGTTGACCGACCCGGTCGACAGCGTGCCCCCTGCCCTCTCGGATTACGACCTGCGGCTGAGCGAGGACGGCGGCAGCCTGACCTACCGCTACGACACCGGGGCAGACCGCACCGGTATCGGGCGGCTGATGGGCCTTCTGGCCGAGGCAGGATGCCAGGTGCGCGACGTGCACACGGCGCAGAACTCGCTCGAAGATATTTTCGTCGGGCTGGTGGCCCGGCAGGAAGAGGAGACCGCAGCATGAACCTTCCCGCGATCTGGGCCATCTACAAGTTCGAGATGGCCCGTTTCTTTCGCAGCATCCTGCAAAGCTTCGTCTCGCCCGTTATCTCGACCTCGCTGTATTTCGTGGTCTTCGGCGCGGCCATCGGGTCACGCATCGACCAGGTGGAGGGCGTCAGCTATGGCGCCTTCATCGTGCCGGGGTTGATCATGCTGTCAGTCATGACACAGGCGATTTCCAACGCCAGTTTCGGCATCTACTTCCCGAAATTCATCGGCACCATCTACGAGCTGCTCTCGGCCCCGGTGAATTTCCTCGAAATCGTGCTGGGCTTTGTCGGGGCGGCGGCGACAAAGGCGCTGTTCATCGGCGTGGTGATCCTGGGCACGGCGGCGTTTTTCGTCGACCTGCAGATCATGCATCCGGTGGCGATGGTCATCTTCCTTCTCCTGACCTGCATGAGCTTTTCACTCTTGGGGTTCATCATCGGGATCTGGGCCAGGAATTTTGAACAGCTGCAGCTGGTGCCCCTGCTGGTGGTGACGCCTCTGGTCTTCCTGGGCGGCAGTTTCTACTCGATCTCGATGCTGCCCCCGGCCTGGCAGACGGTCGCCTATTTCAACCCGGTGGTCTACCTGGTCTCGGGGTTCCGGTGGTCCTTCTTTGGCCTTGCCGATGTGCCGATCGCCGTCAGCCTGCTGGCGATTGCGGGGTTCACCGCGATCTGCCTTGCTGCGGTCTGGTGGATCTTCAAGACCGGCTGGCGCATCCGCACCTGACCGGGCGGCAGGTCAGGGCAGCGCGCCAAGCTGCTCTGACAGCGCCTGCGTCACGGCCTGCGGATGCGACATCAGGACCATGTGAGCGGCCCCGCCGACCACCATTTCAGAGGCCATCGGCAGGCGCGCCATCAGGCCGCGATGCACCTGGGCAATGACCGGAACGGTATCCGCCCCCCGCAACAGCGTGACCGGAAAGTTCAGCTTTTCCAGCCCGCCGGGCGCCAGCATCCCGGCGCGGTCCTGCCAGAGAGCCGGCTCTGTCGCGCGGACAAAGGGCATCTGGGCGGCCATGCCTCTCTGCACCTTTTCGGGGAAACTGGCCCAGGGCACACCCCCGCCCCACAGGCGGTTGAAACCGCGCGCGGCCTCCAGAAGGTTCCCGGTGTCGACGTCGGCGTATAGCGCATCCTCGGCGGATTTGTGGTCACGCTTCAGCGCGCTGTCAGGGGCCGCGGCAAAGAAAACAGGCTCGATCAGCAGGAGCGAGGCGATGCGCCCGGGCGCCTCCAGCGCCAGCCGCAGCGCAAGCGTGGCGCCAAAGCTGTGGCCCGCGAGATGTATGCCGTCGGTCAGATGCGGGCGGAGCGCGGCGCAGGCGGTGTCATGAACGTCTTCTCCCTCGGGAAAGGACGGGCTGCGTCCGTGGCCTGGCAGATCCGGGGCGCGGAAATGGCACCGGCCCTCCAGCGCCTGCGCCACCGCTTTCCACATGCCGCCCTGTCCAAGACCGCAGTGCAGGGCCAGCACCTTTGCTGGCCCCTGCCCCCAGTCCCGCCAATGCAGCCCCGTCTCGGGGCCCGCGTCGCGCATCAGAGCTTGCCCGCCAGATGCGCGTCCAGGTCGTCCAGCCGGTCATTGCCCCAGAAGACCTGACCGCTGTCGACGACATAGGTCGGCGCGCCAAAGACGCCCTTTTCCACCGCCTCTTCGAGGTTGGCGGGATAGGTCTCGGCCCCGGCCAGCAGGCCGGTGTCCGCCAGAGACGGGTCGAAACCGGCTTCGGAGAGACAGGCCTTGATCACCGCGTCCTCGGCGATGTCCTTGTCCTGCGCCCAGCAGGCCGCCAGCAGCCCGTGCACCAGCCTGCCCATGTCGCCGCCGCCCGCCTTCTGGGCGGCGATCACCGCATAGGAGGAGGGCGCCGGGTTGGTCGGGAAATGCGCCGGCTTGATGTTCACCGGCAGGCCGGTCTTCTTCGCGGCGCGCTCTATCTCCTGCAGGCGATAGGCCTGCCGGTTGGGATGACGTTCCGCCGGCGTCACACCCCCGGTGCGACCAAAGAGGGCGATGATATCGAAGGGCTTGTAGGCGATACTGGCGCCATGTTTCGCAGCGATCTCTTCCAATCGCGTGCCCGCAAAATAGGAAAAGGGCGAAATCGTGGAGAAGAAGTAGTCGATATGAGCCATGCTGTCGCCTTCCGGTGCCTGTGCTGGCGCCGACCGTAGGCCCATGCTAACGGGACCGCAACATCGTCACGAATCCGTCATCCGCCGAGGACGCATCACATGCCCACCGTCATCGAACCCAAACTGATCGCCGGCAACGCCAACAAGCCGCTGGCACAGGCCATCGCCCGCCGCATGTCTCTGTACCGCGGCATGACCGTCGGCCTCGTGGATGCCCGCGTTGAGCGGTTCAACGACCAGGAGATCTTTGTCGAGGTCTTCGAGAACGTCCGCGGCGAGGACATGTTCATCCTGCAGAGCACCTCGAACCCGGCCAACGACAACCTGATGGAACTGCTGATCATGTCGGACGCGCTGCGCCGGTCGTCAGCGGCACGCATCACCGCCGTGATCCCCTATTTCGGCTATGCCCGCCAGGACCGCCGCACCAAGGCCCGCACGCCGATCACCGCCAAACTGGTGGCCAACATGATCGCCGAGGCCGGGATCGAGCGGGTGCTGACGATGGACCTGCACGCCGCGCAGATCCAGGGCTTTTTCGACATCCCGGTGGACAACCTCTATGCCTCGCCGATCTTCGCGCTGGACATCAAGAAACAGTTCGACGACCTGAGCGACGTGATGGTGATTTCGCCGGACGTCGGCGGCGTGGCCCGCGCGCGGGAACTGGCCAAGCGGATCGAGGCGCCGCTGTCGATCGTGGACAAGCGCCGCGAGAAACCCGGCGAAGTCGCCGAGATGACGGTGATCGGCAACGTCACGGGCAAGCGCTGCATCATCGTCGATGACATGTGCGACACCGCCGGAACGCTCTGCAAGGCCGCCGAGGTGCTGATGGAACACGGCGCGACTGAGGTCCACGCCTATATCAGCCACGGCGTCATGTCCGGCCCGGCTGTCGAGCGCGTCACCAAATCGGTGATGAAATCGCTGGTTCTGACCGACTCGATCCAGCCGACCGCCGCCGTTGCCGGGGCTCCGAACATTCGCATCCTGCCGACCGCCCCGATGTTTGCGCAGTCGATTCTGAACATCTGGAACGGCACTTCTGTCTCGTCCCTGTTCGAGACCGAAACCCTTGGCCCGATCTACGAAGGCATCCTCTGACCGTCAGGAGGCGGCAATGGCAAGACAACACTGGCTCACTGCGTTTGCCTTTCTCGGTGCGCTGTCGGGCGCGCCGGGACAAGCGCAGGAGATCGACGCACATGCGGTCTACGAACGTGCCTGCGCCGGTTGCCATTCCGCGCATGCGGGCGATTTCGTCTTTGAAAGCCTGATCGCCAGCGGCGAGGGCCTGGTCGGCAAGAAAACCGGGAGGCCTGTCGCCGCCATGCTGTCCGCAGGGCACGGCAGGCTGACCGCCGAGGAAGCCGAGGCGCTGGCCGCGCAGTTCATCGCCATCCACGAAGGCGGGCGCCTGTTCCAGCGCAAATGCTATGTCTGCCACCAGCGCGCCGTCGTCCTGTCGCGGTTGAAACTGATCGAACAGGACGGGCGCCTTGTGGGCCGCTACACGGGCCGCGATATCGAGAGCTTTCTGGTCGAGCACGGCCGCTTGACGCCCGACGAGGTGCCGCTGATGCTGGATCGGCTGAGCGCGCAACTCAAGTAACGCCGGACCGCACGCTCACAGGTCCCAGTCGTCGTCGCTCTTGACCTCGCCGATGGCGAGCCAGCTCATGCGCACGCGGGCGACACGCGTATCGCCCCAGGTGCGAAAGACAAGATCGCAGCCGCTGCGCGTGACGTTTTCCGCGGTGACATCGGCCCGAATGTTTGCGCGCTGGTCGATATCCCAGAGCGACATGGCCACCTGAACCGTTGGCGGTGTCCGGAAAGGTTCCGAGAAGCTGACGGCCTTGCGGCGCTCGCGGCTGCCCTCTCCCGTCCACATGTCGCCGCCGTTGGCAAACTCGGAAAAGACTTCCTCGTCTCCCTGGTCGATTCCGACCCGGCTGCCGGTCAGTTTCTTCATGTCCTGCCTTTCTCCATCTCTGCGAAGATAGTTCTGCAATCGGGCGGAATTGTGAAGGCCGATCATCCGCTTACAGCGGACCCGTCCCCCCTTGCAGGTCCAGAACGCCAACCTCTGCCAGGCCACCCAGCACGGCATCCACCGCCACGGTCGCCAGGATGATCCCCATGACACGGGAAATCACCAGCGCGCCGGAATTGCCGAGCAGCTTTTTCAGCAGCGTCCCCAACAGAAGCAAAAGCAGCGTCAGGAGCAGGACAACCGTCAACAGGACCGCCGTGGCGATCTGATCGGGGATCGAGTTCTGATGATTGTCCGTCAGCACGACAACCGCCAGCATCGCGCCGGGCGAGGCGATGGAAGGCATCGCCAGCGGAAAGATCGCGCCGGACAGGTCACTGCGCCCGGCCTCCTCGATCTCCCGCTCCGGTTTGGATTCGCCAAAGATCATGGTCAGCGCAAAAAGGAACAGGACGATCCCGCCCGCGATCTGGAAGGAGCCGAACCGCAGCCCCAGGCCCTCCAGCAGGAGTTGCCCGACGACGAGGAAGGCCATCAGGACGATCCAGGCCACCAGCACCGCGCGCAGGGCGAAACGCCAATGCAGTGCTGCCGGCACGGCAGCCGTGGCGAAATAGAACACCGGGAGCGAACCGATCGGGTCGATCACCACCAGCAACGTGATGAATTCGCGCAACAAGGCGCTGGGGTCGTACACCATGACAGAAATTTCCGTGCGCGCCGTCCCACAGGCGGGCCGGTCATCGGCCTCCTGTCAGATCGCGCCTTTTCATGCAAGGCGACAGGCCTTTTTGACGGTCAGGCGGCGGGCGCCTGCTGCCGTCCCGGGCGCAGAGGCCAGAAGACAAGCGCACTGAGAATGAGCAAGAGGGCTGTCATCAGGAAAGGCGCCCCGGGCAGGTAGACCCCGGCGTCCGGCGCGGCAAAGGTCCGGAACAGAGGGGTCACGATCAGCGGCGCGGTGATGGCCGCAACGGCGCTGAGGCTGGCAATGACACCCTGCAACACCCCCTGCCGGTCCTCGTCCACGAGGTTTGAGGCGATGCCGGTGGCATTCGGCGGTGCCATGTCGGACAGGCAGGCAAACGGCAGGAAGGCCCAGACCAGCCAAGCCGCCGAGATGAACCCGTAGGCGACAGAGGCAATGACGCCGGCAGCCACCGCCACCATCAGCGTGCGCCATTCACCGATGCGCGGGATCATCACGCGCATCAACCCGCCTTGGGTGATGACGACCCCCACGCCATAGGCCGCCAACGACAGGCCGATCAGATGCGAGGGCCAGCCAAAGGCCTCGCGCGTCCAGAAGGCCCAGAGCACCGGATAGACCATGTTGGCGAACTCGAAGAGGAACAGGCCGAACAGCGGCAGGCCAAGCCCCGGCAGTCGCGCGGCCGCCAGGATACTGCCGAAGGGGTTGAGATCCTTGCGGTCGAACCCGCGACGTTTCTCGACCGCAAGGCTTTCGGGCAGGACAAAGAGACCAAACAGGAAATTCGCAGCCGCCAGTCCCGCCGCCGCCCAGAAGGGCGCGGTGACATGGATACCGGCCAGCAGGCCGCCCAGGGCAGGACCAAAGATGAACCCGACACCAAAGGCCGCGCCGATCAGGCCAAAGTTCGCGGCCCTGTCCTTGGGTGCGGAAATATCGGCCAGGTAAGCCGAGGCGGTAATGTAGGTGGCGCCAGCGATCCCGGCCAGGAAACGGCCCACCAGCAACAGCCAGAACGTCCCCGCCAGCGCCATGATGACATAGTCCACTGCCAGCGCCGCCAGCGTGACCAGAAGCACCGGCTTGCGCCCCAGGGCATCGGAAATGCCCCCCATTGCGGGCGAGAAGATGAACTGCGCGCCGGCATAGGTCGCCAGCAGGACACCGCCCCAGAAGGCCCCGGTGGCCGTGTCCCCGGCGCCGACGCGTGCCATCAGGTCCGGCATGATGGGAAAGATCAGCCCGATGCCGATGGCATCGAGCAGGATCGTGGCGAGGATGAACCAGACGGCGCCGCGTTTCGTTTCCATGTCGTCAGTCCCGGAGTCGCCGCACAAAACCGGCGGGTCACAAAAAATGAAAGGCCCCGCCGGGTGGCAGGGCCTTGTCAGAATAGTCTGTCCGGTGCCTCAGATCGAGGGCTGTTTCGGGTCCAGACCGATATGCGTGCCGACAGCCACCATGTCCTGCAGCAGCTTGACCGCGTCGTCCACCAGACCCGGATGCTCAGCAGTTTCCTTGGTCTGCTGGTAGATGCGGTGAGCCTCGTCCACCAGGGCCTCGTAGGTGGCCTGGTCGACGTCCGCGCGCGGCAGGGCCTTTTCGGCCAGCACCGAAAGGCTCTCGCCGATCTCGGCGAACCCGCCGGTCACGACGAACTGCTCGGTGCCCTTGGCGGTCTCGACCGTCAGGATGCCGGGGCGCAGCGTGGTGATCAGCGGCGCGTGGTTCGGCATGGCGGTCAGGTCGCCGTCGGCGCCCGGGATCTGAACCGAGGTCGCCTCGGTCGACAGCAGGCGGCGCTCGGGCGACACCAGGTCGAATTGCATCGTATCTGCCATGTTGTCCTCCGTTCAGGCCGGGGGCGCGGCAGGCGCCCCCGAGCGGTGGATTGGATCAGGCAGCCTCGGCGGCCAGTTTCTCGGCCTTGGCGAGCACCTCGTCGATGCCGCCAACCATGTAGAAGGCCGCCTCGGGCAGGTGGTCGTATTCACCGGCAACAACCGCCTTGAACGACTTGATCGTGTCTTCCAGCGGAACCTGCACACCGTCGGAACCGGTAAAGACCTTCGCCACGTCGAAGGGCTGCGACAGGAAGCGCTGGATCTTGCGGGCACGGGCCACGGTCAGCTTGTCCTCTTCGGACAGTTCGTCCATCCCGAGGATGGCGATGATGTCCTGGAGCGACTTGTAACGCTGCAGGATACCCTGAACGTCACGCGCAACCGAGTAGTGCTCTTCGCCCACGATCTGCGGGTCCATCAGGCGCGAGTTCGAGTCGAGCGGGTCCACGGCGGGATAGATGCCGAGTTCCGAGATCGCACGGTTGAGAACCGTGGTCGCGTCGAGGTGCGCAAAGGTGGTTGCAGGTGCGGGGTCGGTAAGGTCGTCCGCGGGAACGTAGACGGCCTGGATCGAGGTGATCGAACCCGACTTGGTCGAGGTGATGCGTTCCTGCATGGCGCCCATGTCGGTGGCCAGCGTCGGCTGGTAGCCCACGGCCGAGGGGATACGGCCGAGCAGAGCCGACACCTCGGAGCCCGCCTGGGTGAAGCGGAAGATGTTGTCCACGAAGAACAGAACGTCGGTCCCGGACTGGTCACGGAACTGCTCGGCCAGGGTCAGGCCGGTCAGGGCGACGCGGGCACGGGCCCCCGGAGGCTCGTTCATCTGACCGTAAACCAGGGCCACCTGCGATTCCGACAGGTTGTCGGGCTTGATGACGTTGGATTCGATCATCTCGTGATACAGGTCGTTGCCCTCACGGGTCCGTTCACCAACACCGGCGAACACGGAGAAGCCCGAGTGCACCTTTGCGATGTTGTTGATCAGTTCCATGATGAGAACGGTCTTGCCCACACCGGCACCGCCGAAGAGACCAATCTTGCCGCCCTTCGAGTAGGGCGCCAGCAGGTCGATGACCTTGATGCCGGTGACGAGGATTTCCGATTCCGTCGACTGCTCCTGGAAGGCCGGGGCCTCGGCGTGGATCGGGCGGTATTCGTCGGCGTTGATCGGCTCGCCTTCGTCGACCGGCTCGCCGATGACGTTCAGGATGCGGCCGAGGGTTGCGTTGCCGACCGGCACCGAGATCGGCGCGTCCGTGTCGGTCACGATCTGGCCGCGAACCAGACCTTCGGTTGCGTCCATCGCGATGGTGCGGACGGTGTTTTCACCAAGGTGCTGGGCCACTTCCAGCACCAGCTTCTTGCCGTTGTTGTCGGTGGTCAGCGCGTTCAGGATTGCCGGCAGGTGGTCGTCGAACTGAACGTCGACCACGGCGCCAATCACCTGGGTGACCTTGCCTTGTGCGTTTGCCATGTTTCGTCTCCGGGTGTCTTTAGAGCGCCTCGGCGCCCGAGATGATTTCGATCAGTTCGTTGGTGATGACGGCCTGACGCGAGCGGTTGTATTCGATGGTCAGCTTGTCGATCATCTCGCCTGCGTTGCGGGTCGCGTTGTCCATTGCGGACATCCGTGCACCCTGTTCCGACGCGCCGTTTTCCAGCAGAGCCGCGAAGATCTGCGTCGCGACACCACGCGGCAGCAGGTCGGCGAGGATCGCCTCTTCGTCGGGCTCGTAGTCGTAGAGCGTGCTTTCGCCCGCATCGTCCGACCCTTCGCTTTCATAGGCGGCGGGGATGATCTGCTGGGCGGTCGGGATCTGCGCGATGACAGACCGGAACTGCGCGTAGAAGATCGTCGCCACGTCGAATTCGCCACCGTCGAACCGGGCCAGCACATCGCGGGCGATGTCCTGGGCATTGCCGTAGCCGATGCGCTTGACCTCGGAGAGGTCAACATGTCCCACGAAGAGATTGCCGTAGTCACGCTTCAGCTGCTCGCGGCCCTTTTTGCCGACGGTCAGGATCTTGACCGTCTTGCCTTCGGCCTGGAGCTTTTCGGCATGGGTCTTTGCCAGCTTCACAATGTTGGTGTTGAAGCCGCCGCAGAGCCCCCGCTCGGAGGTCATGACCACCAGCAGTTGCACGTCCGACTTGCCGGTCCCCGCCAGAAGGCGGGGAGCTGCATCACTGTCACCGACCGAGGCCGCGAGCGACGCCATCACACCATTGAAGCGTTCCGCGTAGGGGCGGGCCGCCTCGGCCGCGTCCTGGGCGCGGCGCAGTTTTGCTGCCGCGACCATCTGCATGGCCTTGGTGATCTTGCGCGTCGACTTGACGCTCTCGATCCTGTTTTTTAGGTCCTTCAGGCTGGGCATCTGATGATCCCCTTACGAGAAGTCGGCGGCGTATTCGTCGAGAACCGCTTTGATCTTGGCTTCGTTGTCACCCTTGATCTTGGGATCTTCGTTGGTGATCCAATCCAGCAGATCCTGGTGCTTGCCACGGACATGGGCCAGCAGGCCCTTCTCGAAACGGCCCACGTCAGAGACCTTGACCTTGTCGAGGTAGCCCAGCGTACCGGCGCAGATGACGACGACGATCTCGGCGTTGGTCAGCGGCGAGTACTGCGGCTGCTTCATCAGCTCGGTCAGGCGCGAACCACGGTTCAGCAGCTGCTGGGTGGCGGCGTCGAGGTCGGAGCCGAACTGCGCGAAGGCGGCCATCTCGCGGTACTGGGCGAGCGACAGCTTGATCGGGCCGGCAACCGATTTCATCGAGTTGGTCTGAGCCGACGAACCCACGCGCGACACCGACAGACCGGTGTTCACGGCGGGGCGGATGCCCTGGTAGAACAGCTCGGTTTCGAGGAAGATCTGGCCGTCGGTGATCGAGATCACGTTGGTCGGGATAAAGGCCGACACGTCGCCGCCCTGGGTTTCGATGATCGGCAGCGCGGTCAGCGAGCCGGCACCGTTGTCCTCGTTCAGCTTTGCCGAACGCTCCAGCAGGCGCGAGTGGAGGTAGAAAACGTCGCCCGGGTAAGCTTCGCGGCCCGGCGGGCGGCGCAGCAGCAGGGACATCTGGCGGTAGGACACGGCCTGCTTGGACAGGTCATCGTAGATGATCAGCGCGTGCTTGCCGTTGTCGCGGAAGTACTCGGCCATCGCGGTCGCGGCGTAGGGCGCCAGGAACTGCATCGGGGCCGGGTCGGAGGCGGTGGCGGCCACGACGATCGAGTAGTCGATGGCGCCGGTCTCTTCCAGCTTCTTCACCAGCTGGGCCACGGTCGAGCGCTTCTGCCCGACGGCGACGTAGACGCAGTACAGCTTTTCCGAGTCGTCCTTGGCCGCGTCGTTGTACGACTTCTGGTTCAGGATCGCGTCGAGGGCGACAGCGGTCTTGCCGGTCTGACGGTCGCCGATGATCAGCTCGCGCTGGCCACGACCGATCGGGATCATGGCGTCGACGGCCTTGAGGCCGGTTGCCATCGGTTCGTGCACCGATTTACGCGGGATGATGCCCGGCGCCTTGACGTCCGCGACGCGGCGCTCGGACGCCTCGATCGGGCCCTTGCCGTCCAGCGGGTTGCCCAGACCGTCGACAACGCGGCCCAGCAGGGCCTCGCCGGCGGGCACGTCCACGATGGAGTTGGTGCGCTTGACGGTGTCGCCTTCCTTGATGTCCCGGTCGGAGCCGAAGATCACGATACCGACGTTGTCGGTTTCCAGGTTCAGCGCCATGCCCATGATGCCGCCGGGGAACTCGACCATTTCACCCGCCTGGATGTTGTCGAGGCCGTAGACACGGGCGATACCGTCACCGACCGAGAGCACGCGACCGATCTCGGCAACTTCGGCGTCCTGGCCGAAGTTCTTGATCTGGTCCTTCAGGATCGCAGAAATCTCTGCAGCTTGGATACCCATTTATCCGACCTCTTTCATTGCATTCTGGAGGGAGTTGAGCTTCGCACGGATCGACGTGTCGATCATCTTCGAGCCCACCTTGACGACAAGACCGCCGATGAGGCTTTCATCGACGGTCGCATTGATCTTTACATCCTTGCCGACCTTTGCCTTCAGCGCGTCCGCCAGCTGGGCCGCCTGGGCATCGGTCAGGGCCTGGGCAGAGGTCACTTCTGCAGTGACTTCGCCTTTTTCCTTTGCGATCATCTCGCGCAGGAGGGTGACCATCTGCGGGACCACGAAGAGGCGGCGCTTGGAGGCCATCAGCCCCAGCACGTTGGTCATGGCCGGCATCAGGCCCATCTTCGAGGCGACGGCCTTGATGGCGGCGCCCTGCGCATCGCGCGAGTAGACGGGGTTCACCAGGAGATCCCGCAGGTCAGCGCTTTCATCCAGCGCGGCAGAGAGATCATCCAGGTTGCCTTCGAGCGTGGGAAGCTCGCCGGCCTCCTTCACGATCTCGAAGACGGCGGTGGCATAGCGCTCTGCGATGCCGGAGGAAATCGATGCTGAGTCAGACACGTCCACCCTTCCGATAGTAAGCCGCCATGTTACGCGCGCCCCGGGTCCGGGGCGGCGTCTGGCAGCGTTTCCATACCTTGACCTGCGTCAAAGCAATCAAATCGTGGCGGATGTAGCAGAGCCTCCCCCACCTCGCAACATGCTTAGGAAAGATAAACGCTTGCGCTAAATGTATTGTTTTCAATGGCTTGGCAAAAACGCCCCTTTTAGTGCGACCTTTCGTGCTCTGCCAAGGTGCCTCAAAGCCACAGTTTTTGCTGCAAATGCACGATTCCCGGGCAGTTTTGGGCGCCTCTGACCGCATTTGCCGCAGGTCACAGAGCCTTTTGGCCCCGGATTTGCCCGCACAGGGCAGAATCCGGTCCCTTGGCGCCTCCGGGGCGGGCTCAGATCGGCTTGGCCTTGCCCGCCGGACTGAGCACCTCCAGCGGATTGAGAACCTTGGCGGCCTCGCCCACCCCGCGGCGCGACGGCGGGTGCCGCTTGGAGGCCTCGACCATCATGACACCGCCCGCCGTCACGGGCACCGCGCGGCCCATGCGTTCCCAGACCGGGCCGGTCTTCATCCAGAACCGGCGGGTCGATGGCGGCTGGTACAGCACCGAGACATGCGCCTCGGGGACGAAGTCATGCCGTTTCAGTTGCGCCTCGAGCTGGCCCAGCGAATAGGGCCGCCCATAGCCGAAAGGCGTGTGATCCGCCCGCGCCCAGATCCCCGCCCGGTTCGGCAGGATGAACAGCGCCCTGCCCCCCGGCCCCAGCACGCGGTACGCCTCGTCCAGCAGGTCCGACGGCCGTTCCGAGGTTTCCAGCCCGTGCATCAGAATCAAGCGGTCGGTATGGCCCGTCTCCAGCGGCCAGAGCGTTTCTTCGCTGAGCACCGAGACATTGGGCATACCGGCGGGCCAGGTCATGACCCCCTGCGGCGCGGGCATCAGGGCAACAACCCTGCGCGCCTCTTTCAGGTAGGGGCGCAGCATGGGCACGGCAAAGCCATAGCCCACCACCGTCTGGCCCTTCGTCTCGGGCCAGAAACGCTGAACCTGAGTGCGCAGGATCTTTTGCGCCGCGCGCCCCAGCGCACTGCGGTAGTAGAAATCGCGCAACACCTGCACATCCAGATGCATTGATACCCCAGCCCCGATGCGCCACTCTGACGATGTGCGCATCCTGACAAAGCCGCGAAGGAAAGACCATGCCCCTCGAGATCGTGACCGTCCCCTGCCTCTCGGACAACTACGCCTACCTTGTCCACGGCCCCGACGGCGTGGCGCTGATCGACGCCCCCGAGGCCGGGCCGATCATCGAGGCGCTGGAGGCCCGTGGCTGGTCGCTGGGCGTCATCATGATCACGCACCACCATCACGACCACGTCGGCGGTGTCGCCGAGCTGCGCGAGAAATACGGCTGCCCTGTCATGGGACCGAAGGCCGAAGTGGACAAGCTGCCGAAACTGGACATGGCGCTGGACCCGGGGTTTTCCGGCGGCACCGGGGATGGCCTCTGCGAGGTGATCGCCGTTCCGGGCCATACGCTGGGCCATATCGCGTATTACTACCCCCGCGGCGGCGCTGTCTTTACCGCCGACAGCCTGATGGCCCTGGGATGCGGGCGCATCTTCGAGGGCACGCCTCAGATGATGTGGGATAGTCTGGAAAAGCTGGCCTCTCTGCCCCCGGAAACCGTGGTATACTCGGGACATGAATACACAACGGCGAATGCCGCATTTGCCCTGACCATTGAACCGGAGAACCAAGCGCTTATCTCTCGCAAGCGGGAGATCGACGCAGCCCGCGCCGAGGGGCGGCCCACCGCACAGGTGCCGCTTTCGGTCGAACTTGAAACAAATCCCTTCCTCCGAGCCACCACCGACAGCGTGAAACGGGCCGTCGGCCTGCCGGGCGGAACGGATGCAGAGGTCTTTGCAGAGGTGCGCGCGCGCAAGGACCGGTTCTGATCACGCACACGGCAGGTTTCGCCCGTTTGTCCAAAAGTGATGCAGGAACCTTGAGAAAAAACTTGAAGAGTGGCCGCAATCGACCAAACTTTAATACTATGAGGCAATGCTGATCCTCACGGATCGGCGCAGACAAGAGGAGCACTCCCGTGCCTTCATTCTCGAACACACTTGAGCAGGCAATTCATTCGGCGCTGGCGTTGGCGAACTCTCGCAGCCATGAATTCGCCACGCTTGAACACCTTCTTCTTGCGCTGATCGACGAACCGGATGCCTCCCGCGTGATGAAAGCCTGCTCGGTCGACACCGAGGAGCTGCGCACCACGCTGGTCGAATTCATCGACGACGATCTGTCGAACCTCGTGACCGATGTCGAAGGGTCCGAGGCGGTGCCGACCGCTGCGTTCCAGCGCGTGATCCAGCGCGCGGCGATCCACGTCCAGTCCTCGGGCCGGACCGAGGTGACGGGCGCAAACGTCCTGGTCGCCATCTTCGCCGAACGCGAATCGAATGCCGCCTACTTCCTGCAGGAACAGGACATGACGCGCTACGACGCGGTGAATTTCATCGCGCATGGCGTCGCCAAGAACCCCGCCTACGGCGAGGCGCGGCCTGTCCAGGGCGCAACCGAGGCCGAGGAAGAGGCGCAGCAGGCCGAGGCCGCCGCCCCCGGTTCGGACAAGGAATCGGCACTGGCGAAATACTGTGTCGATCTCAACGCCAAGTCGCGTGACGGCGACGTCGATCCGCTGATCGGCCGCAATGCCGAGGTCGAGCGCTGCATCCAGGTGCTCTGCCGCCGCCGCAAGAACAACCCGCTTCTGGTGGGTGATCCCGGCGTGGGCAAGACCGCCATCGCCGAAGGGCTGGCACGCAAGATCGTCGCTGGCGAAACCCCCGAGGTGCTGGCGAACACCACCATCTACTCGCTCGACATGGGTGCGCTGCTGGCCGGCACGCGCTATCGCGGCGACTTCGAGGAGCGGCTCAAGGCCGTGGTGCAGGAGCTTGAGGAACACCCCGACGCGGTGCTCTTCATCGACGAGATCCACACCGTGATCGGCGCCGGGGCCACCTCTGGCGGGGCAATGGATGCCTCCAACCTGCTGAAGCCCGCGCTGCAGGGCGGCAAGCTGCGCACGATGGGGTCGACCACCTACAAGGAATTCCGCCAGCACTTCGAAAAGGATCGCGCCCTGTCCCGCCGGTTCCAGAAGATCGACGTGAACGAGCCGTCGGTCGAGGACACCGTGAAGATCCTCAAGGGCCTGAAGCCCTATTTCGAGGAGCACCACAGCGTCAAATACACTGGCGACGCCATCAAGACCGCCGTGGAGCTTTCGGCGCGCTACATCAATGACCGCAAGCTGCCCGACAAGGCCATCGACGTGATCGACGAGGCCGGCGCGGCGCAGCACCTTGTGGTCGCCTCCAAGCGGCGCAAGTCCATCGGCACCAAGGAGATCGAGGAGGTCGTGGCCAAGATCGCCCGCATCCCCCCGAAAAACGTCTCCAAGGACGACGCAGAGGTGCTCAAGGACCTGGAAAACACCCTCAAGCGCGTGGTCTTTGGCCAGGACAAGGCGATCGAGGCCCTCAGCTCGGCGATCAAGCTGGCCCGTGCCGGCCTGCGCGAACCGGAAAAGCCCATCGGCAACTATCTGTTCGCAGGCCCGACCGGCGTCGGCAAGACCGAGGTTGCCAAGCAATTGGCGGACAGCCTTGGCGTGGAACTGCTGCGCTTCGACATGTCCGAGTACATGGAGAAACACGCGGTCTCTCGCCTGATCGGCGCGCCTCCGGGATATGTCGGCTTTGACCAGGGCGGCCAGTTGACCGACGGCGTCGACCAGCACCCGCACTGCGTGCTGCTGCTGGACGAGATCGAGAAGGCGCACCCGGATGTCTACAACATCCTGCTGCAGGTCATGGACCACGGCTCGCTGACCGATCACAACGGTCGCACGGTGGACTTCCGCAACGTGATCCTGATCATGACCTCGAACGCCGGGGCGACCGAACAGGCCAAGTCGGCCATCGGCTTTGGCCGCGACCGCCGCGAGGGCGAGGACACGGCGGCCATCGAGCGGACCTTCACGCCGGAATTCCGCAACCGCCTGGACGCGGTGATCAGCTTTGCACCGCTGCCCAAGGACACCATCCTGCAGGTTGTCGAAAAGTTCGTACTGCAGCTTGAAGCGCAGCTCATGGATCGCAACGTGACCATCGAGCTGACCAAGCCCGCTGCCGAATGGCTGGCGGACAAGGGCTACGATGACAAGATGGGCGCCCGCCCGCTGGGGCGCGTGATCCAGGAGCACATCAAGAAGCCGCTGGCCGAGGAACTGCTCTTCGGCAAGCTGGCCAAGGGCGGTGTGGTCAAGGTTTCGGTCCGCGATGGCGAGCTGTTCCTCGACCTCAGCGGCCCGGACAACCCGCGCCTCGGTTCCAAGAAGCCGCCGCTTTTGACCGCGGAATGACGCACGCGCGCGCCGCCCTTGCGGCCGCGCTGGCCCTGATCTCCTCCGTCCCGCCTGCCGGGGCGGAGGATTTTCGCCTTTCGGTGCCGCTGGATTGCACCCTGGGCGAGACCTGTTTCATCGAGGATTACGTCGACAACGACCCCACGCAGGGCCGACACAGGGATTTCGCCTGCGGCATCAATTCCCGCGACGGGCACAAGGGCACGGATTTTGCCCTGCTCGACTTTGGTGCCATCGGTGAGGGTGTGACGGTTCTGGCCGCCGCGCCCGGCGTGGTCAAACGCACCCGGGATTCGATGCCCGATGACCGGTTGATGCGGGGCGTCACCTCGGAAAATGCCTGCGGAAACGCGGTGCTGATCGATCACGGCGGGGGCTGGCAGACGCTCTATTGCCACTTGCGGCTCGGCTCTGTCTCGGTCGCGCCTGGCGACCTGGTTCAACCCGGTGATCCGCTGGGCCTTGTCGGCCTCTCGGGGCAGACGAACCACCCCCATGTGCACCTGACGCTCCTGCGCGACGGCCAGGTGGTCGACCCTTTCCGCCCCGAGGCCACGGGCACCTGCGGCGATCCCGGCCCGTCTCTCTGGACCGAACCGCCCGCCTATACAAGGACGGGCCTCGTCACCGCCGGGTTCTCGGATGCGGTGCCGACACTGCAGGCGGTGGGCGACGGCTCTGCCCGGCGTCCAACCCTGGGCCCGGACGAGGCGATGGTCGTCTATGCCCACCTGGGCTACGCCCAGCCCGGCGACGTCCTGACGCTTTCAGCGGAAAGCCCTGCCGGGACCGACCTGTTTCGCCGCGCCATCACGTTGGACAGCGACCAGGCCAGCCAGATGCGGGCCGTGGGTCGCAAGGCCCCTCCCTCGGGCTGGCCTGCCGGGGAATACCTGGGCCGTGCCAGGCTGACCCGCGACGGCAAGGTCATCGCCCATCGCTTCGCACATGTGACCGTCTCGAACTGAGCGCGACGCAAGCGCGTTGCAACGCACTTGCCGCCCGGAGATCAGCGTTCCGTCAGTTTCAACTCGATGCGCCGGTTCCGCGCCCGCGCCTCCGGCGTGTCCGCGGGATCGATCGGCTGGAACTCGCCAAACCCGTTGGCGGACAGCCGGTTGGGCGGAATGTCGTAGTTGTCGATCATGTCGCGCACCACGGACAATGCCCGCGCCTGGCTGAGCTCCCAGTTGTCGGCAAAATCTCCGCCCGGACGAATCTTCTGGCTGTCGGTATGACCGTCCACCCGGATCACCCAATCTATGCCCTGAGGAATGTCCCCGGAAATGTCGCGCAGGATCTGCGAGACCTTCTCGATCTCGCGCCGACCTGCCGCCGAAAGATCGGCCGACCCCACCTCGAACAGCACCTCTGACGAGAACACGAAACGGTCACCCTCGATCCGGATGCCTTCGCGGTCGCCCACGACCGCGCGCAGCTTGCCAAAGAACTCGGAGCGATAGCTCTCCAGGTCCTTCTTCTCGGCCTCCAGCCTTTTGGCCCTTTCTTCCTCAAGCTTGCGCTTTTCCTCTTCAGCCTTGCGGCGCGCCTCTTCGGCCAGGCGGCGGCGCCGTTCTTCCTGCGCCACACGCGCGATCGCCGCGTTCAGTTCCGACCCGAGGTTCTGCAGCCGGACCTCGGCCGCCGCGTCGCGGGCCTTGGAATCATCCAGAAGCGCCTGCAGCTCGCTCAGTTGCCGGCGCAACTCGGCCACGTTCTGGTTCAGCGCCTCGACCTGCAGTTCGGCCTTGGTCGCGCGTTCCTCCGTCAGGGCCAGCTTTTCACGCGCCGTGTTGAGCAGGATCTGCCGCTCCTCGACCTCGTCCAGCCGCGCGTCCAGTTTCAGTTCCGCCGCCTCCTGCGCGGCAAGGGCCGCGGCAAGCCGGTCGCGTGTTTCATCAACCGTCGTCTCCGCGGCCATGCGCGCGGCCAATGCGGCGGCCAGCTTTTCCTCCAGCGTGCGGGTGTCGTCGCTCTGTTCGGCGGCCCGGGCCTCGGCCTCGGCCAATTGCTGGCGCAACTCGGCGATCACCGCATCGCGCCGCGCATCACGGGACCGCAAGGCATCCAGCTCCGAGGCAATCCGGTCGATCCGGGCCTTGAGCAGGTCCAGTTCCGCGTCCTTGGCCGCCCCCCGGCCATCCGCCTCGGCCAGCCGGCGGCCAAGGTCCGCGTTCTCGGCTTCCAACGAGATGACACGGGTCAGGCCCTGTGCCGCGCGCGCCTGCGAGGCCTCGAGCCGGGTGCGCAGCTGCGCCAGTTCACCGCGAAGCACCTCCAGCTCGGCGGCCTCGGCGGTGCGGTCCTCGGCCCGGGCCTCGGCCTGCGCCAGCTCCTGCTGCAGGCGGGCCATCTGGGCGTCGCGCTCGCTCGCGCGGGCGCGGGCCGCATCGAGGTCCGCCGACAAGCGCGTGTTCGTCGCCCGCAGCGCGGCAACCGCGGCATCCTGCTGCGCCGCCTCACCGCCCAGCCGGGCCAGGCGCGCCGACAGATCGGCATTCTCGCTTTGCAGACGGTCGATCCGGTCGCCGCGATCCTCGACCCGTTTCAGGGCCGAATCCAGCTGCGCCTGGACCTGGGCCACCTGCCCGCGCAGGCCTTCGATCAGTTCCGTCCGCTCGGTCACACGTCCCTGAGCCTGGGCCAGTTGCGCCTCCAGCGCGGCCACCTGGTCCTGCAACGAGGCCACGGCGCCGCGCGCATCGCCCACGTCCCCCCGCGCGCGCGTCAGCGCGGCGTCCAGCCGGTCCCGTTCTGCCCGCAGTTCGGCCAGCGCCGCGGCGCGATCATCAGCCTGCCCCTCGGCCGCCGACAGGTCCGAGACCAGCGCTTCGTTGCGCGCCCGCAGCGCCTCCAACTCGGTCCGGAGCGCCTCTGCCTCGGCCAGCCGGGCCAGCGCCTGGGCCAGTTGCGCGGAAAGATCCGTCAGCCGCGAGGCGCGCGCCGCGGCCTCGGCCTGCGCGTCCTTCAGGGCACGTTCGGCCAGGGTGCGTGCCGCCGTTTCCCGCGCCAGCGCCTGTTCGGCGTCGCGCTGCGCCTTCAGGGCCTCGGTCAGGTCGCCGCGCAGCTCCGCAAGGCGGCTGTCGGTCTGCGCCCCCTGCGCCCGTGCATCGGCCAGCGTTTCCTCAAGCTCCGAGATCCGGGCCAGCGCCGCGTCGATGCGGCTTTGCAGGGCGCGCGCCTCGCGCTCGCCATCGGCAAGCGCCACGGCCAGTTCCTCGTTCAGCCTGGCCTCGTCCTGCCGTGCCAGCGACAGGGCCGCCTCCAGCTCGGTGATGCGGGCCAGCGCCGCATCCACCTGCGTCTGCAGCGTTGCGGGCGGTGCCTCGGTCGGGCCAAGCCCGGCGGTCAGTTTCTCACCGGCCTTTGCGGCCGCGTCCAGGTCCGCCTCCAGCCGGGCGATGCGCGCCGTCGCGTCGTCGATCCGGGCCTTGAGCCGCTGCGCCTCCAGCGCGCTTTCATCCCGCAGGTCGGCCAGTTGCGCGGTCAGGCGGGTTTCGTTCCGCCGCGCCTCGGCCAATTGCGCCTCCAGCGCGTCGATGCGCGCTTGCAGGTCGTCACCTTGCTGTTGCCGGGCAAGCAACGCCGCCGCCAGTTGCGCGTTCAGGTCCTTTTCCGCCTCTCGGGCCGCCGCCAGCAGGGTCAGCGTCTCCTCGGCCCGGGCGCGCTCCTGTTCCAGGGCCAGCGTCATGGCGGTCAGCTCCGCATCCGCCTCTTCCAGCCGCTTGCGAAGGGCGGCAGCCGCCTCTGCCTCGGCCAGCTTGGCCTGTTCCTCTGCGGTCAGGGCTTTTTCGGCCTCGTCGAGATCGGCGGACAGCGCGGCGATGCGCGCGTCACGGTCCGCGTTACGGGTGCGCAGATCGGTGATCAGCGCCTCCATCGCCTCGCGCCGGGCGGCGGCCAGCCTGGCGGCTTCCGCCTGTTCGTCGATCTCGCTTCGGGCCGTGGCAAGCGCGGCGGTCAGCGCATCGCGTTCGTCGGTCAGTTCGTCGCGTTCTTCGGCCAGGGCGTCGCGGGCGACGGTCAGGTCCTGAACCTCGTCGCGCGCCGTGTCCCGCTCCAGCAACAGGGTGGCCACGCGCTCTTCGAAGGTCGCGATGCGGGCGGCAGCGGCGGCAAGCTGATCCGCCTGCCTGTCGCGGGTGGCGGTCAGGCTGTCGATGATGGTCTGCTGTTCGGCCAGTTGCAGGTCACGGTCGCTCAGCGTCGAGGTCATGCGGCCCAGTTCTGTTTCCAGCCGCGTTGCGCGGGTGCGTTCCACGCCCAGCGCCTTGGACAGGGCCGTGATCTCGGCGCTGAGCGTGTCCAGTTCGCTTTCCTGCCCCGAGATCGTCTCGTTCAGCACGAACTGCATGACCATGAAGATCGACAGGACAAAGGTCAGCACCAGCAGAAGGCCGGTCATCGCATCCACGAAACCCGGCCAGATCGAGGCCTGAAAGCGCGCACCTGTGCGTCGCGACAGGGCCATGCGTCACCCGTCCCCGCGGGGCCGGCTATTGCGGGTCGTGCCCAGCGACCGCGACAGCGCCGCAAGGTCGGTCCGCAGTTCGGCCATGCTTTCCTGCCGGCCCGCGCTGATTTCCTCGAGGATGCGCAGCATCTGCACGTCGATGGACCTCAGCCGCATTCGGCTTTCGGCATCCAGCCCCTCGTCACTTTCCTTTTCCCGGATCGCCTGCGCCAGCAGCTCCTGCCCCTCGGCGATCCGCGCCAGCGACGAGGCAGAAGGCGATGTCGCCTCGATCCGCTCGGTCAGGCGCTCGACGCTGTCGGCCAGTTGCGCCAGCCGCGTATCCACTTCGGACCGGCCCTGTTCCGCCTCGGCGAAGAGGTACTGAAGGCGGTCCATCTGCTCGGCCATCTGGTCCAGCACCAGCCCCGCCGGGCCAAGGTCCGGCCCCTCGCCATCGTGGGAAAAGCCCAGCCGGGTGATCGACGACAGCCATTCCTCAAGCTCGCGGTAAAAGCGGTTCTGGCCGTGGCCCGCGAACAGCTCCAGCAGGCCGACGACCAGCGAACAGGCCAGGCCCAGCAGCGAGCTGGCAAAGGCCACGCCCATGCCACCCAGCTGCCCCTCCAGCCCCGACATCAGGCGGGCAAAGGCGGCGGTGCCGGTTTCGCCCTCCTGCGGGGCAAGGCTCTGGATGGTTTCGACCAGCGCGGGCACCACGGTGGCCAGCCCGTAGAAGGTGCCCAGCAGGCCCAGGAAGATCAGCAGGGACACGATGTAACGCGTGATCTCGCGCGCCTCGTCGATCCGCTGCGCCACGGAGTCGAGGATCGACCGGGTCGAGGTCGCCGTGATCTGCATCCGCTTGTCCCGGCGCGACCGCAAGAGCGCGGCCAGCGGTGCCAGCAGGCGCGGCGGCGTGGCCCGCACGCCCTGGTCGCCCCGCGCGGTGAACCGCTCGATCCACTGGACCGAGACCATCAGCTGCGCCACCTGCCAGAAACAGGCCAGCACACCGACCACAAAAACGATCAGGATGAAACCGTTGAGATAGGGGTTCGACTGGAACACCGGCAGAACGCGCGGCAGGGCCAGAAAGCCGCCAAAGCCCGACAGGCCCAACACCGCCAGCATGAGGACCACCTGGCGGAAGGGCTGGCTGAAATGTGGCTCGGCCTCGCGGTCGGGCTGGTCCATCGGACACCTGACACTTGTTCTCTCGTGCTATACCTAGGGGTTTAAGGCCACAGAGCCAAGAAGTTATGAACAATTCCGCCGTCGCGCCGGGAAAAGCGGCGCTTTGCGCAACAGTTGTCCCGAGGCCGTCAAAGCTGCGTTCACAGCGGCCCGACCAAGTGACCGCCTGCCTCCGCTAGTTGTCCCGCGACAGCGCCTTCACCTCGCGCACCAGCCAGTGCAGATCGGCGTCCGGGACGCCGATCTCGTCCAGGTGGGCGGCGGTATTGTACAGGTATTCCGTGTTCGGCCCGCGCCCGCCATGCGCCCGCGCGATCAGCCGCGCCTGTTCTTCCAGCGGCAGGTGGCAATACTGGACGTGATGCGGGTCGATCACATAGGCCACCGCCTCGACATGGCGCCCGTCGGTCAGGCTGAGTTCCAGCCGTTTTTCCAGGTAGGCCGAGGACACCAGTTCACGTTCGCGCAGGTAGGCCAGCGTCTCTTCCTCGCTGCCCGGTGCGGCGCGCAGGGCCAGCCCGTCGCAACTGGCGCCGTCCTGCTCGTCCAGGGCCAGCACCAGCCCCGGCTTTTCCTCGGTGCCGCGATGGTGGATCGAATACATGCAGAAACTGCGCGCATAGCCATAGAGCCGCGCCTGCACCCGTTCCGCCACCGGAAACCCCGGGTTCCAAAGAAGTGAGGCGTATCCGAACACCCAAAGCGTCATCATTCTGGTCCTTCCCGCTGGGCGCCTGTAAACACGATCGGGTGCGGCAGGAAAAGGGGGGCACGCGTGGCACGTTGGATCTTTGCCGTGACCTTGGCGCTGGGGCTGGCCTGGTCGGGGCTCTGGCTGACCTCCTCCCGGGCCCTGAAAGCGGACATTGCCGACTGGTTCGAGGCACGGCGTGCCGAGGGCTGGCAGGCAGAGTATTCCTCGCTGACCGTGCGCGGCTTTCCCAGCCGGCTGGACGCCACGCTGAACGATGTCGTGCTGATGGACACCGCAGGCGGCATCGGCTGGCAGGGGGACTTCTTTCAGGTGCTGGGGCTGACCTACCGGCCCGGACACCGCATCCTGGTCTGGCCCGACAGCCAGACCGTGACCCTGCCCTCCGGCCCGGTCACGGTGCAAAGCGCCGGCCTGCGTGCCTCGCTGATCCACGATGCCGAGGACGTGATCCTGCGCGCCAACCTCGAGGCGGACACGTTTCGGCAGGGCAACATCTCGCTGGCCGACCTGCGCATCGGGCTGCTGGACGTGGCGGGAACGCCGGGTCTCTACCGCCTGGGAATGAGCGCCGGATTCGCGGGAACGCCGGCGGACAACGGGCTTGCCCTGAGGGCCGAGATCACCTTTGACCGGGATTGGCAGCTCGACAGTCTTGCCGGGGCCATGCCGAAACCGGCAAGGATCGACCTGCGTCAGGGCAGCTATACGACCGGCGGGGCCCAGCTGGACGCCACCGGCCTGCTGGAGATCGACGCGCAGGGACGCGCCAAGGGCAAACTGGCGCTCACCGCAACACAGTGGCCCGCCCTGGTGGACAGCGCCCGCCGGTCCGGCCTCATCCCCGCCACGCTGGCGGACACACTTGAGCATGCCAGCGAAGGCCGTCGCGACCTGCCCCTGGTCTTCGACGCGGGTCAGGTCACGCTGGGGGATACCCCCTTGGGCAAGGCACCCCGCCTGCACCTGCCCTGAGCGCGCGCCGCGCCCCCTTGCGCCGCCGCGCCAAGCGGCAGAGACTTCGCGCATGACAGATTCCCTTTTCGCGCGGATCGACGCCGCACGCGACGACCTGATCGCGCTGACCCAGGCCCTTGTCCGCCTGCCCACGCTGAACCCGCCGGGCCGGCACTACCGCGAGATCTGCGAGCTCTTGCAACAACGCCTTGCGCCATCGGGGTTCACCTGCGAGCTGATCCGGGCAGAGGGCGCGCCCGGCGACAGCGACCGCTACCCGCGCTGGAACGTGATCGCCCGCCGCGAGGGAACGCGCCCCGGCCAATGCGTGCATTTCAACAGCCATATCGACGTGGTCGAGGTCGGCAACGGCTGGACCCGCGATCCCTTTGGCGCCGAACTGGACGGCGACCGGATCTATGGCCGGGGCACCTGCGACATGAAGGGCGGGCTGGCCGCCTCGATCATCGCCGCCGAATGCTTCATCGCCGAATATCCCGAGTATGTCGGCGCCATCGAGATTTCCGGCACCGCGGACGAGGAAACCGGCGGCTACGGCGGCGTCGCGCACCTGGCCCAGCTTGGTTATTTCTCGCCCGACCGGGTGCAGCACGTCATCATCCCCGAACCGCTGAACAAGGACCGCATCTGCCTCGGCCATCGCGGCGCCTGGTGGGCCGAGATCGAGACCAAGGGAGAGATCGCGCATGGCTCGATGCCCTTTCTCGGTGATTGCGCCGTGCGCCACATGGGCGCGGTGATGCAGGCCTTCGAGGACCGGCTGTTCCCCGCCCTGACCACACGCGAAACCGCCATGCCCGTCACGCCAGAGGCCGCGCGGCAGTCGACGCTCAACATCAACTCGGTCCACGGGGGCGAGCCGGAACTGGAAGATTTCACCGGCCTGCCCGCGCCCAACGTCCCCGACAGCTGCCGCATGGTGATCGACCGCCGGTTCCTGGTCGAAGAGGCCTATGACGAGGTGCGCGGCGAGGTCATTGCCCTGCTCGAAGACCTCAAGGCACGCCGCCCCCGGTTCGATTACGCGATCCGCGACATCAACCGCATCGACCCTTCGATGACGGCGCAGGACGCCCCGGTGGTGACAACCGTGGCCGAGGCCATCGCCGACGTGCTGGGGCAGGCGCCGGATTACGTCGCCTCGCCCGGGTCCTACGACCAGAAGCACATCGACCGGATCGGGCGCTTGCAGAACTGCATCGCCTACGGGCCGGGGGTGCTGGAACTGGCGCACAAACCCGATGAATGGGTCGGCGTCACGGATATGTTGGACAGCGCCAAGGTCATGGGCCGCACGCTGGAAAAACTGCTGTTGCCCTGAGGCGCAACGCGAATGGGACGGTGGGCGGGGCGCCTTTCGCGCAAAGCGCGAAACAGCGTCCGCCCGCCGGTCACACCGCGATATTGTCGATCAGACGCACCCCGGCCAACCAGGCCGCGACCAGCAAGCGCGCGGGCCGCTCGGGACGCTCCAGCAGCGACAGGTCGTCATTGGCCCGCAGGTCCAGGTATTCCACCTCAGTAAAGCCCGCCGCCGACAGCCGCGCCTCTGCCGCCGGGCGCAGATCCTGTGCCGTGCGTCCGCCACGCAGCCCCTCGGCCATCTCTTCCAAAGCCTCGTTCAGGGCCGCCGCCCGCGCCCGTGCCATGTCCGACAACAGCAGGTTGCGCGAGGACATGGCCAGCCCGTCGATCTCGCGGATCGTCGGGCAGCCCACGATCTCGGCGGGAATGTTCAGATCGGCCACCAGCCGCCGCACCACCTGCAATTGCTGCCAGTCCTTCTCGCCGAAAAAGGCCCGGTCAGCGGCGGTCTGCAACAACAGCTTGGTGACAACGGTCGCCACCCCGTCGAAATGCCCGGGCCGGTGCGCGCCGCACAACACGTCGGTCAGGCCGGACACGGAAACACCCGTCGCAAACCCCTGCGGGTACATCTCGTCCCCGTCAGGCACAAAGATCGCATCGACGGCAAAGCGCTCCAGCTTGCGGGCATCGTCATGTTCGGTACGGGGGTATTTCTCGTAATCCTCGCGGCTGTTGAACTGCCGTGGATTGACGAAAATCGTCACGATCACCCGGTCGCAGCGTTCCTTGGCCGCCGCGACAAGGCTCAGGTGGCCGTCGTGCAGCGCGCCCATCGTCGGCACCGCGCCGATGGTGTCGCCCGCGCGATGCCAGCCGTCGGTCAGCTGGCGCAGCTCGGCGACGCTGCGGATGATCGGCGCGATCATGCCTTGCCCTCCGGCGCGTCGTCGCCAAAGACATGTTCCGGCGCGGGGAAGCTCCGCGCGCGCACCTCGCGCGCATAGTCGGCAATCGCCGCCTCGCCGTCCGCGCCCAGGGTCGCATAGCGTTTCACGAATTTCGCCTTGAAGGCCGTGAACAGCCCCAGCATGTCGTCCACCACGAGGATCTGCCCGTCACAGCCGGCGCCCGCGCCGATGCCGATGGTCGGGATCGGCACCGCCTGCGTCACCGCATCGGCCAGCGAGGCCGGCACCTTTTCCAGAACCACGGAAAAGGCCCCCGCCTCGGCCACCGCACGCGCGTCGGCCATCAGGGCCTCGCCCGCCGTGCCGCGCCCCTGCACCTTGTAGCCGCCCAGCGTGTTGATCGACTGCGGCGTCAGCCCGATGTGGGCCATGACCGGGATGCCCCGTTTCACCAGGAAGGCAATTGTCGGCGCCATCTCTACCCCACCTTCCAGCTTGACCGCGCCCGCGCCGGTTTCGGCCATCAGCCGCGCGGCGTTGCGGAACGCCTGCTGGGGGCTTCCCTCGTAGGATCCAAAGGGCATGTCGATCACCATCATGGCGCTCGATAGGCCCCGCGCCACCGCCTGGCCGTGCAGGATCATCATCTCCATCGTCACGCCCAGGGTCGAGGGCAGCCCGTGCAGCACCATGCCGACGCTGTCGCCCACCAGCACGAAATCGCAATGCGCGTCCATCATCTGCGCCATCGGCGTGGTATAGGCCGTCAGGCTGACCAGCGGTTCGCCGCCTTTGCGGGCGCGGATATCCTCCGCCATCGGCGCTGTCTTCTTCGCGGTTGCACTCATCGCCTGGGCCTCCTCCCTGAGCGTGGCGCAAGGACCGGGCAAGGCCCGGCGCCCCTCGCGCAACAAAGTTGCGCACCCACCTATCATTTGCTGCAACGCAGAACCAGAGGCCATTTGCAGCCCGTGCTTGAACCGCGCCCGGCAAAGCGCAACACTCGGGTCCAAAGCAACAGGGGAAACGACATGACCTTCCGCCTCACCCTCGCCGCCGCCCTTCTGGGCGGGACCGCGGCGCTCGCCCAGCAGACCGACCTGACCATCGCGATCCAGCTGGAACCGCCGCACCTTGACCCGACCTCTGCCGCGGCCGGGGCGATCGACAGCGTGCTCTATTCCAATGTCTTCGAAGGTCTGACCCGGTTCACCGGCGATGGCGCCATCGTGCCGGCGCTGGCCCGCTCATGGGAGATTTCGGACGACGGGCTGACCTATACCTTCCACCTCGCCGAGGGTGTCGTCTTTCACGACGGCACCACCTTTGACGCCGAGGACGTCAAGTTCAGCCTCGACCGCGCCCGGGCCGAGGACAGCACCAATGCGCAAAAGGCCCTCTTCTCCGACATTGCCCAGGTCACGGTGATCGACCCGGCCACGGTCGAGCTGTCGCTGAACGCGCCCAACGGCAACCTGCTGTTCAACCTGGCCTGGGGTGATGCGGTCATGGTGGCCCCCGAAAGCATCGAGGACATCCAGCAAACCCCCATCGGCACCGGCCCGTTCAAGTTCGCGGAATGGCGCAAGGGCGACAGCGTGCGCCTGGTCCAGAATGCCGACTACTGGGGGGATGCCCCCTACCTGACAGAGGCCACGTTCAAGTTCATCTCGGACCCGACCGCTGCCTTCGCCGCCATGATGGCGCAGGACATCGACGTGTTTTCCGGCTACCCCGCGCCCGAGAACCTGCCCCAGTTCCAGGCCGACCCGCGTTTCCAGGTGCTGCTGGGCTCGTCCGAGGGCGAAACCATCCTGGCAATGAACAACAAGCAGCCGCCCTTCGACAATCCGAAGGTACGCGAAGCGGTGGCCCATGCCATCGACCGGCAGGCGATCATTGACGGCGCCATGTTCGGCCTGGGCACGCCCATCGGCACGCATTTCGCGCCGCACAACCCCGACTATGTCGACCTCACCGGCCTGTCGCCGCATGACCCCGACCGCGCGCGCATGTTGCTGGTGGACGCGGGCTATGCCGAGGGGTTCAAGACCACGCTGAAACTGCCGCCGCCCTCCTACGCGCGCCGCGGCGGAGAGATCATCGCCGCGCAGCTGCGCAATGTCGGGATCGAGGCCGAGATCACCAACCTGGAATGGGCGCAATGGCTGGAGGAAGTGTTCAAGGGCAAGGGCTTCGGACTGACCATCGTCAGCCATACCGAACCGCTCGACATCGGCATCTACGCCCGGCCCGACTATTACTTCCAGTATGACAGCGAAGAGTTCCAGGCCCTGATGACGACCCTGAACGCCACCACCGACCCGTCGGCACGGTCGGACATGCTGGCCGAGGCGCAGACGCTGATCGCCCGGGACTACGTCAACGGTTTTCTGTTCCAGCTGGCCTTCCCCACCGTGGCCGATGCCCGGATCGAGGGCCTGTGGATCAACCAGCCGACCCAGGCCAACCCACTGGCGCAGGTGCGCTGGACGCAGTGACCCCGGGGCGCGCCTTGTCGGTGACAGGGCGCGCGCCTTCGGGGCATCGTGAAACGGCAAGGTTCCGGCCTTTCCGACGATGGATTTCCCCGATGCCGATTTTCAGATTTCTCTGCCTGCTCCTGCTTGCCCAACCCGCGTTTGCCACAACGATCACGCCGGATCGCGGACCGACCTGCCGCGACTGATCTGCAACAGCCTGGTTCGCAGCCCGCCGTGCCGCATGTTAGGCTGAACCGATTTCCCTGCATCCGGACCCATTGCCAATGCCCGCCACCCGCCATTTCCTCCGCCTCACGGCCCTTTTGGCCCTTGCCCTGCTGGCCTGCACCCTGTCCCCCGCCGCCCGCGCGGCCACGGTCGCCGTGGGCAGCACCCCCTGCACCTTCACCCTCGACGGGCAGATCACCGGCGGCGAGTACGAAACCCTCGTGGAGTTTCGCGGCGAGGAATACAGCTGGCTCGCCGCGGGGTTCGACATCGACCCCGTGCTCTGCCTGAACAGCGAGGGTGGCAGCCTGACCGAGGGCATAAAAGTCGCCCGGTTCGTCTATGACCAGGGCGTCCAGACGCGGATCGGCGACGGCGCGCGCTGCTATTCCATCTGCGCGATCATCTTCATGATGGGCAACAAACACGCCGGCCCCACCTCGATCGAGGAAAACCGCATCCTGCATGTCGGCGGCGACCTGGCCTTTCACAGCCCTTCCATCACCATCGACGACGGCGGGCAATACAGCTCGGACCAGATCAAGCGCGCCTACACGCTGGGCATCGAAAGCATCCTGAGCCTTGTCGAACTGGCCAATTCCCCGCGCGTCTTCGAGGCCGGCGCCATGATGCACCCGGACCTGATCGGCAACCTGCTGGCCACGCCGGGGACCGAGCTGTTCCACCTGCGCACCATCGAACAGGCGCTGATCTGGGACATCGGGCTGGAAGGGCTGGACGGCCCCCTGCCGCAACTGGCCGTGCAACGTCAGATGGCCTGCGAAACCGGCCTGCTGCGCGGCTTCCGCCAGCCCAGCCGGATCTACGACGGCCACGGCGGCGGCAGCGTCAAGGTCATGTCGGAAACCGTCTTCGACCTCGCGCCGCTGCCCGACACGGACACGGACCGCATCCTGTGGGACTACGACGCCGCCGATGGCCAGGACACCGTCTACGGCTTTCGCTACAGCGCCCTGCCGATGGAATGCCGGGTCCGCATCGACGGGAACCGGGTCGAGGTCTGCGGCTATGACAGCAACTATCGCATCACCGTCGGCGACTGCGAGGATGACATCTTTGTCACCCTGCCCCCCTACGCCCGCTATCACCCGGTGAGCGAGATCAAGGCGATCAGCACCAGCGGGCTGCAGGCAGACGCCCTGCGCAGCGCCCGCTGCACGCTGCGCGACACCTCGGGCGCCGTGCTGCGGGACGCACCCTGCACCCAGGCCGTCGACCTGGTCGACAACCCCGACCGCGACACCAGCCTGCACCGGCTCTACTGGCCCGGCGGCGCCCCCACCCGGGTCGAGATCGCGGTGCACCAGGTCTACGAGGACGGGCCGGACATCTACCGTGTCGACGGCGCGCTGGCCGAACCCCACGGCGACGACAACACCTGCCTGCTGATCCCCGGCCGGGCAGAGATCCTCTGCGTGACCGGGGGCTAGGCGCCATGCTCCGCAACGACATCCCCGGTTTCACCGCAGACAGCGCCGCGCTTGACGGCACGCGAATCGCCTATGAACGCGGCGGCAGCGGACCACCGCTGCTGATGCTGCACGGGTTTCCCCAGACCCGCGCCATGTGGGCCGAAGTCGCCCCCGCCCTCGCCCGTGATTTCACCGTCATCTGCCCCGATCTGCGCGGCTACGGTGAAAGCGACAAGCCCCCAGGCGTCGCCAGCTACAGCTTTCGCAACATGGCGCGCGACCAACTGGCCCTGATGCGCCACCTCGGCCATGAGAGCTTTCACCTGGTCGGGCACGATCGCGGCGCACGCACCGCGCATCGCCTCGCGCTCGACGCGCCCGGGGCGGTGCGCTCGCTGACGGTCATGGACATCGTGCCCACCCACCACCTGCTGACCGAACTGACGCACGATGTCGCCAAGGGCTATTACCACTGGTTCTTCCTGGCCCAGCCAGAACCCTTTCCGGAAACCATGATCGCCGCCGACCCCGAAGGCTTCTACACCCGCTGCCTGCTGGGCTTCGGCAAGGCCGACCTGTCGGATTTCGCTCCTGCCCAGCTGGACGCCTATCGCACCGCCTGGGCCGATCCGCAGTGCCGCCGCGCCATGAACGACGACTACCGCGCCGCGATCGAGATCGACCTGCACGACGACGCCGAGGACCTCGACCGCCGCGTGACCTGCCCGGCGCTGGTGCTCTATGGCGCCGAGGGGGCAATGGCGCGGGCCTACGACGTGCCCGCCACCTGGGCCACCCGGCTGGAGAACATGGCCGCCCGCACGATCCCCGGCGGGCATTTCTTCATCGACCAGTCCCCGGCCGAGACGACAGAGGCGCTGCAGACCTTCCTGTCCTCGCTGGACTAGGCGGCCCTCAACCCTCTGGACGCCGCCCCGGGCCGCTCATACGGTGCCCGCATGCTGGCCTATCTCACCCGACGCCTGATCTCGCTGGTCCTCAGCCTTGCCGTCGCCTCGGCGGTGATCTTCCTGGTGGTCGAAGTGGCCCCGGGCGATCCGGCCAGCTACATGCTGGGCATCAACGCCCAGCCCGAAACCCTGGCCGCCCTGCGCCAGGAACTGGGCCTCGACCTGCCGAAATGGCAACGCTACCTCGCCTGGACAACCGGCATGCTGACCGGCGATTTCGGCACCTCCTACACCTACCGCGCGCCGGTGGCCGAGATCATCGGCGAAAGGCTCTGGATCTCGCTGCCGCTGGCGCTTTTCGCGCTGACACTGGCGGTGCTGCTGGCCTTCCCGGCGGGGCTAATCGCCGCCGCCACGCGAGGCCGCGCACCGGACCTGGGCGTCATGGCGTTCTCGCAACTGGGCGTCGCGATCCCCAACTTCTGGTTCGCCATGTTGCTGGTGCTGGGCTTTGCCATCTCCTGGCGGATCTTCCCCTCCGGCGGCTTTCCCGGCTGGCAGGACCCGCTACTGGCCCTCCGCGCCCTGACCCTGCCCGCCGTGGCGCTGGCCCTGCCGCAGGCCGCCATCCTCGCCCGCGTCCTGCGCTCCTCGCTCATCGACGCGCTGGGAGAGGACTATATCCGAACCGCCCGCGCCAAGGGCCTGACCCGCACCCAGACGCTCTGGCGGCACGGGGTTCGCAACGCGCTGATCCCGGTGCTGACAATCATCGGGCTGCAATTCTCCTTTCTCATCGCCGGGGGCATCATCATCGAACAGGTCTTCTACCTGCCCGGCCTCGGACGACTGATCTTCCAGGCCATCTCGCAACGGGACCTGATCGTGGTGGAAAGCACGGTCATGCTGCTGGTCTTCGCCGTGATCCTCGTGAACTTCCTCACCGACCTCGCCTATGCGCTGGCCGACCCCAGGCTGCGCCGGGCATGAGCCGCAGCCTGATCCTCGGCGGGCTGCTCACCGCGCTCTTCCTGGGCGCCGCGGCCCTGTCCTTTGCCTGGACGCCGGACGACGTCACCGCCATGAACATCCCCGGTCGCCTCCTGCCGCCGGGCAGCGATCACCTGCTGGGGACCGATCACTTCGGCCGCGACATCCTCAGCATGCTGATGGTCGGCGCGCGCACCTCCATCGCCGTGGCGCTGGTCGCCGTTGGCATCGGCCTGACGCTCGGCGTCCCCCTTGGCCTCGCCGCCGCCGCTTACCGCGGCGGCTGGCTGGACGAGTTCATCTCGCGTACCTCCGACCTCATCTTCGCCTTCCCCAGCCTCGTGATCGCCATCCTGATCACCGCCGTCTTCGGCCCCGGCGCCATCAACGCCATCCTCGCCATCGGCATCTTCAACATCCCCGTCTTCGCCCGCCTCGCACGCGGCGCGGCGCTGTCGCTCTGGACGCGCGAGTTCATCCTCGCCGCCCGCGTCGCCGGCAAGTCCACGCTCCGGATCAGTGCCGAACACATCCTGCCCAACATCGCCAACCTGCTGATCGTGCAAAGCACCATCCAGTTCTCCCTGGGCATCCTCGCAGAGGCCGGCCTCAGCTATGTCGGCCTCGGCGCCCAGCCGCCCGTGCCGTCCTGGGGCCGGATGCTCGCCGATGCCCAGACGCTGGTCTCGCTGGCGCCGCATGTGGCCGTGATCCCGGGCCTCGCGATCGTCTTCATGGTTCTGGGCCTGAACCTGCTGGGCGACGGGCTGCGCGACGCGCTGGACCCGCGGCTGAAGGTCCTGCGCACATGAGGGCTTCTTCTTGGCAAAAATCCCCCGGGGGAGGCCGCAGGCCGGGGGCAGAGCCCCCTCTTCTCGACATCGACGCCCTCACAGTCGAAATCCAGGGCACGCGCATCCTCGACGCCGTATCGCTGACGATCGCCCCCGGTGAAATCCTCGCCCTGACCGGCGAATCCGGCTCCGGCAAGTCCATGACGGCGCTGGCGGCGATGGGTCTCCTGCCGCAGGGCGCGGTCGCCTCGGGGCGGATCACGCTGGACGGCACCGATCTCCTGTCGCTCCCGGAGCGCAGGCTCTGCGACATCCGGGGCCGCGACATCGGCATGGTCTTCCAGGAACCGATGACCGCGCTCAACCCGGTGCAAAGCATCGGCGCGCAGGTCTCCGAAACCATCCTGCAACACGCCCCCCGCACCCCGCGGGCCGAGGCGCGCGCAAGGGCAAGGGAGGCCCTGCACCGCTGCGGCCTCGACCTGCCGCTCTCGCGCTACCCGCATGAGCTGTCCGGCGGCCAGCGCCAGCGCGTGGTCATCGCGATGGCCATCGCGCTGCGCCCCCGGCTGCTGATCGCCGACGAACCCACGACCGCGCTCGACGTCACCACCCAGGCGCAGATCCTCGAGTTGCTGCGGGACCTCACGCGAACCGAGGGCATGGCGCTGATGATGATCACCCATGACCTCGCCGTGGTCGCCGGCATGGCCCATCGCATCGCCGTCATGCAAAAGGGCCGCATCGTTGAAAGCGCGCCCACCGGACAGCTCATCGCAAGACGCGACCACCCCTATACCCGCGCCCTCTTCGAGGCCTCGGGCCACCAGCCGCACCTGCCCCCCCGGCCCGACAGCGGCGCCCTGCTGCAGGCACAGGGCGTGACCTGCACCTACCCGCTGCCCCGTCCGCATCCCTTTGCCGCCCACCCCCGCTTCACCGCCGTCGACGATGTCAGCTTTGCCATCGGTCGCGGCGAACGCGTCGGCCTCGTGGGGGAATCCGGCTGCGGCAAGTCCACCCTCACCCGCGCCCTGCTGGGCCTGACACCCATCGCAGCCGGGGGGATCACGCTCGACGGCACGCCGGTCTTCACGCATCACCGCCCCAACCCGCAGGTCCGGCGCAAGGTCCAGGTGGTCTTCCAGGACCCCTACGGCAGCTTCAACCCCCGCCACCGGGTCGCGCGGCTGATCTCGGAACCCTTCCACCTGCTGCCCGACCCGCCGCGCGGCGCCGCGCGCGCCGAGGCCATCGCCGAGGCGCTCACGGCTGTCGGCCTCTCACCCGATGACGCGCAGAAACACATCCACGCCTTTTCCGGCGGCCAGCGCCAGCGCCTGGCCATCGCCCGCGCGCTCATCATCCGGCCAGAGCTGATCGTCTTCGACGAGGCGGTCTCGGCGCTCGACGTCCGGGTGCGGGCGCAGATCCTCGACCTGATCGCGGACCTCAGCGGCAGTTACGGGCTGGCCTATCTCTTCATCAGCCACGATCTTTCGGTTGTGCGGGGGATCACCGACCGGGTCATGGTCATGCAAAAGGGCCGCATCGTCGAGGCTGGGCCGACCGGGCGGATCCTCTCCGCGCCGGATCATCCCTATACCCGAACGCTGCTCGATGCCGCCCCGCGGCTGCCGGATCTCGTCCCCTGACGCCCGACCGACGGCAGGTCCCGGTGCCCAGCCTGTTCCTCGAAAGACCTGACACGCACAGCGTTTCCCAAGGGTCGGCGGGCGGGCGTCTTTGCGGCGCCAGCCGCAAACAGAGTCGCCCCGCCGACCACACGCAAGCCTCTGGACCTTCGCCCTGCGACACCCCAACATGCCGGGCAAAAGGGAGGATCATCAATGCGCTTCGAAAACCGCCACGCGGTGGTGACCGGCGGCGCCTCGGGCATCGGCGCGGCGATTTCGCGCCGTCTTGCCGCCGAGGGCGCCACGGTCACAGTCTGGGACATTTCCGCCGACAATCTCGACGCGATCGAGGGTGAGGCCAACATCCGCACCCGCGCCATCGACGTCACCGATCCACAGGCCGTCACCCGCGCGATGGCAGAGGACCAGACCGCGATGGGCGGGCTGGACACGCTGGTCTGCTCTGCCGGGATCACCGGCCCCAACACCACCGTCATCGAATACCCGACCGAGGCCTGGAAACAGGTGTTCGAACTCAACACGCATGGGCTGTTCTACTGCAACCGCGCCGCCGCCGCGCTGATGCGGCCCGGGGGCTTTGGCCGGATCGTCAACATGGCCTCGGTCGCAGGGAAAGAGGGCAACCCCAACGCCTCGGCCTATTCCGCCTCCAAGGCCGCCGTCATCGGGCTGACCAAATCGCTGGGCAAGGAACTGGCCGACACCCAAATCACCGTCAACGCCATCGCCCCCGCCGCCGTGCGCACCGCGATCTTCGACCAGATGACGGATGAATTCATCGCCTACATGGAAAGCAAGATCCCGATGGGCCGCTTCGGCACCGTCGACGAAATCGCGGCAATGGCCTGCTGGCTCGCCTCGTCCGAGGCAAGCTTCACCACCGGGGCGGTCTTCGACCAGTCCGGCGGCCGCGCCACCTACTAGGGAGACCCGGCAATGAGACTGGAAGGCAAACGCGCCATCGTCACCGGCGGCGGCTCCGGCTTTGGCGAGGGGATCGTCACCCGTTTCGCCGCCGAGGGCGCGCAGGTGGTCGTGGCCGACATCAACTATGAAAACGCCCGCAGGGTGGCCGAGGCGACCGGCGCCCATCCCCTGCACACCGATGTCTCGGACGGCTCCAGCGTCCGCGCCCTGATGGCGCTGGCGCAGGAGCATATGGGCGGCATCGACATCTTGGTGAACAACGCCGGCATCACTCATCTGCCCGCGCCGATGGAAGAGGTCAGCGAAGAGGACTTCGACCGCGTCTTTGCCGTCAACTGCAAGTCCGTCTACCTGGCCGCCCGCGCGCTTGTGCCCGCGCTCAAGGCACAGGGATCGGGCGCGATCCTCAACGTGGCCTCCACCGCCGGCGTCTCTCCCCGGCCGAACCTGAACTGGTACAACGCCTCTAAGGGCTGGATGAACACCGCGACGCGGGCAATGGCGGTGGAACTGGCGCCCGCGGGCATCCGCGTCAACGCGCTCAACCCGGTGGCGGGCGAAACACCCCTGCTCGCCAGCTTCATGGGCGAGGACACGCCCGAGATGCGGGCGAAATTCCTCTCCACCATCCCGCTGGGCCGGTTCTCCACACCCCGCGACCTGGCCAATGCCGCGCTGTTCCTCTGCTCGGACGAGGCCGACATGATCACCGGCGTCTGCATGGAGGTGGACGGCGGGCGCTGCATCTAGCGCGCCCGCAAACACAGGCATCGCCCCCGGATGCAAGACGAACCATCCCGGCCCGCCTTGCACGCGATCCGGTCTGCACTATGCTCTTGGCGACAGTTCGGAAGGCGGTGCAGTCGTATCATGTTCAGAAACATCTTGGCCGCGGCGCTGGCGGCGGCCGGCATCGCGATCGGCGCCTGGACCTTCATCGCGCCTGACCGGACAGGCCCCGTCTCTGCCGACGGCATGTCCCCGCAGGAATTCTCACGCGAAAGCCCCTTGTTGCTGCCCGGCATCCTCGCCACGATCTACGAGGCCTTCAGCCAGACCGAAGAGGCAGAGATCTACGACCGGCTGGCAAAGGTGGCCGCGGGCCCCGCGCTGGAACAGCTCTACCTCGAACGGGTTGGGGCGATGGCCGGGGGCGGCCTGAACCCGGACCAGGAAATCCACGAGGTCTCGCTATTGGGCATGAGCGCGCGCCGCAACGGCGACCTTGTCGACATCACCGCAAGGTGGCGCGTCCTGGGCGTGGTCGGCCATGCCGAACACATGCACATGCGGGGCAATGCCTATGCCGCCGATCTCACGATGGCCGCCGACCAGGGCGCATGGAAAATCACCGGCTTCTCGTTGACAGAGGTCGACCGCAGCGACACGGGCACGCTGGAGCGCAATGCCGACGCACCGCCCGCAGGAGACGGCAGTTGATCGCGGCCCGCGACCTGTCCTTTGCCTATCCCGGCGGAGGCTTTGCCCTCAAGGTGCCCGCGCTGGACGTGGCCCCGTCCGAACGTGTCGGCGTGATCGGCCCCAGCGGCACCGGCAAGACGACCCTGCTGAACCTGGTGGCCGGGATGGTGCGGGCGGATGCCGGCGCGCTGACCGTCGCCGGAAGCGACCTGGCCACGCTGGACGACGCCGCGCGGCGGCGGTTCCGGGCAACACATGTGGGTTTCATCTTTCAGAATTTCGCGCTGGTCGATTACCTGAACGCCTACGAGAACATCCTCTATCCCTATCGCGTCGGCCTCGGGCTGCGCCTGGACGCGCAGGTCAGGGACCGGGCCCGCGCCCTGGCAGAGGCCTGCGGCATCGCGCATCGCCTGAAAAGCCATCCCGCCGCGCTGTCGGGGGGCGAACAGCAGCGCGTGGCCATCTGCCGGGCGCTGGTCACGCAGCCGAAACTGATCCTCGCGGACGAGGCCACCGGCAACCTCGATCCCGAAACCAAGGAATCCATCCTCGACCTGCTCTTCGACCGGGCCTCTGACATGCAGGCAACCGTGCTTGCGGTGACCCATGACCACGACCTCTTGCCCCGTTTCGACCGGGTGATCGACTTTGCCACCCTGAGACAGCCCGCATGAACGCGCTTTTCCTGGCCTTCGCCCACCTGCGCTGGACATGGGCGCGCAGTCTCCTGCTCGTCGTGGTCGGCGCGCTGATCCTCTCCGTCCCGCTGGTGACACAGGTCCTGTTGCGCGGCTCCGAAGAGGCGCTGACCCGCCGGGCCGAGGTCACGCCGCTGGTGCTGGGCGCACGCGGCAGCCAGCTCGACCTGGTGATGAGTGCGGTCTATTTCTCGCAGGACCGCGCCCAGCCCGTCACCCGCGCCGCCGAGGACGCGGTCTGGGACAGCGGGCTGGCATTGCCGATCCCGCTGCACACCGCCTTCCAGACGAATGGCGCGCGGATCGTGGGCACCTCGCTCGACTATTTCGACTTTCGCGGCCTTCAGGTGGCCGAAGGGCGCCAGATGGCCCTCCTGGGAGAGGCGGTACTGGGCGCGCAGGTGGCGGACCGGCTGGGCCTCGGCCCGGGCGACACGGTGGTCTCCTCGCCGGAAAACCTCTTCGACCTCGACGGGGTCTACCCGCTGGAACTGAAGATCACCGGCGTGCTGGCGGCCACCGGCACCCCCGATGACGAGGCCGTCTTTACCGACGTCAAGACCACCTGGATCATCGCCGGCATCGGGCACGGCCACGACGACGTGGTGACGCCGGATGACGCGGGCAATGTCACCGCCAATGCCGCCATCACCCAGTTCCAGCGCATCACGCCCGAGAACATCGACAGCTTTCATTTCCACGGCGCGGCGGGTGACTACCCGCTGTCCGCCGTTCTGGTCGCCCCCTATGACACCCGTTCGGGGACGATCCTGCGCGGGCGCTACCTGGACCCGGAGAACCCGCTGCAGATGACCGTCCCGGCAGAGGTGGTCGCGGGGCTGGTCGACCGGATCTTCCGGATCGCGGCCCTCCTGGACGCGGTCACCCTGGTGATCGGGATCGCGGCGCTTGGCGCCATCGGTCTGTCGCTTTTCCTGGCGTGGAGCCTGCGCGCCCCCGAGATCGAAACCGCCCGGCGCCTGGGCGCGGGCCGTTTCATGATCCTGCGATTGGCCTTCGCGGAAATTGCCCTACTGTTGATCCTGTCGGCAGGGCTTGCCACCGGGCTTGTCACGGTCGTCACGATGAACGGCGACAGCCTGGTCGCCTGGATCCTTGCACTTTGAGTAACCATTGCAAATGCCCGTTAACGGAGACATCCCGATGAAGACCCTGATGACCGCCGCGGCCCTTGCCGCCCTCGCCACGACGGCCACGGCCCACTACGGCATGATCATCCCCTCCGACAACATGGTCAGCCAGAAGGACGGGCGCAGCATCGACCTGACGCTCTCCTTCTCGCATCCGTTCGAGGGCATCGGCATGGTGCTGGAACGGCCCGAGGCCTTTACCGTGACGCATGGCGGCAAGACGACCGACCTGCTGGACAGGCTGCAGGACACGCAGGTCATGGACCACGCGGGCTTTACTGTCGAATACCGGCTGGAACGCCCGGGCACGCATGTCTTTGCCCTGACGCCCAAACCCTACTGGGAACCCGAGGAAGACGCCTTCATCACCCATTTCACCAAGACCTACGTTTCCGCCTACGGCGACGACGAAGGCTGGGACGCGGAACTGGGCCTGAAGACAGAGATCGTGCCCCTGTCCAAGCCCTTTGCCCTGTGGGAAGGCAACCTGTTCCAGGGCATCGTCAAGCTCGACGGCGAACCCGTGCCCTACGCCGAGGTCGAGGTCGAATACTACAACGAGGACGGCAGCGCCGTCGCGCCCTCGGACCTGATGATCACCCAGACGATCAAGGCCGACGCCGATGGGGTCTTCAGCTACGCCGTGCCGACCGCCGGTTGGTGGGGCTTCGCCGCGCTGAACACCGCCGCAGAGCCGATGCAGCATGACGGCGAGGACAAGGCCCACGAACTGGGCGCGGTGATCTGGGTCCACTTCGAACCCTGGGGCGCGCAATGATCCGCGCCCTCGCATTTGCCCTGATTGTCGCCGCCCTTCCCGTGGCGGCGCATGACCTCAGGGTCTTTGCCTCCGTCTCGGGTCAGACCGTCACGGTGGAATCCACCTTCTCGTCCGGTCGGGTTCCGACCGGGGGCACGGTCCGCGTGCTGGATGCCGGGAACGTCCTGCTGATGACGCTGGACATCGGCGCCGAGGGCAAGACACGGTTCCCCCTGCCCAAGGGCACGGCGAAGACCGGCCTGATGATCGAGGTCGAAGTCAACGAGGGCCATTCCGACTACTGGATGCTGACACCGGACGACATCGCCTACGGCCAGGGAACGAACTGATGCTCAAACCTCTTGCCTTCGCGCTGGCCCTCCTGGCCGGCGCCGCCAGCGCGCAGGACCGGCCCGTGGTGGCCACAGTGAACTATCCGCTGGCCTGGATGGCGGAACGCCTGGGCGGCGATGCGGTCGAGGTGCTGTTCCCGGTTCCGGAGGGGCGCGACCCGTCCTTCTGGCGGCCCGGCCTGTCCGACATCGCGGCGATCCAGCAGGCGGACCTGATCGCGCTCAACGGGGCCGGTTTCGCGGCCTGGACGACGCGCGCCTCGCTGCCCCGCTCTCGGCTGGTCGATACCTCCGCCAAACTCTCCGATGCCTTCATTGCCACGCAGTCCGTGACCCACAGCCACGGCGAGGATGGCGCCCATTCGCACACCGGCACCGCCAGCTACACATGGCTCGATTTCGACCTGGCTGCGGGACAGGCCAGGGCACTTGCAGCGGCCATGCAACGCCGGATGCCCGACCTGAGCGATCAGGTGGCGGAAACGATGCCCGCGCTGCTGGCCGATCTGGACGCCCTCGACACCCAGGCGCGCGAGGCCCTTGCGACGCTGCAAGGCACGACGATCATCGCCACCCATCCCCGCTACCAGTATTTCGCCCGGGCCTACGGGCTCGATATCGCCGCGCTCGAATGGGAAGCGGGCGCCATGCCGGACGAGGCGCAATGGCAAGACCTGAAGGACATGATGGCGGATACCGGCGCCTCCGTCCTGATCTGGGAGGCGGAACCGCCCCGCGAGGCCCGGGACCGGGCCGCCGAACTGGGGCTTGTCTCCGTCATCTTTGCGCCGCTTGCGACGCGGCCCGCCAGCGGGGATTTTGCCTCTGTCATGCGGGCGCAGATCGCGGGCCTGGCCGGGCGGCAATAGCCCTCTCGGCCGCCGCCTTTCGGGCCTTAACCTTTGCCGACGCAACGTCACCTTCCTGACCGGGACCAAAGCGGGAACGGTTTTGTACGTTTTGCGGAAATCGCCGTACGTTTTGTACAAAACGTACGGAACAAGGCCCCCTGCACCTCCGTCTTCGGCCCAGTCCGGGCCGGGCATGACCACAAGATCTTGTGGCATGTTGCGTCGCTCGCGCCACGTTAACCCCATCGCCCGCCACTGGCACCGGATCTTCATCCGCTGAGGCCAAGGCCCCTTGCGATTCTCCGGGCGGCCCCGGATGCTGCGGGCAAATCCCTGATCCCAAGGCCCGCCATGCGACCCGGAAACCGAAACCTGATCACCGATGTGCCCGGCCTTCTGGTGGGCAATGCACAGGACGACAGACTGAATTCGGGCACCACTGTCCTGACCTCGGACAGCCCGCTCACCGCCTCGGTCTCGGTCATGGGCGGGGCGCCCGGAACACGCGAGACCGACCTGCTGGCGCCAGACAAATCGGTCGAGGCCGTGCATGCGCTGGTGCTGTCCGGCGGCAGTGCCTTCGGCCTTGCGGCGGCCCAGGGCGTGATGGATGCCCTGCATGAAAAAGGCAAGGGATTCAGCATCTTCTCGGCCCGAGTGCCAATCGTTCCGGCGGCCATCCTGTTCGACCTCCTGAACGGCGGCGACAAGGCATGGGGCGACAATCCCTATCCCGCGCTGGGGCGGCAGGCGCTGGCCTCGGCCACCGCGGATTTCGCCCTTGGCACCGCCGGCGCGGGCACCGGCGCGCAGACCGCACAGCACAAGGGCGGGCTGGGCTCGGCCAGCCTCGTGCTGGACGATGGCATCACCGTGGGCGCGCTGGTCGCCGCCAACCCGATGGGCAGCGTGACCACCCCGTCGGGCCGCCACTTCTGGGCCGCGCCCTTCGAACTCGGGGCAGAGTTCGGCGGCCTGGGCGTGGACCCGTCCCCCGGCATCGCCCTCCCCCCCAGCCGCAAGCTCGGCGCAATGGCCGCCCAGGGCAACACCACGATCGCCATCGTCGCCACCGATGCCGCGCTGACCAAGGCACAGTGCCACCGCGTCGCGGTTGCGGCCCATGACGGCATCGCGCGGGCAATCCTGCCGGCGCATTCACCGATGGACGGGGACCTTGTCTTTGCCGCCGCGACAGGCGCGCGGGTGCTGGATGACCCCGGCAGGCAGGTGGCCATGATCGGCCATGCAGCCAGCCTGTGCCTGTCCCGCGCCATCGCCCGCGCGATCTGGGAAGCCGAGCCACGTCAAGGGGATACACTGCCGACCTTGCGATCCGAACTGGGGTAAGGCGGCGATGGGTCGCGACGACCCATCCTATGGCGGGGATCAGCGCAGGATCGGCGGCTTGTCCGGATCGGTCCCGGGGGCCAGGCGCTCGACGCGCTCAGGCGCCTGGGGTTCCGGCAGGTCAAAGCGCAACGCGACACGGGCCAGATCGGCGGTCAGGCGGTCGCTGTCCGACAGGAAGGTGACGTCCAGCGCCCCCGCCTCCAACCCCGAGAAGACCAGAGCCTCGTTGATGGCCCCGGCCAGCGCAGCTTCGGCGCCCGCGACGGCACCGGTGATGCCCAACAGATGCCCGCGAGACCCATCGTCATAGATCACCTCGGCCAGGTAGGCCTTGCGCGCCAGCCCGGCGCCGATGGCCAGCCGCGCATCCAGCGCCGTCACCAGCGCCTCTGGCACGCGAGGGGCGCGGAACTCGGCCGGGCGCGCCTCGGCCTGTTGCGGGCCGTGGCCCAGCGTTTCCGCCAGCCAGGCCAGCGCTTCGGGTGGCAGCAGGTACTGCGAGGGCGCGACTTCGAGATTCAGGGCCAGTCCGATCCCCTGCCCCGCCAGCATCGAGGCCAGCGCCCGGCCGGACAGCGCAGCATAGGGGACGGCCCGTCCGGCAAATCCGGCCAGCCGTTCCTCGCGGTCGAACCCCAGGACGAAGCGCGCGTCGCCCAGTTCGAAGACCTCGGGAGAAATCTCCTGCCCCTGCGGTTCGGCGGTGAGCATCAGGTACAACTCGGTCGTGGCCAGCCGGTCGTAATAGCGCAGGCGCAGCGCATCATCCTCTGGCGCGGCCTCCATCGCCGCATGGGCGCGGTCCAGTTCGGTCAGGGTCTCGTCGCTCATGCCAGCACCTCCGCGACACGGGTCCGCAGGACGGGCAGCAGCTCGGCCTCGAACCAGGGATTGCGTTTCAACCATGCGGTATTGCGCCACGAGGGATGCGGCAAGGGCAGCGCCGCGGGCGAAAAGTCGCGCCAGCGGGTGACGGTCTCTGTCACGCCTGTCTTGACGCCCAGATGCCATTTCTGCGCGTAGCCGCCGACCAGCACGGTCAGCTGGATCTTGGGCAATGCCTCGATGACCTGGCGTCGCCAGGTGCGGGCGCAGATCGGCGGCGGCGGCAGGTCCGATCCCTTGCGATAGCCGGGAAAGCAAAAGGCCATCGGCACGATGGCGACGCGGCTCTCGTCATAGAAGGTCTCGCTGTCCAGCCCCAGCCAGTCGCGCAGGCGGTCTCCGGACGGATCGGTGAAGGGCAGGCCCGAATGGTGCACTTTCATTCCCGGGGCCTGCCCGGCGATGAGCAGCCGGGCCGAAGGCTGGGCCCGCAGGACGGGGCGCGGCGCATGTTCCGTCTCGGTGGCGGCGAAACGGTCGGCGCAGAGACGGCAGGCGCGAATGTCGGCAAGCAGTTGGTGCATTGCGCAAGTGTAGTCCGCCAGTGCGTCGAGGTCACGCCGGGAGGGGGCGCTGCCCCCTCGGCCTTCGGCCTCACCCCCGGAGGTATTTTCGGCCCAAAGAAACACGACAGGGCGGAAGTTGGGTTGCCTGCCCTGGGCCGGTCTTCCGGCGAGGGGAACGCGCGCTCAAAGCGGGGCATCGCGGGCGTCCCGCCAATTCATTTCGACACATTTCGAAATAAGGGTTGCCTCCCGGGCTTCATTTCGACAATGTTAGAAATATGAAAATGATCGATTCCCAACCTCTGACCGTCGAAACAGCGGCCTCGAAGTTCGCCGCGCTTGGGTCCGAACAGCGCCTTCAGGTCCTGCACACGCTGGTGCGGGCCGGCCACGACGGACTCAGCATCGGCGCATTGGGTGAGCGTACCGGGATCACCGGGTCGACCCTCACCCATCACCTGAAAATCCTCTCTGCCGCCGGTCTTGTCACCCAGGCGCGGCAGGGACGGTCCATCATCTGTGCCGCCGCCGATTACTCGGAGGTCGAGGCGCTGTCCGAATACTTGCTGCGCCAGTGCTGCGCGGATGCCTCGATCTGTCACAAGGATATCCAGAATGGCTGACACCTCCACGACGGCAACCCGCCGCCTGCCGCCGGTTCCGAAGGCATGGCTGGCCAGTGCCGTGCTTCTGGCCCTTGTCGCGCTGTTCGACTGGCCGCAGTTCTGGCCGACGGTCACGTTCACTGCAGGGGCCATTGGTCATACCGTTCCGTTTATCCTCTTTGCCGTGCTGGCGGTGGCCTATCTCAAGGCCACCGGGGCCGAAAAACTGCTGGCCAGGGCCTTTGAGGGGCGCGAGGTGCGGATGATCTTCCTGGCCGCGCTGCTGGGGGGCATGGCGCCCTTCTGTTCCTGCGAGGTGATACCCTTTATCGCCGCCCTGCTGGCCGTGGGCGCGCCCTTGTCGGCGGTCATGGCCTTCTGGCTGGCCTCGCCGCTGATGGACCCGGCCATGTTCCTCATCACCGCGGGCACGCTGGGCTGGGGCTTTGCCGTGGCCAAGACCGTCGCCGCCGTTGGGCTGGGCCTGCTGGGCGGCTTCGGGACCAAGGCCCTGGCCAATAGCCCCGTCTTCCGTGATCCGCTGCGCGAGAAACCGCAGGTGGGCGGCTGCTGCGGCGTCAAGAAACCGTTCAGCGGCAAACCCGTCTGGACCTTTTGGCAAGAGAGCGAGCGCACCGCGACCTTCCGCGACACGGCGCTGGAGAACGCCCTGTTCCTGCTGAAGTGGCTGACCCTGGCCTATGTCATCGAGGCGCTGATGATCCACTACATCCCCGCCGACATGATCGCGGGCGTGCTGGGTGGCACCGGGTTCATGCCGGTCCTACTGGGCGCGCTGGTCGGGGCGCCGGCCTACCTGAATGGCTATGCCGCCGTGCCGCTGGTCGATGCGCTGTTGGCGCAGGGCATGGCATCGGGCGCGGCGATGAGCTTTGTCCTTGCCGGGGGTGTCAGTTGCATCCCCGCCGCCGTCGCGGTCTGGGCGCTGGTCAAGCCGCGGGTGTTCATCGCCTATCTTGGCTACGCCCTACTGGGATCGTTGATTGCGGGCATGACCTGGGGCCTCATCGCCTGAGATTCATGATGAATTGTTGACTTGCCGGGCCTCTCCGCGGGGCCCGGTTTGTTTTTGTTTCGCGACAGCGCCATAATGTGAACAAATTATCTACCAACTTGACGCATACACCAATTTCCAAGGGAACCGAGTATAGTCAGGGCACCCAGATGTTAGAGTTCGACATGGTCAGCAAGTCCTTTTGGACAGGCGCCCAGCGCAAGGTGATCCTTGACCGGGTTTCCTTTCGTGTCGACCTTGGCGAGTCCCTTGGCATCCTGGCCCCGAACGGCACCGGAAAATCCACCGTCATCAAGATGATGGCTGGGCTGGAAAAACCGGACGAGGGCGAGATCAGGCGCAATTGCCGCGTCTCCTTTCCGCTGGGCTTCATGGGCGGCGTCGTGTCCAAGATCTCGGCCAAGGAAAACGCCCGCTTCATCGCCAAGCTCTATGGACTCGATCCGGATTACGTCGAATCCTTCTGCCGCTGGCTTTGCGACCTGAAGGAATATTTCGACCAGCCCATCGGCACCTACTCCTCTGGCATGCGGGCCCGGTTCACCTTTGCCCTGATGCTGGCGCTGGATTTCGACATGTACCTGATCGACGAGGGCATGCCCAACTCCACCGATGCCGCCTTCAACAAGCGCGCCGGGGACATCCTGGCCGAAAGGCTGCGCACGACGACGATCATCATCGTCAGCCACCAGCCCAAGGTGCTGGAAAAATTCGCCCGCAAGGCGGCTGTCCTGATGGATGGCAAGATGCACATGTTCGACACCCTGGAAGAAGCGAAACGGCTCTATGACTATGAAACCGAAGGCTAAGAAGTTCCGCATTCGGCGTTCACCGGCCGCTGCCGCCCTGTCCGGCGAGGGTGCCGAGACCGAGCGTTCCGACCCGGCAGTGGCGCCGCCCCCAACGCCCCCGGCGGGGCGACCGCAGTTCTCGAACGCCGGGACCGCGTCCAAGGCCCGCAGTGGAGAGGTGGCCTCGCCCCGCCAGGTCGCGGGAGAGACGGATATCGACTCGATCCGCGCCGAGGGGTTGACCGGGCGCCAGCTGCGCATGGCCCGCCGCGTCGCGAACAAGCACGGGCTTGAGGCAACATCGGATTTCGATGCCGTGCGGTTGCTGCGTGAACGCGGGATCGACCCGTTCCAGCGCACCAACATGCTGGAACTGGTTCAGGCCGAACCCGGTGACAAGCCCGCTTCACCGCCGCAATCGAAACCCGAACCCAAGGTGCAGCTGCCCCAGACCGTGAAGCTGGAAAAGGCACAGTTGCCCTCGACCGAAACCGTCAGCCCGGCCGAACGACGCGCCGCCGAAATCCTCAAGATCCAGCGCGAACTGGCCGCACGGCGCCGCAAGAAGATGATGCTGCTGATGGTGCGGCTCGCGGCATTCGTCCTGCTGCCGACCCTCATCGCCGGGTATTATTTCTATGCCGTGGCGACACCGATGTATTCGACCAAGTCGGAATTCCTGATTCTCAAGGCAGAAAGTTCGGGCGGTGCGATGGGATCGCTGTTCTCGGGCACGCAATTTGCCACCAACCAGGATGCCATCGCAGTGCAATCCTACCTGACCTCCAAGGATGCCATGCTGCGCCTGGACCGGGACGAGGGGTTCAAGTCGCATTTCACCCAAGAGTTCATTGACCCGATCCAGCGGCTGGACCCGGAGCCCACAAACGAAGAGGCCTATTCGCTTTACAAGCGTCACGTCCAGATTGGCTATGATCCGACAGAGGGCGTCATCAAGATGGAGGTCATGGCCGCCGACCCACAGATCGCCGCCAATTTCTCCAGCGCGTTGATCGGTTACGCCGAGGAGCGGGTGGACAATCTCTCGCTGCGCAAGCGGTCCAACGCGGTCAAGGACGCCGAGGAAGGCTTGATAGATGCCGAATCCGCCCGCCGCGAAGCGCAGGAAAAGCTGGTCCGCATGCAACAGGAAGGCAATGTCGTCGACCCCGAAGGCCGTATTGCAGCGCTGCGCTCGCAGATCAACACCTACGAGCTGCAGCTGCAGGAAAAACAACTGCAACTGCAGGCCTTGCTGGACAACAGCCGCCCGAACCAGGCCAAGGTCGAAGGCGCGCAGGGCGACATCCGACGGCTTGAGGCTCTGCTGGACCGACTGAACCGAGAGATGACGACGGCGACCACGGGCAAGGATTCCCTGGCCGAGGTGGCGGTACAGATCAAGCTGGCAGAGGCCGATCTCTCGACCCGAGACCTGATGTTGCAGACGGCACTGGAACGCCTGGAACAGGCCCGCCGCGACGCCGACAGCCAGGCCCGCTACCTGACCACATCCGTGGTGCCCGTCCCTTCGGAAGACCCCAGCTATCCCCGCAAGTTCGAGAATACGATGCTGGCCTTCCTGATCTTCGGCGGCATCTACCTGATGATCTCGCTGACCGCCTCGATCCTGCGCGAGCAGGTCGCCAGCTAAGACACCTGGCGACTACTCGGCCAGGGTCAGGATCTCGTCCAGGGGTTTCTTGATCTTGGCCACGGCGGGCACTTTGGCGTCCGGCGCGGGGTGGCCCGTGGCGAGGATCATCACCGGCTTTTCGGAATCGAGTCGCCCCAGAAGGTCGTTCAGGAACCGCATCGGATTGGGTGTATGCGTCAGGGACACCAGCCCGGCATGGTGCATCGCCGCCAGCAGAAAACCGGTGGCGATACCGACGCTTTCAGGAACGTAGTAGTTCTTGAACCGCGTACCATCGTCGAACTGCCCATAACGCTGTGCAAAAACCACGATCAGCCACGGCGCGATCTCAAGATGCGGTTTCTCCGGCCCTGTGCCGATCGGCTCCAGCGCCCGCAACCATTCATCCCCCGCCGCCCCATCATAGAAGCGGCGCTCTTCTTCCTCGGCGGCGGCTCGGATGCGCGATTTGATCCCCGGGTTCGAGATCGCCACGAAATGCCAGGGTTGGTGGTTGGCCCCGGACGGCGCCGTTCCGGCGGCACGGATACAGTCCTCGATGACCTCTTTTGGCACCGAACGGTCAGAGAACTCCCGCACCGAGTGCCGTTGCTTCATCCGGTCGTGAAACTCCGCTGCCGCCCGGACCATCTCCTCATCCGGCATGGAAACCCGGTCGGGCAGATCCACCGCCTCGTATTTCAACTGCTTCCGCGCAAACATCTCTGCCCTCCTTGCCTCTCGTGCCACAGAGTGCGGCGCGCGGCCTTGGAGATGCAAGCCTGACGCAACAGCGCTATCCGCCGTCAAAACCGAGGACAGGAAAGCAAGGTCGGAATGCCTCTTGCAGCCGACGCACAGTCCTTGCTAAACGGGTCGACGGAGAGGTGGCCGAGTGGTCGAAGGCGCACGCCTGGAAAGTGTGTAGGCGGGAAACCGTCTCGAGGGTTCGAATCCCTTCCTCTCCGCCATTTACCTTTTTAAAGTAACGGCTCTTCCTCCCCGAGTGGCGTTTACACCCAAAACTGTACCACTTACCGTGGCACATTTTTCCGCGACTCCTCGAAAAAAATTGGCGCTGGAGGCGTCGTTGACGCCTTCTGACGGACCGTTTCCAGCGTTCCTTGCTCCTCGCATTCGTCTCCGCACAGCGCATCGCGCGAAACCTGACATCATAGATCCGGTCGATCGAGGCGAGGCACCAACTCGGGCGGCAAGCGGCCGATTACCGGCCCTCATGATTGCCCTGCTCGATGCCGCGATGGCGCGGATGGACGAGAACGCGGCGCCGCAGACGAAACCCGTCGGCTGATCGAGACCGGCGTGGCGCAGATCTTCCGGGAAGCTGACATGCAATTCGAAACCGCGATTGGACCGATTGCGCGCCGTCGTGCCATCGGCGATGTCCAGCGGTTCATCGCTGCCGAATGTCCGCCGATCGACGATAAGGCACGGGCGCACATGTTCGCGCGGCTCGTCGGGTTCGTCGGATAGATGCCACGCCCGGCGGCCTGCTACTCGCGTTGGCGCTCAACCCGCCTTTTTCGGGCGAAGGCCACAACCCGATTTTGGGAACCCGTGTGGCCGGGCGCCACCAGATCGCCATTCAGCCGCTTCAGGGTTCGGCGCTGCTTGCAAGACGTCGCAGCCTCCATCTTCAGCCACGCAGCAAACTTTTCAGCCTAGGGGTCAAACTTTCTTGACTGCGCCAACATGTTGAACGACGGCTCGATCGAGCCTTGCCCCAAACACGTCTTGATGGTTCTCCGCGACAGGCCAGTTCGGCCTGCGATCTCTCCGTTCGTCGGCCCAAATCCCTTGCAGTTCTTTTGCGACCAAAGTCGCGCAGGCGGCTATGACTACTGCCCAAACCTTCCATCAGATTTGGGTCACGTTCAGGGTGATCTGCCTCTACTGCAGCAGCGGCGCACGCTATGATCATGTGATCGATCCTTGAACCAGTTGAATTGGCGGGCGCCCGATGGGAGGAAGCCAGCATTCATCGGGCGCCCAGGATAGCCGGCCGGAGGAACGACCGGCTAAGGAAGAGAGCCAGCCTTCAGGCGACCGCCTGCCGGCGGTCTGTTGCGGCCGGTCCCGCAGGGAAGACGCCAGACATCACGACAAAACCCGGGATGCGCTTGAACCGGTCGCTCCATCGACGGATGGCCGGGTAATCGATGCGCGGAATGCCCCCTTCCTCGGAGAGGACGGTATAGGGGAAACAGGCGATGTCCGCGATCGTGGGATGCTCTCCCGGACAGATCCAGTCCTGCCCCTCCTCCTCGGCAAAGAAGAGATGTTCATCCAGAACCCGGAACAAACGATGCGCACCGGCCCGGGCCGCCTCGACATCTATCTCCGAGTAGAACAGCCCGTCATGCAGGCGAGCCGCCGAGGCCGTTGCCGTGATTGCATCGGCAAAAGCCAGCCATTGCGAGATCTGCCCCAGCAGTTCGGGACTCTTCCGCGGATACCACCGATTCGAGGGGTCATATTTCGCGGCCAGGTACACCAGGATCGCCTGGGCATCTCGGAGAACAAGACCGTTGTCGTCGATCACCGGCAACTGACCCAGCGGATTGATCTGGCGAAAGTCCGGGGACTTGTGCTGGTTGCCCGGGTAGAAGTCGATCAACTCGGACCTGTACTGGACCCCAAGGAAGGATAGCAGAAGACGCAGTTTGTAGCAGTTTCCGGAGAGTTCATAGTCGTACAGTTTCAACATGCTGACACCTCAAATATCCAGGATGAGACGATCGGACACCGCGCGGCTGACGCAGGTCATGATGGACTTGCCTTCGGCCTTTTCAGCATCGCTCAGGTAGACGTCCTGGTGTTTGACCGCCCCTTCGATCACGCCGCACCGGCAGGTGCCGCAGGCGCCCTGCTCGCAGGAGCTGGGCATGTCGATGCCGTTTTCGCGCAGCACTTCCAGGATGGTCTTTCCGGCAGGCACTTTCAGAGTCATCGCCGACCGGGCCAGATCGACCTCGAAGGCCGTGCTGTTGTCCACTTTGGCGGTATTGGCGAAATACTCAAAATGCACCGTCTCGTCCGACCATCCCTGCTCGGCGGCGATTGCGCGAGCCGCCTCCAGCATCGGACCCGGACCGCAGATGTAGACGTGGCGGGCGAAACCGGGCTCGGCGAGGATTTCTGTCAACCTGGCGCCGGTTGCCTCTGGCGTCAGCGCCTTGTGCAAGATGAGAGCCTGCTCGTATTCTCCGATCTGCTGTTTGAAAGCCACGTGATCGTCGGACTGCACGAAGTAGTGGAACTCGAAGCTCAGGCCCTGGGCGTTCAGGGCCCGCGCCATGGAAATCAGCGGTGTGACACCGATCCCTCCGGCGACAAAGATCGTGTGCTCGGCATTGCGGCGCAGCGGGAAGTTGTTGCGCGGCGCCGAGATCGCCAGCACGTCACCCGCTTTCACCGCATCGTGGATGGCGGCCGATCCACCCTTGCTGTTCGGCTCGCGCTTGACGCCGATCCTGTAGTGGTCGGTCTCACCCGGCCCGTTCGTGATCGAATACTGCCGCACTAGACCGTTGGGCAGGTGCACGTCGATATGCGCGCCGGGCTGGAAGGTCGGCAGGCTGCCCTTGACCGGCTCCAGTCGCAGGCTGACGATGCCTTCGGCGGTCATTTCCTTCCCCGCGACCTGCACGCGCAATTCAGCCTTGCGCATTTCGGTGCCACTCGCCGGAATATCGACCAGATCCTCGGATACCCTTGCGATCACCGGCTGATAGGGCGGCGGCGTCTCCTGCGATGACGCACGGGCCTCGATCTGGCTGCGCAACTCCTGCATCAGCCAGCTGTGGCGCTTGAGCAGCCTGATACGGTCCGCGCCTTTCGCAGGCTGGTTGCTGATCCCGCGGATCGCGGACCGATTGCTGTCCATCGGCTGCACGAACAGGCGGACCTCCGCCCCGTCCGCCGCGGTCACGGTGACCGATCCGTCGGCGTTGGCACGGCCCGAACAGCTATCGTCCCAGCCATAGGCGAGCAGCGCCTCGACGACCATTTCCATCGGAGCCAGGACCGGAACCGGGCGCAGCACTGTTGCCGCCTCAAACCCGTCAAGCGGGGGCAGATCGCCGCTGGCCTGTTCGCCGGCCCAGACCAGCCCGTGCGCTTCCTGCGCCGGGTAGGTGTTGTTGCAGATGGTCCGTGCTGGCGCATCGGCCGGGTGCGCGGGGATATAGGTGCAGCCGGCGGTGCGGTTGGCATAGCGCCAACCGTGGTACTGGCATTTCAGGTCGGACCCGTTGTTGATCCCGATGGAAAGCCGCACGCCGCGATGCAGACAGCGATTTTCCCAGACGTTCACGTATCCGTCGTCGGCACGCCAGACGGCGAACTCGCGGCCCAAAAGTTGTGCCTGATAGACATGGCGTTTCGGCAGATCCGAGCTCGAGGCGATCGGATACCATTTGCTGTGCAGGTCGGACATCACTCTGGTTTCCCTGTTGTTGTAGTCATGCAGACGGGGGGATCACGCCATAGGCAACCCCCTTGCCGGACAGCCACCTGCGGTAGGCGATTGCAGATTTATCTGCGCGAATAGGCGTCTCGGCCCGTGGATCCAGCGGCAGACGCTTGGGATACTGGTTTTCCAGGATGGGTTTGTCCTGGCCAAAGATCGTCTGCTGAAACAACCGGATCTGAGTGTCATCACTGTTGTCATCCAGCAGTGACAGCAGCATGTGAACCCGGACCTGCTCTTGATTGAAGGGCTGGATGAAGATGGCAATCACATCGTTGCGGCCATCGTCCAGCGGACTGGACTTGTAGAGCACCGAGCAGAACGGGTGCGGCACCCGATAGATGTAATCGACGTCGGCACCGCCGCTGGAAGAGGCCGCCGCCATCGGTTGCCAGAACTTGCAGTTGGAGGCCAGGATCTCGTCCCGCTCTTCCGACACCTCGACGAAATACTCCTTCACCTCGGTATGCGGCTCGGCGCCCAGAATATCGGTGTGGACAAACGGAAAATGCCCCATGTCGAGAAAGTTCTCGACCAGGCGCGGAGCCGAGGCGTTCACCCCGAAGCTTGCGGCGTGAATATTGCGACGGTCCTCTTCTTCGTACTCCGGGATCGGAAAGATGTCCCGCTCCGGCATCCCGAGCGTTGTCCAGAAATACCCGAACCGCTCCTTCACCGGCAGCGCCCGATCACCCGGCGCGTCCCCCGGCCTCCCCTCGTATGCCCAGACGACGACATCGCCGGCATCGTTCCTAGTGTAGGCAATCGGCTGCTCCAGCAGGACACTCCGCTGCACCCGGGCGTCCTTGACGTCCTCAAGAGGCGCAATCGCATACCAGAGATTCACGGCGACGGGGTCTTTGCATTTCAGTTCCGGCACGATCTGTCCTCCCAAAAATCTTCTGCAAGTGGCACCCCGGCCGCCCATCGTCCAGCGGCCGCCAGGTCGGGCAAAGATGCGTCACCCATGTAGGCGCCTGCCAGTAAACGCTATCCAAACACGACAAGATTGCATATCAATTATAAACATAGAGACTTTCAATTTTTGACTGATAGTCTTTCAATTCCTAAAGAGGTACTACTTGTCGCAGGCCCGGTGCACGGTGTGACGGGCCGATCCACAACGAGGCGCTGGCCTCCAGACACGTGATCAGAAAGGTTGCGCAGCCGTCATGGGAAGCCGTTCAGACGAGATCTCCAAGATCATCACCCGGGCGATCATCCAAAAGCGCCTGCTGCCTGGCTGCAAACTCAGTGAACAAACGCTGGCTGACATCTTCAAGGTCAGCCGCGCGGTGGTACGGCAGGCCCTGATCCACCTCAGCGAAGATGGCCTCGTGACAATGGAGCGCAACCGCGGAGCATTTGTCTCGAAACCCACCTACCGCGAGGCGGTCGAGATCTACGATGCGCTCACCATCCTGGAACAGGGTGTCGCCGCACAGTTGTCAGGCCGGCTGGATACCCGCGGCTGGGCCGAACTGCGCCGCCATGTCGAGCTTCAGAACAAGGCCATCGACGAGAAAAACGACGCACTCGCAGATCAGTTGGGCTCGGGCTTTCACGAAACCCTGGTGCGGATGTCGCGGAACTCGGTCGTGCAGCAAATGCACGCGCAGTTGATCCGCAGAACCGCGTTGCTGCGCTCGCTGGTCAGTTCGCGCTTCGATTACTGCGGACTGCTGCACGATCACAGCCAACTGATCGACCTGCTTGAAGAAGGCAAGATCGCAGAGGCACAGGAACTGATCGCGGTCCACCATAACACCGTCGTGAGAGGATACCTGTTGGAAGACGACACGCTGCCGAAAACGGACGCGCGAGAAGCGCTCGCGCCCTACGTGGCGCAAGAGAACACCGACTAGGGCCGTTCCCCCACAAAAAACCAAGAAACGCCAACGGCCAAGGAAGAACCGAACGCCCAAGACAATCGTCCATTTGAACAGGGAGGAAACAATGAAACGCGCAACAAGAAGAGATATCCTGAAATACGGTGCCGCCACCGGGTTGGCGGCGGGGCTTGCAAACCTGCCAGGTGCGGCCAGGGCAGAGGGCAAGCTCAAGGTCGGAGCCGTCTACGTCTCGCCCGTCTCTGAAATCGGTTGGACGAAACAGCACAGCCTCGGCATCGAAGCGATCCGGGCGGAGTTCGGCGATGATGCAGAGATAACGGTGATCGACAGCATTTTCCGCCCCCAGGACGCCGAGCGCGTGTTCCGTCAATTGGCAGGGGCCGGAAACGACCTGATCTTCGGGACCAGTTTCTCGCACGGCACGCCGATGCAGAAAGTGGCACCGCGCTTTCCCAAGACCGCGTTCGAGCATTGCTCGGGCATCAAGCACCTCAAGAACCTGGGCACCTTTGAAGCCAAGTACTTCGAAGGCACCTACGTGGCGGGCGTGGCGGCGGGCCATGTCTCCAAGTCCGCCAAGATCGGCTTTATCGGCGGTTTCCCGATACCCGATATTGTCGGCCCGGCCAACGCGCTGTTGCGCGGCGCCCAAAGCGTCAACCCCGACATCACCTGCAACGTAATCTTCCTGAATTCCTGGTTCGACCCGGGCAAGGAAAAGGAAGCGGCCAAGACGCTGATCGCACAGGGCTGCGACGTGATCTGCTCGATGACCGATACGGCCACGGGCGTACAGGTGGCCGGGGAAAACGACGCTTGGTCCATCGGCTACGCCAGCGACATGGCCCCGTTCGGCAATGGCAAGCATCTCACGGCGTTCACGCTCAACTGGGTGCCGGTCTACTTGCAGGCGGCCCGCGATACGGCCAATGGCACCTGGACATCAAACGAAAGATGGCTCGGCCTCGCGGATGACGTGATCCAGATGTCCCCCTACAACGACGATCTGCCGCCCGAGGCCACCGCCGCCGCCGAAAAGGCGCGCGCGGAAATCATCGCGGGCACGCTGCACCCCTTTGGCGGCGAACTGAAAGACCAGTCAGGCGCCCTGCGCGTCGAAACCGGACAGAGCCTGTCTGACGGCGGCATCCGGAGCATCGACTGGTTCGTCGAGGGCATGATCGGCAAGCTGGGCTGACCGCTTCCCGGGACTCCCAAAAGGAAGGATTGCCTGCCTCGCTCCGCTTGGCGGGCAATCCACCCGAACAAAGGTGAAACACGCAATGACTCCACGATTGGAACTCCGTGGCATCAGCAAGTCATACCCCGGTGTGATTGCCAATGATGACATCTCGCTCTCCGTTCTCCCCGGCGAGATTCACGCCGTGCTGGGTGAAAACGGCGCCGGGAAAAGCACGCTCATGAAGATCATTTACGGGGCAACCCCGGCGGACACGGGACAGATCGTCTGTGACGGCAAGACCTTGCCCGAACATGGCCCCGCGATTTCGCGGGAACTGGGGATCGAAATGGTCTACCAGCATTTCGCCCTGTTCGAATCCATCACGGTCGTGGAAAACATCGCGCTCTCGATGCCCGGCAAGATGGATCTCAAGAGGTTGGCGGTCCGCATCCGCGACGTTTCAGAACGCTACGGTCTGCCGATTGATCCCGACCGCCTGGTGCTTTCCCTCTCTGTCGGGGAACGGCAGAGAGTGGAGATTGTCCGCTGCCTGCTGCGTCAGCCCAAGCTGTTGATCCTGGACGAACCGACGTCTGTGCTGACACCGCAGGCGGTACGGACGCTGTTCAAGACCCTGCGCCAGCTCGCCGCCGAAGGCTGCAGCATCCTATACATCAGTCACAAGCTGGACGAAGTACGCGAGCTGTGCCACAGCGCCACCGTTCTGCGCGGTGGCAAGGTAACCGGCGAAACCGACCCACGACAGGCGACCTCTGCCGAACTCGCCCGCATGATGGTGGGCAGCGACCTGCCGGAAATGACGGTAGACCCCTCGGAGCTCAGCCAACTGCCGCTCCTGGCGGTCAACAACCTGAGCATGGCGTCGGAAACCGCCACGGGCACCTCGCTCAAATCCGTGAACCTCGAGGCATACGGCGGCGAAATCGTTGGCATCGCCGGTGTTTCGGGCAATGGCCAGGGGGAACTGGCCGCCGCGATCAGTGGCGAAAAGATCACCAGCGCGGCCGAGGACATCATTCTGGAGGGACGCGCGGTCGGCCACCTCAACGCCGGGCGCCGCCGCGATCTGGGTCTGGGATTCGTACCGGAAGAGCGGCTTGGCCGTGGTGCGGTCCCGCCTTATGAACTGTCGGAGAATGCGCTGCTGACCGCCCACAGGCTGGGCATGGTCAAGCACGGCATGGCCAACCGCAGAAAGGCGCGCGACTTCGCCTCCGCCGTGATCGAGAAATACAAGGTCAAGGCCAGCGGGCCCAACGCAAAAGCGCATGGTTTGTCCGGCGGAAACCTGCAGAAATTCATCATGGGCCGGGAGATCGAACTCGCGCCCAAGGTGCTTCTGGTATCGCAACCGACATGGGGCGTGGATGTCGGCGCCGCCGCCTTCGTGCGGCAGACCCTTATCGACCTCAGCCGCTCCGGCAAGGCGGTGATCGTGATCTCCGAAGAGCTGGAAGAGCTGTTCGAAATCTGCGACCGGCTTTACGTCATCTGCAATGGCGAGCTCTCTCCGCCCCTTTACCGCGCCGAGACCAATATCGAGGAAGTCGGCCTTCTCATGACCGGCACGGGCCCGACATGCGCCGCGTCTGAAGAGCAAATGGAGAGCATCAGGCATGCTGTTTAAAATCGAGCCTCGCGCCGAACCGTCGCGCCAAATGTCCATCGCCGCCCCGCTGATCGCGACCGGGCTGACCATCGTCGTCAGCTCCCTGTTCTTCCTGTCGCTCGGCTACAACCCCTTGGTAACGCTCTACACCTTCTTCATCGAACCGCTCACGACGATGAACGGTATTTCCGAATGGTTGCTGAAGGCCTCACCGTTGATCCTGATTGCCTGCGGTCTCGCAATCGGCTTTCGCGCGAATGTCTGGAACATCGGCGCCGAGGGGCAGCTGATCATGGGCGCGATTGCCGCCACCGGCGTCGGCCTCTTTGCGCCCTGGCAGGACAGCCCGTTGCTGCTGCCCTCCATGGTCATCGCGGGCATGTTGGCAGGCATGGCCTGGGCGGCTGTCCCCGCCTTTCTCAAGGATCGTATGAACACAAACGAGATCCTGGTGACTTTGATGCTCACCTATGTCGCCACGTTGATCCTGTCGTACCTGGTCCACGGCCCGTGGCGCGATCCGGATGGATACAATTTCCCGCAGACCGCGCTCTTGCCGTACAACGGCATGTTCGAGGTCTTCGACTATTCCTACCGGCTCAACACCTCGATTTTCTTCACCGTGGTCGTTGTCGCCATCACCTGGCTGTTCACCGAGCGCAGTTTCCTGGGGTACAAGATGTCGGTCGGCGGTGTCGCTCCGGCCGCGGCCAGGTTTGCCGGCTTCAACGCCTCCGCCTCGATCTGGATCGGGCTGCTGGCCTCCGGTGCCGCAGCTGGCCTGGCCGGGATGATGGAAGCCGCCGGCCCCCTGGGGCAATTGTCGCCACAAATCTCGCCGGGCTACGGCTTTGCCGCCATCATCGTGGCCTTTGTCGGACGCCTCAACGCCTTTGGGATCGTGCTGGGTGGGCTGCTGCTGTCGCTTCTCTACCTCGGCGGTGAAACGGTGCAGATGTCGTTGGGCCTGCCCTCCTCGATCGCGCTGATTTTCCAGGGAATGCTGCTGTTCTTCCTGCTCGCCAGCAACTTCCTGATCAACTTCCGCATCCGCAAGCTCGCTATGAGGACCGCCTGATGGATTTGTTCGTCTCAATGTTCGCCGCGACGATCGTCGCGGCAACCCCTCTCATCTTTGCTGCGCTTGGCGAGTTGGTGGTCGAGAAATCCGGCGTGCTGAACCTCGGCATCGAAGGCATGATGCTGGTCGGCGCCGCGTTCGGGGTCTGGGCGCATTTTGCCGGCCTGCCGATGATCGTGGCGCTTGCCGCCGCGGTGCTGGCCGGGGCTGCCTCCTCGTTGCTGTTTGGCGTGCTGGCGCTCACGTTCATGACCAACCAGTACGCGGCGGGCCTTGCGCTTGCGATCTTCGGCACCGGGGTTTCCGCCTTCATCGGTCGCGGCTTCGGCAGCACGCCGGTGGACGCCATTCAGCCCGTACACCTGCCCGGCCTCTCCGACATTCCGGTGATCGGGGAAATGTTCTTCCAGTACGATCCGCTGGTCTACATCTCCTTCGTGATGTTTGGCATCGTCAGCTGGTTTCTCTACCGCACAAAGGCCGGACTGGCCCTGCGTGCCATCGGGGAAAGCCCGGATTCGGCGCATGCTATTGGCTATGAGGTGATCCGGATCCGCTACATGGCCGTGATGTTCGGGGGAGCTATGGCGGGTCTGGGCGGCGCTTACCTGTCGCTGGTCTATACCCCCCTCTGGGTGGAAAACATGACCGCAGGCCGTGGCTGGATTGCCCTTGCTCTGGTGGTTTTCGCCGCCTGGCGCCCCATCCGCGTTGTCCTTGGCGCCTGGCTGTTCGGCGGGATGACCATTCTGCAGTTGCAGGGCCAGGCAATCGGATTGAACGTCCCTTCCGAGCTCCTGTCCGCGCTGCCATACCTGGCCACAATCGCGGTATTGGTGCTGATCTCCCGCAACCGTCAGGCGATGGCCCTGGATTTCCCTATCTCGCTGGCACGCCCCTTCCGACCCAAGGGATAAGACATAAGGTACTGCCCGACAACACAAGGACGGGCGGTACTCTTCCAGATCTGTGGCCTTGCACTGGCGACCATTCAAATGTCGCGCAACCGCCCCTTCAAAAAGGGTGCTGAAGAGGTCGGCCATCGACCCGGATTGACGAACATGCTCGACCGGCGGGGTGGCACCCACATCCCACCTGCCGGACCAATTCGGTTTGCGACCACCCTACCCGCGCCTGGATTGCCGCCAGTTCCGCCCCAATTCCGCCCTGGTGACGCAAGGGCCCTCGCAGCACGTCCTTGCCGCCTGGCAGCCTTGCGGCAGGCTGTGCGGCAATGGCGGACATCTGCGCGCACATGGTCGGGCAGAGCGTCGCCGCACCTGCGGCAATGCCACTCCCTTCGCATCAGACGTTTTCAGAATGGCAATTGCGCGGGCCCTGCGGCCCCTTCCCTGCCCGTACAGATATACGAAAAGTAGCTGGCGCGGGGTCATTCCGGGTTGCTGTTTCGTTCAGGCGCAGTTCCAGGTTACCGGAGGGAGAAAAGGCGGCGGAGCCCCTGAATCCGCAGACTCCGGGCAAGAGGCCCGCGACCACGATGCTGTCCAGCCCCTGTTCGAAGTCCAGGATCTGGTCATGGTCGGCGCCGACGACGGCTTCGGCCCAGGCACGAAAGACGAGGATTTCGGCATTTTGCCCGTCGGTCAGGAAATCCCGGCCCGGGCCGCCCGCCAACTCGTGCTCTCCCGGGCGGCCGTGCAAGATGTTATTACCCTCGTCGTCTTCCAAGACATCTTCGCCGCCAAAGAGAGTGTCGTCGCCGGCTTTGCCATTCAGCGTGTCGTTGTCGCCGCCGCCGCTCAGGCAGTCATTGCCGGTGCCTTGGAGGATGACGGCGAGGCATAGCCACACGCACAGATTCGCGCACCCTTCCTCGAATGACTCGCAAGCGGCCAAAACCTTAAACGATCAACCAGACAGAAGTTAAGCATTTGCTTTTGAACATTTATATCGTCTTTCAAGAAGTCTCTTCACGCATCGTTCAATGCATGATATTTGTTTGTATGCAAATGAATAAAGGACAGAGGAAACCATGACCACCATCGACACTGTAGACATTGCCGTAATCGGAGCTGGCCTTGGTGGCGCTGCCGCAGCCGCTCTCCTGATCGATGCGGGTTTCGACGTGCATTGCTTCGAGCAGGCACCGGAGTTCACCCGCCTCGGCGCCGGGATCCACATCGGCCCGAACGTGATGAAGATCTTCCGGAAGATCGGGCTCGAAGACCGCCTTGCGGACATCGGCGCGCATCCTGATTTCTGGTTTTCCCGCGACGGCACGACAGGCGAGTACCTTTCGCGCATCCCCCTGGGCGACCACGCCAAGAAGGAATACGGCGCGCCCTATATCACCATTCACCGCGGTGACTTGCATGCGGAACAGATCGATGCCCTGCCAAAGAACCGGGTCCATTTCGATCACCGGCTGACCGAGATCGAAGAACGCGACAACGATGTGCTGATGACCTTTGCAAATGGTCGGCAGATCGCGGCGCGTATCGTTATTGGCGCGGATGGCATCAACTCGCTTCTGCGCGAAAAGCTGCTCGGCAAGGAGCGACCGCGGTACAGCGGCTGGATCGGTCACCGGGCGCTGGTCAACATGGACAAGCTGCGGGCCAGCGGCCTGGAGTTCGAGACCTGCGTCAAATGGTGGTGGGAACAGTCGCGCCATGTCATGGCCTACGCCACGAAACGCGACGGGTCGGAGTACTATTACGTCACCGGCGTTCCGGTCGACAATTGGCCTCACGAGGAAGGCTTCGTCGACAGTTCCCGCGAAGAAATGGAGGCGATCTTTGGCGGTGGTCATCCGATGGTGCAGGCGCTTATCGACGCCACCGAGACCGTCACAAAATGGCCGTTCTGGAACCGCGATCCGCTCAACCTCTGGAGCCGCGGCCGGATGTGCCTGCTGGGTGACGCCTGCCATCCGATGCGCCCGCACATGGCCCAGGGCGCCTGCATGGCGATCGAAGATGCCGCCGTGCTGACGCGCTGCCTGACGGAAACCGGCATCGGCGACTATGCCAACGCCTTCGACATCTACGAGAACACGCGGCGCGACCGGGCGACCAAAGTTCAGACGATCTCGAATGCAAACACCTGGCTGAAAGAGCCGGAAGATCCGGCCTGGGTCTATGCCTATGACCCGATGACAGCCACTCTCGGGTAATCCTTTCAAATCCACAGGGCGGCCCCGACACCGGGGCCGCCCTTCTTTGTGCGCCGGGGCGACCCGATACCGGACAAAGAAAAAAGGGGCGCAGACCGCGCCCCTTTGATAATTCGTGGTGACCGTTTCTTTCAGGTAGCGAGGGATGTCATCCAGGAAAAGATGTCGTCCGCGTCCGTGACGTCCGCGTATTTTTGCTCCATGTCGTAAAGGTTTGCTTCGTGTGGGGCAGTTGCCCGGTCAGCGCAGCAATCCCGGGGAACCAGCACGTTGAAGCCGGACTGCACGGCGTCGACCACCGTCGCCCTGACGCAGCCAGAGGTCGTGGCCCCGGTCACGATCACCGTGTCGACACGGGCGCCGGCCAGCAACCCGGCCAGGTTGGTTCCGTGAAAGGCCGAGGCGCCATGCTTGACGATCACCGGGTCTTCCGCGCGGATTCCTGTGGTGGCGTCGATCTCGACCAGGCGCGAGCCAACAGTCAACGCGGCCATGCCTGTGGCCTTGCGCAACCAAGGTAGGGACGCGACTTCCCAAGGCTGGTACGCGATTGTGGTATAGATCACCGGGAAACCGGCAGCCCGCGCGGCCTCGGTCAGTCGGCGGGTCGCCGCGATCTCGGCGCTCATATCGGCGGCCGTCGTATATTGCGTGTCAGTGAACCCGTAAGAAAAATCCACCACTACGATAGCCGGGCGGGTGCCGCGCGGCACCTTCTGGCCGAAACCGGCGTCGGCATAGACCTGTTGCTGGGACATCTCGTGTAACTCCGGAGGAACGCGCCTGCCCCGAAGGGCCACGGGCCCGGACGGAGACGGCGCTGGCTGTAAGGGGGGCGCTCAGCGGCGCGCGATCTGCATTTCCTTCACGACGAGATCGCCGTCGATCACGATCGGTTCGTCATCGAGAAACAGCGAGCACCCGCGCATCGGGATGTCGAGATGACAGGCCGTGTCGTTGGGGCCACCCAGCTCGTTGTTGGGGCCGGTCGAGAACATCACATTGCCGTAGAAGCTGCGAGGCTCCATGCCCATGCCACCCGGGAAGGCGCCCGGGGTCATGCCATGCCAGTGCGCGTCGCGGTTCATGCCCCAGCCGACATGGCTCATCCCCATGCCGCGCGGATCGTTGAAACCATCCATGTAGGATTTGACCAGGTCCGCATCCAGCCCGCCGCGGATATCGGTGATCCACCCCTTCTCGATCGTGTAGGTGATCGGGTCCCGCACGTACATGTTCTGCGGCAGTAGCACATCCCCCGGCGCCACCACGATCTGACCGTCCACGCCGTCGTCGTCGCCGCCGGTGAAGACAAAGCCTGAGGGCCAATGGTCCCAGCGGCCGGGCTCATCGGTGCAGGCGTATTCGGCCACGGTTGGATAGGTGTTCAGCTTGTAGGTGACATCGGTGCCATGCGGTGAGGTGATGCGCATCACCTTGGCCTTTGCCAGGTATTCGGCCCCGATCTCGACCTTCTCGCGCAGCTCCTGGCTGGGCAGCATCCGGGCCAGCAGCTCTGGTGGTTCCACGGCGGTCAGGATCCGGGTGCCCGCGTCCTGGATGGCGAACTGTTCCGGGCTGAACAGCAGGAACACGCAGTCGATCAGCATATCGCAGTTCTTCAGCGCCTCGACCGCCTCGGGCATCGCCGCAAGGCCGGTCTGCCCCACAGCCCAGGCCCCGACGACGGGCGGCGCCGGCAGGCGCATGTGATACATGTTGGCGCCCAGGATCCGGCCCGCGGCCATGAAGGCATCGGCATAGTCCAGGCGTTCATTGCCCTGGGTCAGAACGATCAGACGCTCATCCTTTTTCACCCCGGACATCTTCAACTGGTGCAGGCAGATGTCGGTAAAGCTTGCATGATCCATGACGGATCCTCCCTATACTCGGTTTATTGAACGTCGAAATCCATGACTGCCTCCAGGAACCCCTCGAGGTTGTCCCAAGGGATCATGTGGCCGGCGTCCGGTACGATGCGCTGTTCGATCTTCGGGTTCAGCTGCGCGACCTCCTCCTGGTCGGCTTCGTCGACCACGGTGGCGCCCCCCGCGATGACCAGCCGCGCGGGCTTGTCGATTTTTGGCAGGTCCTGATGGATGTCGTCGGTGTGGAACCCGTCGAAGGCAATGCGGATCGCTCCCCAGTGGCAGGTGTGCAGCCATTCCGCGCGCAGGGCGACTTGCTCGTCGCTCCATGTGGGACAGAAGGCGCGCATCTCTTCGACAGAGCACCCTCTGGCCGCCATCTGGATGCTGTCGCTGTACCAAGGCCATTTCGAAGGATAGGCGCGGCGGCCCGGCCCGGACATCGGCGGATCGACCAGGATATGCCCGGCAAAGGGTTCAGGATCACGGGCATTCGCGCGGATGGCAATGCGGGCGCCCATCGAATGACCAAGCGTGATCGGCTGCCGAAGGGTCCGTGCCACCGCGATGGCGTCATCGGCCAGGGCGTCCAGCGTGTAGTCCAGGTCGCCGGTTTCCGACAGGCCGCGCCCCCGCACGTCCAGCACATGCACCTCGAAGCGTTGCGCCAGACGTTCGGCCACGAAACCCCAGGTGATCGCAGGCGAGGTGATGCCCGGGATCAACAGCAGTTGCGGTGCGCCTTCCGGCCCGTCCCAGCGGATCAGGTGCTGGCGGATGCCGTTGGCATGGATGTTGTATCCAAAGCTCATGTCAGCCTCCTCAGTAGGCGCCGGAGAGCAGCGTGCCGCCGCCCGGAACGCGGGTTTCGAGGTCGAGTGCCTTGAGCATCTGCCAGGTTGTGGCGATGGCTGCTGTCAACACCGGTTTGCCGACCTGTGCCTCGACGGTTGAAACCGCGGGCAACGAGGGCATCTGGACACAGGCCGAGAGCACCACCGCATCGACGCCGGAAGTGTCCATATCCGCGACGATCCCGGGCAGGTTCATCGGGTCATGTGCCGCAACGGCGAGGTTGTCCTGGATCTCCAGCGCGCGCCAGGTCACCACCTCGATCCCTTCGTTTCGGATGTACTCCACCACCATCTCGGTCAGCGGCTTCATGTAGGGCGCGACCACGGCGACCTTCTGCGCACCGATCGCCTTGATCCCTTCAACCAAGGCACCGGCAGAGGTGACGACCGGGGTATCCGCGTCATTGTCCCGTGTCACGCCGCGCAGCCGTTCCTGCGATGTGCAGTGATAGCCATGCCCCATCGACATGATGGCAACGAGGCAGGCGTAGCCCATCACGTCCACCTTCGCGTCCGAGAGTTCGAGCGCACAACGGTCGCTGTCCGCATCCATCGCCGCGAGTTCTTCCTTGGTCACGTGTTTCATCCGCATCCGCGAGGAATGAAACGTGAAACGCTCCGGAAAGACCGCCTCTCGGGCACGCAAGAGCGCGGGGATCTCGGTCTCCATCGTCACGTTCGAACTCGGCACGATCTGGCCAACACGGATCGGGGTCATGATTCTCACCTCTGAAATCAACGTCCCTCTCCGCATAATTAATCATATGTATAATTTCAACCAAAATCATTTGCATACAAACGTATTTGGCAACTTGGGCACCTATGTGTTCAGCGGTGCCGCAAGCCCTGCAGAAATGAAGGTTTCAAGTTGATCCAGGAGCGCGGCACCGCCGAGGTCGCCGACCTGCCCGTCGGTCAGATCGTTGATGCGACCGAGATCGTTCAGCATGAACATGTAGGTGCCCACAGCAAAGGCCATACGGGTCGAGATGACCTCTTTCGGGATCTCTGGCAGTATCTCCGAAAGCGCCTGGATGTAGCGTTTGACAGAGGCATCATAGACTTCGCGTCGCAGACGAAAGGCATGTTCTTCCTGTTCGGCATGCAACCGAGCCTGAAGACGGACGAATGCCGCTCCGTTAGATCCCGAATTTTTCATTTCCCATTGGGGCCTTAAATAGCACCGCACCAATTCCGCAACGGTAGGTGCCACGTCGCGCGACAGCAGTTCGTCCAGCAGCACATGCCGTGCGCCAGAAATTACACTGCCACGCCGGCGGACCACCGCGTCGAACAGATCCTGCTTGGAGCCAAAGTAGTAGCGAACGAGGGCCTGGTTGACCCCGGCTTCTGTCGCGATGTCCCGCACCTTGGCCCCGTTGAACCCATAATCGGCAAAAAGCAACTCGGCCTTGTCCAGGATCACCTCGCGGAGTTCCGGCCCCTCTTTCGGGCGCCCCGGTTTTCGACGTGTGTTTGAAGAGGTCATGGCGCCATCCGGTTTTCAGAGTCCCCCCCCTACTAACCGGCGCAGTGCCAAATCCTCAAGAAAATTTATTCACCAGGATAATTACTGGGAACCTTCCCGCCCCTCTTACAGGCAAGCGGTCCGTACAGGCGATGCAGCAACGCGGTGATCAACGGCAGGGCCACCAGAAGGACGCAGATTGCCAGCAAAGTTGCCGAGATCGGCCGGTCGATGAAGATTTTCCATGACCCCTGGCTAATCATCAGGCTGCGCCGCAGGTTCTCCTCGAGTATCGGGCCAAGGATCAGCCCGAAGGCCAGAGGCGTCACCGGCAAGCCGATGCGCGAGAAAACGAAGCCGACCACACCGAAGGCAATCATCACGTAGACGTCGTTCATGTCGTTGCGGATAGCAAAGGCACCGATAACGCAGAACACCGCGATGAAGACATACATCAGTTGCGGAGGAATGCGCGTCACCAGCACGGCAGCACGGATCATGCCAAGGCCCAGCACCAGCGTCGCCACCAGCGCCAGAAGCACCGAGACATAGATCCAGGACACGAATGTCGGGTCGTTGGCAAAGAGCAAGGGCCCGGGCGTCAGGCCATGCACCATCAACGCGCCCATCAGCACGGCGGTGATCGTGTCCCCAGGAACCCCCAGCGCGATCAACGGAATGAGCGAGCCGCCGACGGAGGCCGAGTTGGCAGCCTCGGGCGCAACAAGGCCGTCAGGATGGCCGCTGCCGAATTTCTCGGGCTCTTTCGACAACCGCCGCTCCTGGGCATAGGCGATGGAAACCGCCACAGCGGATCCCGCCGCGGGGATCGCCCCGATGAACGTGCCGATCACCGAGCCTCGCAGCATGACCTTCCAGCGACGGGTCAATTCGGAAAGCGGCAGCATCACCTTGCCAATGGCCGGTCGCGCCGTCGGCGAGTCACCGAAACGCACAAGGTTCTGCAGGATCTCCCCCAACCCGAACAGGCCGATGATGACAGGGATCAGATTCAGACCCGATTGCAGCATGGGCTGGTTCATCGTCATCCGCTGCGCATCCGTGAGCGCATCGAAACCCACCATCCCCAGCAGGACGCCGACAAAGCCGACCACGCTGGCCACCAGTGTCGAGCCGTTTGACGCAAAGGACAACATGACGATGCCGAACAGCGCCACTGCGGCAAACTCGGGGCTGCGGAAATTCGTCGCGAAATCCGCCAGCACGGGCGCCAGCACGACAAGCAAGGCCAGCCCGACCATGCCACCCACGGTAGACGCCACCAACGCATAGTTCAGGGCATGCCCGGCCCGGCCGCTCTGTGCCATCGGATAGCCGTCGATCTGGGTAAAGATCGACGCCGGTGTGCCAGGCAGTTTCATCAGGATGGCCGATATCGAACCGCCGTAAACGCTCGACATGAAGACCGAGATCAGGAAGAGGATCGCCACACCGGGTTCCATCGTGAAGGTCACCGGCATGAGGATCGCCAGGGCCATCGTCGATGAAATCCCCGGTATTGCCCCCAGAACCAGCCCGAGGATTGCACCAAGCCCGACGAGGCCCAACATGGCAGGGCTCGTGGCGAAATCGGCGAGAACAGTGAAGAACGACTCAAGCAACATCGGTTCGGTCCTCTCTCAGACGGGCAGCGGAAGCGTCATCAGACGCACGAAGAAAAGATGGATGAATGCGGCGGTGGCCATGCCGAAGGCTGCCGCTTCGATCAGGTTTCGCCATGAGTGGCCGCTGATCGAGACGAGCAGTATGTAGATCCAGCCAATGGAAAAGAGCGCCACCGCGGCAGGCGTTCCCAGCAGGCGCATCGCTGCCGGCATCACCAGCAAAGTCAGCACGAAGCCAGCCGAGAGCGACCACTCCCGCACCGTGTTTACTATGGCCCCCGTGTGCCTGTGTTGACGCGCCTCACGCGCCCAACTCCAGGAACCGATCACCAGCAGAAGAAGGCCGGCGCCTGCGAGAATTGTCAGGCACAACTGGGACAGGAAAAAGGGGCCGGGGTCACCCGGCATCTGGTTTCCCGAAAACAGCGTGATGCTGTGACGGAGCAGAAGCCAACCCGCACCCGCCAAGAGGAGAAAGAAAAGACCGGCTGCAAAGGTCTTGCGGGCGGATTCTTCGATGGGCGGGGTCATGGCTGGCTCCTGTTTCGTGATTTTGGAAACGGGGCGACGACTGCGCCCCGTTCGCGGGCGTCACTTCCGCTTCAGTTCCTCAGCGACAAGGCCGGCGTCCTCCAGGATCGGGTAGACAAGCTCGACCTGTTTCGCGAGCTCTTCCGCCGCCAGGTCGGCTCCGCCCGGGCGCAGAACCATGCCGTTGTCCGCTGCGGCAGAGGTAAAGCCGGCACTGTTGATGGCCTGGAGCAATCCCTCTTCCAGCTTGGCCCGGACATCCTGCGGAATACCGACCGGCGCCACCAACATGACGAAATCATTCACCACGACGTCATAGCCCTGCTCCTTGAACGTGGGAACGTCCGGCAGTTGCGGATGGCGCTGGTCCGAAGCGACCCCGAGTACCTTCACCTTTCCGGCCTTGGCGTGCTCGAGGATCGGCGGGATCGGCAACGTCGCGGTTTGGACCTCGCCGGTCAGCAATGCGGTCACGGTAGGGGCATGTCCGGGATAGGGGAGCTTCATCATGTTCACGCCCAGCGCGTCCGGGATGACGCTTGCGAAGATGAAGGAGTTGCCGCCCTGCGGGTCGTTGCCATTCATCAGCGACATCGGGTCGGACTTCATCGCGGCGACGTAGTCGTCAAGCGTGTCGATCCCCATGTCGACGCTCACCTCAATCGCGCCAGGTTCGTCGCTGATGTAGGCAATCGGGTCCAGACCGTCGAGCTTGGGCGCTGCGGGGTTCATGAAGGATTGCGACACTGCGTGCAGCCCCATCACGCCGATGGTGTAGCCGTCTGGGTCGGCCTCGACGATGTGGCGGATGCCGGTCGATCCGCCCGCGCCGGTCACGTTGTCGACCACAACCGCGGTATCCATGATCTCGGACAGCTCATGGCCGATCAAACGGCCAACCAGGTCATGCCCGCCACCAGCGGGCCAGACGACCGTGATGTGGATCGGTTCGCTGGGGTAGGCATCCTGCGCAAGCGCGGACGTCATCGGGAGGCTGGCAAGCGTCATCAGACCCGTGACCGTGGCGAAGAGTTGACGGCGTTTCATGGCGTTCCTTTCGTCTTTTCCCTGTTGATTTCGGCAGGCACAGCCCACCTGTTCACGGCCCGCGCCTTGCAGCCCGCGACATTCTCGATTGCCCCTCATACCAGGGCAGAATTTCCTTATTTTCTTGCGGCCGGCAGGCGGCGCGCGTCATCGTCCCGTCACATAAAAGCGTGGAAAAATTCATTTGTATAGAAACAAATTTCCCAGCCGTATGTTTTTCCGTGCACACTATGTCCGACCTCCATTATTGCACATTTTTTAGGCATAATTTGCGGAAACAATGTGCAGAAAATGTCACATGTCGAGGGTCACGTTCCCTTTCGGGACCGAGCAACACAGGAGGACATGCCCCTCTTCGGGCGAATCGAGCGGCTCTTCGGCATAAGAAATATCGCCGGCAAGCTTCCGGCAAGCACAGGTGCCGCAGATGCCGTCACGACATTCAAAGTTCGGCTCCAGCCCCTGGGCCTCGGCGAATTCAAGGAGGGTTTCGCTGGATCCATCCCAGGTGAATTCGAGGTCCGACCGTGCAAATCTGACCACAGGACCAGCCCCGTCAGACGTCGCCACGGGTCTCTCAGGGGGCTGCTGGCGCGACGCTTCGGCAACGGCTCCGCCAAAAGACTCCTGGTGAATTTCGCAGTCCGGCACGCCCAGGCTGACCAGCACCGCCCGCATCGCCGTCATGAATCCGTCCGGCCCACAGAGATAGACACGGTAGGCATCCTGCGGCAGCAGCATGCGCAGCGTCTCACGGTCGAGGAGACCGATAGACTGGCAACGCCCTTCGGCAATATCCTCGTCGCCCCCTTCAGCGTAGGCGACATGCGTCGTTACGTTCGGCGCGGCCTCTGCCAGCGCCCTCACCTCGGCTGCGAAGGAGTGTTCTTCAGCATTCTGGCAGGCATGCACAAACCATGTCGGCCGATCCGGCTGACGGGCCAGCTCGGCAAGCATCGCCAGCGCCGGCGTCACCCCTATCCCACCGGTCAGCAACAGGACCGGACGCTCATCCTCCGCTAGAACGAACTTGCCCCGCGGCTGTTCGGCCCGGAATTGCGCACCGACCTCACCCACCTCGTGCAGGTAGCGTGAGCCCCCCTTCCCCTCCGGCTCCAGCTTGACGCTGATCCTGTAACCGCTGCGGTCGCGCGGGTCCGAGGATATCGTATAGGTCGATATGGGCCGCTCCGGCAGGCCAAGGCGGATCGGAAGGTACTGGCCCGCGGTGAAGGGCGACGCTTCGCCCTCCACAACCTTGAACCGGAAAGAAACGACGTTTCGGCTTTCCCGCACACGCTCTGTCACCTCTAGCGTCAGCGGCGCGGTCTGTCCCGTATCAAGCATGCCAGATCCCCCCGTCAGCAAAGCATCAGTCATGATAGACGAAGGACGCGTTGGTCTCGGCCGAGGCGTCGAGCGTCCGCTCGGTTTCCAGCAGATCGTTGATGCGCTTGCGGTAGACCATCGGCCCCCGGTCGATGGCGATACGGATCGGTCGACGTTTCATCGGGCGCTGCTCTTCCGCATGCACCGCCTCCAGGATCGCCTTGTCCTCGGCAAAGGCGATGCGGAACATTGCATCAATCTTGTCCGATGCTTCCTCGGTATCGACCGCGGTGTTCCGGAGGTGCATCCAGCGGTCGATTGTATATCCCTCGTCGACCGGTGTCATGAAGTGCAGCGCAAGAACGCGGTTCCCGCTATCCCGGTCGTCCTCGGCAATCTGGTCGGCCGCGTCCGCCGAGCCGAAGTCGATCACCGCGATCGACGGCAGATGCAGGTGGTAGTAGTGCCAGCGGTCGACGTTCCCCTCAAAGCCACCGAATGCCTTGAAGAAACCAATCGGCTCCGCATCGCGGATCCACCGCCAGGCGGTGATGGTCTCGCCTTCGGTCGAGACATGCACCGGCACGTTCTCGGATGCCGAATTGCCCAGCGTCGTCGGGTGCACAAAGCTCACATGCGCCGGGTCCACCAGGTTTTCGGCCACGTTGAGATAGTTGGATTCCAAGTGCAGCGCGTCACCGTGATGGGCATGCCAGCCCGGGTCGGTGAATTGCGGCAGATCGAAAATCGCATCCGGATCGGCGCGGTGCCGCTCCCCCATCCAGATCCAGACGATCCCGTGTCGCTCTTCGATCGGGTAGCTTTCGACAAAGGCCGAGGGCGGGATCTTGTCCTGGCCCGGAACCCGGGTGCACTTGCCGTCAGAACCGAAGGTCAACCCGTGGTAGCCACATTGCACCGCATCACCGATGCGCTTGCCCTTCGACAGCGGCAACAGCCTGTGCGGGCACCGATCCTCCAGCGCGGCAACGGTGCCGTCCTTGCGGCGATAGAGAAGGATGTGATCGCCAAGAATGGTGAAGCGCCGCAGTTCATCGTCGACCTCGCGCGACCATGCGGCCACGTACCATGCATTCCGAACCAGAGTCGTCATCCTATCACTCCCGAGCTTGCGTTCATAAACAGGCTCTCCCGCAGGGGCCAATTTGCTACGTACTCAAAGTAAAATGACTCAGATCAATTCCGCAACAGATTCTTTTGTATCAGCCGAGAATCTTAGGTTCTCCCTTGATTCCGCTCGAATAATTTCCAAGGACCAGATGAATCTGGGCGCCCACAGTCTGAATTTTACAACGAGTACGCACAAATTCAGCGAAGCAGGCAGCGAGACTTCAGTCTTCGGCCGCGAGCACTTTCCGCAGCAGCTCCATGAAAAGTTGCTGCTCGATCACGGTGAGCGGTTCGAGCAGTTTCTCACCCGCTTCAACGCTGACCGGGATATGATTGATCGCGCATTGGCGTCCGGCCTCGGTCAACTCGATAACCGACGAACGCTGGTCCTCGAGACTGCGCCTCTTCTCGATCAGCCTTTCGCGCTCAAGCTTGCGGACCACCACTGTCGTGGTGGACGGATCCATCGAGGTCAGCCGCCCAAGCATGCTTTGAGTGACCGAACCCGCCTTCAAAAGCGTGACCAGCGCCACGAACTGCGTCACCGAAAGGTTGGGGTGTCGCACGTTCTGGGTAAAAAGCTGCGCCCCGCGCTGGTGGACACGGCGCACCAACTGCGCCGGATGGTTACGCGGATCGTAGGCTTCGATCATCGCGGAAACATCACCGGCAGGCTTTGTGGTGTGGTCGCTCATCGCCCCTGACCTTTCCGCAACCTGGCACCCCGGGCTGCACGCACAACGCGCCAATCAACTCAGCTTTGCCAGCAATCGCAGGATCGTGCGCCGCTCGGCAACGGTTAGCGGCGCCATCGTTGCCTCAGTGATCTCCGCCATCACGGGCATCGCTGCCTTGATCAACTCCCTGCCCTTCGCCGTCGCCTCGATCACGTATCGGCGGCGGTCGACCTCGTCTTTTCGGCTCATGACGAGACCGCGGGCCTCCAACCGGTTGACGACCCCCTTGATCGTCGCCGCATCCATCGCGACACTCCGTCCAAGCGCATTCTGGGACTGTGGGCCGGGGCTCTCGACCAGGCGAAACAGGGCTGAGAACTGCGTAGGCGTCAGCCCATCCAGCATCTTTTCGCCAAAAATGGTCATGTGCCGCTGGTTTGCCTTTCGCAAGGCATAGCCGATCTGCTCGTCCAGAACGTAGGCCTCAATGGCATCCCCCGAGCTGTCGTTGCTCGGATCGTGTTTCATATCGTCCATTGGGCTCTTCTCACTTTCCCGGCTATACCGATGCCAGCATCAAACATTCAATCGGTTTCGGCGCCACCTGCAGGCGGAAACTCCGGAACAAAGCGCAGATCGACATCGAAGATGCCCTTCCTGGTCCAGACAATCGGCCCACACACATCATCAGCACTTTTCATTAGTATACAAATGTATTCCCGGTCAGAGCGCAAGCCCCCTCCTGCAAGTGCGAACCTACAGGCAATCTCAAGGCCACACTGAACCGCCTCATGTTCACAGCCGCAGCGCCTGAGCAGGATGATGCATCACGAGCAAGAGAACAAGTTTACCCCAGGGGGGACAATGACGCGTTTTGTCGATCAGACGGGGCCGTGTGGCGCGTCCGACCTGAGCGCCGCGAGCATGTCATGGAACCGGTCCCCCTGGACCAGAACGTGATCCCGCATGGCCTTTGCCGCGGCCGCATCATCGCCATTGCGAATCGCCACGACCACGGCTTCATGTTCTTCGAACGAACGCTTTACCCGGTTGCGCACCCGCAACTGGATGCGGCGATAGGGTTGCAGCATCGCATGAAGGCGCATGGCCTCCTTGGCGATGAAGCCATTGTGCGTCGCGTGGTAAATGCAGGCGTGAAAGGCCGAATTCTCGGCGTAGTAGTCGTCGATCCGTTCCTCCTCGGCCAGCTGTCGGCAAACCTCGTGCCGCGCTTCGAGCTCGGCCAGCTCCTCGCGGGTGATCCGGCGGGCGGCCAGACGGGCGCAGATGGCTTCGATTTCGGCCATAGCCTCGAACCGTTCGGCCAGCTCCTCGACGTTCCATTCCGATACGAAAGTGCCCTGCTTGGAATGGACGCGGACAAGCCCCGAGGCTTCAAGCTGTTGCAGGGCATCACGGATCGGGGTTCGCGAGCATTCGAACTCCTCGGCCAGTTTCGCCGGGTCAAGCCGCGCGCCGGGGGCGAATCGGCCATTGACGATCGCGTTTTCCAGCGCCTCGCGGATCCGTACCGTGTTTGACACGCGCGCCATTGGTGAAGCCTCCCCCAAGAATTGTTCTGAAAACATATAAGCTTGCTTTCGAAACATCCAATCCTCATTCTGTTATATACAACAGATCGGCAGAAATGTATAACCAGGGCAACCATCCCGGAGGAGAGTTGATGCCCAACGCGAACATCGCCTTTCTGAACGACCTGCTGCAAAGCATCGGGTCGCGCATGCGCCCAGGGGCCGTGTCGAAATCTTCGGCCCTATCCGCCGAAGACAGGCTTGCCGAGGGATGCAGCGCCTTGATGCGCCTGGGCGGCGAGGCCTCGCAGATCGTCGTCGCCGAACAAGCCCTTGCCGCCTTCGCAGAGCTCGACGACACGGCCAAGTTGCGGTTCTTTCAATCTCTTCTCGACGATTACAGTGCTGACCCGGCTGCCATCAGGGCCGCCTATGCGGCATGGGAGTCAACACAATCCGAAGAAGACCTGGAACAGCTGTTCAAGGCAGTCGAACCGCGGCGACAGGCCTTGCTGCGCGCGCTCAACCAGGCTCCCGGCGCCACGCTGCAACTGGTGCGGATGCGCCAGGACCTGCTGCGGTTGCTGCGCGAAGACCCGGGACTTGCGCCACTGGACACGGATTTCAGCCATCTGTTCGCGTCCTGGTTCAATCGCGGGTTCCTCGTGATGCGCCGGATCGACTGGAACTCGCCCGCCGCGATCCTGGAAAAGATCGTCAGCTACGAGGCGGTGCACGAGATCCGGGACTGGGATGACCTGCGGCGCCGTCTCGACCCGACCGACCGGCGCTGCTACGCCTTTTTCCATCCGGCCACCGGGGACGAACCGCTGATCTTTGTCGAAGTGGCGCTGTGCCAGGGTATCCCCGACCGGATCGCACCGCTGCTATCGGAACGGACGCAGCCGGGCGATGAGGCGCCGGACACCGCCGTCTTCTACTCGATCAGCAACTGCCAGCCCGGTTTGAAGGGCGTCTCTTTTGGGAACTTCCTGATCAAGCAGGTCGTCAGCGATCTGTCCACGGAATTGCCGCCTATCCGCAATTTCGCGACGCTGTCACCGGCGCCGGGGTTCGCTCGCTGGCTGTCCAGCGTGGACGAGGCCGAGGCGCAGGCGCTTGCCGCCGATCTGGCCACCGGACTGTGGCAGACCGACAGCGAGGAATGCGAACGCCTGGCACCACGTGTCGAGGCATGGGCGGCCCGGTATTTTACCCAGGCAAAGACGCCCTCTGGCGCACCCGCCGATCCCGTCGCGCGGTTTCACCTGGGCAATGGCGCCTCGGCCCATCGCATCAACTGGCCGGCCGATCTCGCCGAGGGAGCGCTGAAGCGCGCGCACGGCGTGATGATCAATTACCTCTACGAACTCGACCAGATCGAGGCGCGGCACGAGGCCTTTGCCAACGACGGGACCATAGCCTGCGGACCGGATATGCGCCGCGCCGTGAAGGCGGGCACCGCGCCGAGCGCCTGATCTCCCCCTGAAACCGAAGACAAAGCGAGACAGCTCAGATGACGTGCACGATCCACGACATGTTTGAAACCCAATGCCGCGACAACGGGAGCAAGATCCTGTTCGAACGCCCCGGCCTGTCGTCCATGACGTTCTCCGAAGCATGGGACCGCGTCCTGAGGTTCGCCTCTGTGCTCGAAGGGTCTGGCGTGCGCCCGGGTGACCGGGTGGCGGTCCAGGTGGACAAATCCGCCGAGGCGGTGCTGCTCTACCTGGCCTGTCTTCGGGTGGGGGCCGTCTTTCTTCCGCTCAACTCCGCCTATACCGGGGCCGAGATCGACTATTTCCTGGGCGATGCCGAACCGCGGCTTTTTGTCTGCACCCCGGCGACGTTGCAAACCCACGCAGCGCGCGCCTCGGAGACCTTGGCGGTCGAGAGCCTTGGCGCGGCGGGCGACGGCACGCTGATGGACCGCGCGGCCGGTGCCGACCAGCATGACAGCGCCGTGCCGTGCAAGGCGGATGACCCGGCGGCGATCCTCTATACATCCGGGACGACCGGGCGTTCGAAAGGCGCGGTGCTGACGCAGGGCAACCTGGCCTCCAACGCGAAAGCCCTGAACGACATCTGGCATTTCACGCAGGACGACAAGCTGATCCATGCGTTGCCGATCTTTCACACCCACGGGCTGTTCGTGGCCTGCAACATGGCCCTGACGTCCGGGGCAACGATGCTCTTCCTGACCCGTTTCGACGCCGAGGAGATCATCGACGAGATGGCGGATGCCACGGTCCTGATGGGTGTGCCGACATTCTACACGCGGCTGTTGAAATCGCCGCGTCTGGACCCGCTGACAACCGCCTCGATGCGTTTGTTCGTGTCCGGATCGGCGCCGCTGCCGGAAGAGGTCCACGCCCGCTTTGCCGAACGCACGGGCCACACCATCCTCGAGCGGTACGGCATGACGGAAACCTGCATGATCGCCTCCAACCCCTATGAGGGCGAACGGCGCGTAGGTGCGGTTGGCTTTCCCCTGCCGCAGGTTCAGGTTCGGATCACCGACCGTGAAGGCGGCAACACGCTGCCCCGGGGCGAGACCGGCGCGATCGAGGTCACAGGCCCCAACGTCTTTCAAGGCTATTGGCGGATGCCGGAAAAGACCGCGGCAGAGTTCCGTGAAGATGGCTATTTCATCACCGGAGACCTGGGCCGGATCGATGCCGACGGCTATCTGCACATCGTCGGCCGGGACAAGGACCTGGTGATCACCGGCGGCTACAACGTCTACCCCAAGGAAATCGAAACACTGATCAACGCGCTGCCGGAGGTGGCGGAATCCGCCGTGATCGGCGTGCCGCACCCGGATTTCGGGGAGGGGGTCACCGCGGTTGTCGTGCCGCAGCCCGGGGCTTCGATCGACAGAGAGCAGTTGTTGGCCGCGCTGTCGGACACGCTGGCCCGCTACAAGCAACCCAAACAGGTGATGGTGGTCGACGAACTGCCCCGCAACGTCATGGGCAAGGTGCAAAAGAACGACCTGCGCAAGCGCTTCGCCGATCTCTATGCGCCCTCGGAAACCGCCACGGACTCATGAGGAGGGCGCCGAATTGGCCACATTGACAGAAACAAAACCCATGGGAGGACCAGAAATGACATCGAAACCGGAATCCACGGATGAATTCATCGCCATGACGGCGACAGAGGCCGTCGGACTGCTGAAATCGGGAGAGGCCACGCCGCTCGACTTTCTCGACGCGGCCATTGCGCGGATCGAAGAGATCGAACCGGATGTGAACGCACTGCCGATCCGCTTTTTCGAGGAGGCCCGCGCCGCGGCAAAGGCGTTTCCGTCGCAGCATCACGACGGGGCCGACAGGCCCGGATGGCTGGCCGGACTTCCGGTGGTCGTCAAGGACTACAACGACGTTGCCGGACAGGTGACCACCTATGGATCGCCGATCTTTGCCGAGAACCGCGTGGAGCAGTCGGATTACACGGTGCAGACGCTCGAAGAGAGCGGCGGCATTCCGATGGCGAAATCGAACGTGCCCGAAATCGCCGGGGCCAATACCTTCAACCCCGTCTTCGGCGCCACCCGCAACCCTTGGGACCTGCGGATGACGGTCGGCGGCTCGTCCGGCGGGTCCGCAGCCGCGCTGGCGGCCGGAGAGGCATGGCTGGCCACCGGCAATGACCTGGGCGGCAGCCTGCGCATCCCGGCCAGCTATTGCGGAATCGTCGGCCTGCGCCCCAGCGTCGGCCGCGTGCCGCGCGGTGCCGGACTGCCGGCCTTCGATCCGCTCTGGGTCGAGGGGCCGATGGCGCGGAACGTCGCCGACGTGGCCCTGATGCTGGATTCTCTGGCGCATGGCCACGGCCACGATCCCCTGTCCGTCCCGGCGCCCGCGGTGCCCTTTGTCGAGGCGGTCAAGGCGCCCAAGGCCCCCAAGCGGGTCGCCTACACACCCGATCTGAACCTGTCGCTGGTCGATCCGGACGTGGCCGAGATCTGCCGCAAGGGCGCCCAGGCCTTTGCGGGCCATGGCGCCACGGTGTCGGAAGAATGCCCTGATTTCTCGGGCGGACTGGAGGCGTTCCAGACCCTGCGCGCGATCCTCGTGGCCAGCGTCCGGGGTGACCTGCTCGAGACCGACCGCGACCGCGTCGCGCCGGAGATCATCTGGAACATCGAGAAGGGCCAGAACGTCACCGCCGATGAGGTGCTGCGGGCCGAGCGCGCCCGCGCCGCCATCTTCCACAATGTTGCGAACTTCTTCGAAACCCATGACATCCTGGCTTGCCCGACGGTCGCCGTGCCGCCCTACCCGGTCGAACAGCGCTTCCCGACCCACATCGGGGACCAGGAGCTGACGACCTACATCGACTGGATGTTCCTGACCTTCGTCATCACCCTGACCGGCTGCCCGGCCATCTCGGTGCCTTGCGGGACAACGCGCGAGGGGCTGCCGGTGGGCCTCCAGCTGATCGGCAAGCCGAAGGGCGACTTCGACCTTCTGTCTGCCGCGCAGCTTCTGGAATCCGAACTGGGTTTCGCGGATCGGATGCCGATCCGTCCCCGCAAGTGACTGCCGGAAAGGAGATCCAAAATGATCAAAGGCATCACACGCGCATCCGTCAACATGGTCGAACGTTACCTCCCGGATGCTTTCGTGCTCGTCCTTGTCCTGACGCTGGTCGTCTTCGGGGCCGGTATGCTGGTCGAGGGTCACGGCCCGGTTGCGATGGCCGAATTCTGGGGCGACGGGTTCTGGAACCTCTTGAGCTTTTCCATGCAGATGGTGCTCATCCTGGTGTCCGGCTTCGTCGTTGCCAGCACGCCGGTCTTTAAACGCCTCCTCCAGGCACTGGCCAAACTGGCCCGCAGCCCGGGCCAGGGGATCGTGCTGGTCACGGTGGTCTCGCTGATCGCGGCCTGGGTCAACTGGGGGTTCGGGCTTGTGATCGGGGCGCTCTTTGCCCGCGAACTGGCACGCTGCCTGCCCAACCTCGACTATCGCCTTGCGATCGCCAGCGCCTATAGCGGTTTCATGGTCTGGCACGGGGGGCTTTCGGGCTCGATCCCGCTGGTCATCGCGACCGAAGGCCATTTCACCGCCGAGATGATCGGCATCATCCCCACCAGCGAGACCATCTTCTCGGTCATGAACCTGGGCATTCTTCTGGCGCTGCTGATCGTGATCCCGCTGGTCAACTGGCTGATCACGCCGGCGGCCGGGGATGCGGTGACCGTCGATCCTGCCAAACTCATCGATGAAGAACCGAACAGTGAAGAGGTGGCTGACACGCCATCGACAAGGCTTGAAAACAGCATGATCCTGTCGCTGATCTCGGGCCTGATGGGAATACTCTATGTCGGCTACTACATCTTCGGCACCGACGGCGGGCTCAACCTGAACATCGTCAACTTTACCCTCATCTTCGCCGGGATCCTGCTGCATGGCCGTCCGTCGCAGTTCCTGACCTCGGTCAAGAAGGCGGTGAACGGCGCCAGCGGTATCATCGTCCAGTTCCCGTTCTATGCGGGCATCATGGGGATGATGGTCGGCTCCGGGCTGGCGGTCACCCTGTCCGAAGCCTTTGTCTCGATCTCGAGCGCCGAGACCCTCCCCTTCTTCACCTTCCTGTCAGCTGGCATCGTCAACATGTTCGTGCCCTCGGGCGGGGGCCAATGGGCGGTACAGGCCCCGATCATGCTGGAGGCAAGCGCGGCGCTTGGGGTCTCGCCGGCCCGCACGGCAATGGCTGTGGCCTGGGGCGATACCTGGACCAACCTGATCCAGCCGTTCTGGGCACTGCCGGCGCTGGCCATCGCGGGCCTCTCTGCCAAGGACATCATGGGCTATTGCCTGATCGTCCTGGTCGCAACGGGCGTGGTGCTTGGCCTCGGGCTCACCTTCCTGCCCTGATCCCTGCGACGACCCAAAGGCGGGCGGTGCTCTGCGCCGCCCGCTTTTCGTTGAGGCCCGAGAGGCCCGTCGGATCGTGGAGGCCGACCCGGCCCTCCCCTTAGCCCCCGCCCGGCAAAAGCCACACCTACGGAGGGGTTCAAGGACGGGGCGGTCCGTGATCCTATGGACCCGGCGGATAGGGAGGTCCGAATGGAGGATATCGCAGCGGTTGCAGCCGCGCCGGCCAAGGCGCTGGCGGCGCAGATGGAGGCCGGGCTGGTCGGGCATGCAGCACTGGTCGAACGGTTGATGATTGCCCTGCTGACCGGGGGACATGTTCTGATCGAAGGCGCCCCCGGTCTGGCCAAGACCCGCTCTGTCCGTCGGCTGGCCGATGGCGTCGAAGGCAGTTTCGCCCGTATCCAGTGCACACCCGACCTGATGCCATCGGATGTAACCGGGACACAGGTTTACCGGCAAGACAGCGGCCAAATGGCCTTTCTGCCCGGCCCGGTCTTTCACAACCTCGTCCTTGTGGACGAGATAAACCGGGCACCGCCCAAGGTGCAGTCTGCGCTGCTTGAGGCGATGGGCGAGACGCAGGTCACCGCCGGTGGCGAAACCCGCAGCCTGCCGGACCCCTTCATGGTGGTCGCCACCCAGAACCCGCTGGAACAGGAAGGCACCTTCCCCCTCCCCGAGGCCCAGCTTGACCGTTTTCTGATGCATGTGATGCTCGACTTGCCGGGCGAGGCGGACGAGCTGGCGATCCTCGATCTCGTCGAGGCAGAACGGCGCGCCCATGTCGGGCCGCAGGCCGCCACGCTCGATCACGACGCACTTGCCACGATGAAGGAGGAGGTCCTTCAGGTGCATCTGTCGCCGGCGCTGCGCAACTACATGGTGGCGCTGGTCATGGCGACGCGGCGACAAACCGAGGCCATCGACGTGACCGACCGCATCCGCCACGCGGTCAGCCCGCGCGGCACGCTTGCACTGGCCTCGGCGGCACGGGCGCGGGCCTGGCTGCACGGGCGTGACTATGCCGTGCCAGAGGATGTGATGGCCCTGGCCCCGGATGTGCTCTGTCATCGGATGGCACCGACATGGCGCGCACAGGCCGCGGGCGAGACGTCGCGGACGATCTTTGCCGAGATCCTTGCCGCGGTGGCGCCGCTGTGATGCTGCCCGATGCATCCGGCGCGGAGGTTTCTCTTGATCGACTGATCGCGCTCGCGTCTCTCGCCGAGAACGGCACCGCAGGTGGTCTGTCGCAGGGGCTGAGCGGCGGCCTGTCCGGTCCGCGCCGCGGCGATGGCGGGGATCTCTTCGATCTCCGGCCCTTTCAGGACGGCGACGACCTGCGCCGCATCGACCCGGCGGCCAGCGCCCGCAGCGGGAGGCCACAGGTGCGCAGCCGGCATGAAGAGGTGGAACGCAGCCTGCTATTGGTGGTCGATTTCCGGGCACCGATGCTCTGGGGCACGCGGGGGCGGTTCCGTTCAGTTGCGGCTGCCGAAGCCCTGGCGCTTGACGGCTGGCGTGCCTGCCTGTCCCGGGCACGGGTCGGCGCCGCGATCCTGCGCGACCGCACCTTCGAAATGCTGCCACCGCGCCCGCGCGAGGCCGCGATGTTGCGCATCAGCGGGGCTTTTGCCCGGGCGCATGCCGCCGCGCTGGAGACCCCCGGCAAGGCCCATGACAACCTTGCGGTCATGCTCGACGGCGTCGCCGCCCGGGTCGCGCCAGGTACGGTCGTTCTGCTCGCCACCGGGCTGGACGATCCCGGCGCCGATTTCGGGCCGGCAACGGCGGCCCTGACGCGGAAATGCCCGCTTGACGTCCTGCTGGTGCAGGATGCAGTCGAGATCGCGCCTCCCCGGGGCCGCTTTGCGGCGCGGATCGGCGCACGCATATCCCGTGGACGGTTTGGCCGTTCGGCCTCGCCCGCCCTGCTTGCACGTCACGGCATTCCGGCCCGCATCCTGCGGGCCGCCGATCCGGTCGAGGCCGGGATGGCATGACACCCGAAGAGCTTGTTCCGCGCCTGGCCGGGATCCGTATCCCGGAAAGCTTTGCCCGCTTTGGCTGGCAGGATGCGCTGGCGGCCGTGGCCTTGGGATTGCTTGCCGGGCTGCTATTGTCGGCACTGCTGCGCGGCCTGACCGCGCGGCGCCTCAGCCCCCGGGACACTGCCCGCGCCGCGATCGCCCGACTGGCATCCTGTGAAACCGAGGTCCGCATCGCCGGCCTGGCCGCGCTTTTGCGGGCCAATGGCGGGACGCTCCCCAAGGAAATGCAGGAAGCGCTTTACAATCCGCGCGCCCCTGTCGACCCCGCCGCGCTCGAGGCCGTGGTCATCGCGGCCGCAAGGCGGAGGCAGCGACGATGAGCCTTGCCGCGCCCTGGGTCCTTGTCCTGCTACCCCTGCCCTTGCTCCTGTTGCGCCTGTTGCCAGGACAGGCGCGGCAGCATGGCGCGCTGGCCCTGCCGCCGGCCATCGCGGCAGCCTTTCACCCCGTGGATGCCGCCCCGGCACGGCGCCATGCACGGGGCACCATCCTGTTCCTGGCCTGGATTGCCCTGGTTCTGGCCCTGTCCGGGCCAAGGGCAGAGCGCACCCTGGGCGTGATACCGGCGTCGGGCCGCGACATCGTCCTGGTGCTGGACCTGTCGGGGTCCATGCAAAAGGAGGATTTCGACCTGGACGGCCAAAGGGTGTCACGCCTCGCGGCGGTTCAGGAGGTCGGTGCCCGCTTCATCCGGGGCCGGGCCGGTGATCGCGTGGGTCTCGTCGTCTTTGGCGACCGGGCCTATGTGGCCGCCGCGCTCACACATGATGTGTCTGCCGTCGCACATCAGGTAGAGACCGCGCAGATCGGTGTCTCGGGCAAGGCCACGGCCATTGCCGACGGGCTGGGCCTTGCGATCCGGCGGCTACGGTCGCGTGATGCGGAAAGCCGGGTCATCGTCCTGCTGTCCGATGGCCAGGACACCACCGGAGTCGTCGATCCAGTTGCCGCGGCGGCAACCGCGTCCCGGCTCGGCATCGGTATCTATACAATCGCCCTTGGCCCGGCGGATCTCGAAACCGCCCCCCGCGCGCGCGACGCGGTGGACAGCGAAACGCTGCGCAGGATCGCCGAAGCCGCAAAAGGGCAGGCCTTCCGCGTGCGCTCCACCGCAGACCTGCTGGCTGTGACCGAGGCCATCGACCGCCTGGAACCCAGCCTTGCGGATGCGCCACCGATCCGTAGCTGGCACGAATTCTGGCCCTGGTGCGCCGCCGCTGGCTTCGCTCTTCTCGGTGTGTCGCTTGTCCTTCAGGCGCGCGAGACGGCATGAGCAGTGCGCTGGACATCCTATGGCTGCGTCCGCTCTGGCTGTTCGCCGTTCCAGCTGCCCTGATTGCCGGTGCGGTGATCGCCTGGCGGTCTCATGGCCTCGGGCGATGGCAAACCGTGACCGACCCCGCACTCCTGTCCGCGATGCGCAGGTTGGGCCATGTGACCGAAACACGGCGTGACCCGGCGCCCTGGTGCCTCGCGCTGTCGGCGGCTCTTGTCGCGGCAGGGCTGGCCGGCCCGGCCACGCCGGATCCCGACGTGCCGCGCCTGCGCAACTTGGACGCGGTGACCATCCTTCTCGACCTGTCGCAATCGGTAACCCGCGGAGGTGGGTTCGACGATGCGCAGGCAGCCGTGTCCCGCCTGATCGACACCCAGGGCACGCGCCCGATCGCGTTGGGCGTCTATTCGGGCGAGAGTTTTCTTGTCAGCGTGCCGACCGAGGACGCCGCCGCGCTGAAAACGGTTGTTGCCGTTGCCGATGCCCAAACCATGCCCGTGGCAGGCAGCCGGCCCGACCGTGCACTGGCAATGGCGCGGCAAGTTCTGACAGATGCCGGGGCGGCCCATCCGGACGTTGTCCTGGTCTCGGATGGCGGCGGCACCGGCCCGGAGGCCCGTGATCTCGCGCGGCAGATGGCGGCGGACGGGATGCGTGTTTCGGCGGTCTTTGTCGCGCCCGTGGCGCCCCCCTATGGCATGCCCCCGGCACGGAGGGACGGGCTGGAGGCCTTGACCGTGGCCGGAGCTGGCATCACCGTTGACGCGACGGACACCCGGCGGCTGGAAGCCCTGCTGGCCCGTCGTCAAGGCACGGCGGCCACGGATCGCGCGTTGCGAAACCTGCACTATGCAGATCAGGGGCGCTGGTTCGTCCTGCTGGCGCTATTTCCGTTGGCGCCCCTCTTTAGGAGGAGACGCAGGACATGAGCCGTTTCACGCTGTTCATCCTTGGGGTCGCCCTGGCCTGCGCGGCTACCGCCGGACCGGAGGCCTGGGCCAAGCTGATCTGGCGGGCCGGGTTTCCCCAGCTTGCCGTGCCACTCATCCAGGATCCCGCCGCGCGCGCCGCCGCGCTCTATGATGCGGGCCGCTACGCGGACGCCGACAGTGCCTTTGCCGCCATTGGCCGCAGTGCCACCTACAATCGCGGTCTCACGCTGGCCGCGACAGGCGATTTCGCCCTGTCCGTCGCCTATTTCGATGCAGTCCTGTTTGCCGACCGCTACGACGCCGACGCACAGCATAACCGTCGCGTCGTCCTGGACCTCGTCGACCCCGTCATCGGCGAGGCCAGGGGCCACGGTCGGATCGAAACCATCCTTTCGGAGGCGGGGATAGAAACCGCGGCCTTTGACCCCGACGATCCCTCGCAGCCCATCCAGGCCGCAGAGCGCGATCCCGCGCGCGCCAGCCTCAAGCGCCCGGTGACCGGCGACCGGACGGCGGCAGCCGACGACAGCTGGCTCGACACGCTGGCCGATGCGCCGGGTGAATACCTGAAGGGACGCCTTGCGGCCGAAATGGACCGTCGCCGCGCTGCAGGTGAGGCCCACCGCGAGGAGGCCGACCGATGGTGAGATGCCTGGCCCTGCTGCTGATCCTTGCCTGCCCCCTGTCCGCGCAGGAGGACGCGCTGCGTCTGGAACTGGTGCTCGATCCGCGTGAGACGGCCCCCGTACAAGGCGAGATGATCCTGGCCACGATCCGCGGCGTCTATCGCAGGAACATCACCAACGAAGAGTTGAAGCTGCGGCCGATGACCGATTTTGATTGGACCCGTCTGGGCCAGGACAGCTGGACGGATCAGCGCATTGACGGCCTCGTGGCCAAGGTGTTCGAGCGTCGCATCGCGCTCTACCCCCGGCGGGCGGGCGCGCTCGAAGTGTTGCCCATCGCGCATGAGTTGCAGCTTATCGACAAGCAGGGGCATCGCGACACCGTGCTTGTCCGGACAGCGCCGGTTCGGATCGACGTGGCCGAGAAACCCGCCGGGGCGGGCGATGACTGGCTGCCCGTTCGGGCGCTGGAACTGTCGGACAGCTGGGACGCGGATGCGGCCCGGCTCGAAGACGGTCAAAGCGTGAAACGCCGCGTGGTGCTGCGCGCCCTGGGCGCCACGCCGGAAATGATGCCGCACCAGCCGCCACTGCGCGAACCCTGGCTGATCACCTTCTCGCCCCCGGCGGAACGCGACTTTCAGGTGACAGAGGCAGGCCCGGTCACCACACTGGTCTGGACCTGGAGCCTGCGGCCCATCACCGGCGAACCCGGTGTTCTGCCAGAGGTCACGATCCCCTATTTCGATACGGCGCTCAGGCAAGCACGTACGGTCACACTCCCCGCCACCCCCATCGGTTATGCAAGTTTTTCCGCCAACGCCGCCTCTGGATGGCGCAAGGACCTGGGCATCGGTCAACCACATCTTGCGATCGCTGTGATAGCTTTTCTTGTGGTCCTGGTCCCGACGTTGCGGGGGCGCGCCGGGGCTTCGGGTTTGTTTGGGCGCTGGCGCAGCCGGTGGCGACTGCGATCGGACCTGCACAAGCTGAGGCGCCATGCGGCAAAGGGGGAAACTGCTCTCTTCCGGACACGCGCGCAACGCCTGCTGGAGACGGAGCCTACTGCCTTGGAGAGGGTATTGCGCCCGGTCGATGCCGCGCTTTTCGGGGCCGGGAAAGATCGGTCCGATGTCGATCTGCGATCGGTCCTTGACGATGTCGAACGCCAGGTGCGCGGAAACTCATCGCGCCGGGGCGGTCGGTGACACGAAACACGACCCTCAATCCGCCCCTCCGATGCCGTCCGTCCGGTCTAGGCCGGCTTCCTTCGGAAACCGCCCGGACCATATAACTCTGCGTTATTCCCGGACTGCAGAGCACAAACGCGCAGGTTGTCCGGCAGTCGGCAGTGGCTCATCAGGGATCTGGACCGAGCAAGGACACTGTCCTCGGCCCGATTGGCGATGAAGGAGGACCACATGCCCGACAACCAATTCGAAATCAGAAACCCACTGCGCGAAAAGATGGCCTCGGGCAAACTGGCTGTCGGCATGATCTCGCGGCTGGTGCGCGGTGTCGAGATCGTGGCAATCGCCAAGACCGCCAAGTTCGATTGCCTCTTCATCGACCTGGAATACAGCGGCTTCTCAAATGAGACCGTCACCCAGCTCTGCATCGCCTGAAACCTTGGCGGCATCACGCCCTTGGTGAGGGTCGGAACTCTCGACAGCTTTGCCATTACTCAGGCAATGGATTGCGGTGCCCAAGGGGGGGTCGTTCCGGAAACCGAGACGGCGGAAGATGCCCGCAGCGCAGTTGCAGCGGCAAAGTACCCACCGCTCGACCGGCGCTCGATCATGCCCTGCCTGCCCCAGCCCATGTTTCGCCCTGCCCCGCCCGTCGACGCAATGAAGGCCGTCAACGCCGCGGCGATGGTCATCTCCATGATCGAAGGCCCAAGGGCCCTCGTTGCGTTGAGGAGATCGCGGCAGTGGATGGCCTCGATATGCTGCTCGTCGGTGCCAATGACCTGTCGAACACTCTGGGTCTGCCCGGCCAGCTCGATCAGCCGGACGTCAAGGCAGGCTTCCAAAGAGTGGCCGACGCCTGCAAGGCCAACAACATCTATTTCGGTGTCGGCGGCATGGGTCATCACCCGGAGCTGGCCAAGGAGATGATCGCAATGGGTGCGCGCTATGCAACCGCCGGGGAGGACGTGACCTTCATGACGAAGGCCGCGATTGCGAACGCCCTGAAATTCGACTGATCGCCGCTTATGTGCGCGCCGATGTCAAAGCGTCCAGCTCCCGACGGCCCCTTCCGCCAGATCGGCAACCATCGACTTCGGCGCGTGCTGGAGTCGGTCCGGCAGATCGATGTGGACTTCTTCTTTCGGGATACACGGCCAGAGGCGTGGGAGCCGCATCTTGAGTGGCTGGGCGACGGAATCGACCCGGACACCTGGACACTTCGGATGCCCATTCAGGGGTTTCTTGTGGAAACGCCGACCCAAAACATCCTCGTCGATACATGCGTCGGCGCCCACATGCCCCTGCCGCAACGGCCTGAATGGAATGACCAGGACCACGATACCTTTCTGGCTGCTCTTGCGTCGCACGGCTTGGGCCCCGACGATATCGATATGGTCCTGTGCACGCCCAGCGGCAGCCCGATCTCGAGCAGTATCTCTGCAAGGTAAAGCACGGTGAGAGAGGCTTCGGTGGCAGGCTTGAGCACCGTTGTGCACCCCGTGGCAGTGGCAGCGCCGACGATCCACCAGACCGAGGTGAGCGAGCCGTTCCAAGGGATAATGCCGCCGATCATCCCCACGGGTGCCTTCAACGTCATCATGGTCACGTCTCCGGGCAGACCGTTCTCCGACGTCTCACCCCGAATACTCAGGGCCAAGGCCGCGAAGAACTGGATCATTCGCAAGGCGCCCTGCTTGGTAGCGCGGGTCTTGGAGATCGGGGCACCCATGTCGACCGTTTCGATCTCGGCCAGTTCGTCGAAGCGCCGCTCCAGAAGATCGTAGGCCCGGATGAGCAGAGCTTGCCGCTGGTAGGGTGACCATCCTCGCCATTCGCCTTCGAAAGCCCGGCGTGCAGCATTTACGACAGCGTCTACATCCGCGGCACCACCCGAGGCAAGGTCACCCAGCGCCGTGCCGGTTGAAGGATTGACCACCCCAATCGCCCCGGCGTCGGCTGGCGCGACAGAAACGCCTGCACCGGCGCGCTCAGGCTATGAAGTGGGGCCATCATTCCGAGTTTTCCTCCGGGACCTGTCAGGAATTTGCGGATCAATCGACCAGGAAGACGCCTTTGCCCATCTTCTGCTGATCAAACTGGCGGTAAGCGTCTTCGGCCTGGTCGGTTCGGAACTCATGCGTGAAGAACGCATCGACATCGATACCCCGCTCCATGACGAAGTCGGCGCACCCCGCCTGAAGGTTCTTCGAAAAGGTCAGCGCGCATAAGGCCGCTTTCTTTCGCAGGCCTCATGGCAAGACACGGGCCGATGACGGGCGAGGATTGAGCGGAGTTATCTTCAACAATCGCAAAGGCTTGCGCTGAATAAATGGTGAGCGCCGGGCCGCCATTGGTTCAAGGCCGGCACAAACGCCGCCTATGGTCCGCATAAGACGCTCTACAGACGGTGAGCGAAAAAGCGATCTTCGCGCGGATGCTGGCCGGGTTGGCGGTGAACACGACAAAGAGAAGACCGTGATGATCGTGGCTATGACGCTGCCTGGTTCAGAGAAGCGTTGCAGGACAAAGGGATACGCGCCTGTATCCCGGGCCGAAAGAAACGCAAGACACCGGTGAAGCGACACGCGCCGATACAAGCGGCACAATCGCATCGAAATCATGTTCGGCAGTCTCAAGGACTGGAGGCCTGTGGCAACCCGCCATGACCGGTGCCCGAGGCTCTTCCTTATGGCCATCGCCCTCGCGGCAGGCGTCATCTCCTGGTTGTGAATCCTGAACCTAAACCCTGAAACTGTAAGGAAACGCTCGCCGTTTTCGGGGCGGCACAGGCCTGCAGAACCTTGGCTGACAGCCTCCAGTCCTCACACACGACACTCCCAACCCTGGGTCCGACCTCACAGGGCGCCTGCGCCGCGACCGGGACAGTTTGCGTCGCAATGTTGCGGCCCGGCCGGTCGGACAAGCTATATCCTGTTGTGAGGGTCGATGCGGACGCAACCGCATGGTCCGTTGCGACAAAGCGAGAGTGCCTCATCGGTGAAAAAGCTGAGCCTAGATGCCACGGATATCCGCATCCTGAGCGCCGTCCAGCAGCATGGGCAGCTGAGCAAGACACGTCTGTCGGAGATCGTGAACATCTCTCCCACGCCCTGCTGGGCACGGCTCGACCGGCTCAAGGCCGCGGGATACATCCGTGGCTACCATGCGGACATCGCGCTCGACCGGCTGTGCGATGTCACGCAGGTGATCGTGACAGTCTCTCTCACCCATCATCGCAAGACCGATTTCGAACGGTTCGAGGCCTGGGTCGCCCGCCACGACGAAATCACCGAGTGCATCGCGACCGGCGGCGGCATGGACTATGTGATGAAGACCGTCTGCACGACGCTGGCCGCCTTCCAGGACCTGATGCAGGACATGCAGGACGCCGAACTGGGCGTCGACCGCTACATGACCTACATCGCGACCCGCGTGGTCAAGGCCGGCCGCCCGAATGTCGCCGCACTGACCCGTCCGCAGCCACGCGACCGAACGGTCTGACACGGGCCGGAAATAAAGCCCGAACAGACCGGAGGTGCCCCGTCTTTTGGTCTGCAGGCCGGTGGCTTTCGCCCCTAGATAAGCGCCATCATCAACCATGCTCCGGGCCGCCAGCCCGGAGGCAGACAAGGGCGCACGCAATGCACGCAGACGAGTTCGGCTTTGGCACGCAGATCCGCAAATCCCCCTATTTCGACGCCACGGTGCGCTGGGGGGCAAAGGGTTTCTCCGTCTACAACCACATGTATATCCCGCGCGACTTCGGCGATCCGGAACAGAACTTCTGGAACCTCGTGAACGACGCGATCCTGTGTGACGTGGCCGTGGAACGGCAGGTGGAAATCACCGGTCCGGATGCCGCGAAATTCGTCCAGATGCTGACCCCGCGCGACCTGTCGAAGATGGCCGTGGGCCAGTGCAAATACGTCCTGATCACCAACGCACAAGGCGGCATCCTGAACGATCCGATCCTGCTGCGCCTGGCCGAGAACCACTTCTGGATCTCGCTGGCGGACAGCGACATCCTGCTGTGGGCGCAGGGTGTCGCGGTGCATTCGGGGCTGGATGTGCAGATCTGCGAACCCGATGTCTCGCCCCTGCAATTGCAGGGCCCCAAGTCGGGCGAGATCATGCGGGCCCTCTTCGGCGACGGCATCATGGACCTGAAGTACTACTGGCTGCGCGAAATGGACCTGGACGGCATCCCGCTGATCGTCTCGCGCACCGGCTGGTCCAGCGAACTGGGCTACGAGCTGTACCTGCGCGACGGCAGCAAAGGCGATGCCCTGTGGGAGCGGATCATGGCCGCCGGCCTCGAATTCGGACTGAAGCCCGGACATACCTCCTCGATCCGCCGGATCGAAGGCGGGATGCTGTCCTATCACGCCGATGCCGACATCCACACCAACCCCTTCGAGCTGGGCCTCGACCGGCTTGTCGACCTCGAGATGGAGGCGGATTTCATCGGCAAGGCCGCGCTGAAACGCATCCGCGACGAGGGCGTCAAGCGACTGCAGGTCGGGCTGGTCATCGACGCCGACCCGCTGCGGGGACCGAACACCACCTTCTGGCAGATCAACAAGGCCGGAGCGGACATCGGCAAAGTCACTTCGGCAGTCTACTCACCTCGGCTGGAGCGGAATATCGCGCTGGCGATGGTCGCCACCGAACATGCCCACCTCGGGATGCAGGTCGAAGTCGTCCTGCCCTCCGGCCCCTGTGTTGCAACCGTGGTAGAACGCCCCTTCTTCGACCCGAAAAAGGCGCTGGCAGCGGCATGAGGTGGCTGGGCGCCGGATGGCGCCCTGCACAAGGCAAGTTCCCGCCGGGGCCGGACAACCGCCCCCGGCAAATTCCTTCGGCGACTCTGCAATTTATGGCAGAGTGGAAGCCTGCATTCAGAGGACGCGCATAACGATCAGAAATTCAATGGGAGGAGAGACCATGAACCTGAGACCGGACCCGACATTCCACGCGACCCCCAGGCTGGCGATGGAGGCGCCGGCCGAGACGCTGGCCTTCACCCTGATGCTGTCGCCCGACGGCAGCCAGCCCGATGGCCTGGCGGTGGTGGACGTAGACCCGAAGTCCAAGACCTATGGCGAGATCGTCCACAAGCTGATCATGCCGAACAAGGGCGACGAATTTCACCATTTCGGCTGGAACGCCTGTTCCTCGTCCCTGTCGCCGCTCTCGGGCCACGCGTTCCTTGAACGACGCTACCTGATCATCCCGGGCATCCGGTCGTCACGCATCTACGTCATCGACGTGAAAGAGCCGTTGAAGGCCAAGATTCACAAGATCATCGAACCCGAAGAGGTTCTGGCCAAGACCGGCTATTCGCGGCCCCATACCATCCACTGCGGCCCCGAAGGCATCTATGTCAGCACCTTGGGAGGCGGTGGCGCGGACGGCACCGACGGCCCTCCGGGCATCTTCATCATGGATTGTGAAACCTTCGAGATCCTGGGCCGCTACGAAATGGACCGGGGCAAGCAGGAAAAGCACTACGATTTCTGGTGGAACCTACCACGCGACTACATGGTCAGCAGCGAATGGGGCCTGCCGCCGCAGTTCGAAAACGGGCTGGTGGCAGAGGACCTTCTGTCGAACAAGTATGGCCACCAGATCCATTTCTGGAACCTGCGGCAGCGCAAGAACGTGCAGACCATCGACCTGGGCGAAAACCACCAGATGGCGCTGGAGATCCGGCCCGCCCATGACCCGGCCAAGGATTACGGGTTCTGCGGCGTCGTGGTGGACACGACAAACCTGCAAGGATCGATCTTCACCTGGTGGCAAAAGGACGACGGCACCTTCGAGGCGAAAAAGACCCTCACCATCGACCCGCGCCCGGAAAAGGCGGAAAATCTGCCCCCGCTGCTGCAAGGCTTCGAGGCGGTGCCGCCCCTGGTGACGGATATCGACCTGAGCCTGGACGACAAGTACCTTTATGTCGCTTGCTGGGGCCTGGGCGAGATGCACCAGTACGATGTCTCGGACCCGATGAACCCGACGCTGGCCGGCAAGGTCGAGATCGGAGGCATCGCGCGCGGCACGGCGCATCCCAACGGCAAACCCTTTGCCTACGGGCCGCAGATGGTCGAGATCAGCCGCGACGGCAAGCGCGTCTACTGGACCAACTCGCTCTATTCCACCTGGGACGACCAGTTCTATCCGGGTGCGAAGGGCGGACAGATGGTCATGGCGCATGTGGGCGAAAACGGCGGCCTGACCCTGGCCGAGGATTTCTACGTGGATTTCCCTGACGGCTATCGCAGTCACCAGATCCGCCTCGAAGGCGGGGACTGTTCGACCGACAGCTTCTGCTATCCCTCCGCCTGAGAATGGACGGACCGACCACCACAACGGCCCTCTGGGGGGCCGTTGTCGCGTCTGGACTATACCACGGGGTCAATCCGGGGATGGGGTGGCCTCTGGCTGTTTCCGCCGCGTTGATGGATCGCAGCCGGCGCAGCCTGTGGCGGGCATTGGGCGCCTTGGCACTGGGGCATTTGTTGGCCATCGTGGCGATCCTGTTGCCCTTCGGCGCGTTGCTTTTCCTGGCCGAATGGCAGCGGAACATCCAGATCGGCGCCGCCTTCCTGGTGATTGGGCTGGGGGTCTACCTGCTGATCAGCCCGCGCCATCCGCGTTTCCTGGCCCGCGTGCCCCCGTCGCGGCTGGCGCTGTGGTCATTTCTTGCGGCGTTGGCGCATGGCGCCGGGCTGATGCTGGTGCCAATCTACCTTGGGATCTGCCGCAGCGTCGAAACCGATACCGGCCATGCTGCGGCGGCGGACCTGATGACGGGCAATACTGGCGTGGCGGTGCTGGTTGCCCTGTCGCACACGGTTGCCATGTCCCTTGCGGGCGGCGCCTTTGCTTTCGCGGTCTATCGCTGGCTTGGCCTGAAGGCGCTGTCGCGAAGCTGGTTCAATCTGGACAAGGTCTGGGCCCTCAGCCTTGTGCTGGTCGGGGGAATTTCCCTGCTAACCCTGCACGGCTGACGTTTCATGGCCCTACGTCGCAAGCACCCTACGCCGGCAAAGGGGCCAAGCGTTCGCCCCCTCCCCTGAAACACGGGATTCAACCCGCTGAGCCATTCTCGGCCCCATCGGCCGGCGCGATCAGCCGTGCGACAAGCGGATGTGGAAAGGTGCGCGGCGCCGTGACCGCGTAAAAACTCTCGACGATGTCGAGTTCAAACGGGGCGCTGACCAGAAGGCCCTGCGCCAGTTCGTCAGCCAGGACAACGGCGGGTGTGATGGCCAGTCCCACGTCGTCGCGGGCCAGCAGCCGGACCATCGCCATGTCATCGACGACAGCCGCGATCCGGGGGGTGACGCCAAGCCGGGCAACCAGGCTGTCAAATCCCGTCCGGATCGAACTTTCGGTCGGCAAGATCACCGGTTCCGCAGACAGAAGCCCGGCCAGCGTCCCGTGACCAAGCCGCCGCGCGGTGCCGTGAATCGCCACGGGCTGTTCGTCGATGCGATGTGCCACGAGGTCCGGAAAGGTGTCGCGCGGCGGCGGGTCCGTCAACAAGACGACATCAAGCGCCAGATCCTCCAGCGCTCGCAACAGCCCCTGGCTGTTGCCGGACGACAGGACCAGGTCGGCGCCCGTCTCGGACAGGATCGGGCGAAGGAACTGCAACTGGAAATTGCGGGACAGGGTCGACAGGGCCCCGACGCGCAAGGGAGCCTTTACCCGGCCGGTCCCGGTCATCGTCGCGACGAGGTCTTCCCCGACATCGAAGATGCGCTCGGCATGGTCCAGTGCGATGCGTCCCGCCTCTGTCAGAATCATTGCGCGGCTGGTGCGTTCAAAAAGGGCGTGCCCGAACCGATCCTCCAGCTGTCGGATCTGGGTGGACAGGGCGGATTGCGACAGGTTCAACCGGGCCGCCGCATGGGTCAGGTTTCCTTCCCGCGCGACGGCCTGAAAGTAGTGCAGATGACGATAGTTCAGGCGCATAGCGTTCTGATTAATCGAACGATGTGATCCAAACAATATAATTTTTATTACGGCGTCAGCCGTCTAGATCGACCGCCGACACAGTTTCGGAGGTCCACGATGAGCTACCTGCTATTACTCTCGCCACTTTCGCTGGCGGCCGCCGCGCTTGCGATGGCCCTTTTTCCGCCTGCCCGCGCGCATTGGCGCCTGCGCCTGCCCGAGATTGCCGCCCTGGTAAGCCTGGGGCTTGCTGTTCTGGCGGCCATTGGCCTTGCGCTGTCGGGCCCCGGCACGACCCTGCTCCTTGGTCTTGGAGGTGTAGGTCTGTCGGCGCGCGTCGACATCGTCAGCGTGGCGATGACCCTGACCGTTGCCTTCGTCGGATGGATCGTCCTGCGCTTCTCGCGCGTGGCACTGGACGGCGAAGCGCGGCAACCCGCCTTCATGGGCTGGATGGCCGCGACCGTGGCCTGCGTCCTGCTGCTGGTTAGCGCGGGCAACGTCGTGCAACTGGTCGTCGGCTGGGTTGCGATCGGGATCACGCTGCACCGCTTGTTGCTGTTCTATCCAGAGCGCCCGCGCGCCCGGCGCGCCGCCCGCAAGAAGGCGACCAGCGGCCTGGTTTCCAGCGCCGCGCTGATCGCGGCCGCTGCCTTGATCGTGGCCAGCTTCGGCACTTCGGACATTGCGACGATCAACGCCGCCGCCCGCGCTGGTGAAGGCACCGGGCCTCTCTGGTTGGCGGCCTTGTTCCTGGCCGCCGCGGCCATCCTGAAATCCGCGTTGCTGCCGACACACGGCTGGCTGACAGAGGTCATGGAGGCGCCGACACCCGTGTCCGCCCTGCTGCATGCGGGTGTCGTGAATGCGGGCGGGTTCCTCTTGATCCGTTTTGCAGATGTGCTGCTGGCGGTGCCCGGGGTGCTGGCCTTCCTGGCCCTTGTCGGTGGTTTCAGCGCGCTGATCGGGGCCGCCGTCGCCCTGACCCAACCCGCCGCCAAGACCGCGCTGGCCTGGTCCACCTGCGCCCAGATGGGATTCATGGTGCTGCAATGCGGGCTTGCGCTCTTCCCGCTGGCATTGCTGCACATCGTGGCGCATTCGCTCTACAAGGCCCACGCCTTCCTGGCCTCGGGCGGTGCCGTGCGCGAGGTGGCCTCGATCCGCCGCCCCGGCCCGGTCGCCGTGCCCGGTCTTGGCGCCGTGACACGCGCGTTCGGCCTTGCGCTTGTGCTCTACCTCCTGGTCGGGCTGGCCTTCGGGATCATGTCGAAACCGCCGCAGACGGTGGCCCTTGGCGCGATCCTGATCTTTGGCGTGGTCTACCTGATGGCCCAGGGCCTGGCCGATCTGGCCCCCCGTGCCCTGACTTGGCGCACCGCCGCCATGTCCGTCACTGCGACTGTCGCCTATTTTGCGCTGCAACATGGCGCCACCTGGCTTTCGGTCGGCACCCTGCCCGCCCCACCCGCCCCCGACGGCCTGGTCTGGGCGACGATCGTCCTGGCCCTGGCAAGCTTTGCACTGGCCGCCGTGGCGCAGACGACCTTTCCGCTCTGGGCCGGGCATCCCGCCACGGCGGGACTGCGCGTGCACCTGATGAACGGCCTTTACCTCAACGCGGTGTCCGACCGGCTGTCCGGCCGCTGGACGCCCAAGCCCGGAGCGACCCAATGAACGCCCATGTCACCTGGCCCGGCCAAACCCTCGCACTCTTTGCCGCCGCAGAAGAGGCAATCCGGCAAATCCCCCCGGCCTTCCCCCTGGAGGCGACAGTGGCCGTCAACCCCTGGCTGGGACAAGCCAAAGAGGACCGCAGGACAGCAGCCGCAAGGCTGGCCCGTGTCGGCGGCGGCCGGATGTTCCTGCCCAGCGAGACCGTGGCCGCGATGATCGACGCGGGTGAGGTCACGGCAGAGGACCTGCGGGCCGCAGAGGCCGCTCACGGGATGGCTGCCGGCACTTTGCAACGGGCAACCCGGCAGGCGACGGCGAAAGTCGCCGTTCTTCCTGCTCTGGCGGACCTGGCGCAGGACCACAGCGGGGTCGACTGGCCTGCCTTCGTCGAGGATCGGATCGGTCTTTGGGCAGCGGCGCATTTCGATCGCGGTCAGGCCTTCTGGCCTGCGCCAGAGGGCAGAGCATGGACATCGTGGCGGACTTTCGCCAGCCGGGACCTGACCCCCGAACTGGCCGGGCTGCCGGGCTTTGCCGCGCGTATCGCGGCGATGCCCACCGATGCACGAGCGGCCTTTGCCGACGCCTGCCTGGCGTTGAACCTGACGCAGGAGGCGGCCCCGGTCTATTTCCACAGGCTGCTGGTGACGCTTGGGGGGTGGGCGCAATATGCACGTCATCTTGGCTGGACCGCCGAGCGCGACGGCGGACGGGACGAGACGCTCTTCGATCTGCTGACAATCCGCCTCACCTGGGAGGTTGCCTTGCTCGAGCAGGCCTCCGCACCGCGGTCGACCGCCTGGGACCAAGCATTGCAGGACTATGCCCGGCCTCTTGTCATCGACGATGACACGGCGCTGGACGCTGCCCTGCAAGAGGCCGTGGACCGAGCAGCGGAACGCCGTCTTGGCAACACGCTTTCGGGACAAACCGTGGCAGATCCCGACGCACGGCCCGCGATCCAGGCGGCCTTTTGTATCGACGTGCGGTCCGAACGCCTGCGCAGGGCGCTGGAGGCCTCGGACCCCGGGCTGCGAACCATCGGCTTTGCGGGCTTCTTTGGCCTTGCAGTCAGGCATCACGCCCATGCCTCCGACATTGTCGAGGCCCGGTCTCCGATCCTGCTGTCCCCCGGCGTCACCAGTGCGACCAGCGGCGACGACATCGGTACCCGCGTCCGCTTGCGGGCGGTCAGGGCCTGGGGCCGGTTCAAGCGTGCGGCGGTATCTGCCTTTGCCTTCGTCGAAGCGGCGGGCCCGCTGTATGTCGGCAAGTTGCTGCGGGACAGCCTGGGTCGCGGAACCCTGCCCCCGGTCGATCCGGCCCCGCACCTTGACCTGCCCTTGCCCGTGCGCATCGACATGGCCGAAAAGACCCTCAAGGCCATGTCGCTGACGTCGGGATTTGCGCGGCTGGTGTTGATCTGCGGGCATGGCGCCACGATCACCAATGCGCCCCACGCCAGCGCCCTGCAATGTGGTGCCTGTGGCGGCCATGCGGGCGACGTGAACGCCCGGCTGGTGGCCTTGCTGCTCAACGATGCCGCCGTCCGCGCGGGCCTGCAGGAGCGGGGGATCGAAATCCCGGAGGACACCCGGTTCGTCGCCGGGCTGCACGACACGGTATCCGACGAGGTCCGGCTGTTCGAAGACGGACTCCCCGCCGCCACCAGAGAAGACCTGGACCGGCTGAATGTCGCCTTGTCACGCGCCGCTGCCCTGGCGCGGGCAGAGCGCGCGGCCTCGTTGCCGCGAGGCAAGGCCGAAACCCTTGCGACGCGGGGCCATGACTGGTCGGAACTGCGCCCCGAATGGGGGTTGGCCGGATGCAGGGCTTTCGTGGCGGCCCCGCGCGCGCGCACCGCAGGGCGCGACCTGGACGGGTCCACCTTCCTGCATGACTACGACTGGCACCAGGATCCCGAGGCCGAGACGCTGGAACTGATCCTGAGCGCGCCCGTGGTGGTCGCAAGCTGGATCGCGCTGCAATACAGCGGCTCGGCGGTCGCGCCCGAGACATTCGGCGCCGGCAACAAGCTGTTGCACAACGTGGTCGGCGGGATCGGCGTGCTGGAAGGCAACGGCGGCGCATTGCGTGTCGGGCTGCCCTGGCAATCGGTGCACGACGGCACCAGGTTGCGCCATGTGCCGAGCCGGCTGGTCGTTGCCGTCGAAGCCCCCGAGGCCATGATCGGCCAGGTCCTGCAGCGGCAACCGGATGTCCGCGCGCTGTTCGACAACGGGTGGCTGACCCTTGTCAGCATCGACGGAGAGACAGGACTCTGCCGGCGCTACGACCGCGGGGCCTGGATTGCCGGCGCCTCGTCCTTGACCTCCGTTGCCATCGCGGCTTGACGCAGCAAACCACCGCGCGGACCATCCGCGCGGTGATCCCTGTCAGCTTGTTGCGTCCAGGCCGTCGCGAAACTCGTTCCAGCCCGCATCCACCGATGAAGGCGTGTCCAGCCATTGGGTCAGCGGCCCACCCGTCACCGGGTCCGTCGCCGGGATCGGCAGGGACATGATCAGTTTCGCGGCGGCCCGGAAATCGTCCTCACTGACGAACGCCTCCTGGATGTTGTCCCAGTCGCGTCCCTCGGGATAGCCGCCGATCACCATCACGTCGTCGGAATTGCCGATCATGGCATGTGACACGCCTGCCGGCATGACGACCACGTCGCCCGCCTCGACCCGGACCTGCGTGCCGCCCTTGCCGAACAGCTCCAACTCCATCCAGCCTGACGCGACGCCAAGGCATTCATGCGTGGTGGAGTGGAAATGGTGGTACAGGTAGATCCCCGGATAATTCCAGTTGTTGAGCCAGCCGGTCTTTTGAAACTGGGCCCGCACCGCGTCCATGCCGCCCCCCGGCACACCGCTGCGATGGATCAGCAGGGGAAAACGGCTGTTGGGCACGCGTCCGTTGGGTTTGGAAAACAGTTCTTCCGTGGGTCCGGTCATCTTGGTCCTCCCTGGTCCGGTTGCCGTTGTGCAAACGAGAAAGGGGCGGCCCGCGCCGCCCCTTCCGAAGGATCAGTTGCCGCCCCAGGCCTGGGGATAGTCGGCCATTTCCTCGCATCCGCACATGGCGTAGTGCAGCGGCGGCATCGCCGGGTTGACGTAGTCGTCCAGGTTTTCCTGCACGATGGCAGGCTGCGGCAGAACCCATTCCGGCCCCGGCAGCGGCTCTCCCTCGATCACCCGCGCGGCCGCAATGACCGCCGTGCGCCACTGGTAGGTGGGATAGGTCGGCGCGATGGCCGTCAGCCCCTCGTCCTGCCACTTGCGCAGGAAGTCCTGCTGGTCCTCGCCCACGAAGACGGGGATGTCATAGCCGGAATCCTCGAAGGCCTCGATCGCGGCGACGGCAGTGGCGCCCGCGTCCATCCAGACCGCGTCGATGCTGCCGCGCATCAGGTAATCCTCGACGATGGATTTTGTCTTGGCATTGTCGCCGTCCGTGAACTCGGCCCCGACGATGTTCATGCCCGCCTCTTCGAGAATGCGGCGCCCGGCGGAATAGCGAGTTTCCAACACGTCGACCCCCGGCAGGATGCGCAGCATCAGCACGTTGGCGCCTTCGTCCAGCTTGCTGGTGATGAACTCTGCGCCCTGGATGCCAAAGCCATAGCCGCCGACAGGGTGGATGAAGGAGACCGGGCAATCGGTGTTCACGCCCCGGTCGAAGACGATGACAGGCATCGCCTCGCAGGCCCGTTCGACCGCAGGCGTCAGCGCCGCCGTGGTGTTGGGCGAGACGATCATCACGTCGCAGTCACCGCCCGCCAGCAGGTCGTCGATATCTGCAATCTGCTTGTCGTCGGAGCCTTCGGCGTCGACATGGATGAAGTCGGCGATAGAGGCGTGGTTCTTCAGCTCTTCGACCATGTTGGTATAGCCCACGACCCGCCAGGGGTTGTTCACACCGGCGTTCGAAAAACAGACCGTCGCCGGGGCCTCCAATCCCAGCGCGGCGGTGTCGACCATGTCGCCACCGATGTACTGCAGCCAGGGCTGGCCTTCGGGGCCCATCGGCTCTGCCTGCAGCTGGTCCCGCTGCTTTGCGAATTCCTGGGGATCGTCGAAGTTCTGGGCGTAGAGCGGCGTCAGGCTGAACGCCAGCGCCCCTGCCGCCATCAGGATATGTTTCATGTCTCTCTCCCTATCGGTTGAAAGGATGCGTTTTCCGCGCCCTTTCAGGTTCCCGTCTGTCTCCTTCGGTGCATGGCGAACGCGACGGCCGCGATCAGGATTAGGCCCTGCACCACCTGCCGGACGGGTTGCGGCAGGCCGAGGAAGTTCAAGAGCGTGAAGATGGCGGTCAGCGCCAGCGCGCCGCCAAGGGCCGCCGGGACCGATCCCCGACCGCCGAGAAGTTGCGCGCCGCCCAGAACGGCGGCGGTGATCGCCTGCAATTCATAGCCCGAGCCGACATCGGTCGAGACACCGGCAAAGCCGCCCAGCAGGATGCCCGCGATGGCCGCAGACAGGCCCGACAGCATGAAGGCGGTGATGCGCACGCGGTTGACGGCCACTCCGGCCAGACGGGCCGCGACCGGGTTGTCGCCGATCGCATGCACCTGGCGGCCAAGGTTGGTGCGATGCATCAGCCAGGCCAGCAGGCCGACGACGACGACCAGCACGATGACCGAGACGGGGATGAACCTGACCAGGGGCACATCTCGGATCAACTCTCTCCCGAAAAAGCGGAAGGTGTCGGGCAGGTAGCCACGCGGGGCGCCGCCCGACCACAGGAAGGCCAGCCCGTTCAGCGTGATCATCATGCCCAGCGTGGCGATCAGCGAGGGCACGCGCAGGAAGCACACGACCAGCCCGTTGACCGCCCCCACGCCCAGCCCCATCGCCAACATCAGCGGGATCACCCAGTAGGTCGCCGTGGGATCGTTGTTGGTCAGCATCGAGGAACCGACGACGACCAGCGTGATCAGCGAACCAACCGACAGGTCGAACCCACCCGAGGTGATGACATAAACCTGCCCCGCGGCCAGGATCGCCAGCGGCGCGGCGCGCTTGAGGAAGTTCATGTAGCCCGTCGGCTCGATGAACCGCGGGTTCATGAAGATGATCGCCACGACCAGCACAGTTAGCAGCACCCAGACCGGGTCGATCTGCGGCAGGCGGCGCTTGGGGGCGGTGGCGCTGTCACTCATGCCACGATCCTCTTTGAACGGATGGCGTAGAAGGCGACGGCGGCCACGATGATGATGCCGCGCAGAACCTGCTTGGCGAAACTGTCGACCCCCGCGATGTTGAAGACGGAGTCGATCAGCGAAAAGATCAGCATCCCCGCCATCGTCCCCCAGACGCCGCCGCGCCCGCCCGCCAGCACCGTGCCGCCGATCACCACGACGGCGATGCTTTCAAGGTCATAAACCCCGTCGGACCCGATCCAGGGCGCGCCCGAGCGCAGCCGCGAAGCAAGGTAGAGCCCCGCAATGGACGCGCAGATCGAACAGATCACATGGCTCAGGATCACCACCCGGCCGGTCTTGATCCCGGCAAAGCGCGCCGCCTCTTCATTGCCGCCGACCGCGTAGATGTCCGATCCGAACTTTGTGAACCGCAGCACCGCCCAGGCCATAACGGCCAGAAGACCCAGGAACAGCAGCGCCACCGGGAAGGGGCCCAGCTCTCCATAAGCGAACATCTGGAAGGCGGCCGGCACCTCGCCCGCAAAATTCGACACGAAGGCCGACAGGCAGCCCTGGATGATCAGGCTCATGCCCAGCGTGGCGATCAGGGGATTGACCTTCAGCCCGCTGACCACCAGCCCGTTGGTCAGCCCGACAAGCCCACCCAACACAATCGCGGCAAGGATTGCGGGCAGGATCATCGCTGGAGACCCGTCCATCACCACAGAGGCCAGGACCGCCGTGGCCGAGATCAGGCTGGCAACGCTAAGGTCGATCGAGGCCACGAGGATGACAAAGGTCTGCCCGATGGCCGTGATGCCCAAGGCAATGGACCGGCCAAGGATGGCGATCAGGTTGTCGAATGTCAGGTACTGGGCCTGTCCGGTGACAAGGGCGACGACGACGTAAATCGCCAGGGCGCCGCCCAGCAGGATCAGCGGGGCCCAGCGTTCGAAACGGAAACCAGCTTTTCGGCGGGGCGTATCCTCGGCGATGCTCATGCGGCCACTCCTGTCTCGCCGGTGGCGGCGTGCATGATGTCCTGTTCCGTGGCGCCGTGGGGGAACTCTGCGGCGATCCTGCCTTCCTGCATGACCAGCACGCGGTCCGCCGCGCCGATCACCTCTGGCAGGTCGGACGAGATCATCAGGATACCGGCCCCCTCGCGGGCAAGGTCGCGCATCAGGTGATAGATGCCGGCCTTGGAATTGACGTCGATGCCTCGGGTGGGTTCGATGAAGATCAACAGCTTGGGCCGCATGGACAGCCAGCGGGCCACGATGGCCTTTTGCTGGTTGCCTCCCGACAACGCGCGAATGTCCTGATCATAGGAGGCCGCGCGGATTTCCATGTGGTTCAGCAGGCCGTCCATGCGCGCCCTGTCGGTAAAGGCGTTCCGGCGGTCACTGGACCAGAGCGGCGCAAAGGCGCGCGAAGTCAGCATGCCGTTGTCGCGTACCGACTGCATCAGCACCAGCCCCTCGCTTTTCCGGTCGCCGGGGAGCAGCCCGATACCGCCGAGGATGGCGCTGCGCGGAGTCTGGAACGAAACGCTCTCTCTGTTGAGGGTCACCTGGCCATGCTCGAACGGGGTTTCGCCGAACAGCGCCATCGCCAGCGCAACACGCCCGGCGCCCTGGATGCCCGCCAGACCGACGATTTCCCCCGCGCGGACGTCAAGGTCGATCTGATGCAACTTGGCGTTGCCCGCGCCGCGCACGGTCAGGACCGGATCACCAATTTCCTCCGGCGTTGCGGGCGGCGCGTAGAAATCGGCGATGTCGCGGCCCACCATCGCGCGGACGATGGCATCCGGCGCGGGGACCTCGTCAAACCGGGCGGCCACCTCGCCGTCTTTCAGTACCGTCACGCGATCCGCCAGCCGCGTGATCTCTCGCATCCGGTGGGTGATGTAGATAATGGCGACGCCGCGCGCGCGCAGCGTGTCCACGGTTGCAAAGAGTTCCTCGCATTCCGCCTCGTTCAGCGCCGCGGTCGGTTCGTCCATCACCACCACGCGGGCACCAGTGGACACCGCCTTGGCGATCTCGACCACCTGCTGCGTGGCCACGTCCAGCTCTCCAACCGTCCGGTCCGGGTCGATCCGGCCCGCCGCAGCGAAGAGCGCCAGAACCTCGCGCGTGTCGGCGCGCATCTTCGCGCTGTCGATCAAACCAAAGCGCGTTCTGGGCTCCCTCCCAAGGAAAAGATTCTGCGCCACGGTTCGTTCCGGAAGCAGCGAAAATTCCTGGTAGATCACCGCGATCCCGGCGCGCAGCGACTCGACCGGATGAACGAAATGCACCGCCTCGCCGTTCATCCGCACCTCGCCGGCGTCGGCCTGGTAAACACCGGAGAGGATCTTGATCAGCGTGGATTTCCCTGCGCCGTTCTCGCCCACCAGCGCCTGCACCTCGCCGGGGCGCACACCGAAACTGACGTCGGACAGGGCGCGGACGCCGGGAAAACTCTTGGTGATGCCCTTCATCTCGATGACAGGGTCGGTCATGCGGCCTCCCACGTCCTGCGGATGAAGTCATGGGACTCCGTGAACAGGGTTTCGAAGTCGGGAAAGAGCGGTCGCCAGACGCGGGTTGCGGCGGCCAGTTCGGGCAGGCCCGCCCCGAATGCCTCGACCACCACATGCCCGTCGAACCCAGCGGCCTTGGCGGCCCGGAACACGGCGGCAAAATCGATCTGCCCCCGCCCCGGCACGCCCCGGTCGTTTTCCGAAACATGCAGCACATGCATCCGATCACCCAGGTGGGCGATGGCCGCGGGCTGATCACGTTCCTCGATATTGGCATGGAACGTGTCGTACATGATGCCAAAGGCTGGATGATCGACCCGGTCGGCATAGGCACGTGCCTGGTCCATCGTGTTCAGGAAGTAGGTTTCGAACCGGTTGAGATGCTCCAACGCCAGCTTGTAGCCGCCTCGCGCGGCACGTTCCGACATGTTTCGATGCGCGCTCACGCCGCGTTCTATTTCGGCCTCTGTCGGCCCCTGCCCGGTGAAATGGCCAATCGGCGCATGGAACGGCCCGCCCACGGTTTCCGATCCCAGAGCTTCGGCGCAATCCTGTATCCAGGACAGGTGATCCAGCCCGCATTGCCGCACCGATGCATCCCCCGACAGCGGGTTGGCATCGACATCCGGCACGATGGAGGTCTGCGCGCGGCCAAGTCCCAGCGCGGCCAGCTGTCCCCCCAGCCAGGCATAGTGATCCGGGCTGCCCCGCATCACCGGCACCTCGACATGGTCAAAACCGATCTCGGCAAGGCGCTGCAAGTACGGCAGGTGACTTTCGTCGATGTGTCCCGCGAGGCACAGCAGGTTGATCCCCAGTTTCATGGCGACACCCAGGCGCTGTCCTTCGACGAAGAACGCACACAGGCCTCGATGAACCGCATGCCCTCCATGCCGTCCTGCAGCGTCGGGAACAGCAGGTCACCCGGCACCGTCTCACCGCGCCTGTGTGCATGGATGGCATGGGCGGCCTCGGTGTAGAGGTTGGAAAAGGCCTCCAGGTAGCCTTCGGGATGGCCGCCGGGCACCCGGCTCATGGCCGTGTTGCCCGTCGTCGCCCCCGCCCCGTTGCGGGTCAGCAGGCGCTTGGGTTCGCCGAAGGGCGTGAACCACAGCTTGTTCGGCTCTTCCTGTTCCCAGTCCAGCCCGCCCTTGTCGCCGTAGACCCGCAGGCGCAGGGCGTTTTCATTTCCCGGGGCCACCTGGCTGCACCAGAGCATCCCCTTGGCGCCGCCCTGCCAGCGCAGCATGACATGGGCATTGTCGTCCAGCGTGCGCCCGGCGCCAAAGGCATCCAGGTCGGCGGCCAGACGGTCCAGCCGCAGCCCCGAGACGAAGCACGCCAGGTTATAGGCGTGGGTGCCGATGTCCCCGATCGATCCGCCCGCGCCAGAGCGCGCGGGATCGACCCGCCATTCGGCCTGCTTGCCCTCGGCAGGGCCGGTCATCCAGTCCTGCACGTATTCCACGTTGACCAGCCGCAAGTTGCCGAGATCCCCGGCCGCGATCATCTCGCGCGCCTGCCGGATCATCGGGTAGCCGGTGTAATTATGCGTCAGCATGAACAGCGCGTCCGAGGACCGCGCCACCTGGGTCAGCCGCTCGGCATCCACCATCGTCGAGGTCAGCGGCTTGTCGCAAATGACGTGGATTCCGCGTTCCAGAAAGGCGATGGCGGCATCGGCATGTACATGGTTGGGGGTCACGATGGCGACCGCCTCGATGCCTTCGTCCCGGTCGGCCTCGGCCCGCGCCATCTCGACATAGCTGTCGTAGCTGCGCGGCAGGCCCAGCGTCTCGGCGCTGGCCCTTGCCTTTACGGGGGTCGCGCTCAACGCGCCGGCGACAAGGGCATAATGCCCGTCCAACCGAGCCGCGATGCGGTGGACACCGCCGATAAAGGCATCCGACCCGCCGCCAACCATGCCCAGCCTGATCGGTGCCTCAGCCATCTCGGCCCTCCAGTCCAAGCATCCGCCGGTTGGCCGCGTCATCCGCGCCGCCATCCGCGAAATCGTCAAAGGCGCGTTCGGTCACGCGGATGATGTGGTCACGCACGAATTGCGCGCCCTCGCGCGCGCCATCCTCGGGGTGTTTCAGCGCGCATTCCCATTCGACAACCGCCCAGCCGTCAAAACCCATCGTCGTCAGCTTGGAAAACACCGCGCCGAAATCCACCTGCCCGTCGCCAAGGCTGCGGAAGCGGCCCGCGCGGTCGGCCCAGGACTGGTAACCGCCATAGACGCCCTGCCTGCCGGTCGGATTGAATTCGGCATCCTTGACGTGGAACATGCCGATCCGCTCGGCGTAGTCGTCGAGGTTGGCGATGTAATCGAGGCATTGCAGCACGTAGTGCGACGGATCGTAAAGCATCCTTGCGCGCGCATGTTGGTCGACCCGGTCAAGGAACATCTCGAAGGTTGCCCCGTCATGCAGGTCTTCGCCTGGATGGATCTCGAAACAGATGTCGACACCCATGTCCTCGGCGTGATCGAGGATCGGACGCCAGCGGGCCGCCAGTTCGTCGAATGCCGCCTCGACCAGCCCCTCGGGGCGTTGTGGCCAGGGGTAGACATAGGGCCAGGCGAGCGCCCCGGAAAAGGCGCCCATGGCATTCAGACCAAGGTTGCGCGATGCCTCCAGCGCCATGCGGACCTGGCGGACCGCCCAGTCCTGCCGGGCCTTGGGATCGCCTTGCACGGAGGCATCGGCGAACCCGTCAAAGGCGATGTCATAGGCCGGGTGAACGGCGACAAGCTGCCCTTGCAGATGGGCCGAAAGCTCTGTCACGGCGATGCCGTTTTCAGCCGCCCGGCCCTTGAAATCGTCGCAATAGTCACGCGATCCCGCCGCAGTTTCGAGGTCGAACAGCCGCTTGTCCCAACTGGGAACCTGGACACCTTCATACCCGCAATCTGCGGCCCAGCCGGTGATATTGCCCCAGTCATTGAACGGGGCATCGTCCGACGCGAATTGCGCCAGGAAAAGGGCCGGGCCCTTGATCGTCTTCATGAGTCCTCCCACGGCGCCGTCCTCCCTGGCGCCTTGTGAAATCGATTACACGTGATTCACGCCGCGTTTGCAATGAAAAATGTAATCGATTAACAAGCTGCAATATCCAGGAGACAAGATGACGGCCCGGACAAGAGTGAAGATCAAGGACGTGGCCACGCTTGCAGGGGTGTCCACGGCCACCGTCAGCCGGGCCCTGTCCGCGCCGGACTCCGTCGGGCCGGCCACGCGCAAGAAGGTCATGGAGGCGGTCAAGGCCACCGGCTACCGGATCAACTCTGCCGCCCGCGACCTGCGCCAGCGCCGCGCGCGGTCCCTGCTGATCCTTGCCCCGAACCTGTCCAACACGTTTTTCAGCCGCATCTTCGCAGCGGTCCAGGAAGAGGCGAGTTCGGTCGGCCTGACCGTCCAGATCTCGGACAGCCGCATCGGGCGCGACCGGCTGTTGTCACTCGGGTATGACGGGCGCGCCGACGGGATCGTTTTGCTGGACGGCGGCCTTGATCCCGAGGTGGTGAATGGATGGCGCCTGCCCCTGATCCAGCTCAGCGAATGGAATGACGCCTATGACGCCCCGCGCCTGGGCATCGACAACCACGCCGCCGCAGGGCTGGCCGTCGATCACCTGGTCGGACTGGGGCATCGCAGCCTCCTGCACGTCAACGGGCCAGAGGAAAACGTGCTGGCGATCACCCGCAGGCAGGGTTTCCTGGACGCCGCATCGCGAAATGGCGCCGAGGCAACCGTGTTCCCCGGCGATTTCACACTCGAGTCCGGGGCAGAGGCCGCCCGGCGGTGGGCAGGGCTGGACAACCGCCCGACCGGGGTGTTCTGCGCCTCGGACGAATGCGCGCTCGGCTTTGTGTCCGAGTGCATTCGCCTTGGCTGCGACGTGCCCGGTGATGTGTCCGTCGTGGGTTTTGACGATATTGATTTCGCGGACCGTTTCGTGCCCTCTCTGACGACCATCCACCAGCCGCGCCTTGAAATGGGGCGCGCGGCCGTCAAGCAGGTCGTGGCGATGATGCAGGGTACGCCGAAGGCCGAGGCTGACGCGACGGGCACCCCGCCCGAACGGATCGAGGCCACGCTGGTCGAGCGCGCCTCGACAGGTCCGGCATCAGCCTGATCAGGCCCGGCGCGCCTTGCGTGCAGACAGGACCTCGGCGGCAGAGGGGGTCGGAAGGTCGAAATAATCCATCGTCCCGGCATATCCGTCGCCCCCCATGCGGCCCAGCGCATCCAGCGCGGTATGGGTCGAATAGTAGGTGTCGAGGTCGATGATGTCCTCGCGGACGTGGGCCATGACGATCTGGCCAAGAATGATCTCGCGCGCCGAACTGATCTCGATCCCCAGGTAGCGGCGGCATTCAAAGGCAACGGGCGCTTCCTTGATCCGCGGACAGGCGACCATCTCGCCGGCTGCCGCCGTCAGGCCCGCCATCTCCAGCTCATCCACCTCGGGCGCAAACCCCGCCGCCGTCACCGACATTGCCTCGACATTGGCGCGGTCGACGATGTTGACGGTGAAACACTCGGTCATGCGGATGTTGAAGGCGGTGTCCTTGAAACTGCGGTCGGGTTTGTTCTCGACGCCCAGCGCAAGGATCGGCGGATCGGCCGACAGGCAGTTGAAGAAGGAATAGGGCGCCGCATTCACCACCCCATCGGGGGAGATTGTCGTCACCCAGGCGATGGGGCGTGGCACGATGGTCCCGATCATGACCTTGTAGGCCTCGCGCGGGGTGAGCTCTGCAAAGTTCAGCGCGTGGTGTATCCGCCTATCCGTCACTGGGCGAGTTCCTTGCCATAGTGAGACAGGATCGAAGAGACGCTGTCCGGTTTCTTTTCCAGCTCGGCCCGACCGGCAACCGCGCCAAGGTGGTGATCCATCAGCGTCATCGCCCTGTCCGCATCCCCCGTCCGGATCGCCTCGATGATCTGGGAATGCTCATCGACGGCACAGTCCGACGAATGGGTCCGGGCATACATCGCCATGATCAGGGAACAGCGCAGAACGACCTCTGACACGTAGCGGGACAGAACCGCATTGCCGGTCAGCTCCGCCAACAAAGTGTGGAATTCACCCGCAAGGCGAATCGACACCGGCCCGTCCTTGCCCTTGACGCTCTGCTCGCTGCGGACATGCGCCTCGAGCTGGTCGAAGCCACTGTCCGGCAGACGCTCGACCAGAATGCGAATCACCTCGCGCTCCAGCGCGCGCCGCACCTCGAATATCTGCTTGGCCTCTTCCAGCGAAGGTTCAGCGACAAAAGCCCCGCGATTGCGCCGCGTGACAACCAGCCCTTCGTTCTGCAACCGCACCAACGCATGACGCACGATCGTGCGCGACACACCGAACTGTTCGCCCACCGTGTCCTCGGGCAGGCGCATGCCTGGCTTCAGGGCCTGCTCGATGATCGCCCGCTTGAGAAGCGTGTGAACGGCATCCGTCAGGGTGGTCTGGTCACTCATGACTCGTCTTCTTGTCTGTTCTTTGTGCAATCCTGATAACGTATCCAAACATCGACGTCAATTGGATACAATTTTCTTGCCAAGTGGGAATCAATCCCGCATCAAGATCACATCGTATCCAATCCTACCGATTCCCAAGTACAATCCAACAACAGGGACCAGACGATATGACGATCAGAAAACTCCTGCTTGCTTCTGCAGCACTTGCCTCTCTCGCGGGCGGTGTGCAGGCCGAGAATGTCCTGAAATGGGGTGCCAACCGCGACATCGGCTCGCTTGACCCTTACTCCTACGGTGACAGCTTTACGATCAACGTGCTGAACCACGTCTACGAGGGCCTCGTGCGCTATGATGCCGACCTCAAGATCGAGCCTGCGCTGGCGGAAAGCTGGGAGATCCTCGAAGACCAGGTGACTTGGCGCTTCAAGCTGCGCGAAGGCGTGACCTTTCACGACGGTGCACCCTTCACCGCCGATGACGTCGTCGCCTCGCTGGAGCGGGTGAGCCACGAGACCTCGCCGCTCAAGGGCAACCTGCCGGCCTATGTGTCTTCGGCCGTGGTGGATGCCCATACCGTCGACATCACCCTGAACGGCACCTATCCTCTGCTGCTCAACGACCTGACGAACATCCATATTTTCGACAAGGAGTGGATGGAGGCAAACGACTCTCTGCTGCCGACGGACATCGGCTCGGGCAAGGAGGGCTTTGCCACCTACAACGCGAACGGCACCGGGCCTTTCATCGTCGAAAGCCGCCAGCCGGACGCCAAGACGGTGTTCGTCGTCAATCCCGCCTGGTGGGACGACCCCCAGCACAACCTCGACCGGATCGAGCTGACTCCGGTGACCTCGGCCGCGACCCGCGTCGCCGCCCTGCTTTCGGGCGAAATCAACTTTACCAATGACGCGCCGGTGCAGGATCTTCCGCGCCTCGAAGCGGCCCCGAACGTGAACGTGCTGGAAGGCGTCGACCTGCGCACCGTGATGATCGGTTTCCCCTTCCGCGACACACTGACGACGGGCGAACCCAACCCGTTCAAGGACAAGGCCGTGCGCGAGGCGCTCTACAAGGCCATCGACCTCGACCTGATCCACCAGCGGGTGATGCGCGGCAAATCCCGGATTGCAGGCGCAACCGTCGCGCCGCCGATCCCCGGCTACGCCGAAGAACTGGATACGGTTCCCGGATACGATCCCGACGCCTCGAAGAAACTGCTGGCCGAGGCCGGTGTGCCCGAGGGGCTGACCTTTGAGTTCAACTGCCTGTCCGACGGGCTGGTGAACGAGGAACAATTCTGCCAGGCCATCGCCTCGATGTGGTCGCGTATCGGGCTGGCGCCCAAGCTGGACGTGGCGCCGCGCGCGGTGCAGACTCCCAAGCGCACCCAGGGCAAGACCGACATCTACACCCTGGGCTGGGCCACCCTGCCGATGCTGGACGCCTATTCGCCGCTGCTGCAGATCTTCCACTCCAAGGAAGGCAACTCCGGCGTGTTCAACTGGGGCGGCTGGTCCTACCCCGAGCTTGACGCCCTGATCCAGCAGGCCGGTATGGAACTGGACCTCGACAAGCGCCTGTCGCTGGAAACCGAGGCCCTGGGGATCGTCAAGGACGAGATGATCATGATCCCGCTGCACCAGCAGCCGATGGCCTGGGCCGTGACCGAAGAAGTGGCCGAGATGCCGCTGTTCCCGGACAACAAGCCGCGGCTCTGGTTCGCCCGCGTCGCCACCGACGACTGATCCGACAGGACCGGCTGCGGGGGTCTCCCCGCAGCCCCCATCAGACCGGAGTTCCCATGCTCGCCTTCCTTATCAAGCGCACCGCCAACGCGGCCTTCGTCATGCTGGCGGTGGCCCTGCTGGCCTTCACCATCTTCCGGTTCTTCGGCGACCCGGTCGAGATGATGGTCAACGAACAGGCGACACAGGCCGACCGCGCGGAACTGCGTGAACGCCTGGGCCTGAACGACGGGTTCATCACGCAATACACCCGCTTCGTGACCAATGCGGTGCAGGGGGATTTCGGCATTTCCTACCGCAACCAGCAGGACGTGATGGTTCTGATCGGAGAGCGGTTTCCCGCAACCTTCGAGCTGGTGCTGGTGGCCACCTTCATTTCCCTCGTCGTGGGCATCCCTCTGGGTGTCATCACCGCCGTGCACCGTAACTCGCCACTGGCCAATGCCTTGCAGCTTGGGTCCATCGTGGGCGTCTCCCTGCCCTCCTTCGTGGTGGGCATCATGTTGATCCTGGCCTTTTCCGTCTCTCTTGGCTGGCTGCCTGCCTTCGGACGCGGAGAGACAGTGGACATCGGATGGTGGTCTACTGGGGTGTTGACCCCTTCGGGCCGGGCCGCACTGGTGCTGCCGGCGATTTCATTGTCGACCTTCCAGATCACCCTTGTCATGCGCCTGGTCCGGGCAGAGATGCTGGAAACCCTGCGCACGGACTACGTCAAGTTCGCCCGCGCGCGCGGCGTGCCCGTCGGGCGGGTCAACTGGGTACATGCGCTGCGCAACTGCCTGATGCCGGTCATCACCCTGACGGGCATGCAGATCGGCAACCTGATCGCCTTCGCGCTTGTCACCGAGACGGTCTTTCAATGGCCGGGCATGGGCCTGCTCTTCATCCAGGCCGTGACCTTCGTCGATATCCCGGTGATGGCCGCCTACCTGATGCTCGTCTCCTTCATCTTCGTCGTCCTCAACACGGTTGTGGACGTGACCTATGCCTGGGTCGACCCGCGCCTGCGCGACGACGCCGCCAAAGCCGGAGGGGCCAATGGCTGACCTGTCCATGACCACCGAGACCGACACAAAGAGCGACACGCCCCCCCTGCCCGCCCGCCGGGCACGCCTGGCGGCGATCCGCGACAGCGACCTGTGGTATTCCTTCCGCACCCACCCCAGCGCGGTCTTCGCTGCCTGCCTGCTGGCACTTGTGGCACTGACGGCGCTCTTTGCCCCCTGGATCACGCCGCAGGACCCCTATGACCTGGCCGCGCTGGAACTCTGGAACTCCGAGATCCCGCCGATCTGGAACGAGGCGGGACAATGGCCCTACATCCTGGGCACCGACACCCAAGGGCGCGACATCCTCTCGGCGATCCTCTACGGCTCGCGCATTTCGCTGATCATCGGCTTTGCCTCTGTCATCGCGGCGCTCTCCGTCGGGCTAAGCCTGGGGTTGATCGCGGGCTATTTCGGCGGCTGGATCGACAACGTGATCATGCGCCTGGGCGATGTCCTGTTGTCGATGCCCTTCATCCTGATCGCCATCCTGATCACCGCCGTAGCCACCGCCTCCTTGCCGACGGGGCTGAAGGACGTGCTCGCCGCACCGATCCTGATCCTTGCCATCGCCGTGCCCAGCTGGGTCCAGTACGCGCGGACTGTCCGCGCCAGCGCGATGGTCGAGCGCAAGAAGGAATACGTGCAGGCCGCGCGGCTGATCCGGGTGAAACCCTGGCGGATCATGCTGCATCACATCCTGCCCAACTGCCTGACCCCGATCCTGGTCGCGGCCACGCTGAACTTTGGCCTGGCGATCCTGTCGGAGGCAACGCTGTCCTTTCTCGGCGTGGGAATGCCGCCGGATCAACCCAGCCTCGGCACGCTCATCCGGATCGGCAACCAGTACCTGTTTTCCGGCCTGTGGTGGATCGTCGTGTTCCCCGCCGTCCAGCTGTGCCTGATCGTGCTATCCGTCAACATGATCGGCGACTGGCTGCGCGATGCCCTCAACCCCAAACTGAGATGACCCCATGAAGACCCTCAAGAACTGCCGCCCGATGGGTGGCCCCGCAACGGACCTGCACATCGCCGACGGCGTTTTCGTCGAAACCGCCCCCGACGGCGCCGAAACCATCGACTGCGGCGGACGCATCCTGATCCCCGGCCTGGTCGAGGCCCATACCCACCTGGACAAGTCCCTGCTGGGCATGCCCTGGTATCGCAACGAGGTCGGCCCGCGCCTGATCGACAAGATCACCAACGAGCGCGAGGTGAAGGTCTCGCTGGGGCTTGACCCGCAGGTGCAATCGGAACGGCAGGCGATCCTGTCGGTCAGCCACGGCACGACACAGATCCGCAGCCATGTCGACGTCGACACCCATCACGGGCTGGCCGGCATCGAAGGCGTCATGGAAACCCGCGACAAGCTGAAGGACATCGTCGACATCGAGATCGTCGCCTTTCCGCAATCCTCGATGATGCCGCGTCCCGGCACTGTCGAGATGATGGACCAGGCGTTGGCCCTGGGGGCCGATATCGTCGGCGGGATCGACCCCTGCGGGATCGAGCGTGACCCCAAGGGGCATCTCGACGCCGTGTTCATGCTCGCGGAAAAGCATGGCAAGCCGGTCGACATCCACCTGCACGAACGCGATGCCCTGGGCGGTTTCTCGATGGAAGAGATCATCGCCCGGACCAAGGCACACGGGATGCAGGGCAAGGTCACGATCAGCCATGCCTTCTGCCTGGGCATGATGGACCGCGCCTATGTGGCCGACCTGCAGGCGCAACTGGCCGAAAACCGCATCCACATCATCACCACCGCTCCCGCCTCTGCCCCGGTCCCGGCGGTCAAGGAGCTGAAGGCGGCGGGCATCCTGACCGGGTCTGGCTCGGACGGCATCCGCGACACCTGGGGCCCCTACGGCAATGCGGACATGCTGGAGCGCGCCATGTTCATCGGTCAGCGCAACAACCTGCGCCGGGATGACGAGGTCGAGCTTGCGCTGGACATCTGCACCTTTGGCGGCGCCGCGATCATGGAAACCGAAGGCTATGGCCTGGGCATTGGCGACCGCGCCGATGCGGTCCTAGTCGAGGGTGAGACACTGGCCGAGGCCGTCGCCCTGCGTGCCCCCCGCAAGATGGTGCTGAAGGCCGGGGCCGTCACGGCGCGGGACGGTGCCTGCGTGGTGGCTGCGCCGTGAGCCGGACCCGTCTTTCCGCGCGCTGGGTCGTCGGGCATCGGGACGGCGCACATGTTGTCTTCGAGAACGGCTGTGTCGTGATCGAGGGCACACGCATCCTGCATGTCGGCGCCAGCTTCGACGGCGATGCAGATGCGCACATCGACTATGGCGAGGCGATCCTGTCGCCCGGATTCATCGACCTCGACGCGCTGTCCGATCTCGACACGACGATCCTGGGCTACGACAACGGCCCGGCCTGGAAAAAGGGGCGGGTCTGGCCGCAAAGCTATGTCGATGCCGGCCCCTACGAGATGTATTCGCCAGAGGAACTGGCCTTCCAGAAACGCTTTGCCTTTGCACAGCTGATCCGCAACGGGATCACCACAGCCCTGCCCATCGCCTCTCTGTTCTACCGCGCGTGGGGGGAAACGGTTACGGAATTCGATGCCGCCGCGGCCGCGGCCGAGGATCTGGGCCTGCGCGCCTACCTTGGCCCGGCCTACCGGACCGGCGGGCAAGTCACCGACGAGACCGGCACCATCCGCGCGACCTATGACGAGGCGCGTGGCCTGCAGGATCTGGCCGAGGCGGCAGACTATGCGCAGAGGATCGACGGCATCGCGGGCGGGCGCATCCGCGCCATGTTCGCCCCTGACCGGATCGAGACCTGCACCGAAAGCCTGCTGCAACGCACCCATGCGATTGCCGCGGAAATGGGCGCCCCCGTGCGCCTGCATTCCTGCCAATCCCCGACCGAGATCAGGTTGGTGCAGGAACAACATGGCACCACGCCCATCGACTGGCTGAATAGCATCGGTGCCATTGGGCCGAACTGGCTGCTGCCGCACGGCACTCAGGCGACGGAACGCGATTTTGCGCTGATGGCCGAACATGGCGCGACGCTGGTGCATTGCCCGCTCGTGGCCGCCCGACATGGCGGCCTGCTGCGGTCCTTTCCGGAATGTCGCGGCAGGGGCATCAACATCGGGCTGGGCACCGACACCTGGCCGCCGGACATGATCCTCAACATGCAACTGGGCATGATGACCGCCCGGTTGGCCAAGGGCATGGACGCGATCCGATCCGAGGCACTATTCGACGCGGCAACCCTTGGCGGCGCGCAGGCGCTTGGCCGGGACGATCTGGGGCGCCTGGCCCCCGGCGCCTGCGCCGACATCACGGTGATCGACCTGCGCGGCACCTTGCAGACGCCGGACCCGATCCAGACCCTGATGACCTCGAGCGCGGGTAGGGACGTGCGGGACGTCTGGATCGACGGGCGCCAGGTCATGGCCGACGGAGAGATCCCCGGGTTCGACGCGGTTTCGGAAACCGCGCGCGCGCAGGCACAGTTCGACGGCCTGATCGCCAAGTACCCCGACCGCACGGTGGACCACCCGCCCGTGACCGAGATTTTCACCCCCAGCTACCGGAGGGCACGATGACCCAACCCGTTCTGGACGTGCAGGGCCTGCGCGTCGAATTCCCGACCCGGCGCGGCACGCTGACCGCGGTCGACGATATCTCGCTGACCATCGGCAGAGGCGAAATCCTGGGCGTCGTCGGAGAATCCGGCGCGGGCAAGTCGATGACCGGCATGGCCATCCTGGGCCTGCTGGAACCGCCGGGCCGGATCGCTGCCGGCAAGATCCTGTTGTCGGGCGACCGGATCGACACCCTGACCGAACAACAGCTTCAGGCCGTGCGCGGGCGCCGGATCGGGGCAATCTTCCAGGACCCGCTGACATCGCTCAACCCCTTGTTCAAGGTCGGCGACCAGCTCGTCGAGACGATCCGCCTGCATACGCCGATGACCCGCGCGCAGGCCCGCAGGCGCGCCATCGAACTGATGCAAGAGGTCGGCATTCCCGCCGTCGAGGAACGCATCGACAACTACCCGCACCAGTTTTCCGGCGGAATGCGCCAGCGCATCGTCATCGCCCTGGCCCTGTGTGCGGAACCGGAACTGATCATCGCGGACGAGCCGACAACCGCGCTTGACGTGTCGATCCAGGCGCAGATCACGGCCCTTTTGAAACGGCTCTGCCGTGAACGCGGCACGGCGGTCATGCTGGTGACGCATGACATGGGCGTCATCGCCGAAACCGCCGACCGCGTGGCGGTGATGTATGCCGGGCGCCTGGCCGAACTGGGCACGGTCGAGGACGTGGTCCGCCGACCGCAACACCCCTACACCGTCGGGCTGATGGGCTCGATCCCCTCGCTGCGCCGGGACGAGAGCGAGCTTCAGATGATCCCTGGCGCCATGCCGCGCCTGAACAGCATTCCCTCGGGCTGCGCCTTCAACCCGCGCTGCGCACAGGCGGGACCGAAATGCAGCCGGGACATCCCGCGCATCCACGGAGAAGGCGCTGCCTGCTGGCTGGCCCTTGAAGGAGCAACCGCATGATCCGCCCCATTCTCGAAGTCGACGCGCTGGAACGGCGTTTCGACGTCTCTGCCCCCTGGCTGAACCGGCTGCTGGAACGCAAGCCGCGCCGCACCCTGCGCGCTGTCGACGGTGTGGATTTCGACATCCTGCCCGGTCAGACATTGGCGCTGGTTGGCGAAAGTGGCTGTGGCAAGTCCACCATCGCCAAGCTGGTCACCGGGCTGCATGCCCCCTCGGACGGCAAGATCCGCTTCAACGGCGATCCGACCAAGATGCAGATGATCTTTCAGGATCCCTTTGCCTCTCTCAATCCGCGCTGGCGCGTGGGACGGATCGTGGCCGAACCCCTGCGCACCCTGTTTCCCGAAACCACCGATGCGCAGGCAGAGGCCCGGGTGGGAGAATTGCTGAAGACCGTCGGCCTGTCGCCCGCCGATGCCGCCAAGTACCCGCATGAGTTTTCGGGCGGCCAGAGGCAGCGTATCTCGATCGCCAGGGCGCTGGCGGGAGAGCCCGAGTTCCTGGTCTGCGACGAACCGACATCCGCGCTGGACGTGTCCGTCCAGGCGCAGGTGCTGAACCTGATGAAACGTCTGCAGCGCGAGATGGGCCTGACCTATCTCTTCATCAGCCACGATCTCAGCGTGGTGCGGCACATGGCCGATGTGATTGCCGTCATGTACCTGGGCCGGATCGTCGAAATCCAGCCGACCGCGGACCTCTTCGCGAACCCGCTGCACCCCTACACGCGGATGCTGCTGGACACGATCCCGGATCTGGAGGCCCCGAAACGCGACCGGGCGCCGATGGGCGGAGAGGTTCCCTCGCCCGTGTCGCCGCCATCGGGCTGCACCTTCCATCCGCGCTGTCCGCTGGCCTTTGACCGATGCAAGCGCGAGCTTCCGAAACGCACCCCAGACGTTCACGACCGACGGGTCGCCTGCTTTGCAGCCGCAGAAGGAAAAACCGATGTATGATCCCGCATTCATGCGCCGCGCGCTGGAGATTTCCGCCGAGGCCCTGACGACCCCCGGAACCGAACCGTTCGGCGCCGTGGTGGTCAAGGACGGCAAGATCGTTGGCGAAGGCATCAACCGGTCGGTGATGAACCACGATCCGACGAGCCACGGAGAGACGGAGGCCATCCGCGATGCCGCCCGCAACCTTGGCACCGTCGATCTGCGCGGAACCGCGCTTTATACCAGTTGCGAGCCCTGCCCCCTGTGCGTGGCCGCCATGCTGATTGCCGGGGTGAGCGAGCTGTACTATGCCGCCGACATGGCGCAGGCCGGGCAGGCGCTGGGTCAGCTGCCGGAAAGCGCCCGTTTTCCCATCGACGTGGACCACATGCTGGCGCAATGCGGCCTGCCCGCGCCGGCGCGCAGCATGGTCAGCGCCCAGCATTCGGCAGAGGACGCCGCCGACATCCTGGAACGCTGGGCCGCCAAGGTGGGCGAACCCGGCGCGTGATGCCTAGAGGAACAGGGTCACGGTCGCCGGAAAGAATGCCACGATCACCAGCACCAGCAGCATCACCGCGATGAATGGCAGCGTGGCGCCGAAAATCTGTTCGACCGAGACCGCCGGATTGTTCAGCGTGTTGTGCACGGTAAAGACCGATATGCCGAACGGGGGCGTCAGCAGGCCGATCTCGACCGCGATGACCGTCACGATCCCGAAATGCATCAGGTCGATCCCCAGGCCCTGCGCGATGGGCGCCGCGATCGGCACCATGATCAGCAGGATGGAGGTACTGTCGAGGATCATGCCCATCAGCAGGATGATCAGGGCATAGAAGAACAGGAACCCCATCGGTCCGAACCCGGACTCGGTGACCAGTCCGGCAATCGCGTTGGGCAGGCCCGCAATGGCCAGCATCCGCGAATAGAAAGAGGCCGCAATCAGGAGCAGCAGGATCGAGACCGAGATCACCCCGGTCTGCTTCATCACCTGCCACAGCTTGTGCCGGTCCAGGCTGCGCCGCGACAGGGCCACCACCAGCGCCCCGAAGGCCCCGACGCCGCCGGCCTCGGTCGGGGTGAAATATCCGGTATACAGCCCGCCCAGGACAAGGATCACCAGAAGGACGATGGGGATCAGCTTGAGCAGCATCCGGTCCAGCGGCATCGGCTTGAACTCGCTGTCCAGCCGCCGCGCCCGGACGCTGTCGGGATCCTCCAGGACAAAGCGCGGGAACAGCATGGTGATGCCAATCAGCATGGCCACGAACCCGCCCGCCAGCATCAGCCCCGGGATGATGCCCGCGATGAACATGCCACCGATGGACACCTCGGCCAGCACGCCGTAGATGATCAGCAGCAGGCTGGGCGGGATCAGCATGCCCAGGACCGAGGACCCCGCAACGGTGCCCGCCGAAAAGGCCGGGCGATAACCGTGGCGCGTCATCTCGGGCACCGCGACCCGGGTAAAGACCGCCGCCGAGGCGATGGACACGCCGGTCACGGCGGCAAAGATCGTGTTGGCGGCCACGGTGGCGACGCCCAGGCCGCAGACCATGCGCCGAAGCAGTTCCTCGGCCACCTCGAAGGTGTCGCGCCCGACGTTGGACACGCTGACCAGCAAGCCCATCAGGACAAAAAGCGGGATCGTGGCAAAGAGGTAATCGGCGATGCCGGAATAGGCCGTCAGCTCCAGCATCCGGAAGGCCAGGCCGATGTTGTCACGGATCAGCCAGATCCCGACAAAGGCGACGCCGAACAGCGCATAGGCGATCTGCATTCCCATCAGAACCAGCAGGACAAGAACGCCGATCAGGACGAAACCGAAAGCAAGCGTGGTCATTTCGTGGCCCCCATGCTGCGCAATTCGACAACCGCCCGATAAAGCGCGGCCAGGACGGCGGTGAAGGCCCCCAGCACGGTGATCGCGCGGAAAGGCCATGTGGGGATGGTCCAGACGCCCTGGACGCCAAAGAACTCGGCGCTGTGCCAGCTCTGGATGAATTTTGGCCAGGAGGCCCAGAGCACCAGCGCAAAGACCACCGCCCCGGCAATGCAAAAGACCGCCTCGAGCACGGACACTGCCGACGGCGAGGCGCGTTCGATCCGACGCACCAGGAAATCGGCCCGTGTCAGGCGCTTTTGCAGGATCGCGGCGGGCACCTGCAGAAAGACGATGGCTACCACGGACCGCGCTGCGATCTCGGCCACGCCGGTGATCGGCATGTTCATGAAGTTGCGCCCGATGACATCGGCCACGATCAGCAGCATTAGTGCGCCAATGGCCGCCGTGCCGACTGCGGACATGGCCGCCGCGACCGCGCCCAACGCTGCGCCCAGCGGCGCCTCGGAAAAGGACGGGACAAACCCGTCGTCGAACTCGGCCGTGTTGTCTTCGCTCATGCCCCGATCCTGCCTTCAAAAGCGCACCCGCCCGGCATCAGATTGCCGGGCGGGTGCCGTGCTGTCACGTTCCGATCAGAGACCTTCGTCCCAGTCCCGCAGCGGTGTTGCCCCGCGTTCGCGCAGGGCCGCGAAATAGGCCTTGAGGACGGTCTTGCCCGCCTCGCCGGTCTGTTCCAGCCAGGGTTCGATGATGTTCGGCAGGCCCTCGACCCACTTGGCCTTTTCTGCATCGGGCAACTGGTGGATGGTCAGCCCGGCTTCCTGCATCTCGTCAAGCGCGCGCGCGGCCAGGTCGGCGACATAGTCGCCATGCGCGATCGAGGTCGCCTGGGCCGCCTCGCGGAAGGCCTCTTGCACCGGGGCGGGCAGCCCTTCGAAGAAGTCCTTGTTGGCCGCGATCCCGCCGAAATACATCGAGCCGATGCCGACGCGGGTCAGTTCCGGGGCCACCTCGTAGACGCGGGTCGGCAGGATGCCCGAGGCAAAGGACAGGGTGCCCTCGGTCACGCCGGTCTGGATGTTGGTGTAATAGGTGGTCAACGCGCCATCGACCGGCGTTGCCCCGGTTTCGCGCAGCCAGTTGGCCGAGGTGCCCGGCGCGTTCAGTTTGCGGTTTTGCAGGTCATCCATCGAGGAGACCGGGAAGGTGGCATAGATGTCGTAGCTGTCGGTGATCAGCGACGACAGGTGCACCATGCCGTTCTGCGCCCAGCTGTCTTTCAGTTCGGGCAGGTTCTCGGACAGGTCATCGAAGATCTCGATGATCATGCGGTGATCTTCGGTGGCGAAGGGGGTGAAATAGGTCACGTTCTGCAGGGGCATGTTGGCCCCTTCCCAGACCGTGCCCACCATGCCCACGTCGACGATGCCGTCCATGACGGCCTCGCGCGTGTCGGTGAACTTGTAGAGCGTGCCCGCGTAGCTCTCGACCCAGTTCACGGTGTATTCGTTGCCTCCCTCGGCCAGGATGCGGTTCACTTCCGGCTGAAAGGTGTTCTTCATCGCGTAGACCCAGATGTTGGCCTCCGGATGCGACGAGCCGATGTTGACGGTGATCGTCTGCTGGGCATAGGCCGTGCCGCCCATCAGGATCGCGGTGGCGGCTGCCATTGCGGTGATCTTCATGTGTTTCCTCCCTTGGTCGAGGCGCCTCCCGCGCCTGCTGGTTCAGTCGTCGATCTTGCCCAGGGCACGCAGGATGCGTTCCGGCGTGAAGGGCATTTCCGTCACCTGCGCGCCAAGCGGACGCAGGGCATCGTTGATGGCATTCATGACGGCCGCGGGGGCGCCGGCGGTGCCGGCCTCTCCGGCCCCTTTCGCGCCCAGTTCGCTTTCGCCGGTGGGCGTCTCGACATGGCCGATCTGCATGTCCGGCATTTCGCCCGCCATCGGCACAAGGTAATCCGCCATCGACCCGTTCAGCAGCTGGCCGTCCTCGTCATAGTGGATCTCCTCGTAGAGCGCGCCGCCCAACCCCTGGACGATGCCGCCCCGGATCTGTTCATCCACAAGCTGCGGGTTGATGACGCGCCCGCAATCCTCGACACACCAGTGTTTCAACAGGGTCACGACGCCGGTGTCTGTGTCCACCTCCAGATAGCTGGCCTGCACACCGTTGGTGAAGGCAAAGGGATAGTCCATCGTGATGAAGTGCCGGGTCTGCACCAGTTCGCGGGGCAGATCCTTGGGCAGGGTGTCGCCCCGGAAATAGACGATGCGGCCCAGTTCCTCGAGCGGCATGCGCTCTTCGCCGCTGTCGGCATCGACCACCTGGCCCGCACGAATGTCTAGCTTGGCCGCATCGGCCTGCAGCATGGACGCCGCCACCTCGAGGATCGAGCCGCGCAATGCGCGCGCCGCCTGCAGCGCCGCCTCGCCGCCAATTCCCGCCCCGCGCGAAGCCCAGGTGCCCCCACCATAGGGTGTCACCTGCGTGTCGCCGGTGATGATGCGCACCTTGTCCGGGGTCACGCCAACACCTTCGGCCACAACCTGGCTCAGCATCGCCTCGGTGCCCTGGCCCTGTTCCGTCACGCCGGACAGCGCCACGACCGAGCCGTCCGGGTCCATCCGAACGGTGCAGCCATCCTGGGCCGAGATCCGCGCCCCGCCGATGCCGTACATGAAGGGCGACGGGTTGGTCAGTTCGATGAAACTGGCGATCCCGATGCCGCGATGCTTGCCCTGCTTGCGCGCCTCTTCCTGGTCGGCACGCAGCGCGTCATAGTCGATCATCTCCATGAGCTTGTTCATCGAAGCGTGGTGCGACAGCCCCTCGAACCGCATTTTGGCGGGCGACGCGACCGGGTAGGCGTCGTCGGCATACATGTTGCGGCGCCGGATCTCGACCGGGTCCATGCCGATGGCGGCCGCAGCCATGTCCACCAGCCCCTCGGTGATCGCCACGGCGATGGGATGGCCCACGGCGCGATACTGGCAGGTCGGCGCCTTGTTCTGAAAGACGACCGTGGTCTGCGCGCGGTAGTTCGCGAAATCGTAGGGTCCGCCGCAGAGGTTCACCACCTGGTTGCCCTCGATGGCCGAGGTCCGCGGATAGACCGAATAGGGGCCGATGCCGGTCCAGTCGTCCACGTCAATGGCCAGGATCTTGCCATCCTCGGCCACGGCAATCTTGGCCTCGATCTCGTGGTCGCGGGCATGGATGTCAGAAGTGAAACTCTCCAGCCGGTCGGCGACGAACTTGACCGGGCGCGCCATGACCCGTGAAATCGCGGCGGTTGCCACCTCGTCGGGGTAGACGTGCACCTTGATCCCGTAGGAGCCCCCCACGTCACCGCAGATCACGCGCACGCGGCTTTCGGGAATGTCGAGATGCGTGGCCAGCACCGTCTGCATCATGTGCGGCGCCTGCGTGGCATGGTACGCGGTCATCTGCCCTTCGGCCGGGTTCCAGTCGACAAGGATCGACCGAGGCTCCAGCGTGACACCGGTATGACGCGCGGTGCGGAACCGGGCAGAGACGACCTTGTGCGCATTGGCCAGCGCGGCGTCCACGTCGCCCTCTTCGTGCAGACGGCGAAAGGCGAGGTTGTCGCCCAGGTCGGGGTGGATCACCGGCGTATCCGCATCCAGCGCCGTCATCGTGTCGGTCACCGCCGGCAGCGGATCATAGTCGACCTCGACCAGCGTTGCGGCCTCTTCGGCCGCGGCGCGTGTCGTGGCAACGACGGCCACCACCGGCTCTCCGACCCAGCAGGCGCGGTCGACGGCCAACGCGTGCTGCGGTGGGGATTTCAGCCCCTTGAGATGCGCCAGCACGCCCACCCAGGGGGTGCAAACCTCGGCCAGGTCGGCGCCGGTAAAGACCCGCAGCACGCCCTTGACCGCCTTGGCCGCCACGGCGTCGATGCCGATGATCCGGGCATGGGCCAGCGGCGCGCGGACAAAGGCCACATGCACCATGCGCGGCAGGGTGATGTCGTCGACATAGCGCCCACGCCCCTGCACCAGTTTCTCCGCGTTGGGACGCGGCACCGTCTTGCCGATGTAGGAATTGGGCCGGTCAGGATTTCCGAATGCGATGGTCATGTCGCCCCCTTTCCGGCGCGCGCCTGCGCCACACCCTCGACCGCGTCCACGATGGCCTCGTAGCCGGTGCAGCGGCAGTAATTGCCCGACAGATGCTCGCGGATTTCGGCGCGCGTGGGCACGCCGCCCCGCGCCAGCAGATCCTCTGCAGCGACGATCATGCCCGGGGTGCAGAACCCGCATTGCAGGGCGTTGCGTGCCACAAAAGCCTGTTGCAGGTCGCGGCTACTGCCCTGTTCGGTCAGCCCCTCGACCGTCCAGACCTCTGCCCCGTCGGCCTGGGCGGCCAGCATCAGGCAGCCGCGCACGGCCTGGCCGTCGACACGCAGGGTGCAGGCGCCACAAACGCCATGTTCGCAAGAGGCATGCGCCCCGGTCAGGCCCAGGGTCTGCCGCAGGAAGTCCACCAGGTGCTGGCCTGCAGGAACGCGGCCCTCGACCGGCTCTCCGTTCACGGTCAGTGCAATGTCCACCTTGTCCGAAAAGACTTTTGTCATGCCTGTTGCTCTCCGATCCGGGCCACGGCCCTGCTCAGCAGAACCCCGGCAAGATGTTTGCGATAAGCCGCGCTGGCCTGCGTGTCCGATGGCGGGTCGAGTGCATCCTTGAGGGCCGCTACGGCCCCATCCATGTCGCCCGCGTCCAAAGCCGTCATCGCATCCGTTGCCAGCAGGGGCGTCGGCCCGACGGAAAACACTGCCAACCGGTGCCCCGCTGACCGTTTGACCAGGCACATTCCCGCCAGCGCATAATCGCCGGACCGGCGCGCGACCTCTTCGAGAACCTGCACCTCGCCCGTTTCCGCCTTGGGGATGGTGACGGCGGTCAGGATCTCGTCCTCTGCCAGGGCCGTCGTGAACACGTCCTGGAAAAAGTCCTCTGCCGCGATCTCGCGCGTTCCCTCCGGGCCTTCGGCGTGCAGCGTGGCGCCCAGCGCAAGGATGCAGGCGGGGAACTCGGCCGCGGGATCGGCGTGGGCCAAGGCCCCGCCGATGGTGCCCCGGTTGCGGATGGCCGCATGGGCGATGTGATCGACAGCGGCGGACAACAGGGGAGCATGCGCCCGGACCAGCGGATCGGCCCCGACATCCGCATGGCGCGTCAGGGCACCGATGCGCAGCACAGCGCCTTCGTCGGTGACGCCGGCCAGCCCGTCTATGCGCGAGATATCGACCAGCATGTCCCCCTCGGACAGGCGCATGTTCATCGCGGCCACCAGGCTTTGTCCGCCCGCCAGGATCCGGCCCATGCCGTCCGACGCGGCCAGCAGGTCAAGCGCGTGCCGCACGTCCCTGGCCCGGGCATATCCGCCCGCCGATGCCTTCATGGCGATCTCCTCCCATCTGGTCCTTGCGCCTCTCCCTGACGCAATTGAGCAGTTGCTCACTTTTGTTGATCGTATGATCTATAAAAAGATGAACAGTTCAAGTAAAAACTGCTAAACGGGGTCACAGAGGCAAAACGATGGACGGTCGGTTGGACAGCGAAAACGCAGAATCCGAGGCAGGAACGGCGCGCCGGCGCCTGCCCCCGAAAGAGCGCCGCGCGCAGATCGTGAACGAGGCTGTGCGCTTCTTTGCGGAGGTCGGGCTGGAGGGGAACACGCGCCAGTTGGCCAAGCGGCTGGGCGTCACGCAATCCCTTCTTTTCAACTACTTCGCGACCAAGGACGAGCTGCTGGAAGCGGTCTATGAAAAGGTCTACCTGGATCGTCTGTCCCCGGATTGGCCCGACCGGCTGACAGATCGCACCGTCCCCCTGCGTGCCCGGCTGCTGGCCTTCTACACCGAGTACAGCGGGCTGATCTTCGAGCGGGACTGGATGCGGATCTTCATGTCCTCGGGCCTGGCGGGCGCAGTTCTGAACCGCCGCTACCTGATGCACCTCGGCGATGTGATTCTCCGCCCCGTGCTGGCCGAAACAGAGGCCCTGGCACAAGGTGACACCCGGCCAACGATGGAAGACATCTGGAACCTGCACGGTGGGATCGTCTACATCGGCATCCGCACGCATATCTACGGCATGCCCGGCCCCGACGATCCGGAAACCGTGATTGCGCAATCCATCGACAAGTACCTGCTGTATTTCGGGATCGGACCAGAGGACTGAGGCGCCGCGTCACCCCTGCGATAGGTCGACCCTGCGTTCGCGCCAGATCACATAGAGGCCGCTGGCGATGATCACGCCCGCACCGTAGAACGCTGCGCGGTCAGGCACCTCGGCCCAGATCAGCCAGCCAAAGGCGGTGGCCCAGACAATCGCGGTGTAGTCCATCGGGGCGACAATCGCGGCCGGGGCCAGGCGAAAGGCCTGTGTCATCATCGTCATGCCCGCCGTGCCAAACAGGGCAATCGCCGCAAAGTACCACAGGTCGCCCGGCTGAACCGGCACCCAGACAAAGGGCACGATGAAAGCGCTCAGAAAGGCGCTGGCCCCGGTCAGGTACAGCAGCATTGTCCAGACGCTTTCCCTTGCATCGACCCAACGCGCGCTGAGCATCAGCAAGGCATAGAGAAAGGCAGTCAGCACGGGCAACATGGATGCAGGTTGAAACGCCGAGGCCCCGGGGCGGATAACGATCAGCACCCCGACAAACCCGACGCAGACCGCCAACCAGCGCCTGGGCCCGACCCGCTCTTTCAGGAAGGCCGCCGAGATGGCGGTGATGAACAGGGGCGCGACAAAGATCAGCGCCGTGGCCTCTGCCAGGTCGAGATAGATGAAACTGGTGAAGAACAGGAGTGTCGCGCCAATCCAGAGCACGCCCCGCACCAAATGCGCCGCCGGCCGCCTCGAACGCAAGGCCCCTGCGCCCCCCATCTTCAGGGTCAGCAGAATGGCAAAGGGCAAGGCGATCACGTTGCGCAGGAACAGGATTTGCAGGGGCGAATAGTCCGAAACCAGGAACTTGGCGAGCGCGTCATTGGCGCTGAGACTTGCGACGCCCACGCACATCAGCACGATCCCGGCCGTGGGGTTGCCCTCTGTTCTCGTGACGACGCCCTGCATGAAAACCTCCTCACTTTCCACATTCACCAGTCACGTCACGTCTCAGTCACGCTGGCCCCGGCAGGCTAGGCAAGATTAAGATTTCTGTAAAATATATAGAAAATGGCCAACTAATTCACACAGCATATCAGAAGGGTGGTGGAATGGACCTTCGGCAAATCAGGCAATTCATCGCGGTCGCCGAGGAATTGCACTTTGGACGGGCCGCGCAACGGCTCAACATGACACAACCGCCACTCAGCATGTCGATACGCGCGCTTGAGGAGTCCCTGGGCGTTCAGCTGTTCAACCGCACGCGCAAGAGCGTGACCCTAACCCCTGCCGGGACGATCTGGCTGGGCCATGCGCGCCAGGTCCTGGCAGAGGCAGAGCGGCTGCCGGCCATTGCCCGGCGTGCCGCACGGGGAGAATTGGGAGAGCTGCGGCTCGCCTTTGTCAGCATCGCCAGCTACGGCCTGCTGCCGAACCTGGTGCGCCGCTTTCGCGATGCCTTTCCCGACGTTCGGGTCGACCTGCGCGAGGCCACCAGCGACATGCAGTTCGAGGCGCTGGCACACGGCGACATCGACGCGGGCATCATCATCCGGCCCGGCGAGGCCTTCCGGCCCTCGCTGTCCCATCACCCCCTGCCTAGCGAACCTCTGGTTGCCGTGGTCCCGGACCGCTGGGCGCCACCGGACGCGATTGCCGCCGGTTCCATCAGCTTCGACCGGATCGCCGATGCACCGCTGATCTTCTTTCCCCGCCATGTGGCACCCGCCTATTACGACGCGGTGGCAGATCACTACGCCGCACACGGGAGAGCGCTGCGGATTCACCAGGAAGCGATCCAGATGCAGACCATCATCGGTCTTGTTGCCGCCGGATTGGGGGTTTCCCTCGTCCCGCGCTCGATGACCGAGATGTCCCGCAAGGGCGCGCATTACCTGAATCTGGAGGGGACCCCGCCCCGAATCGAGGTCTGCATGATCTGGAAAGACGGCCATGATCAGCCTGTGCTCAAATCATTCTTGAGCCTTCTGGACAGTCCGGATCACTGACGGCCAGCACCGCCAAATGCCTGCCACAGGGCCAGAAACCAGCCTGTTCAGGGCCGCGACAGGAGCCAAACCAAAGCCGGTTTACAAAAATGATAAAATAATACTTAATAATCTCGTGGCGGTCATGGACCGCACAGAATGGGAGGACATCATGAAACTCAGACAGACCCTTCTTGCGGGGGCGATCGCCTTTGCGCCGGTCACCGCATTCGCCGCTGATCTTACCATTGGCTTTTCGCAGATCGGCTCGGAATCCGGCTGGCGCGCCGCGGAAACAACCGTGACCAAGCAGGAGGCCGCGGACCGAGGCATCAACCTGAAATTCGCGGACGCCCAGCAGAAGCAGGAAAACCAGATCAAGGCGATCCGCAGCTTTGTCGCCCAAGGCGTCGACGCGATCCTGCTGGCCCCCGTGGTCGCCACCGGCTGGGACGAAGTGCTGGAAGAGGCCAAGGACGCGGATATTCCCGTCGTCCTGCTGGACCGCACGGTTGACGCACCCGACGACCTTTACCTGACCGCCGTGACCTCTGACCTGGTGCACGAAGGCCGCGTTGCCGGTCAATGGCTGGTCGACGAGATGGCAGGCGCCGACTGCCGCATCGTCGAGCTGCAGGGCACCACCGGGTCGTCGCCCGCCATCGATCGCAAGACCGGCTTTGAAGAGGCCATCGCCGGACACGACAACCTGGAAATCGTGCGCTCGCAGACCGGCGATTTCACCCGGTCCAAGGGCAAGGTCGTGATGGAAAGCTTTCTCAAGGCCGAGGGCGGCGAGAACATCTGCGCGCTGTATGCCCATAACGACGACATGGCCGTCGGCGCGATCCAGGCGATCAAGGACGCGGGCCTGAACCCGGGTGACGACATCCTGATCGTCGCCATCGACGCGGTTCCGGACGCGCACCTGGCCATTGCCAACGGCGACATGAACGCCACGATCGAGCTGACGCCGAACATGGCTGGCCCCGCACTGGACGCGCTCGAGGCCTACCTGGCTGACGGAACCACGCCGCCGAAGTGGATCCAGACGGAGTCCAAGCTGTTCACTGCCGCCGACGACAACCAGGCGATCTACGAGCAGAAGAAAGACCTGGGCTACTGAGCCATCGGTCACACAGGGCCGGGCGTTCCTGACGTCCGGCCCCTGATTTTCGACCAGGCCGGGACGCGGACTTGCAATGCCGCTCTCCGCCGACAAGAGTCAGCCATGACACATGACACGGGCCCTGTGCTGCACGCCAAGGGCATTTCCAAGTTTTTCCCCGGCACCATCGCCCTGGACGAGGTGGACCTGCGGCTGGAACCCGGCGAGGTGCACGCCCTGCTGGGGGAGAACGGCGCCGGAAAATCCACCCTCATCAAGTGCCTGACCGGCGCCTACCAGCGCGACGGCGGCAGCATCCACCTGGACGGGCAAGAGGTTTCGCCTCAGTCCACCGCCGACAGCCAGCGGCTGGGCATCGGCACGGTCTACCAGGAGGTGAACCTGTTGCCGAACCTGACGGTGGCCGAAAACCTCTACCTGGGCCGACAGCCGATGCGCTGGGGCCTGATGGCGCGGCGCCGGATGAACGCGATGGCGCGCGAGACACTGGCGGGCTACGGGCTGGACATCGACCCGGCGGAACCGCTGACCGCCTATTCGGTGGCGATCCAGCAGGTTGTCGCCATCGCCCGCGCGGTCGAGATGTCGGGCAAGGTCCTGATCCTCGACGAACCGACCGCCAGCCTTGACCGGGATGAGGTACAACTGCTGTTCTCTGTGATCCGGCAGTTGCGGGAACGCGGCCTGGCCGTGGTCTTCATCACCCATTTCCTCGACCAGGTCTTTGAGATTTCCGACCGCGCCACGATCCTGCGCAACGGGCGCGTGGTCGGCACGCGGGTGCTGGCGGACGTGTCGCAAAAGGACGTTGTCACGCTGATGTTGGGCCGCCAGTTGGAGGCCCAGGTACATGAGCGCAAGCCGGCCAAGGCGGGGAAAACGCTGATCGAGGTCGATGGCCTTGGCAAGCGCGGGATGCTGGAGCCGCTGTCTCTGGCTCTGCGCGAAGGCGAGGTCGTCGGCCTGGCCGGGCTGCTGGGGTCCGGACGGACGGAGACGGCCAACCTGATGTTCGGCGCCGTCCCCGCCGATCAGGGCCGGATGTTGCTACGCGGCAAGGCAATTTCTGTCTCGACCCCGCGCGAGGCGGTGAAGCATCGTTTTGCCCTCTGCCCCGAGGACCGCAAGACCGAGGGCATCGTTGGCGACCTGTCGGTGCGCGACAACATCATCCTTGCGCGTCAGGCGAGCCAGGGCTGGATTCGCCCGATCCCCCGCGCCGAGGTCAACGCGATCGCCGAGCGGTACGTCAAGGCGCTGGACATCCGGCTGGCCAGCCTCGACATGCCGATCCGGCTGTTGTCCGGTGGCAACCAGCAAAAGGCGCTGCTGGCGCGCTGGCTGGCGACAAACCCGGATTTTCTGATCCTCGATGAACCCACGCGCGGCATTGACGTGGGCGCCCATGCCGAGATCATCGCCCTGATCGAACAGCTGCGCGCGGACGGCATGGCGCTGTTGGTCGCCTCTTCCGAACTGGAGGAACTGGTGGCCTATTCCACGCGCGTCATCGTCTTGCGCGACCGCAAGCAGGTGCGCGAACTCAGCGGTGCCGAGATCACGCCGGAAAACATCGTCCACGCCATTGCCGAGCACGACGCCCCGACCAAGGAGGTCGCCCAATGATCGGCCCCAAGCATTCCACCTTCAAACGCATCCTGCCGCAACTGTTGATCCTCGCCGCGGCGCTGGCGATCAACCTCGTCGTCTTTCCCGATTTCTTCGACATCGACTTTCGCAACGGGCGGCTCTTTGGCAACCTGATCGACGTGCTGAACCGCGCGGCCCCCGTGGCGATCCTTTGTGTCGGCATGACGCTGGTCATCGCCACGCGCGGCATCGACCTGTCTGTGGGCGCGGTCATGGCCATCGCCGGGGCGACCTCGGCGGCGGTGGTGGTCGAAGGCCACGGCTGGGGTACGGCGCTTTTGGCCGGGCTGGGCGCCGGGGCGATCTGCGGGCTCTGGAACGGTATCCTTGTCGCCGTGCTCAAGATCCAGCCTATTGTTGCCACGCTGGTGCTGATGGTGGCCGGGCGCGGGGTTGCGCAGCTGATCACCGAGGGCAAGATCCTGACCTTCTCGAACGAGGGGCTGATCCACCTTGGCGCTGGCGTTGTCGCCGGTGTGCCAACGCCGATCCTGGTCTGGATGGCCCTGGGCGCGCTGGTGATCTTCGTGGTCCGCCGGACCGCGCTGGGGATGCTGATCGAGGCCATCGGCATCAACGAACGCTCGTCTCGGCTGGCGGGGATCAACAGCCGGGTTCTGTTGATAAGTGTCTACCTCGTCTCGGGCCTTTGTGCCGCGCTGGCAGGGGTGATCGTAGCCGCCGACATCAAGGGCGCGGATGCGAACAACGCCGGGCTCTGGCTGGAGCTGGACGCGATCCTGGCCGTGGTGATCGGGGGCAACTCGCTGCTGGGCGGGCGCTTTTCCATCCTCGCCTCGCTGATCGGCGCGCTGATCATCCAGTCGGTCAACTCTGTGATCCTGCTGTCCGGCATGCCGCCCGAGTTCAACCTGGTCATCAAGGCCCTGCTGATCCTGGCGATCCTCGTGATCCAGAGCCCACGCATCAGCACCCTGGTCTATATGTTGCGCGCCTCGGGGCCGCAGCCGCAACCCGACACGGCCCCCTTGCCCAAGACGCAGAAGGAAGAGGCGCAATGATCCGCTCCACCCACCTGCCGCTGCTGGTCACGCTGGCGACCTTCGTGCTGGCCTATGCGCTCTGCGCCTCTGCCTACCCGTCGATGCTGTCGACGCGGGTCGTGGCGAACCTGCTGACCGACAACGCCTTTCTGGGGATTGCCGCGGTCGGCATGACATTCGTCATCCTCTCGGGCGGCATCGACCTGTCGATCGGGTCGGTCATCGCCTTCACCGGTGTTTTCCTGGCCGTCGTGCTGCGCGATACCTCGATGCATCCGCTGCTGGCCTTCGCGCTGGCGCTGATGATCACCACCGCCTTTGGCGCCGCGATGGGCGCGCTGATCCACTACCTTGAAATGCCGCCCTTCATCGTCACCCTGGCGGGCATGTTCCTGGCGCGCGGCGCGGCCTATGTCCTGTCGACCGAGAGCGTGCCGATCACGCATGAATTCTACGATGTCCTGCAGGGGCTCTACTGGAAGGATCCCTCGGGCGGGCGGTTCCGGCTGATCGGCGGGATCATGGTGCTGACCTTCCTCGTCGGCATCCTGGTGGCGCACCGGACGCGGTTCGGACAGAATGTCTACGCCCTTGGCGGCGGCGGTCAGACCGCCAAGCTGATGGGCCTGCCGCTGGCCTCGACCACCATCGGGATCTATGCAATTTCCGGCGGGCTGGCCGGGCTCTCGGGCATCGTCTTTTCGCTCTACACCTCGGCGGGCTATTCGCTGGCCACCGTGGGTGTCGAACTGGACGCCATCGCGGCCGTGGTCATCGGGGGCACCTTGCTGACGGGCGGCTACGGCTATGTCGCGGGCACCTTTTTCGGCATATTGATCATGGGACTGATACAGACCTACATCGTCTTTGACGGGACTTTGTCCAGCTGGTGGACCAAGATCGTCATCGGGGGGCTGCTCTTTGCCTTCATCGTGCTGCAGAAAGGGCTGACTTGGGCGACGCAGGCAAGACGACGAACAACGACTGGCTCCGCCGCTCACTCATGACGCTTGTCCACGGCGGGGCCGACCGCGCGAGCAATCACACGAGCTTCGTGGTCGACCAGCTGGGCTTTGCCATCGTCGCCGGGGAATACCCGCCCGAGACGATGATCCCGCTGGACCCGGATCTGTGCGAGATGTTCGGCGTGTCCCGGACCGTGGTCCGCGAGGCCAAGAAAACCCTGATCGCCAAGGGGCTGATCCAGTCCAAGGCCAAGGTCGGCACCCAGGTGCGCCCGGCGGATGGCTGGAACATGTTCGACCAGGACGTGATGCGCTGGCATGCCTCGGTCAAGAACCCGACGCGCTATTACGAGGAACTGTTCGAGATCCGGATGATCTTTGAACCCGCCGCCGCCGCGCAGGCTGCCGGGCGGGTCAACCAGATCGACTGCGACGGTCTCTTTTCGCTCTGTGACGCGCTGGAAAAGGCCGAAAGCCGGGCGGATTTCGCCCTGGCGGACTACGAGTTCCACAAGCAGGTGCTACGCCTCTCGGGAAACCGGTTTTTGCAGTCTCTGGGCGATCTCGTGCAGACCGCGCTTTATTCCCTGTTCATGTCCGAAAGCGTCGCCACCTTTCCCGAGCGGCGCAAGACTGTCGTCGACCGGCACCGCACCGTCGCGGCGGCCATTGCCTCCGGCGCACCAATCGAGGCACAGGAGGCCATGCGCCGGGTCATCAACGACGGCTATCGCAACGCCTTGTCCGACAAGGCGGCGCCCGCGTCGTAGCCCGCGCCCTAGGTTCCGCCCGGCTTGCGGAACAGCCGTGTCTGCTCGAACAACCTGTCCAGACGTTCGTACCTGTCCTTGGTGTTCGGCCAGGCCTCTTCCTGGGTTGCGGAAATCAGCGCCTCCAGCAGCATCAGCGTCGAGACATTGGAGTCCCAGGCCGAGGGGATTTCCACCCAGCAGTTGAAACTTTGCGTCGCGATCTCGGCCACGGGGCTGGACCATTGATCGGTGATCAGCACCACCGCGACGCCGCGGTCCCGCGCCAGTTCCGCCAAGCGCAACAGGTTGGACTCGTATCGCCGGATGTCGAACATCAGCAGCGTATCGCCCTTTTCCATGTCCAGCAGGTAATGCGGCCAGGTTGCCGAGGACGACGTCAGGTGGATGACCCGGGGCCGCACCGCCTGCAGGTGGGTAAAGGCGTAATCCGCCAGCGCATGGGTGATCCGCCCGCCGACGATGAACAGCGTATGATCCGTGTCCGCCAGCAGGTGCGCCGCAGCATCGAAGGCCTCGCTTGGCACGTTGCTGAAGGTGGTCTGGATGTTCTGCGTGACCGCCTTGGCAAAGCGGTTCAGCAGGTGCGACTCGGGTGCCTCTGTCGCCCAGTTCGCGCGCCGTTCTGTCGGGCCGGAGACCTTGGCCTGCAATTCCTTGAGCAGCGCCTTGTGGAACTGCGGAAACCCCTTGAACCCCAGTTTCTGCACCATCCGCGCGATTGTGGGCGTCGACACCCCGGTCTGCCCCGCAACGATGGTGATGGAGGCAAGCCCCGCCGCCGGGTAGTTTTCCAGAAGGGCATTGGCAAACTTGCGCTCTGACTGCGTCAGGTCCGAATAGTGCTGCCGGATCAATTCCCGGACGGTCGAACTGGGCTGTGTCACGGCTCACTTCCTTGCATCGTCAACGCTGCATTTTGGGCGAAACCTGTCTCGATGCGTGTCAACCGCATGAATCTGCCCGCCGCCTTGTGAAGAAATATTGACACAACCTGCGTGGATGTGGAAAATTTTTTTCAGAACGGGGAGACGTGAATGTCGGAAAGCGACCACGGCGGCAACGAAACCGCCGTCAGCGTGATCAATGCCGAAGGCACGGGCGCCGCCCTGCTGCTGTGTGAGCACGCGTCGGCCTATATACCCGGGCGCTACGGCGATCTCGGGCTGCGCCCCGAGTGGCGGCAAAGCCATGCCGCCTGGGACCCGGGAGCGCTGGCGCTGGCCCGCATGTTGTCGACGGAGCTTGATTCGCCCCTGGTGGCCGGACGCGTGTCGCGGCTGGTCTATGACATCAACCGCCCGCCAGAGGCCGAGGCCGCGATGCCTGTGCGTTCGGAAGTGGTGGAGATCCCCGGCAACGCAAACCTGACGCCGGCGCAAAGGGCAGAGCGGGTCGAGACCGTCTATCGCCCCTTCTGCGAGGCCGTCGACAGGCTGCTTGCCGACAGGCCCAGGGCCATCGTCACCGTGCACAGCTTTACCCCGGTCTACCACGGCGAGACCCGCAGCACCGAAATCGGCATCCTGCACGACAGCGACAGCCGGCTGGCCGACGTGATGTTGGCCCAGCCCGCCGAAGACGGCCGGCAGGTCGACCGCAACAAGCCCTACGGCCCCGGGGACGGCGTCACGCATTCGCTGAAACTGCACGGCATCTCGCGCGGATTGCCCAACGTGATGATCGAGGTCCGCAACGACCTGCTGACCACGCTGGAGGACGTGCAGGCCATCGCCACCGAACTGCTGGCAATGCTGCGCCCTGCGCTGGCCGCCATTCCCGCGGAGGTGACGGATGCCTAGGATCATCACCGGGTTCGTGCATGGCGTCGATGCGATGAACCGCTTCATCGGGCGCATCGCCATGTACCTGATCTTTGTGCTGGTGGGCGTGCTGCTGTGGTCCTCGGTGTCAAAGGTGGCCTTCCTGCCCTCGCTCTGGACGCTGGAGACCGCGCAATTCGTCATGGTGGCCTATTACATCCTCGGTGGCCCCTACTCGATCCAGCTGGGCTCGAACGTGCGGATGGACCTGTTCTATGGCGGCTGGTCGGTCAAGACCAAGGCCTGGGTCGACGCCTTCACCGTCTTCTTCCTGATGTTCTACCTCGTCGTTCTGCTCTACGGCGCGCTTGGCTCGCTCGCCTATGCGATGGGCTATTTCGGGATGCAGCCGCTGGATTATTTCGCCGAGTTCTTCGGGGCGCTTTTCACCGGCGGCTTCGAGGCGGCGGGCGAGAAACTTGGCTATCTCGAACGGTCCTCGACCGCATGGCGGCCCTTCCTCTGGCCGGTCAAGCTGATCCTGGCCTTCGGCATTTTCCTGATGCTGCTGCAAACCCTCGCCGAGTTGTTCCGTGACATCGGCCGCATCCGCGGGGTGGAGATCTGATGTCCTATGAAATGATCGCCATCCTCATGTTCTCGGGCATGATGTTGATGCTGCTGACCGGGCAGCGCGTTTTCGGCGCCATCGGCTTTGTCGGCGCGCTGGCCGGGCTGCTGCTTTGGGGGACAGGGGGTGTCGACGTACCCTTTGCCGCCGCAATGAAGCTGATGAAATGGTATCCGCTGCTGACGCTGCCGATGTTCATCTTCATGGGCTACGTCCTGTCGGAATCGAAGATCGCAGACGATCTCTACCGGATGTTCCATGTCTGGATGGGGCCCGTGCGCGGCGGCCTGGCCATCGGAACCATCGGGCTGATGGTGCTGATTTCCGCCATGAACGGGCTGAGCGTGGCCGGCATGGCCATCGGCGCCACCATTGCGCTGCCGGAACTGCTGCGCCGGGGCTATGACAAGATCATGGTCACGGGTGTGATCCAGGCGGGCTCGTCGCTGGGCATTCTCGTGCCGCCCTCCGTGGTGCTGGTCCTGTACGCCATGATCGCGCGGCAGCCCGTGGGACAGTTGTGGCTGGCAGGTGTGATCCCCGGCCTGATGATGGCCACGATGTTCATCATCTACATCTACATCCGCTGCCGGGTGCAGCCCGAGCTTGGCCCGCCCCTGCCCGCGGAGGAACGCAATGTCAGCCGGGCCGAGAAGCTGCGCCTGCTGCGCGCGGGCATCCTGCCGCTGGTGATCTTCGCCGTGATGATGGTGCCTTTCGTCAAGGGCTGGACCAGCCTGGTCGAAAGCTCTGCCATCGGCGCGATGGCGGCTTTCGTCGCGGCGATCCTGAAGGGCCGCATGACCCGCGAGGTCTTCGAGACCTCGGTGCGCCAGACGCTGGCCATTTCCTGCATGTTCATGTGGATCATCCTGGCCGCCCTGGGCTTTGGCGCGATCTTCGACGGGCTGGGAGCCGTGCGGGCCATCGAGTCGCTGTTCACCGAGCAGCTGGGGCTCAGCCCCTGGATGATCCTGATCCTGATGCAGCTGTCCTTCATCATCATGGGCACCTTCCTGGATGACACCGCCATGCTTGTCATCGTCGCACCGCTGTACGTGCCGCTGGTGGGCGCGCTGGGGTTCGACCTGATCTGGTATGGTGTGCTGTACACGATCACCACGCAGATCGCCTACATGACCCCGCCCTTCGGCTATAACCTCTTCCTGATGCGCGCGATGGCGCCTCCGGAAATCGGCCTCGGGGACATCTATCGCTCGATCATCCCCTTTGCGCTGGTGATGGTTCTGGCCCTGTCGCTGGTCATGATCTTCCCGCAGATCGCGCTTTGGCTGCCGGACCTCGTTTACGGAAAATAACCCCTCAGAAGCCTCGAAAAGAGGACAGATTTTCAACAAGGAGAACGGATATGACGACTTCGAGAAGAAAGTTTCTGAAAACCGCCGGTGTGGGCGTTGCCGCCGCACCCTTGGCCGCTCCGGCCCTGGCGCAGTCCACCATCACCTGGCGGATGCAGACCTACGCGGGCGCCGCGCTGGCGGAACACGTCGTGAAACCGGCCATCGACCGTTTCAACGCCATCGCCGGCGACCGGATGCAGATCGAGCTGTTCTACGCCGACCAGCTGGTGCCAACGGGCGAACTGTTCCGCGCCATGCAGCGGGGCACCATCGACGCGGTGCAATCGGATGACGACTCGATGGCCTCGCCGACAGAGGTGACGGTATTCGGCGGTTATTTCCCCTTCGCCTCGCGCTATTCGCTCGACGTGCCGGTGCTGTTCAACCAGTACGGCCTGAACGAGATCTGGGCCGAGGAATACGCCAAGGTCGGGGTCAAGCACATCAGCGCGGGCAGCTGGGACCCTTGCCACTTCGCCACCAAGGACCCGATCAACAGCCTGGCCGACCTGCAGGGCAAGCGCGTCTTCACCTTCCCAACCGCGGGCCGCTTCCTCAGCCAGTTCGGCGTCGTGCCCGTCACCCTGCCCTGGGAGGACATCGAGGTCGCCGTGCAGACCGGCGAGCTGGACGGCATCGCATGGTCGGGCATCACCGAGGACTACACGGTGGGTTGGGCTGACGTGACCAACTACTTCCTGACCAACAACATTTCCGGCGCCTGGATCGGGCATTTCTTTGCCAACATGGGCCGCTGGGAAGAGTTGCCCGAGGATCTGAAACTGCTGCTGGCCACCTGCATGGAGCAGTCGCACTACTACCGCCAGTGGTGGTACTGGGGCGGCGAGGCGCGACTGCGCGTCAACGGCGAGAAAATGCAGCTGACCTCGATCCCCGATGCCGAATGGGACACGGTCGAAGAGGCCGCCCGCACCTTCTGGGACGAGATCGCGGCAGAGTCCGAGACCAAGGCCAAAGTCGTCGAGATCTTCAAGCAGTACAACGCGGACATGGCCAAGGCCGGCCGCCCCTATCGCTACGGCTGATCGCCGTCCTCCCCGGCCCGACCCGGGGACATTTCCAAAGCCCCGGCGTCAACCTGCGCCGGGGCCACCCCTTTGACAGACAACAAAAGGACTGCCCGATGCCCGGCCCCATGACATTCGATGACCTCAAGGCGCAGGTCTCCTCCGGCGAGGTGGACACCGTCCTGGCCTGCATCGTGGACATGCAGGGCCGCCTGATGGGCAAACGGTTTCACGCCGCGCATTTCGTGAACAGTGCCTGGGAAGAAACCCACTGCTGCAACTACCTGCTGGCGACAGACCTGATGATGGCGACCCCCGAGGGCTATGCCGCCACCTCCTGGGAAAAGGGCTATGGCGACTACGTGATGAAGCCGGACCTGGCCACCCTGCGTCCGATGCCCTGGCTCGAAGGCACGGTCATGGTGCTGTGTGACGTGCTGGATCACCACACGCATGAAGAAGTGTCGCATTCGCCCCGTGCCATGCTGAAAAAGATGGTCGCCCGGGCCGAGGCGATGGGATTCACCCCGATGATGGCGACGGAACTGGAGTTCTTCCTCTTCGAGAAAAGCTTTGACGAGATCCGCAAATCCGGGTTCCGCGAGCTGGCGACGCTGTCGGGCTACAACGAGGATTACAACATCCAGCTGACCAGCCGCGAAGAGCACGTGATGCGCCCGGTGCGCAATCATCTCTACGCCGCCGGTCTGCCGATCGAGAATTCCAAGGGCGAGGCGGAGACCGGGCAGGAAGAGCTGAACATCAAGTACGCCCCCGCCCTCGACACCGCCGAGTACCACACCATAGCCAAGCACGCGGTCAAGGAGATCGCCCACCAGCAGGGTCATGCCGCCAGCTTCCTGCCGAAATGGCACCAGGACAAGGTCGGCTCGTCCAGCCATGTGCACCAGTCGCTGTGGAAAGATGGCCAGCCCGTCTTCTTTGACGCGGCGGACGCCCTGGGCATGTCGGCGCTGATGAAGACCTATGTCGCGGGATTGCTGAAATACGCGCCGGACTACATGGTTTTCCTCGCCCCCTACATCAACAGTTACAAGCGCTTCCAGGTCGGCACCTTTGCCCCCACGCGCATCATCTGGTCCATCGACAACCGCACCGCCGGGTTCCGCCTCTGCGGCGACGGATCCAAGGCGGTGCGCATCGAATGCCGTGTCGGTGGGTCGGACATGAACCCCTATCTGGCGATGGCGGCCATGCTGGCGGCGGGCCTCAAGGGCATCGAAGAGGGGCTGGAACTGGCCCCGGCCTTTTCCGGCGACGCCTACGCGGGCGACGCGCAGGAACTGCCGACCACCCTGCCCGCCGCGCGGGAGGCGCTGATGCAATCCGACCTGCTGCGCGAGGCCTTTGGCGAAGAGGTCGTGGCCCACTACGCCCGCGCGGCAGAGGTGGAAATCGAGGACTTCAACCGCGTCGTGACCGACTACGAGATCGCGCGCGGGTTCGAGCTTGCCTAGGGGCCGACCGGCCCGATCCATAGAGGACAGAATGAGCAATACTTTGAAATGCATCTCCCCCATCGACGGCTCGGTCTTTGCCGAACGCCCCACGCTGTCGCTGGACGAGGCGAAGACCGCCGCCGCCAGGGGCCGTGCCGCGCAGGCGGCCTGGGCCGCCCGCCCCTTGCAGGAACGGGTCGACCTGGTCATGGCCGGTGTCGCCGCCGTGGGCGCAATGAACGACGAGATCGTGCCGGAACTGGCGCATATGATGGGCCGCCCGGTGCGCTTTGGCGGCGAATTCGGCGGCTTCAACGAGCGCGCATCCTATATGGCAGGCATTGCGGAACAGGCGCTGGCCCCCATCGAGGTCGGCGAGGACGCGACGTTCAAGCGCTACATCAAGCGCGTGCCGCTGGGTCTGGTGCTGGTCGTGGCGCCCTGGAACTATCCCTACATGACCGCCATCAACACGGTGGCCCCTGCGCTGATTGCTGGCAACACCGTGATGCTGAAACACGCCACGCAGACCTTGCTGGTCGGCGAACGCATGGCCCGCGCCTTCCACGAGGCGGGCGTACCCGAGGACGTGTTCCAGAACGTCTTTCTGAGCCACGACACGACCTCTGACCTGATCGCCGCCAAGGCTTTTGACTTCGTGAACTTCACCGGCTCTGTCGGTGGCGGCAAGGCGATGGAGCGCGCGGCGGCGGGCACCTTCACCGGCATCGGGCTGGAACTGGGCGGCAAGGACCCGGGCTATGTGATGGAGGGTGCCGACGTGGATGCGGCGGTCGACACGCTGATCGACGGCGCGATGTTTAATTCCGGCCAGTGCTGCTGCGGGATCGAACGGATCTACGTGCATGAATCGCTCTACGACAGCTTCCTTGAAAAGGCGCTGACCGTGGTCCGGGGCTACAAGCTGGGCAACCCGCTGGAGGCGGAGACGACCATCGGTCCGATGGCCAACGCCCGTTTCGCCGCCGAGGTCCGCGCCCAGATCAGCGAGGCCGTCGAGGCCGGCGCCACCGCCCATATCGACACTTTCCCCGAGGATGACGGCGGCACCTACTTGACGCCGCAGATCCTGACCGATGTGACCCACGACATGCGCGTGATGCGCGACGAGAGCTTTGGCCCCGTGGTGGGCATCATGAAGGTCAAGGACGATGAAGAGGCCATCGCTCTGATGAACGACAGCGATTTCGGCCTGACCGCCTCGCTCTGGACCAATGACCTGGCGCGCGCCGAACGGGTCGGTGACCGGATCGAGACGGGCACCGTTTTCATGAACCGGGCCGACTACCTCGACCCTGGCCTGTGCTGGACCGGCTGCAAGCAGACCGGGCGCGGCGGCGGCCTGTCGATCATCGGCTATCACAACCTCACACGCCCCAAATCCTATCACTTGAAGAAGGTGACGAAATGAGCCTGACCGGAAACTGGTCCTACCCCACCGCCATCAAGTTCGGCGCGGGCCGCATCTCTGAACTGCCGGGTGCCTGCGCGCAGGCGGGCATCTCGCGCCCGCTGCTGGTCACGGATCGCGGACTGGCCGACCTGCCGATCACGTCGCAGACACTGGACGTGCTGGAACAGGCGGGCCTTGGCCGCGCGCTTTTTGCCGATGTGGACCCGAACCCCAACGAAAAGAACCTCGCCGCCGGGGTGAAGACCTATAACGACGGCGGCCACGACGGCGTGATCGCCTTTGGCGGCGGTTCCGGCCTGGACCTGGGCAAGATGGTCGCCTTCATGGCCGGTCAGACGCGCCCGGTCTGGGATTTCGAGGACATCGGCGACTGGTGGACCCGCGCGGATGCCGACGTCATCGCCCCCATCGTCGCCGTGCCGACCACCGCCGGGACGGGCTCGGAGGTGGGGCGCGCCAGCGTCATCACCAATTCCGAGACACATGAAAAGAAGATCATCTTTCACCCCAAGGTTTTGCCGCAGGTCGTGATCTGCGACCCGGAACTGACTGTGGGGATGCCGGGCTCTATCACCGCGGGCACCGGCCTTGATGCCTTTGCCCATTGTGTCGAGGCCTATAGCAGCCCGCATTACCACCCGATGAGCCAGGGCATCGCGCTGGAAGGCATGCGGCTGGTCAAGGAGTACCTGCCCCGCGCCTTTGCCAACGGCCAGGACATCGAGGCCCGCGCCCAGATGATGAGCGCCGCCATGATGGGGGCAACTGCCTTTCAGAAGGGCCTTGGCGCGATCCATGCCATGAGCCATCCCATCGGCGCGCATTTCAACACCCACCACGGCACGACCAACGCGGTCTGCATGCCGACCGTGTTGGCGTTCAACGCGGACGCCATCCGCGACCGTTTCGACACGGCGGCGGCCTACCTGGGGATCGAAGGCGGCTTTGACGGGTTCCGCGCCTTCGTGCAGGATCTCAACGACAGCCTGAATATCCCGCGCCGCCTGTCCGATCTCGGTGTGACCGAAGAGGCGATCCCGAAGCTGGTCAAGGGCGCGATCATCGACCCGTCTTGCGGCGGCAACCCGATCGAACTGACCGAGCAGAACTTGACAGCGCTGTTCAAGGCTGCGCTCTGACCCCTGTCCCGGCGGGATTTCCGCCGGGGCAACCTTCTGGAATCACGCTGATTTCATGTAAACGTCAAACAAGAGGCCCATAAGGCTCAAATCGTCCCGGGCACGCCCTGCCCTTTTTTCGGCAGAGCCCGGGACAGAACCACGACCCGACAGAGGAGAGACCATGTCCAGAACCATCCTTTTGACCACCACATTGATCGCGGGGATGGCCACCACGGCCTCCGCCGACACCCTGCGCCTGCTGACCTGGGGCGGCTACGCGCCCGATGAGGTCATCGAACTGTTCGAGCAGAAGACCGGCCACACCGTCGAAGTGACCAAGTCCAACAACGAGGAAATGATCGCCAAGCTGCGCGCCACCGGCGGCGGCGGCTTTGACCTGGTCCAGCCCAGCCAGGACCGCGTCATGGGCCCGCAGATGGAATTCGGCATCTACAAGCCGATCGACATGTCGAAAATCGACGAGTCGCTCTTCATCCCCTCGATGCTGATGGCGACGATGGCCAACACCACCGTGAACGACGAAGTCTATGGCGTGCCGCACGTCTGGGGCACCTCGGGCCTGGTGCTGAACACCGCCGAGGCGGGGGACACCGTCAAGGATTACACCGACCTCTGCGACCCGGCCGTCGCAGGCAAGGTGACCTACCGCCTGAAGCGCCCGACGCTGATCGGCTTTGCCTTTGCAATGGGCGAAGATCCCTTTGCCGCCTACGGCGACGAGGAAAAGTACAAAGAGATCATGGGCAAGGTCGAAGCCAAGCTGACCGAGTGCAAAGCCAACGTCAAAACCTACTGGGGTGGCGGCGACGAGCTGATGAACCTTGTCCGTTCGGGCGAAGTCACCGCCTCGATGGCATGGGACACCGGCGGCTGGAAGCTGAACGACGACAACGCCGACATCACCTTTGTCGCCCCGGCATCGGGCGCACTGGGCTGGATCGACACCTTTGTCCTGCCTGCCAAGGGCCAGGCCGACGACGTCGCCTATGAGTGGATCAACTTTGTCATGCAGCCGGAAATCGCGGCCATGATCACCGCGGCAGCCGGCAACTTCACCGCCTCCGCCGGGGCCGACGAATACGTCGAGGACGGGTTGAAGGCCAAGTACCAGAACAGCTTCCCGCAGGAAGCCATCGACAACATTAAATGGTATCCGCCGGTTCCCGCCGGTCTGGAGACCATCGAGGGCGAAGTTCTGGACCGGGTCCAGGCCGCCAACTGATCTGACACGGGCGGCACCCGGTTCTCCGGGTGCCGCCAAATGAACGGACTTCCCGCATGACCCCTGATCTCGAATGCGCCGACCTCGTCAAACGGTTCGGTGAGACAACCGCCGTCGACAACGTCTCCTTCTCGGTGCCGCCGGGCAGTTTCTTTTCGATCCTGGGTCCTTCGGGCTGCGGCAAGACAACGATCATGCGGATGATCGCCGGGTTTCTCGATCCGACCTCCGGGGATATCCGGATCAAGGGCAAATCGGTTCTGAACACGCCGCCGAACAAGCGTCCGGTGAACATGGTGTTCCAGCACTTGGCCCTGTTCCCAATGATGAGTATCGCCGAAAACATCGGCTACGGGCTGCGGCGCCAGAAGATGCCCAAGGACCAGATCGCCCGCAAGGTGGATGAAGCGCTGGACCGTATCGGCCTGCCGGGGATTGGCGGGCGCAAGGTCGATGAGCTTTCGGGCGGTCAGAAACAGCGCGTCGCCATCGCCCGCTGCATGGTGTTGGAGCCGGACGTTCTGTTGCTGGACGAGCCTTTGGGCGCGCTGGACCTGAAGCTGCGCGAACACATGAAGGTGGAACTCAAGGCGCTGCAGGCGGCCTTTGACACCACCTTTGTCTACATCACCCACGACCAGTCCGAGGCTCTGGTCATGTCCGACCAGATCGCCGTCATGAATGCCGGGCGGTTCGAGCAGGTCGGCACCGGGCAGGATCTGTATTACCGCCCCGACACGCCTTTTGTCGCCGGGTTCATCGGGGAATCGAACCGCTGGAAGGGCCGAATCGATCGCGTCGAGGGCGAGGCCCTGCAGATGCGCACCGACAGCGGCCTGGCCATGCGGGCAACGGCTGCGGGTCCCTTGGCCGCCGGTGACACCGCAGAAATCTTTGTCCGCCCGGAATCCATTCGCCTGGCCGCCAGCGCCGAGGCGCTCTCCGGTTTCGACAACCAGCTGCAGGGCAAGGTGACAAGCATCCTGTTCAACGGCGCGGCCTCGCGCGTGCTGGTGCAGGACGACGCGGGCGAAACTCTGGAAGTCACCCTGCCCCAATCCGGCGAATTCGCCGCGCTGAAACGGGGGGATGCGGTGCATATCGGCTGGGGCGCGGCGCAAGCGACCTGTTTCAAGGGGGCGGCCTGATGCGCGCGCATACCCGGATCGGTTTCATCCTGCTGCTGACACCCCTGGTGCTGTGGCTGGGCCTGCTGATCATCATTCCGCATATCGACATGTTCCTCATCTCGATCCGCGAACGCATCAGCTTTGGCGTCTACGAAACCAGCCTTGCGCAATACGAAAAGGCCCTGACAGAACCGCTCTACCTGCGGACCTTCTGGCGCACGGCGGTGATGTCGGTGCTAGCCACGGCGATCACGCTGGTGATCGCCTTTCCGGTCTCCTACTACATCGCCAAGATGGCCAAGGGGCGCCTGCAACAGGTGCTGTTCATGCTGTGCCTCATTCCCTTCTACGTTTCGGAACTGGTGCGGACATTCGGCTGGATGATCCTGCTGCGCGAAACCGGGCTGGTGTCAAACCTGCTGCAATGGGCGGGTCTGGCCGATCAGCCGGTCGAGATGCTGTACAACGACGCCGCCATGATGGTGGGACTTGTCTATACCTCGATGCTGTTCATGGTGGTGCCGCTGGTCACGACATTGGAAAGCCTCGACGACAGCGTGATCGAGGCCGGTTATGACCTTGGCGGCAGCGGGCTGTCTGTGCTGCGCGAAATCATCATCCCCCACGCCATGCCAGGCATCGTCTCCGGCTGTATCGTCGTCTTCATGCTGTCCTTGGGCAACTACCTGACGCCGACGATGCTGGGCGGCAAGGACAGCCTCTGGTTCACCGAGATGATCTACAACCAGTTCATCGTGCGCTCGAACTGGGAGCTGGGCGCCGCCTTCGGCTTTATGCTGCTGGTGCTGTCCTCGGTGATCGTCTGGGGGATGCTGCGCCTGACCGGCCGCACCCTGCAGGAAACGATGGGATAAGCCAATGATCCCCACGATCCCCCAATCCCGAGGCTTTCGCCTGATCTACGGCGGCTACGTGCTGCTGTTCTTCCTCTACCTTGCGCTGCCTCTGACGGTGGTCGCGGTCTTCGCCTTCAACGACAGCCAGTTCCCCTCGCTGCCCTGGGAAGGGTTCACCTGGAACTGGTTCTTTGGCGAGGACCGCCCGCAGATCGGCGTGTTCCACGAACGCGGCATCCTGCGGGCCGTGGGCACCTCGGCCTTTGTCGCCGCCTGCGTCGCGCTGCTGTCGGTCTGCGTCGGCACCACGAATGCCTTTCTCTTCAATCGTTACGAGTTTCGGGGCAAGGGCCTGCTCTATGTCCTGATGTTGTTGCCACTGGTCATTCCGGGCATCGTTCTGGGCATCTCGATCCTCGTCTTTTCCTCGACCCTTGCGAACGGGATCTGGGACCTGGCGCAGATGGACGTCCAGGCCCTGCGGCCCGGCTTGTTGCTGGTGATCCTTGGGCAATTCAGCTTCATCACCACCATTGCCACGCTGGTCATCACCGCGCGCTTGCAAAAATTCGACCGCACTCTGGAAGAGGCGGCGCTGAACCTGGGCGCCACGCGGCTGGTGGCGGTGCGGACGATCACCATTCCCTTCCTGATGCCGGCAATGATCGGCGCGGTGGTCGTGGCCTTCCTCATGAGCTTCGAGAATTTCAACACCACACTGATGCTGGTCGGCTCTGACGCGCCACTGACCATCGCCATGTTCGACCGTCTGAAAGAGGGGTCGACGCCGTTGCTGAACGCGGTGTCCCTGCTGCTGATGCTGGGCTCGTCGCTGCTGGCGCTGGTGGTGATCCTGTTCCAGCGCCGCTGAGTGCCCCTAGGACACGGCGGGCAGGCAGACCCTTCGCCCGCTGGTCGTGGTCTCGACCGTGATCGGCATGTCATAGACAGCACTCAGGCGCGGGCCGTCCAGGATCTCCGAGGCCGCGCCCTGGGCCAGGATACCCCCCCGGTGCATCAGCACGACCCGGGCATCCAGCGCAAAGGCCTGGTCGGGGTCATGAGTCGACAGGACGACACTGCGCCCGTCCTCTACCGCGCCTGACACCAGCGCGGCGATACGCGACAGGACCTGCGCCTGGTTGCCGAAATCGAGGCTGGCGGTGGGTTCATCCATGACGATCAGCGGCGCCTCCTGCGCCAGGGCGCGGGCGATCAGGACCAACTGGCGCTGCCCGCCGGACAGTTGCGCATAGTTGCGCCCCGCCAGGTCGGCAATCCCAAGGTGATCCATCGCATCCAGCGCCGTCGCCTGGTCGGTCCGGCCCGGTTGGCCAAAGGCGCCCAGACGCGCGGTGCGGCCCATCAGGACCACCTCCAACGCCTCAAAGGGAAAGGGGGGTGCGTGGGCCTGCGGCACATAGGCGATACGGCGGGCGATCTCGGCCCGGGTCCGGGTCGAGATCGGTCGGTCTCCCAGGAAAACCTGCCCGGCAAGCGGTGGCAGCAGGCCCATCAGGGTCCGGAACAACGTGGTCTTGCCACAGCCGTTCGGGCCCAGCAGGCACAGAACCTCGCCCGGCGCCACGCTGAGCGTCAGACCGCTGCCGACAAGGGTCTTACCGTGGCCGATGGACAGGTTGCGGGCCTCCAGCATCATGCCCATCCCCGGCGCCCGCGGGCCAGAAGCACCACGAAGAAGGGCGCGCCGATCACCGCCGTCAGGATGCCCAGCGGCACCTCGACCGGGGCGATGGTTCGCGCCAGCGTGTCCACCGCCAACAGGTAGCCCGCCCCGATCAGGGCCGAAACCGGCAACAGCCGTCCGAAGCCCGGCCCGACCAGCATCCGCGCCACATGCGGGATCACCAGCCCGACCCAGCCGACGACACCGGCCAGCGCGGTCACGCTGGCGGTGACCAGCGTCGCGGCGGCGATCACCAGGAACCGGGTGCGCCCGGCCTCGACCCCCAGCGCGCGGGCCTCTTCGTCGCCCATCGACAGCACGTTGATCTGCCAGCGCAACAGGGCCAGGGGTACAAGCCCGACAAGTACGGCGGGCAAGGCAGGCAGAATGTCGGCAGAGGTGACAGAGGCCAAGGACCCAAGCAGCCAGAAGGTGATCGCCGGGAGCTGATCGTAGGGATCGGCCAGCACCTTGAGCAGCGAAGTTGCCGCCCCGGCCAGCGCCCCGATCACCACCCCCACAAGGACCAGCGTCAACGTCCGGTCCGCGCCCCTCACCGCTGCCGCGACCAGCGTCACCACACCCACTGCGGCCATGCCCCCGACAAAGGCAGAGGCCTGGATTGCCGCCACCGGCAGGGACAGGAAAATCCCCGCCACAGCCCCCAGTCCCGCGCCCGCCGATACGCCCAGGATATCCGGCGAGACCAGCGGATTGCGAAACAGCGCCTGGTAGCTGGCCCCGGCGGCGGCCAGCGCCGCGCCCACCAGCAGGGCGGCGGCGACGCGCGGCAGGCGGATGTTCCAGATCACGATTGTCGCCTGCGGATCGCCCTGCCCGACAAGCGTCCGCAGGACATCGCCCGGTGACAGGCCGAAAGGCCCCACCATCACGGCCCCGAAAGCCATGAGCACCAACGCAAGCGCCAGCAGCAGGGGCAGCGCGGGCCGGATCACTCTGGCGGACGCTCTTCGGCCCACTCCAGCAGGCGGTCAAGCGCGTCATCGGAGAGGTCGACGTGATACCATTGCGCGTAGAACTCCCGCGCCTCCTCGCGCAGGTCTCCCTGCCAGCGATCAGGATACATCAGCCCCGCCATCCAGGTGAGCCCCATCATCCGGTTCAGCGAAGGCGGGCGGTCGATCCAGCCAAAGGGGGCCGTGGGCGAGAGGTAGACACGCCGCTGTTGCACCGCATCGACCCCCTGCCACAGGGGGTCCTCCCAGACCCGGTCAAAGAAGGTGCGGTCCCAGGTCACTACCAGGTCGGGGTTGGCGACGATGACCTGCTCCATGGAGGCCCGGACCAGCCCGCGCGTCGTACCGCCGTCATCGGCCACGTTGCGCCCGCCCGCGCGTTCGATGATCTCGGTGTTGATCGAACCTTTCATGCCGGTCTCCAGCCCATCCGGCCCACGCGCCAGGTAGACGCGGGGGCGCGCCTCCTCCGGCACCTCATCCAGCAGCGCGTCGATGCTGGCAAAGCGCGCCTCGGCATCTGCCGCAAGCGCCTTGCCCCGGTCGGGCACCCCCAGCGCCTCGCCCAGGATGCGCAGGGCCTCCGGCGTGTTCTCGAACCTGCCGTCGATCAGAAGATAGGGAATGCCCGTCTGCGCCTGCACCCGGTCCGCCAGGTCGATGTAGGTATCGCGGACAGAGCCGAAATCGACGATCAGGTCCGGCTTGATCTCCAGCACGCGTTCCAGGTTGGCCTCGCCCCCGCGCCCGGTCAGACGCCCGGTTTCGGGCAGGTCGCGGTAGGGTTCGGCGATATAGTCGCGCTCTTCGGCCCGCAACGCTCGCGGCCAGCCGGTCAGGGCCTCGGGTTTCAGCACGTAGACCAGGACAGAGGCGGGCGGCCCGGCGGCAAAGACGGTGGTCACATCGTCGGGCACCTCGACCACGCGGCCCGCGCTGTCGGTGATGGTGCGCGCGGCAAGCGGGGTGGCCAGCAGCGCGAGGAACAGGAACAGAAATCGCAAAATGCCCTCCTTGGTAGAGCGTGATCGTCAAATGTCGCCCGGTTTTGGCGGCGCCTTGGGCGTGAACAGGCAGCGGTCCGGCTTGAGGTCGATCAGTGGCGTGCCATCGACGCAATCCAGCCCGCGCACGATGAGATCCGCCCCTTCGATCCGCAACAGTTTCACCATCGACGCACCGATGGGATTGGGCCGCACCGGAGAGCGCAGGGCGAAAGTGCCAAAGACCTGCCCATCCCTCTTCGGACTCTGGGTCAGCAGGTCACGCCGCGCCAAACCCAGCCAGTAGAGAACTTCGATACTGGCATAGGCGTCGAGCCCGGCAAGCGCGGGCTGCCATTCCGGGTCCAGGCGGATGCGACACTCCGGCCCGTCCAGCTGCCCCTGTCGCGGGCAGGCATCGCGATCGGGCCAAGGCGTGTGGATCGTGCCGATGAAGCGCAACGCGGCATCCCCCGCCGGGCCGAGATCAAGCGCGCGCTCTCCTGCGCGAATGGTGGTGTCCGTCATGCCGCGCCCTTTCCGTCGGCGCGACTGTCCGACAGGGCGGTGCAGAGATCAAACCCGCCCGTGCCGGGCCGGACCGCGGTCATATCTGCGCAACGGCCCGGACAACCACCTCGTCCAGCCCGTCACCGCCCTGGGCAACATGGCTGCGCAACTGGTCGCGCATACGCGGCTCCCAGAAGTCCGAGATATGCGCCGCGACCCGCGCGGGGGCATCCTCGTTTGGCTGGGTCTTGAAGAAAGTGGCGATCTGGTTCGCCATGCGGATCATCTTGTCAGGCGACATGCGGTGCCTCGTCGGTGATGCGGTGAGGATGGGAATAGATGTCGAAACCGCCGCTCCGGGCAAAGGCGGCCAGGGTGATGCCCGCCTCTTGCGCCAGGCGCACGGCGGCGCCGGTGGGGGCGGACACGGCAACAAGGACCGGGATACCGGCCAGGGCACATTTCTGGACCAGCTCGATCGACAGCCGAGAGGTCATGACAGCCGCGCCCTGCGACGCGTCGAGGCCCTCATGCGCCAGCGCGCCGATGAGCTTGTCCAGCGCGTTGTGCCGGCCCACGTCCTCGCGCGCCATGAAGACGCTGCGCCCCGAGGTCATGAAACCCGCCGCATGGGTGGCGCGTGTCATGTCGTGCAGGCGCTGGTGTCGGCGCAGCGCGTCCGTAGCGCGGGCGACCTCGGCCACCTTAAGCCGCAGGTCAGAGGTCACGCGCGGCACGCGGCGCAAGGCCTGGTCCAGGCTGTCGATCCCGCACAGTCCGCAGCCCACCGGCCCGGCCATGAAGCGCCGACGCTCGGACAGGGCCTTGGCACGACCGTCCTCCAGCAGAAAACGCGCCTCGATGCCCTGCGCATGTTCGACGATCTCGAAGTCGTCGACCTGCGAGGGGTCGGTGACGATGCCCTCTGTCAGAGCAAAGCCGAGGGCGAAATCCGCCAGGTCAGCGGGACTGGCCATCATGACCGCCTGCGTGGTGCCATTGAAGACCAGCGCCACCGGCATCTCTTCGGGCAGGGTACGATGGATCGCCAGCGTGCCCTCGGACTGGTGCGACCGGCCCGAGGCGCTGACGGTTGCGGCGCGCGCGTTCATTCCGCTGCCGGAAGGATACGGCGCGACCGTTCGGCCTGTGCGGCGTAGTCCTCCTGCCAGTCGGTCGGCCCGTTCGAGGGCGCGACCTGCACCGCCGTCACCTTGTATTCCGGGCAGTTCGTGGCCCAGTCGGAGTAATCCGTGGTGATGACGTTGGCCTGGGTGTCCGGGTGGTGGAAGGTGGTGTAGACCACGCCGGGGCTGACCCGATCCGTCACCTGCGCCCTCAGCGTGGTTTCACCCGACCGAGAGGCCAGCCGCACCCAGTCGCCATCGTTTAGGCCGCGATTCTCGGCGTCATGCGGATGGATTTCCAGCACGTCGGCCTCATGCCAGACCACGTTTTCCGTGCGCCGGGTCTGCGCGCCCACATTGTACTGGGACAGGATGCGCCCGGTGGTCAGCAAGAGCGGGAAACGCGGGCCGGTCTTTTCGTCGGTGGCGACGTATTCGGTGACGATGAACCGTCCCTTGCCGCGCACGAACTCATCGACATGCATCAGCGGCGTGCCTTCGGGATGCGCCTCGTTGCAGGGCCATTGCACAGATCCCTTTTCCTCCAGCAGGGCATAATCCACCCCGGCGAAAGAGGGTGTCGTGGCGGCGATTTCCTCCATGATCTGGCTGGGATGGGTATAGGACCAGCCCGCCCCCATCGCATTGGCCAGCAGTTGCGTCACCTCCCAGTCGGCATAGCCGTTCTTGGGCGCCATGACGCGGCGCACGCGGTTGATGCGGCGTTCGGCATTGGTGAATGTGCCGTCCTTTTCCAGGAAGGTCGACCCGGGCAGGAAGACATGGGCATAATTCGCGGTCTCGTTCAGGAAGAGGTCATGCACGATGACGCATTCCATCGCCGCAAGCCCCGCCGCGACATGTTTCGTGTCCGGATCCGATTGCAGGATGTCCTCGCCCTGACAGTAGAGCCCCTTGAAGGTGCCCTCGACCGCCGCGTCCAGCATGTTGGGAATGCGCAAACCCGGTTCCGGGTCGATCTCGACACCCCAGGTCGTTTCGAAAATTTCCCGCACCTCAGGCAGTTTCACATGGCGGTAGCCCGGCAGTTCATGCGGGAAGGACCCCATGTCGCAAGACCCCTGTACGTTGTTCTGGCCGCGCAACGGGTTCACGCCGACGCCGGGCCGCCCGACGTTGCCGGTCAGCATGGCAAGGTTGGCGATCCCCATGACGGTGGTCGACCCCTGACTGTGCTCGGTCACGCCAAGGCCATAGTAGATCGCGCCGTTGCCGCCCTGGGCAAAGGTCCGTGCGGCGGCCCGCAGCTCCTGCGCGTCGACGCCGGTCAGCAGGGCGGTCGCCTCGGGCGAGTGGCGCGGATCGCTGACGAATTCTGCATAGACCTGGAATTCGTCCCAGTCGCAGCGGGTGCGGATGAACGCCTCGTCCATCAGTCCCTCGGTCACGATCACATGTGCCAGCGCCGTGACCACGGCGACATTGGTGCCGGGCTTCAGCGCCAGATGATGCGCGGCCTCTATATGGGCGGATTTCACCAGGTCGATGCGGCGAGGGTCGATGACGATCAGCTTGGCCCCGGCCCGCAGGCGCTTTTTCAGGCGGCTGGCAAAAACCGGGTGGCCATCGGTGGGGTTGGCACCGATAACGATGACCACGTCGGTCTGTTCGACACTGTCGAAATCCTGCGTGCCGGCGCTGGTGCCGAAGGTCTGGCCAAGCCCATATCCGGTGGGCGAATGGCAGACGCGGGCGCAGGTGTCGGTGTTGTTGTTGCCAAAGACCGCGCGGGTCAGTTTCTGCACGAGGTAGGTTTCCTCGTTGGTGCAGCGGCTGGAAGTGATGACACCGATACTCTTCTTGCCGTGCTTTTCCTGCAGGGCGCGCATGCGGCCCGCGGCAAAGCCCAGTGCCTCGTCCCAGCTGACCTCGCGCCAGGGCTCGTCGATCGAGTCGCGGATCATCGGGTTCAGGATGCGGTCCTTGTGGTTGGCATAGCCATAGGCAAAGCGTCCCTTGACGCAGCTGTGGCCGCGGTTTGCCTTGCCGTGCTTGTAGGGCACCATGCGGACCAGCTCGTCGCCCTGCATTTCCGCCTTGAAGGAACACCCGACACCGCAATAGGCGCAGGTGGTCACGACGGACCGATCCGGCGTGCCCATCTCGATCACGGATTTTTCCTGCAGGGTCGCGGTGGGGCAGGCCTGAACGCAGGCGCCGCAGGACACGCAGTCCGAGGCCAGGAAATCGTCCCCGACGCCGCCCGCCGACACGCGGCTGTCGAACCCGCGCCCCGAGATCGTCAGCGCGAAGGTGCCCTGCACCTCTTCGCAGGCACGGACGCAGCGGTTGCAGACGATGCACTTGGAGGGGTCGTAGGTGAAATAGGGGTTGCTGTCGTCCTTGGGCAGCCATTCGGGGTTGGCCTCGCCGGATGTGTTGCGGGCCTCGAAATGGTTGGCCAGCCCGCCCTGTTCCGGCGCCTTGTAACGCACGTCGCGCAGACCGACGGCCCCGGCCATGTCCTGCAACTCGCAATCGCCGTTGGCCGCACAGGTCAGGCAGTCCAGCGGGTGATCCGAAATATAGAGCTCCATCACGCCCTTGCGGATCTTGCGCACCTTCTGCGACTGCGTGTCCACGACCATGCCCGGCGCCACCGGCGTCGTGCAGGAAGCGGGGGTGCCGCGACGGCCCTCGATCTCGACCGCGCAAAGACGGCAGGAACCGAACGCCTCGAGGTTGTCCGAAGCGCAGAGCTTGGGCACCGAGATGCCGATCTCGGCGGCGGCGCGCATGACGCTGGTGCCTTCGGGGACGGTGACTTCGAAGCCGTCGATGGTCAGGGTGACGGGCGCGCCCTGGCGGGCGGGGGTGCCCATGTCACGGTCGTCGGTTGGCAGGATGAAATCCTTCATTCGGCGGCCTCCTTCTGGCGGGCGAAATCATCGGGGAAATGGGTGACGGCAGACATGACCGGGAACGGCGTGAAGCCCCCCAGCGCGCAAAGCGACCCGTCCGTCATCGTCTCGCAGAGGTCGGTCAACAGGGGCAGCGCGGCGGCGTCGCCCTCTGCGATCCGGTCCAGCGTCTCGACACCGCGGACGGCGCCGATCCGGCAGGGCGTGCACTTGCCACAGCTTTCCACGGCGCAGAACTCCATCGCGAAGCGCGCCATGCCCAGCATGTCGGTCCGGTCGTCGAAGACGGTCAGGCCCGCGTGGCCGATCAGCCCGCCCGCCTGGTCGAATTCCTCGTAGCCCAGCGGCGTGTCGAATTTCGACACCGGCATGTAGGCCCCCAGGGGCCCGCCCACCTGCACCGCCTTGACCGGGCGGCCAGAGACCGTGCCGCCGCCAAGGTCATTGACCACCTCGCCCAGCGAGATGCCAAATGCGGTTTCGAACAACCCGCCCCGTGCCACGTTGCCCGCGATCTGCAGGGTCACGGTGCCGCGCGACCGGCCAAGGCCGAAGTCTGCGTAATGCTGTGCGCCCTTCTCGAAAATCACCGGCACGGTCGCCAGGCTGATGACGTTGTTCACCACCGTCGGACGACCAAGAAAGCCCTCCAGCGCCGGCAAGGGCGGCTTGGCCCGCACCACGCCACGCTTGCCTTCGAGCGAGTTGAGCAGGGAGGTTTCCTCACCGCAGACATAGGCGCCCGCGCCCTTGCGGATCTCCATGTCGAAGGCACGGCCGGACCCCAGGATGTCATTGCCCAACACGCCCGCGGCGCGGGCCAGCTCCACCGCGCGTGTCATGACGGCAATGGCATCCGGATACTCGGACCGCAGGTAGACGTAGCCCCTGGTCGCACCGACACCCAGCCCCGCGATGGCCATGCCCTCGATCAGGGTAAAGGGGTCGCCTTCCATCACCATGCGGTCGGCGAAGGTGCCGCTGTCGCCCTCGTCGGCGTTGCAGACGATGTATTTCTGCGGCGCTTCGGCGTCATGCACGGTCTGCCACTTGATGCCGGTCGGGAAACCCGCCCCACCGCGACCGCGCAGGCCGGAGGTCTTGACCTCGTCGACGATCTGCTGGGCCGAGAGGTCGAGCGCGACGCGCAGCCCCTTCAGCCCGCCGTGCGCCTCGTAGTCGTCAAGCGACAGAGGGTCGATCACGCCGACGCGGGCAAAGGTCAGTCGGGTCTGGCGCTTCATCCACTCCAGATCCTCGACAGGGCCAAGCGCCTTGGCACTGGTGCCGTCGAGGATCGCGGCCGCATCGGACGGTTCTGCCGGGCCAAACCCGTGGCGCACCCCGTCGATTTCCACCTCGACCAGGGGTTCCAGCCAGATCATCCCGCGCGTGCCAGTGCGGATGATGTCCGCATCAGGCGCTGCCGCAAGCAGAGCCGCAACCACATCCTCGGCCCCAAGCGCCTTGGCGGCGCTGTCCATCGGAACGTAGATCTTCATGCGCCCGCCTCCGCCAGCAGTGTGTCCAGCCTGGCCGCGTCGAGGCGGCCGACCACACGGTCATCCACCATTGCCGCCGGCGCACAGGCACACAGGCCCAGGCAGTAGACCGGCTCGATCGTGACCGCGCCGTTCGGCGTCGTCCCGTGCCAATCCAGTCCCAGTCTTGACAGCAGGCTCTCGGCCAGTTCGCTCCCGCCGACGGACTGACAGGCCTCGGCACGGCAGATCTTCAGAACATGGCGGCCTGCCGGAGCTTCGCGGAAGTCATGGTAAAAGCTGATGACCCCATGCAGTTCGGCCCGGGTGATGTTCAGCGCGTCGCAGATCGGCGCGTGCGACTCGGCCGGAATATGACCAAAGCTGTCTTGAATGGCGTGCAACATAGGCAGCAACGGCCCTTCCAGAGACCGGTGTGCGTCGATGATGAGTTTCAGCTCGGCTGCGTCGAAATCGGCGCTGGCAGGCATGTTGTGGTCCTCCTGAATTGGCGCCAACTGGCACATTCGGAGGGGGTCCCTTCAATAACGCTGTTCCGTCAGTCGATAGGAATTTTCGATCAAATCGGGGGCAGCTTGCGCGCCTCTTTCAATAGCGCCTCCAGAACCGGCGTGCGCGGATCCCGGTGAGGCAGGATCAAACCAACCTTGTGATAACGCCCTGCCCCCTGCAGCGGGACCAATGCAATCTCTTTGCCCGCGGCAAGGAAGCGCGCGAGATCTCCGGGGAGAACCGTGACGCATTGCGCCTGGATCACGCTGGCAACCAGCGCGATGACCGAGTTCGATTCGATGCAGGTACTGGGCCTGACGCCGTTCTTGATGAACAGGCGATTGATGATCCTCCGGTTCTGCATGTCGGGAGTCAGAAGCGCCAGTTGCACCCCGCTGAGAGCCGACCAGTCGACGCTGTCCCGCCCGGCGAATTCAGACGACTTTGCGCAGACGAGCATGTAGCTTTCTTCGTACAGTTCGGCTGTATCGACCCGCCCCAGCGGCTCGTTGTCGAGATAGGAGATCCCGGCGTCCGCCTCGAAATCATCCATCAGTTGCAGGATCTCGCGCGAGTTGCGGGACAGGATTCGGAAACGGACATTGGGATGGCGGGCCGCGAAAACCGTGCAGAGGTGCCCGGCCCAGGACTGGGCCGTGGGGATCACGGCAAGCCGCACCTCACCTGCGAGTCCCGTCCGGCTCATCCGCATCTCGTCACGCAGCTGGCGGGCATCGCCGGTGATCCGCTTGGCCCATGTCAGCGCGGTCTGGCCTTCCGGGGTCAGACCCCCGAATCGGGAACCGCGATAGACCAGCTGAACGCCAAGCTGCTCTTCAAGCTGCTTGATCCCGGCCGACAATGTGGGTTGCGCAATGTTCATGCGCTCTGCGGCCCGCCCGAAATGGCCCTCACGGGCAAGGGCGATGAACATTTCCAACTTGTCGAGCATGATCCCACTTTCCTATTGCAGACCACGCTTTCGATCCCGAATTCCGATGGAAATGTCCAGAGGCACGGCTCAAGCCTTCGGCTGGCCACCCCTTGCCCTGGCCGCTTCGATCAGGACGCGCGCCATCTTTTCGGCGGTGCGGGCCGCCTCGGGCATGTTGCGGACATGCGCCGTGGCAATGGCCCCTTCCTTGAGAAGGGCTAGCTGTTCGGCCAGATCTTCCGGATCGGGCAGCCCGGCGTCGCGGCACAGCTCTGACAGGTAGTCGACGATCCGCCGCTTGTGCTCAGCCGCCAGACGGTGCGCCGGATGGGCCTGGTCCCCAAACTCGCCCGCCGCATTGATGAAGGCGCACCCCGAAAATCCCAACCCCTTGAACGCCTTCCCCAGGAACCATGTTTCCAGCGCCGGGAACATGGATAACAGCCGTTCTTCGGGATCAGTCGAAGACTTCTCCATCTCGGCCATAAGCCAGTTGCGAAACCTTTCGTCGCGCAATTGCAAGGCGGCCAGGATCAGTTCGTCCTTTGAACGGAAGTGCTTGTAGAGGGTCATCTTGGCCACGCCCGATTCGGCCAGGATCCGGTCGATACCGGTCGCGTTGAAGCCGTGGATGTAGAAAAGTTTCAGTGCAGTTTCGACAAGGTCGTCACGACGCGACTTCAAGACCTTCCCTCCTGTTATCAGACAGTTCTGTATACTTATCCCGTTTTTTCAGCGACCTTTCAATGCGAAAGCGTGATCGCAGGTTTTCACAGCCTGGTGATAGGGGTTTGACAAATATACAGACCTGTCTGTTTTATAAGGGGCGCACAAAGCGCGTTCACATGAACCACACCAAGAGAGATCCCATGACCCGCATTCCCCTTCCGGCCACCATCGACGACGCCCCCATCGCCTCGCGTCCGCTGCTCGAGGCGGTCAAGACCTCGCTCGGCTCGGTGCCCAACCTCTTTCGCTTGACAGCCAACAGCCCCGCCGCCCTGGGCGGCTACCTCGAACTGAGCGGCGCCTTGTCGAAGGGCGACCTGCCCGCCGCAACGCGCGAAGGTATCGCCCTGGCCGTCGCGCAGGTGAACGGCTGCGACTATTGCCTGTCGGCTCATGCCTTCATCGGCAAAAACATGGCCAAGCTGGACGACGCCGAGATCGCGGCCAACCGGCGCGGCGGTTCGACCGACCCCAAGGCGGATGCCGCCGTCCGCTTTGCCGTGTCGCTGGTCAAGGCACGCGGCAACGTGACCGAGGCCGAAGTCTCTGCCGTCAAACTGGCCGGCTACAGCGATGCCCAGATCGTCGAGATCGTGGCCCATGTCGCGCTGAACACGCTGACCAACTACCTCAACGAGGCCTTCGGAACCCCGATCGACTTTCCGGTCGTAAGCTCTGACGCCGCCTGATCCCCCAGGACCCCCCAGGGCGTCCCGGCACACTCCCTGTCCCTTCTCCCCCGCCGGGGCGCCCGCCTTTGCCCGAGGAACCCAAGATGACCCGACCGCCGATCCCCCCTTTCGACAGTGAAACCGCCGCGCAGAAGGTCCGCATGGCCGAGGACGCCTGGAACAGGCGACAGCCCGAAAAGGTCGCGCTGGCCTATACGCCTGACAGCCAATGGCGCAACCGGGCCGAACGTTTCGCAGGCCGCGACAACATCGTCGACTTCCTCACGCGCAAATGGACGCGCGAGCATGACTATCGCCTGATCAAGGAGCTCTGGGCCCATGAGGGCAATCGGATCGCCGTGCGCTTTGCCTATGAATACCGCGACGACAGCGGCGCGTGGTTCCGCGCCTACGGCAACGAGAACTGGGAGTTCGCACCCGACGGCCGGATGCAGCGCCGTATTGCCTCGATCAATGATTTGCCCATCCGCGAGGACGAACGCCTGATGCACTGGCCGCAGGGCCCACGCCCGCAGGATCACCCCGGCCTGACCGACCTCGGACTATAAGGAGAGAGATCATGGCCAATGCCTATGCCCGGATCGCCTTTACGCCCACCGTGCGCGCCGAACAGCACCAGCACGGATCGGCAGAGATCTACGCGCGCGTCCTCTCGCCCGAGCGGACCGATGGCGCCGAACTGACCGAACGCGAAGCCGCCTTCATCCAGGCCCGCGACGGCGTGTTCCAGGCGACAGTGTCCGAGACCGGATGGCCCTATGTCCAGTTTCGCGGCGGCACGCCCGGGTTTCTCAAGGTGATCGACCCGCAGACCATCGCCTATGCGGATTACAGCGGGAACAAGCAGTACATCAGCACCGGCAACCTGCGCCGGAATGATCGCATATCGATCCTTGCGGTGGATTTCGCACGGCGCAAGCGGCTCAAGCTGCTGGGGAATGCCCGGATCACCGAGGATCCGTCGGTGATTTCCCATCTGAACGGTCCGGACGCGCCGGTTGCAGAACGCGCCATCGTGATCCGCGTGGCCGCCTTTGACTGGAACTGCCCGCAACACATCCCGGTGCGCCGCACCGATGCCGAATACGGCGAGGAAATCCGCCGTTTGCGCGAACGCATCGCCGAACTGGAACAACAGCGTTTCGCCGGGGCCTGACGCGGCCCCGCCACCGCCCCCGGATCCTCTCCGGGGGCGGTTTTCATTTACCTGCAAAGAATTGGAGCCTGCCATGCCCACCGTCACTGCAGCCTTTGTCCACGCCCTCACCGCAGCCGCCAACCTTGCCCTGACCCCGGACGGAGAAATCCTCTCCGGCGGGGTCGTGGTTCATCAGGTTGCCCCCCTCAAGGACGGGCAATTGGACGACCAGAGCTTTTTCGATCTCATCTGCTGGATCGCGCGGCGCCATCCCGACCGCGTCAGCCTGATGGCCGCCTATGCCGAAGCGATCCGGATGGATGACCTCGGCGTTCTGGGTCTCGCGCTCAAGACGGCGCCGACCCTGCGCGCCTCTCTGGTGCGGTTGGAACGCTATTTTCGCCTGCTGACGGATACGGCTGTCTACCGGCTGGACAGCAGCGTAACGCCTGCGCGGCTGGTGCTCGAAGGTCGGACGCCGGATCATCCGGCGCTCACCCTGCGCAACGAATGCGCACTGGCCGGGTTTGCCCGCAACGCGCGGGACTTCGTCCGCGACGGGCTGCGGCTGGAGTTCGTCACCTTCAGACACAGATGTTCCGATGATCCCGCGCGCTACGAGGCGCATTTCGGCTGCCCCGTCCTCTTTGGCGCCGACCGCGATTCCATCGCCCTCTCGGCGCATTCGCTGGACCTGCCCAATCGACTGGGCGACAAGGCTCTGTCGGATTTCCTGACCAGCCACCTGGACAAGGAGTTGGGTCCGACCGAACCGGAACCGCCACTGCGCGCGGACCTGTGCCGCCGCCTGTCCACAGCGCTCAGCACCGGGATTCCCCGCGCGGCCAGCCTGGCCCGTGACATGGGGATGAGCGAACGGACCTTCTTTCGCCGCCTCTCGGACGAAGGCACCACCTACCGCGACGTGGTTCGCGAGGTACAGATCAAACTTGCACGCGACCTGCTGGAACACAGCGAGTGCAGCATTGCCGAGGTCGCCTTTCTCACCGGCTTCGCCGAGCAGAGCGCCTTTGGCCGCGCCTTCAAACGTTGGGTCGGGCAGGCCCCGGCGCAGTATCGGAATCGCGCTTGCGACGTGCCGCACCTGCCCCAGGGCGCCGTCATGGCAGGGAGTGCCCAAAGGCTGGCAGGCGGGGCCGATACGGTCGGGGCCGTGGCGGTTTAATCTCTTTTCATCAACAGGATGAGGCGCTGCTCCTCATCACGGACAATCGGGGCCAGCGCCCCGGGCAACGCGAACACGAAAGGCCCAAGACATGGAACTGACCTGCGCCCCGGCCCGCCCGGGATCCGACACACCAAGCTATCGCCGCGCGACCGTCGCACACGCGTCGCAAGGATCGCCCTGGATACGCGGCCTGCGCGAGATGACCTCGCTGTTGATCGCGGCGGTGGCCGGCGCCCTGGCCACCGGCGTCCTGGCCACGCTCATCATGATGTCCGCCCCGGCCTATGCCAGCGGCACAGCCGAAGGCCACGCCCTCGGCAGTCCGCAACTCATGGCCCGCCTCCCGCGAGAAACCGACGAGGCCGACTGGCGCGCCGCGCGCATCCTGCCCGAGGATCTCCCCGACCTCGCCCCGCTGCCCGGACCGCAGGCCCTGACGCCCCCGCCGGTCTGTACCTGCACCCTGCCGCCCGCGGTGGACTGACCCCATTCCCGGGCGGCCCTAGCTGGCTCCCCGGTCCCCAAGGACAGCGAAAGACACAAGGACCAACGCGGCACGCCAAGCGCCGCGACCGGCACCGCCGTGCGGCGCACCCACTTTCGCGGCCCTGGCAGCGCGATTGCGCTGTCCCCACCCCGCTCTGACCTGAAGGAGAGAGACCATGAAACACGACGACCACGACACCTGCGGTTGCAACGTCACGCCTGAACAGGTGGACACCGCGCGCCGCCGCCTTTTGGCCGGCGCCGCCGCCACCGGGGCCGCTGCCATTGCTGGCTCGGCGGCCCATGCTGCCACCCCGGAGGCGCGCGCGCTCTACGCCGATCCGGCAGACCCCGGCCTGCCGCAGATCGACATGGAGATCACGCCCGGCCGGACCGCGCTGGTGGTGACCGACCCGCAGATCGACTTCCTGTCCGAGGACGGCGTGACCTGGGGCGTCGTGGGCGAAAGCGTGACCGAACAGGGCACCGTCGACAATATCGAGCGCCTCTTTGCCGCCGCCAAGGCCGCGGGCATGCCCGTCTTCATCTCGCCCCACTACTACTATCCGCATGACCACAAGTGGCAGTTCGAGGGAACGCTGGAAAAAACCATGCACGCCATCGGCATGTTCGACCGTCCCGGCGCGCTTTCTCTGGACGGGTTCGAAGGCTCCGGCGCCGACTGGATGCCGCAGTACAAGACATACATCGAGGACGGTGAAACCATCGTCTGTTCGCCCCACAAGGTCTACGGCCCGGCGCAGAACGACCTGAACCTGCAACTGCGCAAGCGGGGCATCGACAAGGTCATCCTGGCCGGCATGTCGGCCAACCTCTGCACCCAGGCGCATCTCTACGAGCTGCTGGAGCTGGGCTACGAGGTCGCCGTGGTGCGGGACGCCACCGCCGGGGCCAAGGTGCCCGAGGGCGACGGATACCTCGCCGCCATCATCAATTTCCGAATGGTCGCCAACGGCGTCTGGTGGACAGACGACGCTGTGACCCGCATCGCTCGCGGCGCGTAAGCGGCGCAGCACTCCCCCCTGAAAACTCCCTGAAAACAAGGATCAAGACCATGACCAAACTGACCTTTGCTGCCGCCGTCTCCGCATCGCTGATCGCGCTGGCATCGGCCGCCTTTGCCGCCGACGAATACAACGTGTCCAACGGGCTGACTCTGACGGGCAACCCTCTGGGCATGCACGGCTTTGACCCGGTGTCGATGTTCAAGGCCGACGCACCGGAAATCGGTGACGCGGAATTCACCTCGGAACACGACGGCGTCGACTACTACTTTGCCAATGCCGAGACCAAGGCCGCCTTCGACGCCGATCCGGCGGCGATGCTGCCTCAGTTCGGCGGGTTCTGCGCCTTCGGCGTCTATGTCGGCAAGAAGCTGGACGGCGACGTGCGCTATGCCGACATCGTCGACGGCAAGCTGTATCTCTTCGTGAACAAGGCGATCTTCGACAAGTACCTCGAAGACCGGGAAACCGTGATCTCCGGCGCCTTTGCCAAGTGGCCCGAAATCATCGAGACCCCGATCGGCGATCTCTGATCCCGGTACTTTCGCAAACAGGGCGGGCCGCGGGACATGCCTGCGGCCCGATCCCGTCAGGCCTAGCCCTTGACCCCGGCCGAGATCATCACCGCTTCGGTCACGCGTTTCTGGAAGACCAGGTAGCCGATGATGACCGGCGCCGCCGCCAGCAGGGCCAGGGCCATCATCCGGGCGTAGGCGACACCGAAACTGTCGTTGACCTGCGTGATGCCGACGGGGATCGTCATCATGTTCTCGCTGGTGGCGATCAGGAAGGGCCAGAAAAAGTTGTTCCAGGCCGAGATGAAAGTGATGATAGCCAGCGCCGCCGTGATGCCCCAGTTGAGCGGCAGGTAGAGCTTGAACAGCAGCGTGAACTCTCCGCCCCCATCCAGCAGCACAGCCTCGCGCATCTCGCGCGGGATGGCGTCAAAGAACTGCTTGTAGACGATCACGACCACCGGAACGATCAGCTGCGGCAGGATGATCCCCCACCAGGTGTTGACCAAGTTCAGGTCGCTCATCAGCACGAATTGCGCGACGTAGAGCGCAGGAACCGGCACCATGAAGCTGGCCACAACCACGAGGTACAGCATCTTGCGCCCGGGAAAGCGCAGCTGCGACAGCGCGTAGGCACACATCATCCCGGTCACCAGTACGATGACGGTGATGATAAGCGAGGTTCCGACCGAGTTGAAATACCACATCGGCAGTTTCGAGTTGGAGAGCACGGAAAGATAAGCGGAGAAGTTCAGCTCGTCGATGATCACACCGGCATCCGACACGATACGGTTTTCGCTGCGAAGGGACGTGGTCAGCGCCCAGTAGAGAGGAAAGATCCAGATCGCGGCGGCAATCAGCACGATGCCGGAAAAGGCAAGATCCCTGGCGCGTTTGACGGTCATTTGCGGCCTCCGATGCGCAAGAGCTGGAATTGCAGGACCGAGACGATCACGATGAAGAGGAACAGCACCATCGCGATGGCCGAGGCATAGCCCCCGTTGTTCAGCTGGAACGCCTCTCGGTACATCTGCATCAGGACGACGTAGGACTGGTTGAAGGGGCCACCGTTCGACAGCAGGTACACCTGGTCAAAAAGCTTGAGTTGCAGGATCAGTTGCAGTGTCAGGACCAGCGCGGTGATCGGCCAGAGCAGCGGCCAGGTCACCCGCCAGAACCGCTGCCAGGGTGTCGCCCCGTCCAGGGCCGCCGCCTCGTAGAGGTCGGGCGGGATATTGCGCAGACCGGCGATCAGCAGCAGCACGTTGAACCCGTTGGTCCACCAGATCGTGACCACGGCAATCATGGGCATCACCCAGTAGGGGTTCTTGAACACCGGCACAGGCTTGCCCGTTATGGCAGCGATCAGCGGTTGCAGGATGCCGAACTGGAAATCCAGCATCCAGGCCCAGATCATGGTCACGACAGAGACGGGCAGGACATAGGGCAGGAAAAAGAGGGTCAGCACCAGCGCCTGCATCCGCCCCTTCAGCCTGCTCACGGCAAGGGCGATCAGCAGGGCGATCACCGTGGTCGGGATCACCGTCAGCAGCACGAAATAGAGGTTGTTCCAGAGCGAGGTGTAGAACAGCCGGTCGTTCAGCAGCTTGGCGTAGTTGTCCAGGCCGATCCACTGCCCCTCACCGATCAGCGGCGCATCGGTAAAGCTGAGCGCGATCACACTGAAGGTGGGGTAGAGGAAAAAGACGATGAAGATGAACAGGAATGGCGCGGTCATCAGGAATGACGCCCGCAACTCGCGGCGTCGGCGCTTCGGTATCGACATGAGGGCCTCCCTTTCCGCTCACCTGTGTATCCCCGGGCCCGCCGCGCAGGCCCGGGGCAATCGACGTCAGTCCAGCAGCGCTTGCAGCTGCGCTTTCATCTGCTCGGCCGCATCCTCGGCGCTGAGGAACCCGTGCACCGCCGGGGCGATCAGGTTGTCCACGGCATCGTAGACCGGCGAGGCCACGCCCGCGATTTTCGAACGCGGGTCAAAGGCCGCGTTGTCCGCCAGCGAGGCATAGGTCGCATTGGGCTGCAGCGCCGCATAATCATCGCTTTCGACCGTGGGCTTGTAGGCGGGGATATGGCCCGCACCGGCCCAGGCCAGCGAATGTTCCTGCATCCAGCCGATCACTGTCAGGACAGCCTCGCGCTTTTCGTCGGTCATGTCCGGGTCATTGGGGATCGCAAAGGCGTGGGAATCCGCCCAGGTGGCGGGCATGTCCATCATCTGAGGCACTTCATTGGCAAACCATTCAAAGCCCAGTGAGCCGTCGTCGGTCGAGTCCTTGAACGTCGGCACTTCCCAGACGCCATTGATGTGCAGCACCGATTTGCCGCCCGAGAAAAGCGCAACCGAGGCCTCATAGGCGGCCTGCTCGGGAATCAGTCCCTCGGCGCGCCAGTCGGCCAGGGTCTGGATCGCGGTCACGGCCTTGTCCATGTTGTCGCCGGCCAGGACCTCGCCGTCGGTCAGCATCTCACCGCCTTGCTGGCGCAGGAGCGTGTAGAACATCCGCCAGGTGCCGCCCCCGCCTTCGGACTGAAAGCTTAGCGGGTCTGAGAAACCTTCGCCTTTGGCCCAGGTCAGCAGGTCAGTCATGTCCGCGATGGAGGAAATGCCGGTCAGGTTGCCGTCCGCGTCCAGCCACTTGGTCCCGTCCAGCGCCGTCCGGTTGTAGTGCACAACGACGGCGTGAATGTCGAAAGGCACGGCCATCAACTGCCCGTCATCGGTCGATGCGGCGGTGATCGACGCCTCGAAGAAATCCCCTTTCGACAGTCCCGCAGCCTCGAGGTCTGCATCGCTGATCGGCGACAGCACGTCCTCTTCCAGCGCCAGCGGCAGGCGCGACAGGTGATAGGTCATGATGTCGGGACCCTGTCCAACCGCAACCGCAGTGCGCACCTTTGTGTAGAAGGGCAGGCCCCACTCCAGCGTCGTCCCGCTGATCTGGATTTCAGGATGTTCCTCGTTGAACTGGTCGATGAGCGCCTTCATGCGCACGCCGTCACCGCCAGCCAGAAAGTCCCACCACTCGACTTCGACCTGGGCCCAGGCCGGACCGGAGAGTCCCAGCGCCACCGCGGTTGCCGCGGCCAGCTTGCCAAACTTCATAGTCATTTCAGTCCTCCTCCTGACTGTCATTGCCTTATCGAATGCGGTCGCCTTCAGCGTCGAAGACGAAGATGCGCCCGGGGTCGGGCGTCACCGTCTGTATCGTTCCGTGCATCCCGTGACGGGCGCCGGTCTGTTGAAAGATCACCGGCTCGCCGCCGTCCAGCGTGCCGTGCTGGTAGGACACGCCGCCCAGTTCCTCGGCCACGTCCACCGTGACCCGCAGGCCCTGTCCCTCTGTCACCTGAAGATGCTCGGGGCGCATCCCCAGCGCGATCCGTGCGCCGTGCGCGGGTTTGTCCACCAGGGGGATGTCAAAGCTGATGTCCGGCTGGCCGGTCAGCGTGGCTGTCACGCCGTTGTCCCCGTGCCCGGACACCGTCGCATCAAGGAAATTCATCGACGGCGACCCGATAAAGCCCGCGACGAAGCGATTTGACGGATCGTCGTACAGGTCCAGCGGCGCGCCGCTTTGCTGGACGTAGCCGCCCTGCAGCACAAAGATCGTGTCGGCCAGCGTCATCGCCTCGACCTGGTCATGCGTGACGTAGATCATCGTGGCGCCCAGCGCCTTGTGCAGCCGCGCCAGTTCCAGCCGCATCTGCACCCGCAGCTCGGCGTCCAGGTTGGACAGAGGTTCGTCGAACAGGAACACCTCCGGCGCGCGCACGATGGCCCGCCCGATGGCCACCCGCTGACGCTGCCCGCCAGAGAGTTGCGCGGGCTTCTTGTCCAGGTGCTCCACCAATTGCAGGATACCGGCGGCCTCGCGCACCTTTTCGTCCACCTCGGCCTTTGGCCGCTTGGCCAGGCGCAGGCTGAACGCCATGTTTTCATAGACGGACAGGTGCGGGTACAGCGCGTAGGACTGAAAGACCATCGCCACGCCGCGATCCGCCGGATCCTCGTGCGTCACGTCGCGGTCGCCGATGGCGATCTGGCCATCGCTCGTATCCTCCAGTCCGGCAATCATCCGCAGGAGCGTGGACTTGCCACATCCGGACGGGCCGACGAAGACCGCGAATTGCCCGCGCTGGATGTCCATGTCGACACCACGGATCACGTCGATGGCGCCAAAGCTCTTCTTGATCCCTCTCAGATGAACGCCCGCGTCCTTCATCGTGCCTCCCCCTTTTTTCGTTTCACCTTGGCCGGGCATCTCCGCCTCAGCCGACCGAAAGCCGGATCATGCTGTAGGAAAAGGCCGGCAATTCGCCCTTGAGCGCACCCTCGCCCACGGCCAGCCTGTCGCCCTTGCGCGGGGTTACCTTGTTCGGTTCGGCACAGGTGTTGGCCACGCGGGCCAGGCTGCTGTCCCCGCCCATCACCTGATGGTCGATCAGCTTGGGGTTGTCAAAACCATGCAACGCCAGGTCAAGCTCCATCGCCTCGTCCGGGCTGCGGTTGATGGCGAACACCGTGATCGACTTGCCGTCCGGCGCCAGCACCGCGGCCACGTCCAGGTAATTCACGTCTTGCGCCACCGCCTCGTCATAGCGTGGGCAGTCCACCGCGACGTTAAGCGCGGTACCGCGGCCATAGAGGCTTGCGAACTGGTAGGGATAGTAGATCGAAGTGGCCCAGGCCTTGCCGCCGCGTTCGGTGCGGATCGGGGCGATGACGTTCACCAGCTGCGCGATACAAGCGATCTTGACCCGGTCGGACCGGCGGATGAACTCGTTGAGCAACCCGCCGACAAAGATCGCGTCCTCGAGGTTGTAGTCCTCTTCCAGCAGCGCCGGCGCCTCGGGCCAATCCCAACTGTGCCAGTTCCTCGAGTCCTCTTCGCGGTTGTGATACCAGACGTTCCACTCGTCAAAGCAGATATAGATGTCGTTCTTGGCCCGTTTCTTGGCCTTCACATAGTCGATCACCCCGGCGATCGACTGAATATAGCGCCCGGTCTCCTCGACCTTGGCAAAGTAGTTCAGGCTGTTGCGGCTGTTGTTGCCGAAATACTTGTGCAGCGAGATGTAGTCGACATTCTCATAGCACTCTTCCAGCACCTGCCGTTCCCAGTCCGGGTAGGTCGGCATCTGGTCGTTGGACGAACCGCAGACCACCGTCTCGATCCCCTTGCCGAAGGCCTTGACCGCCTTAGAGGTTTCGTCGGCAAGGCGCCCGTATTCCTTGGCCTCCATGTGGCCGATCTGCCAGGGGCCGTCCATCTCGTTGCCGAGACACCACATGTTGACGCCATAGGGGTCTTCGACGCCGTGACTGCGGCGCAGATCGCTCCAGTAGGTGCCCGAGGGGTGGTTGCAGTATTCGACGAAGTTGCGCGCCTCCTCGATCCCGCGGGTGCCGAGGTTCACCGCCAGCATCATCTCGATCTCGGCATCCTTGGCCCAGCGGGCAAATTCGTTGATGCCCACCTGGTTGGTTTCCTTGGACCGCCAGGCCAGGTCCAGCCGGACAGGACGATCCTCTTTCGGGCCAACGCCGTCTTCCCATTTATATGCCGAGACGAAATTGCCACCCGGATATCGGATCGCCGGGATCTTGAGATTGCGCACCAGGTCCAGCACGTCATTGCGGAACCCGTCAGCGTTTGCGGTGGGATGATCAGGCTCGTAGATGCCGCTGTAGATGGCCCGCCCCATGTGTTCGATGAACGCCGAATATAGACGGTCATCGATCTGCGCGATGCTGAAATCCCGATGTATCGAAGCGCGGCCCTTCATGTCCCCTCCCAGGTGCGAATGTCGTGTTGGGGGAACAGTAGGGTCGCCGCGCGTTTACATTCAATTTACATCTCGGTCTATCGCGTTGACAGAATTGGTAATACAGTTCGGATCCGATTGCCCCTTACCCAGCCGCTTTTCGACAAGCCCAAGCAGCCGTCGGGCCGCCGCCGACATCAGGCGATCCCGTGGACAGAGGATGTGGTAGGGTTCGATCGGGATGGGCCGGATCGTGTCCAGAAGGACCAGATCGGCGCAATAGGGCGGCGACAGCAGCAGGTCGGCAACCTCCTGCGTGACCACCGCGATGACGTCGGAATCGCGCAGCAGGGCCATGATGGCCACCACGGAGGCAGTCTTGATCAGATTGTCGGGCAGGTCCGTGCCTTCCTCGTGAAAGGCGATTTCAAGCGCGTGCCGGATCGGCGCCCCACGGTCCTGCATCGTCCAGAGTTGGTCTGACAGGTCAGCCAGCGACACCCGGCCCGCCTCTGCCATTGGGTGCCCCCGCCGCACCATCAGCAGGACCTCCTCGTCTCGGGCGGGCTGGATGTCGAAATCCCGCGAATAGTCGTGCGGGCCGACCCGGCTCAGCGTGAAATCATAGTCGCCGCGTTCGAGCCCCCACATCAACTGCGACGACGACGAGACATCCAGCGACACGTCGATCCCCGGCGCCAGGGACTTGAGGTCGAGGATCGCGGGGATCATCGCGGCCAGCGCCCCGCCGGTCACGGCCCCCACACGCACCGACCCGCCCATGCCGCCCAGATGAGCAGAGAAATCCTGCGACATCCGGTCGATGTCATGCACCAGCTTGCGCGCATGGGTCACCAGAACCGTTCCCTCGGGCGTCGCGCGCATCCCCTTGGGCGTCCGTTCGAACAGGGCAGAGCCGATGTTCTCTTCCATGTCGGCCAGCATCCGCGACGCGGCCGGCGTGGTCATCCCGCAGACATCCGCCGCGAGCCGCAGTTTCCCGTGACCGGCAATCGCGCTGATGAGGCGCAGCTGAACCGGCCGGAGTGAGCGAAGGTAGTGTGACACGGCCGCAGCCCCCAAAACGCACCCGACCGCCGCGCCGGGCATCTGCTGCCAGACTCTTCCTGCGTCCCCGGTTTAGCAACCCCGTAAAGGAAAGGGCGCGCCCGAAGGCGCGCCCCGCTTTGTCACATCCGTGCCGGGATCACTCGGACAGAGTGAAGGGCGCAGTGTACTTGTCGACGTTGTCCGGGGTGATCAGGGCGCAGTCGAACAGCTGCTTTTCCTGGGCCACTTTCGGTTCGCCGTTCTTGATGTAGTAGTCCGCCTGGATCACGGCCTCACGCGAGAATACGGCAACCGGCTGAAGAACGGTATAGGCCATCTCGCCTGCGCGCACGGCCTCGACCGCGTCGGGCGAGCCGTCGAAACCGCCGACGATGGTGCCTTCAAGCTTGCCGGCCTCCTTCAGCGCGACGATGGCACCCAGCGCCATTTCGTCGTTGCCCGAGATGACGGCATCGATGACCGGGTTGGCCTGGATGATCGACTGCATCTTGGTATAGCCTTGGGTCCGGTCCCAGTTGGCCACTTCCTGCGCGACCTTCTCGAGGTCCGGATACTGGCTCAGCACGGTGTTGTACCCGTTCGAACGGGTGGCAGCGTTGTTGTCGGCCGGGTTGCCGAAAAACTCGACATACTTGGCCTCGTCGCCGACCAGTTCTTGCCAGGCAACGGCGCCCAGCGCTGCACCCTGGGCGTTGTTCGACACCAGCTGCGCGATGGCGATGCCGGATTCGTTGATCTCAGCGTTCACGAGGAAGACCGGGATGCCGGCCTCGGTCGCCTTGCGCACCACGCCGACGGACCCGTCCGCGTTGGCAGGGTCAAGGATGATCGCCTTGGCGCCATTGGTGATGGCCGCGTCGATCAGGTTGGATTCCACGTTGGTGTCGCCCTTGTGCGCGGCAACGGTGGCTTCGTAACCCAGCTCTTCTGCGGTTGCCTTGGCGACTTGGCCCTCGGTGAACCAGTAGGGGTTGGCCGGGTCTGTCACGATGATGGAGATCAGGCCCTCGGCCCAGGCCGAGCCTGCCATCAGGGGCAGCGAAGCGGCGGCGGCCAGCAGGGCGCGTTTGGTGAACTTGATCATGAGAATTCTCTCCCTTGGGTTGGTGATTGCCGGGGTCCGGCGGGACTTCGCGTCGGGCCTCCTCTTGCCCGGGAAACCGCGAAACTTGGGTGGGGGCGGGCCTAACCTTTCTTGGCCTTGCCCCCGTATTGGATCGAGTTGAGCATCACAGCGAGGACGATGACCGCGCCGGTGAAAACGGTCTGCCAGTAGGACGAGACGCCAATGATCACGAGGCCGTCCGACAGGAAGCCGATGACGAAGGCGCCCAGCAGCGTGCCGCGCACGGTGCCGCGTCCGCCCATCAGGCTGGCGCCGCCCACCACGACCGCAGCGATGGCCGTCAGTTCGTAGGTGGTGCCCGCGGTGGGTCCGGCAGAGGTCAGCTGCGAGCTGAGGACGAGGCCCGCGATGGCCGCGCACATGCCCGACAGGACGTAGACGGTGATCTGCACCTTCTTGACCGGCACGCCCGACAGTTCGGCGGCGCGTTCGTTCCCGCCCGAGGAATAGAGCCAGCGGCCAAAGGCAGTGCGCGACAGCAGCAGACCGGCGGCAATCGCGACCACGGCCAGGATGATGACCCCGATCGGAACACCGCCGATACGGTTGAAGCCAAGCCAGTCAAAGCCGGTGTTGCCAAGGCTCTCGTTGCCGGACAGGTTGTTGAAGGTCAGGCCATTGGTCATCAGCAGCGCGACACCGCGCGCCACGTAAAGCGAACCCAGCGTCGCCACGAAGGCCGGCACTCGGAAATAGGCAACCAGCACACCGTTGACCGCGCCGACGAAGGCGCCCAGACCCAACGTCAGGACCACGACAGCCCAGACCGGCGGATACAGGATCACCCCGGCGGCCTCCAGCTCGACCCCCTGCATCAGGAAGCCCGCGAAGACCCCGGTCAGGCCCAGGACAGAGCCGACGGACAGGTCGATCCCGCCATTCAGGATCACCAGCATCATGCCGACGGACAACAGCCCGAAGATGGCAACGTGGTTGGCCATGATGAGAAAGTTCGACACGGTCGCATAGTTCGGCGACAGGATCGAGAAGATGATGATGATCGCGATCAGGGCAAAAAAGGCACGGCCTTCCAGCAGGATCTGAACGAGGTTGGCATTTTCGCCAAAGATCGAGGCGATCAGCCCGCCTGACCCCTGCTTCTTGTTGGTGGTGACATCGGTCATTTCCGCGATCTCCAGTTCAGTGCTGCGCCGTGTCGGGCTTGTCCATGTCGACAATTGCCCGGGCTGTGTGTTCGTCGATGATCAATCCGCTGAGCAGCCCGCTTTCGAGCACGGCCTTGATCGCCTGTGTCTTGATTTCGCCCCCGGCCACGGCGACGATGCGACGGCCTTTCAGCCGCTCCAGCGGCTGGGTCAGGATGCGGTCGGTGATCTCGCGGCCCACGGGTTTGCCCCGCTTGTCGAAGAAATGACCCAGCATCTCTCCGACGCCGCCGGCCTCGGCGATGCCTGTCATTTCCGCCTGCTCGATCATGCCCGTCGTGACCAGCTCTGCCTGTGCCCCAGTGGTGCCGATGCCCACGATCATCAGATCCGCTTGACCGGCCAGCTCCGCCGCCTGCTGCGCGGCCTTCTGGCCCAGCAGCACGTCGCGGTCGGCGGTGGAATTGGCGATGAAAGGCACGGGCATCGAGGCCGCCTCGGCCCCTGTCTTGTCGGCCAGGCGTGTGACAACCGCGTGCGGGTTCACATCCGCCCCGGTGGTCAACGCCCCCATCAGGGACACGACTTTCAGGTTCGGTGCCGATTGCGGCGCCAGATTCTCGACGCAGGCCAGCAGGGTTCGCCCGTGCCCAACCCCGATGACATTCGCCTGGCCGTCGGCGATGACCGAGGTCAGGAAACGGCCCCCCGCCGCGCCAAGCGGGCCAAGCGCCAGGTCTTCCTGGTGCAGGTCGGTGACAACCTCGCAATGATCCAGGCCAAAGGCCGCGGTCAGGCTTTGCTGCAGGTCCACCTCGCCCGAGGCGGCCATGATCTGTTCCTTGGTGGCGTCCGGCCCGAAGGTGGCCGAGATCTTGCCCTTGTGCATGACGATGATGCGATGCGCGATGGACAGACATTCGCTGACCTCGGAAGTCGAATAGACCACGGCAAGGCCCTCTTTCGCGCCCTCGGACAGCAGGCGGAACACCTCTGCCTTGGCGCCGATGTCGATGCCGCGGCTGGGTTCGTCCAGCAGTACGACCGACGGCTTGGTGGCCAGCATCTTGCCGATCACGACCTTCTGCTGGTTCCCACCGGACAGCGAGCCAATGGCAGCGCCGCCGCCGTCGGTCTTGATCGTCACCTCACGGATCGAACGTTCGATGATTTCCTGCTCATCCGCCTTCGACGTCAGCAGGCGCCGGGTAAAGGCCCCGATCGAAGCCAGCGACAGGTTCTGTCCCACGGTCATGGTCTGGACCAGCCCGTCGCGCTGGCGGTCTTCGGGCGTCAGGACAAGGCCCGCCTCGATCCGCTGCGCAATGGTCATCCCGGCCAGGTTGCGCCCATGCAGCCGGATCGTGCCGCCCGAGGCCGGCAGGCGGCCCGCGACACATTCCATCAACTCGGTGCGCCCGGCGCCCATCAGCCCGTAGATGCAGACGATCTCGCCCTGCCGCACGTTCAGCGACAGACGATCCACGACCGAATAGCCGGAGCCGCCCGGCGCGGGCACGCTGAGCGCCTCGATCGACAGGGCGGTTTCGCCAAACTCGTATCCCGTCGGCGGCGAGCCGAGGTCAAAGTTCTCACCCACCATGTTGCGGACGATCCATTCCAGGTCGATTTCCGCACGGGGGGCATAGGCCGTCATCACCCCGTCACGCAGCACGACCGCATGGTCGGTGATGGTCAGCGCCTCTTCGAGGTGGTGCGAGATGTAGACGATCGAGACGCCGCGCGCCTTGAGGTCATGAATCACCTTGAAGAGCACCTCGACTTCGGCCGCCGACAGCGCCGAGGTCGGCTCGTCCATGATGAGGATGCGGGAATTGACCGACAGCGCACGCGCGATCTCGACGATCTGCTGCTGGCCCAGGCGCAGGTCCTCGACCGGGGTCAGGGGGTCGATGTCCTCCTCCAGCTCTTCCATCAGGATACGGCACTGGCGCTCTTCCTCGGCGAAGTTCACGCCGCGCGGCCCCATGATCTCGCGCCCCAGAAAGATGTTGTCGCGCACGTTCATGTTGGGCGCGAGAGACAGTTCCTGGTGGATGATGGAAATCCCCAGTTCGCGCGCCTCGACGGTCGAGCGAATTTCGACCGGTGCACCGTCCAGGATCAATTCACCCGTCGTGGGCATGTGCACGCCGGACAGGATCTTCATCAGCGTGGACTTGCCAGCGCCGTTTTCGCCAAAGAGCGTCGTCACCTGGCCGCGGTGGACGTCGAAGTTCACCCCCTTCAGCGCGTGAACCGCGCCAAAGCTCTTGGTCACGTCGCGCGCGGCCAGAACCACCTCGACCTTGTCCGGCGCGGCGGTCGGCGTTTCGTCATGCACGGGCACCTTCATCACTGCACCTCGAGCGCGACGGGCGTGACCAGCCAGTTCTTCGGGTTGATCATGGTAAAGGCGCCGGTCACGGAGATCGTCTTGCCCTGCAGGTTGTCGCGGTCGAGATCGGTCAGCACGTCGGCAGACATCGCCCGGTTGATGCCCGCGCCCGCGTCCTGGTACTCGATCTGGTTCTTGAAGGCGCCGAACTCGATGTCGCCGACGATATCGCGCAACTCGGTCCCGTTGATCGCCGGGCCGGTCTGAACACGGATCCGCGTTCCCTCCGGCATGTCCGGCACGTCGATGTTGAAGATACCGGACTTTCCCTCGCCCACGGTGCCGGTGAATTTCACCGTCATCACCGGAAAGGCCCCCGCCATCGTACCGTAAGCTGCGGTTGCCGCCGACTTGTCCTCGGCCAGTTCGCGGGCCAGGTCCGCTGCCTCGGGGGCGCGGCCCGTGACGAAGTCGCGGATGCGGGGGAACTCGCCGACACCAAAGCGGTCAGGGTCAAAGGCCTGCTGCCGCAGGTCCTCGTCGCCGCCGATGGCCACGACCTTTGTGTCGAACGCGATCGCGCCCAGCAACACAACCCCCGCGATAGCGGTGATTACATTCCTGCGCGTAGCCTTGCTGGCGCTGGCAGATACTGTGCCGGTGGTTGCCATGTCGGGCGTGCCCCCTCTTGCGATTCTGCCCGGCGGACCAGGCTGTTCCGTTTCTTCCTGCCAATCGGCAGGAACCTGTCTGTCGCGGGAATGGCAACCAACTGAAGTTGCTTTATTCCTCCCCTTTCGCCGTGCCCGGAACCCCTCAATTCCCTGGATGGGTCGACGATTCGCCGCCGTGGTAGCACTGCGACCGTTTGCGCCAACCATATGTGAAAAAAATTACGTTGTCTGCAAAAAAAATCACTACGTCGAGATTCTTTGTGTTACACCAAATGCAACCGGACGCAGTGCGGACAGGCCAAAGACCGCCCTGAACACGCGTCGCGCGGACCTGCCCCGAGGGCGGGAAAATACAAGCGTTACAAGGGGGAGGCCGAGGTGACCCACAAGGAAAAGGGAAGCGGTGATGCCCGATTCGTCTGACGTGATCATCGGCGTCGATGCGGGCACCTCCGTGATCAAGGCCGTCGCCTTCGATCTTTCGGGACGCCAGCTGGCCGCGTCATCGGTTCGCAACAGGTACGTGATGGGTGCGGATGGCTCTGCCACCCAGTCCCTGCCGCAGACATGGGTCGATTGCGCCACAGCCCTGCGCGGACTGGCAGAAAAGATACCCGCGCTCGCCCAGCGGACCGCCGCGCTCGCCCTGACGGGCCAGGGTGACGGCACCTGGCTGGCAGGCAAGGGCAATGCGGCGGTCAGCGACGCCTGGCTCTGGCTTGACGCGCGGGCGGCGCCCACGGTCCGGCGACTGTCTGCGGGCGCAGGCGAACGCGCGCGGTTCGAGGCAACGGGAACCGGGCTGAACACCTGCCAGCAGGGCAGCCAGCTTGCCCATATGGCCGCGACCTGCCCGGAGCTTCTGGACCAGGCCGAGGTCGCCCTGCACTGCAAGGACTGGCTGTTTCTGAACCTGACCGGCGTGCGCGCGACCGACCCTTCAGAGGCAAGCTTTACCTTCGGGGACTTCCGCAACCGGCGCTACAGCGACACCGTGATTTCCGCTCTCGGGCTACAGCGGCACCGCTATCTCCTGCCGGAGATCATCGACGGCGCGCAGGAAACCCGTCCCCTGACACCAGAGGCGGCAGAGGCCACCGGGCTGCTGGCGGGGACGCCGGTTTCGCTGGGGTATGTCGACATGGTCATGACCGCGCTTGGTGCGGGCGTGCACACGGGCGACGCAGGCGCGGCCTGCTCCACGGTCGGGTCGACCGGCGTACACATGCGCGCCGTGACATCGGACCAGGTGCATCTGAACGCCGAGGGCACAGGCTATGTGATCTGCCTTCCGGTGCCGGACATGGTGACCCAGGTGCAGACCAACATGGCCGCGACGCTGAACATCGACTGGGCCCTGGCCCTGGCCGAAGAGTTGATCGGCGAATTCGGCGAAGCGCCGTCACATGCCGATCTTGTCGGCCGGATCGACGGCTGGATGGACAGGTCACGCCCCGGCGCCCTGGTCTATCACCCCTATATCTCCGAGGCCGGAGAGCGCGGCCCCTTCGTCAATGCCGATGCGCGGGCGAGCCTGGTCGGACTGAACGCCGCGCACAGGTTCCCGGACGTGATCCGCGCCGTGGTCGAGGGCCTCGGGATGGCGGCGCGGGATTGTTATGCCGCGATGGGTGAGATGCCCAGCGAACTGCGGCTGACCGGCGGCGCGGCACGTTCCGGCGCCCTGCGCCGTGTCCTCGCCGCCTCGTTGAACACTCCCGTCCGCGTCTCCTCGCGCGAAGAGGCCGGTGCCGCGGGCTGCGCCATGATGGCCGCCGTGGCGATCGGCGCCTATGCCGACATGGACGCCTGTATCGCGCAATGGACAACGCCCATGCTGGGCGGGTCCGAGGCGCCCGATCCGGGCCTCGTGCCCGTCTACGACACCTTGTTCACCACCTATCGCCAGGCACGCGACGGTCTTGCCCCCGTATGGGACGGGCTGGCCGCGGCGCGTGCGGCTGAAGGAGCTTGAGAGATGACAGATATTTCCAAGGTCGACCTCTTCGTGATTGGCGGCGGCATCAACGGCGCGGGCATTGCCCGCGACGCTGCCGGCCGGGGCCTGAGCGTCGTGCTCTGCGAAAAGGACGACCTGGCCGAGGGCACCTCGTCCCGGTCCGGCAAACTGGTCCACGGCGGATTGCGCTACCTTGAATACTACGAGTTCCGGCTGGTGCGCGAGGCGCTGATCGAACGCGAAGTGCTGATGAAGAACGCGCCGCACATCATCTGGCCCATGCGCTTTGTCCTGCCGCACAGCCCCCAGGACCGGCCTGCCTGGTTGGTGCGGCTGGGCCTGTTTCTTTACGATCACTTGGGCGGGCGCAAGAAACTGCCGGGCACCCGAACGCTGGACCTGCGCCGCGACCCCGAGGGCGCGGCGATCAAGGACACCTATACACGCGGCTTCGAATACTCGGACTGCTGGGTCGATGATGCGCGGCTCGTGGTGCTGAACGCGGTCGACGCGGCGGAACGCGGGGCCGAGGTCCTGACCCGCTCGCCCTGCATCTCGGCGCGACGCGAAAACGGCGCATGGCGGGTGACGACGAAAAACTCCGTCACCGGCGAGACGCGGGAATTCGAGGCCAAGCTGCTGGTCAACGCCGCCGGCCCCTGGGTGACGGATGTGGTGACACGGGTGGCCGGTTCGAACAGCGCGCGCAACGTCCGGCTGGTCAAGGGCAGCCACATCATCGTGCCCAAGTTCTGGAAGGGTGAGAACGCCTACCTGGTCCAGAACCACGACAAGCGGGTGATCTTCATCAACCCCTACGAGCGCGACAAGGCCCTGATCGGCACCACCGACATCGCCTATGACGGCCGGGCAGAGGACGTGACCGCCGACGAGAGCGAGGTGCAATACCTGATCGACGCCGTGAACCGCTACTTCAAGGAAGAGCTGACGCGTGACGACGTGGAAACCACCTTTTCCGGCGTGCGACCGCTGTTCGATGACGGGCAGGGCAACCCCTCTGCTGTGACACGCGACTACGTCTTTGACGTGGACGAAACCGGCGGCGCGCCGCTCCTGAACATCTTTGGCGGCAAGATCACCACCTTCCGCGAACTGGCAGAGCGCGGGATGCACAAGATCGAAAAGTTCTTTCCCAGGATGGGCGGGGACTGGACCGAAAATGCCCCCCTGCCCGGCGGCGACCTGAAAAACGCCGACTACGAGCAGTTCCGCAACACGATGAAGCAGGACTATCCCTGGATGCCGCGCGAGCTGCGCCGCCACTACGGGCGCTGCTACGGCAGCCGGGTACGCCAGATCGCCGGCGATGCGACCTCGCTGGAGGGGCTGGGGCAGCACTTTGGCGGCCAGCTTTATGAGGCCGAGGTAACCTATCTGGTGAACCACGAATGGGCGCAGACCGCCGAGGACATCCTGTGGCGGAGAACAAAGCACCGCCTGCACCTGACAGAGGCCGAGCAGGCCGCGTTTGCCGCCTGGTTCGATGCCCGGCAGGAGGCCGCGTGACATGGCGCTGACGCTTTCACTGAACACCAACCCGCTGGTGAACCGTTTTGCCGAACCGGACGACCTGATCGACGCCATCGCGCGCGACATCCGGATCAGGGACATCCAGCTGACGCATGAGTTCATCAACCCCAGCTGGCCCGCCTCCGTGATCCGGCGTCTGACCCGGCAGATGGGCGCCGCACTGACGCGCACCGGCGCCCGCGTGACCAGCGGCATGACCGGGCCTTACGGGCGGCTCAACCACTTTGGCCATCCCGACCGCGACGTGCGGCGCTATTACGTCGACTGGTTCAAGACATTTGCCGATATCATCGGCGACCTCGGCGGCACCTCCGTCGGAACGCAATTCGCGATCTTCACCTATCGGGACTACGACGACCCCGCCCGGCGCGAGGAGCTGTTGCAGATCGCCATCGATTGCTGGGCCGAGGTGGCCGAACACGCCAGGGCCGCAGGTCTCGACTATGTCTTTTGGGAGCCCATGAGCGTCGGCCGCGAATTCGGCGAAACCATCGCCGAATGCATCAAGCTGCAGGATCGCCTGACTGCCGCGAACATGGCCGTCCCGATGTGGATGATGGCCGACATCGACCACGGCGACGTGACCTCGCCCAACCCGGATGACACCGATCCCTACGCCTGGGCCCGCGCGGTGCCGAAGGTCAGCCCGATCATTCACATCAAGCAGTCGATGATGGACAAGTCCGGGCACCGCCCCTTTACCGCCGAGTTCAACGCCAAGGGCGCGATCCAGCCCGATCCGCTGCTCAAGGCCTTTGCCGAGGGCGGCGCCGTCGACAATGAGATCTGCCTTGAACTGTCTTTCAAGGAGCGCGAGCCGAACGACCGCCAGGTGATCCCCCAGATCGCCGAAAGCGTGGCCTTCTGGGCGCCGCATATCGACAGTGGGGTGAATGACCTGAATGTCTGATCCGGGTCGCCGATATCGCGAACCTGTCGCAAAGATGCTTGCCTTTTCCGCCGCATGCCGCCAAACCTTGCCGCGTTCTCAGGGCGGGGTGCAATTCCCCACCGGCGGTGACAGCCCGCGAGCGCCTTTCGGGGAAATCCGGAAGGGTCCAGCAGACACCGGTGAAATTCCGGGGCCGACGGTAATAGTCCGGATGGAAGAGAACCAGCCGACGGGCCATCCGGCCTGCGCGGATGGCATCGCCTTGGGACCATTTGTGAAACGCAAAGGATGGTTCCATGTCTGAAACACTGAAAATCGCCTTCATCAAGGCCCGTTGGCACGCCGATATCGTCGACCAGGCGCTGACCGGGTTCGAGCAACGTATCTCGGAGGCCGGAGTGCCCGCCGAGGTCACGCCCTTTGACGTGCCCGGCGCCTTCGAGATGCCGCTCTTGGCCAAGAAGCTGGGGCAGAGCGGCACGTATGACGCCGTGGTCTGCGCCGCGCTTGTGGTCGATGGCGGCATCTACCGCCATGACTTCGTCGCCCAGGCGGTTGTTGACGGGCTGATGACGGCCCAACTGGAAACCGGCGTCCCGACCTTCTCGATCTCGCTGACGCCGCATCACTTCCAGCCGACCGAGGAACATGTCGGTTTTTACCGCGACCATTTCGTCAAGAAGGGCGCGGAAGCGGCGGATGCGGTCCTGATGATTGCCAAGCTAGAGGTCTGAACCATGTCCCTGCCCGCCTTCTCCTTTGCCACGGCCACGCAAATCCGCTTTGGCCGGGGCGAGGCCGGGCGGGCGGTGCCCGACCTGGCCGCCCGGGGACAACGCGTGCTGCTGGTCCAGGGCAGCACCCCGGCGCGGGCCGACTGGCTGTCGGCCGCGCTGGAGGCTGAAGGCTGCTCCGTCGACCGTCTCAGCGTCGCGGCAGAACCCGACCTTGCGATGATCGAGGCGGGCGTGACAGCCGCCCGCGCCAGCGCTGCGCAGGTGGTCATTGCCCTTGGCGGCGGCGCCGTCATTGACGCGGGCAAGGCCATCGCGGCCCTGGCCCCCGCCACGCGCCCCCTGCTGGATCACCTGGAGGTGGTCGGCAAGGGCCTGCCGCTGAACGCCGCCCCCCTGCCCTTTGCCGCCATTCCGACCACCGCCGGAACCGGCGCCGAAGTCACCCGCAACGCGGTGATTGCCGTGCCGGAGGCACAACGCAAGGTCAGCCTGCGGGACGCGCGCATGTTGCCCTGGATGGCGATTGTCGATCCCGCGCTGACTGATAACTGCCCGCGCAGCGTGACGCTGGCCTCGGGGCTGGATGCGGTGACGCAGGTGATCGAACCCTATGTCTGCACCCGCGCCAACCCGATGACCGATGCGCTATGCCGCCCCGCGATTGTCTCGGGGCTGGCGGCATTGATGACGCTGATGAGGCACGAGGACCCGGACGCCCGCGACCAGCTGGCCTGGACCAGCCTGTGCGGCGGGCTTGCACTGGCCAACGCGGGGTTGGGGGCCGTGCATGGCCTGGCCGGTCCGCTGGGCGGCCTGTCTGGCGCGGCGCACGGGGCGATTTGCGGCATCCTGCTGCCACATGTGCTGGAGGAAAACGCAGCCCGGGCAACGGGCGACGCCGCCCGCCGCCTTGCGGACCTGCGCGATGACCTTGGCCGGGTTCTTGGCACGGACCCCGCGCGGGCCTTTGCCGCGCTGGCCGATTGGTCGCGGAAGGCCGGTCTGCCCGGACTGGACGCGCAGGGTGTGAACGGGGAACATAGGGCCGAGGCCGCCCGGATGGCGGCCAGCTCTTCCTCGATGAAAGCCAACCCCGTCCCCCTGGACGCCGAGGCGCTGACCGGGATCATGGAGCGGGCGCGCTAGGCGCCGGAGTGTGGAGGACATGAGATGGCCAAAGATCGGATGTCGGGCGATGCCGAGCATTCCTTGTCGATCCGCGCCGCATGGCTGCACTATGTCGGCGGAATGCGACAGGCCGAAGTGGCCAAGCGGCTGGGCGTGCAATCGGTCAAGGCGCATCGCCTGATCGCCCGCGCCGTGGCCGAAGGCGCCGTCAAGGTCAGCATCGAAGGCGAGATCATCGAGTGTATCGAACTGGAACAGGCGCTGTGCCTGCGCTACGGGCTGGACACCTGCGAGGTCGCCCCGGACCTGGACGAAGAGGGCCTGCCCCTGCGCACGCTGGGGATCGCCGGCGCATCGCGACTGCGCCGCTGGCTGGAAAGCGGCGAGGAATTGACCATCGGCATCGGCCACGGTCGCACCCTGGCCGAGGCGGTGCGCGCCATGCCCCGTTTCCACACCAACGGGTTGAGCTTCGTCTCTCTCCTGGGCGGGCTGACCCGTAACTTTGCGGCCAACCCGCATGACGTGATGCATCTGTTGGCCGAAAAGACCGGCGCGCGGGCCTATGTCATGCCGGTCCCCTTCTTCGCCAACACCACCGAGGACCGCGAGGTTCTGCTGGCGCAGCGTGGCGTGGCCGAGGTCTTTCAGCTTGCCGAAACGGCGCCGCTCAAGATCGTCGGCGTCGGCACGGTCGAGGCGGAAACCCAGCTTGTCACCTCCGGCATGATCGAACCCTCCGAGATCGAGGCGATTTCCGAGGCGGGCGGCGTGGGTGAGATGCTGGGCCATTTCTTCGACCCCGAGGGCAAGGCGCTGGAAACGCCGCTGACCTCGCGGACGCTGGCGGTCTCGCTGGATGAAACCCGTGACGACCGGATCATCGCCCTGGCGGGCGGACCCGAAAAGGTTGCCGCGATCCGGGCCATCCTGAAAAGCGGGCGCCTGTCGGGCCTCATCACCGATGAACGTACCGCCAAGACCCTGATGGAGGAATAGGCAGGCCCGCCGCGACAGCGCCGGACCCGCCAAATGGCTCACAGGATCGATTGTCCGGTCGCGGCCCAGTCCTTGGCGAACTGGTCCAACCCCTTGTCGGTCAGCGCATGAGCCGCCAACCCCTTGATGACGCCCGGCGGGATCGTCGCCACGTCGGCGCCCGCGATGGCGGCCTCCTTGACGTGGTTGGCCGAGCGGATCGAGGCCGCCAGGATTTCCGTCTTGAACCCGTAGTTGTCATAGATGGTGCGGATCTCGTGGATCAGTTCCATCCCGTCGATGTTCAGGTCATCCAGCCGCCCGACGAAGGGCGAGATATAGGTCGCGCCCGCCTTGGCCGCCAGCAACGCCTGGTTGGCCGCGAAGCAGAGCGTGACATTCGTCTTGATGCCCTTGGCCGTGAAATGGCGGCAGGCCTTCAGCCCGTCCAGCGTCAGCGGCAGCTTGATGACCACGTTGTCGGCGATCTTCGCCAGATGCTCGCCCTCAGCGACCATCCCGTCGAAATCCATCGCCGCGACCTCGGCCGAAACCGGCCCTGCCACGACCTTGCAGATTTCCGCGATGACCTCCTTGAAGTCGCGCCCGGACTTGGCGATCAGCGAGGGGTTCGTCGTCACGCCATCCAGCAGTCCGTAGTCGTTCAGCTCCTTGATGTCGTCGATGTTGGCAGTGTCCACGAAGAATTTCATAGCTCGGTCTCCTTTCGGGGGATCAATAGGCCAGGGCCATGTCGGCCAGCGAACGCGTGCGGATGCGCTCGGCCTGGCCGGCGGTGCCGAATGCCTCGAATTTCTCGACGCATTGCGCCTTCATGCCGTCCATGGCCGGCTTCAGGTACTTGCGGGGGTCGAATTCGGCGGGCGCGCTCATCAGGGTCTTGCGGATCGCCGCCGTGGCCGCCAGCCGCAAGTCGGTGTCGATGTTGACCTTGCGCACGCCGTGGCGGATGCCGCGCCGGATCTCCTCCAGCGGCACGCCCCAGGTCGGCTTGATCTCGCCACCGTACTCGTTGATCAGCAGGCGCAGCTCCTCGGGCACCGAGGAGGATCCATGCATGACCAGGTGGGTGTTGGGTAGGCGCTGGTGGATCGCCTCGATCACGTCCATCGCCAGCACGTCCCCATCCGGTTGACGGGTGAACTTGTAGGCGCCGTGACTGGTGCCCATCGCCACCGCCAGTGCATCGACGCCGGTGTCGGCCACGAAACGCTCTGCCTCTTCGGGGTCGGTCAGCAACTGGTCATGCGACAGGGTGCCCGTCGCACCATGCCCGTCCTCCTGGTCGCCCTGCCCGGTTTCCAGAGATCCGAGCACGCCCAGCTCTCCCTCGACCGACACGCCGGCGGCATGGGCCATCTCGACCACGGCGCGAGTGATCCCCACGTTATAGGCGTAATCGGCGGGCGTGGTGCCGTCTTCCTTCAGCGAACCATCCATCATGACAGAGGTGAACCCGTGCTGGATGGCGGTGACGCAGGTGGCAAGGTTGTTGCCGTGATCCAGGTGCATGCAGACCGGGATATGCGGGTAGATTTCCACCAGCGCGTCAATCAGCTTGGCCAGCACCGTGTCATTGGCATAGCTGCGCGCACCGCGGCTGGCCTGCAGGATGACCGGCGACCCGGTTTCATTGGCCGCGGCCATGATCGCCAGCCCCTGTTCCATGTTGGACATGTTGAAGGCCGGCACGGCATAGCCGTTCTCTGCCGCGTGATCGAGCAGCTGGCGTAGGGTGATACGGGGCATCTCGGGCTCCTGTCAGTCGGAGGGGGAAAGGTAGTCGCAGAGCGTCGCGACCTCGTCGCGGCTGCCGAAGATCAGCGGCACGCGGTCATGCAGGTGGGCGGGCGACAGGTCCAGAATGGCAGTCTGTCCATCGGTCGCCGCGCCGCCCGCCTGTTCGATCAGGTAGGCGATCGGGAAGGCCTCGTAGGCGAGCCGCAGAAAACCGTCCTCGTAGCCCGGGCGTGTATCGCCGGGGTACATGAACAGCCCGCCCCGGCGCAGAATGCGGTGCAGATCCCCCACGGCGGCGGCGATCCAGCGCATGTTGAAATCGCGCCCGCGCGGCCCCTCGGCCCCGTGCAGCAGGTCCTCTGTGTAGCGCTGCAGCCCCTCGGGCCAGCGTCGCCGGTTCGAGGCGTTGAAGGCCACGGTCGAGGTCTCCGGCTTGATCGTGACGGCCGTGGTGTCGACGTGAAAGACCCCTGTCACCGGGTCCAGCGTGGCGATGTCGACGCCCGCGCCGGTGCTGAAACCGAAGTCGACCGAATGTCCGAAGGACACGTAGCAGGCCGCGATCATCTCTCGCCCCTTGCGCAGGAAACCGTCACCTGCCGGGAAGATCGCGAAGAGCGCCCCCAGCGGTGCGCCGATGCCGATACTGCCGGAGCCGTCGATCGGGTCCATCGCCAGGTCGAATGTGCCGTCCGGGTCGATGGTCTCAACCTCCTCGGCCTCTTCGGACAGGACCCGTGCCACCGACATGTCGCGCAGGACCCGGATGAAATGGTCATGAGCGCCCATGTCCAGCGCCTTCTGCTTGTCGCCGGAATCGTTGGTGCCGATCACATGTGTCGGGTCGCCGGTCAGGTGTCCCTGTGCCAGCCGCGCGGCCAGCGGCAGGCTGGCCTCCGCGAGACGGATCAGAAGTGCCGCCAGCGCGCGGCGCGCGGGGTCTTCGCCCGCCCAACCCGCCAGATGCGCGGCCAGGGTGGGGGCGGTGACGGCCGTGTCGCCGTCCAGTTTCAGGGGCGCCTGCATGGGCTTACGCCTGCCCGTTCAGCAGAGCATCTGCCTTGGCGACGATGGCCTCGCGCGTGATGCCGAAGCTGCGGTAGAGGTCCTCTGCCGGGCCGGAGGCGCCAAAGCCCTGCATCCCAATCACGTCCTCCTCGGAGGCGACATAGCGGGTCCAACCGTAGGTGCTGGCCGCCTCGACGGCGATACGGGGCGCAGAGCCCAGAACCTCGGCGCGATATTCTGGCGGTTGCGCCTCGAACAGCTCCCACGACGGCATCGAGACGACGGCAACGCCCAAACCCCGTTCCGCCAGCGTCTCGGCAGCCTCGACCGCAAGGCTGACTTCGGTGCCCGTGGCCAACAGGGTCAGGTCGCGCCCCTCACCGTAACTGCGCAGGACATAGGCGCCCTTCGCGCTCAGGTTTTCGTCCCCGGCTTCCAGCCGCAGCTGCGGTACGCCCTGGCGGCTGAGCGCCAGCAGCGACGGGGTCCCGCGCGACCGGATGGCGATATCCCAGCATTCCAGCGTCTCGACCGCGTCGGCGGGTCGGAAGGTGTAGAGGTTCGGGATCGCGCGCAGCGAGGTCAGATGTTCCACCGGCTGGTGCGTCGGGCCGTCCTCGCCCAGGCCGATGCTGTCATGAGTCATGACATAGATCGTGCCGACGCCCATCAGCGCGGACAGGCGGATCGCGTTGCGGGCATAGTCCGAAAAGACAAGGAAAGTGCCGCCGTAGGGGATCAACCCGCCGTGGGTGTTCATCCCGTTCATGGCCGCCGCCATACCGAATTCACGCACGCCGTAGCCGACGTAGCGCCCCGGCTCCTGGCGTGAGAACTGACTGTCCACCGCCGGAACCCGGGTGAGGTTGGAGCCGGTGAGGTCGGCCGACCCGCCGATCAGCTCTGGCAGCGCGGGGGCGAGCGCCTCCAGCGCGACCTGGCTGGCCTTGCGGGTGGCGATCTTTTGCGGCTCCGCGAAGAGCGCCGCGCGCGCCTGCGCCACCGCCGCGTCATATCCGCCGGGCAGCTCGCGCGCGATACGGCGAGAGAACTCCGCGCGGTCGGAGGAGGCGGCAAGCCGGGCTTCCCAGTCCTTGCGGACGGCCCCGCCACGCGCCCCGATGGCCCGCCATTCGGCGGCGAGATCGGCGGGCACCTCGAAGGGGGCAGCCTCCCAGCCCAGCGCCGCCTTGGCGGCGGCGGCCTCTTCGGCGCCCAGCGGCGACCCGTGCGCCGAGGCTGTGCCCGCCTTGGAAGGTGCGCCAAAGCCGATGGTCGTCTTCATGGCGATCAGCGTCGGCTTGCCGGTTTCCCTCTTGGCCTCTGCGATGGCGGCAGACACCGCCGGAACATCATGACCGTCACATTCCAGCACATGCCAGCCACAGGCCCGAAGGCGCCCCGGCACATCCTCGGAAAAGGACACCGAGGTCGGCCCGTCGATGGTGATCTGGTTGTCGTCGTAGAGCATGATCAGCTTGCCCAGACCCAGGTGACCGGCCAGCGAGATCGCCTCCTGGCCGATGCCCTCCTGCAAACAGCCGTCACCGAGGAACACATAAGTGTGGTGATCGACAAGGTCGGCACCGAACTCGGCGCCCAAGGCGCGTTCGGCCATCGCCATGCCGACGGCATTGGCAATGCCCTGACCCAGCGGCCCGGTCGTGGTCTCGATCCCCTTGGCATGGCCGTATTCCGGATGCCCCGCGGTGCGGGCGCCAAGCTGGCGGAAGTTGCGCAGTTCCTCGATGGTCATGTCGGCATAGCCGGTCAGGTGCAGAAGCGAGTACAGCAGCATCGACGCATGGCCGTTGGACAAGACCACCCGGTCGCGATCCGGCCAGTCGGGGGCCGAAGCGTCGAATTTCAGATGATCGCGAAACAGCGCGGTGGCCGCATCGGCCATGCCCATCGGCGCACCGGGATGGCCCGATTTCGCCACCTCGACCGCATCGATCGAAAGGGCACGGATACAGTTGGCCAGGGCAAAGCCCTTGGGGTCCAGCGCGGCTTTGGCGGCAATCGCCTGCGGCATCGAATCTTTGGGCATCATGTCCTCCTGCGTTGACCCGGTGTTACGGGATCCCGCGGAAAATCACAATAATTAATCCCAAAATAACACAATTGACGATATTTGTGTGATGTGAGATGTTACGTTTCAGGAGGAACCGGGGTGAAGAGAGACGACAGACAACAAGCGATCATGGACCTGCTGGTCACGGATGGAGAGGTAGAGCTCGACGCGCTCGCCGATCGGTTTGCCGTGTCCCGGATGACCATTCACCGCGACCTCGACGACCTCGAAGGCGCGGGTCTGCTGCGGAAAATCCGTGGCGGCGCCACGATCCGCTCCGGCACCCAGTTCGAAAGCGATTTCCGCTTTCGCGAACGGCAGGGCACGACGGCCAAGATGGCGATGGCCCGAGCCGCGCTGCGCCTTGTCGAACCGGGCATGACGGTCATGATCAACGATGGTTCGATGGCCGCGATCCTGGGCCAGCAGCTTGCCGCCTGCCGACCGTTGACCGTGATCACCAACAACGCGGCGGTCATGGATGCCCTGAAGGCGGAGGCAGGGATCACACTGATCGCCCTGGGCGGCGTCTATTCCGCCAAGTTCAACGCCTATCTCGGCAAGGTGACAGAGGATGCGCTGGCGCATCTGCGCGCCGACGTTGCCTTTATCTCCGCTCCCGCCGTGTCGGGGCTGGAGGTGTTTCACATGGACGAAACCGTGGTCCGGTCCAAGCAGGCAATGATGCGGCAAGGGGCGTGCCGTGTGCTCCTGGTCAACCACAGCCGCTTTGGCAACGCCGCCCTGCACCGTCTGGCCGCTCTGTCCGAATTCGACCACATCATCACCGACCAGCCCCCCGCCCCCGAGGCCCGCGCGGCCCTGGACGAGGCCGGGCTGACCCTGACAATCGCAGACCCCCAAGAGGCCGAGGCATGACACACCCACAGTTCTGGATCGGAACCAGCTGGAAGATGAACAAGACGCTGGCAGAGGCGCAGGCCTTTGCCACTGCCCTCGCAGGGGCCGACGCGGACCGCGATCCGCGCATCCAGCGGTTCGTGATCCCGCCCTTCACCGCCGTGCGCGAGGTCAAGCAGATCCTCGCGGACAGTTCGGTCAAGGTCGGCGCGCAGAACATGCACTGGGCCGACCAGGGCGCCTGGACGGGTGAAGTCTCTCCGCTCATGCTCACCGATTGCGGGCTGGATATCGTCGAGCTGGGCCATTCCGAACGGCGCGAACATTTCGGCGAGACCGACGAGACCGTCGGCCTCAAGACAGAGGCCGCCGTGCGCCACGGGCTGATCCCGCTGATCTGCATCGGCGAGACCCTGGCCGAACGCGAGGCCGACCGCGCGCAAGAGGTGCTGGAGGCACAGGTGCGCGGTGCGCTGGGCAAGCTGGGCGACACTCAGAAAGCCGCGCCGATCCTGCTGGCCTACGAACCCGTCTGGGCCATCGGCGAGAACGGCATCCCCGCCACATCGGACTACGCTGACGACCGTCAGGGTGAGATCATCGCAGTTGCCGAAAACGTCCTCGGGCGCCGGGTGCCCTGCCTCTACGGCGGCTCGGTCAACCCCGGCAATTGCGAGGAACTCATCCAATGCCCGCATATCGACGGGCTCTTCATCGGGCGCTCGGCCTGGACCGTCGAAGGCTACCTCGACATCCTTGCCAAATGCGCCGCAGCCCTCTGAACCCGAAAGGACAAATGTCATGAAAATTGCAGTTGCAGGCGACAGCGCCGGCGAAGGCCTTGCCAAGATCCTCGCCGACTACCTGAAGGACAAGCACGAGGTTTCCGAGATCTCGCGCACCAGCGAAGGGCCGGATCCCTTCTACGCCAACATGTCGGACCGCGTGGCCACCGCCGTGATGGCCGGCGAATACGACCGCGCCATCCTGATCTGTGGCACCGGCATCGGCGTCGCCATGTCGGCCAACAAGATCCCCGGCATCCGCGCCGCCCAGTGCCATGACACCTATTCGGCGGGCAAGGCCTCGACCTCGAACAACGCGCAGATCATCACGATGGGCGCGCGCGTGATCGGGGCGGAACTGGCCAAGGACATCGCCGATGCCTTCCTCTCGACCTCCTTCGATCCCGAGGGCCGCTCGGCAGGGAACGTGAACGCGATCAACGAGGTCGACGCGAAGTACAACAAGGGCTGAAGGCGGCGCGCCTGCGGGCGCACGTCATTCACGCCACCTCCGGAGCCCGGCCTTCCTCCCCCGGGCTCCGACCTTTTTCCGGACAATCCCGAGAGGCATGACATGGACCGGATCCTGGCCATCGACAGCGGTCTGACCGTGACAAAGGCGGTGATCTTCGACCTGAAGGGGACACAGCTGGCTGTCGCGCGACGCAACGTGACACAGCTGAAACCCGCGCCCCGCCGGGTCGAGCGGGACATGAGCGATCTCTGGCGACAGACCGCCTCGGCCATCCGGGACGTGCTGGAAACCAGCGGGACCGACCCGGCGCGTATCGTCGCCGTGGCCGCCACCGCGCATGGCGACGGGATCTACCTGCTGGACAAGGCAGGCAAGCCGCTGGGGACCGGCATCCTGTCGCTGGACAGTCGCGCCTTCCAGATCGTCGAGGACTGGCAGACCGACGGGACCGACCAACGGGCGCTGGCCCTGACTGGACAGGTGCCGCATGTCTCGGCCCATTCCGCGCTGCTTGGCTGGGTGCAGCGCCATGAGCCGGACCGTTTCGCCCAGATCGGCCATGTTCTTGCCTGCAAGGATTGGCTGTGCTTCTGCCTCAGCGGGCGCATCGGCACCGATCACACCGAGGCCAGCACCTCTTTCACCGACGTGCAGTCGCAAACCTGGTCACAAGAGGCGCTGGAGCTGTTCGGCCTTGGCGATGTGCAGGGCGCCCTGCCCCGCGCCGACCATTCCGCCAGCGTGGTCGGGGAGGTCACGCAAGCGGCCGCGGAGGCGACGGGCCTGCGCCCCGGCACGCCCGTGGCGGCGGGTCTGCATGACGTGACCGCCTCGGCGTTGGGGATCGGCGCGCATCGGCCTGGTGTCGTGGGGATCGTCGCCGGCACCTATTCGATCAACGAAAGCGTCTCGACCCGGCCGATCGTCGATGCCCGCTGGTTCTGCCGCAATGCCATCGACGCGGGACAATGGAACAACATGTCCATCTCGCCCGCGTCGACCACGAATTACGACTGGTTCCTCGACACTTTCTGCGCCGTGGAGCGTGCGCAGGCACGGGCCGAGGGCCAGGACATCCATGCCCTTCTGCGCCCCGAAATCGACGCGGCGCTGAGCCGCCCCTCCTCGATCCTCTATCACCCCTATCTCTTCGGCTCTCCGATGGGCGCGGCGCCCAGCGCGGGCTTCCTGGGTCTGCGGGGCTGGCACGAACGCGGCGACCTGCTCGCCGCGCTGTTGGAGGGGGTGGCCTTCAACCACCGCGATCACGTCGATGCGCTGCGCGGCAGTTTCGGTGGCAGCGAGGCCCGGCTGACCGGCGGGGCCTCACGCAATCCGTCGGTGGCACAGCTTTTTGCCGATGTGCTGGAGATGCCCGTCACAGTCACCGACACGGACGAGGCCGCCGCCTGGGGCGCCGCGCTGTGTGCCGGGGCCGCGGTGGGCGCCTTTGCGGGCTGGAACGCCGATCCGCGCGATCTCGCCGCGCTGGAAACCACCTATCTGCCGACACCAGAACGCGCCGCGCATTATGCCCGGCGCTACGCCATCTACCATGAGATCGCCGAAGGCATGGGCGCGGCCTGGGATCGCCTGAACAGCCTCGAAACCCTCGCCCGGGGCACCGCAAATGACTGAGCCTGCCGCAGAAGACCTTGACGTGCTGGTCATCGGCGCCGGGGTGAACGGCGCCGGCGTGTTCCGCGATCTCTGCGCGCAGGGGCTGAAATGCATGATCGTCGACAAGGGTGATTTCGGGTCGGGCACCAGCGCGGCACCGTCACGCCTGATTCACGGCGGACTGAAATACCTCGAAACCGGGGAATTCCGCCTTGTCGCGGAATCCACCTATGAACGGAACCTGCTGCTCAGGAACGCGGCGCACCTGGTCCACCCCCTGCCCACCGTGATCCCGATCCAGTCCTGGACAAAGGGTGTCTGGGCCGCGCTGCGGACTTTCTTCGGCTCGAAGACGGCGCCGCGCAGCCGTGGGGCGCTGCTGATCAAGGCAGGACTGGCGATCTACGATTTCTACGGCGCAAAGGCGCGCCAGATGCCCCGGCACAGCATGTTGGGCCGGGCGCGCGCCCTGGCCCAGATCCCGGCCCTGACGCCCCGGATCGTCGCCGTCGGCACCTATTACGACGCCACCGTGACCGCCCCGGAACGGCTGGTGATGGAGCTGACCTCTGACGGGGTCGCCCTGTCACCCGCGTCAGAGGCGCTGAACTGGACCACGGTCGAGGGACAACAGGACGGCACCGTGTCGCTGCGCGGACCGCAGGGCCAACACCGTGTCGTTCGCCCGCGTTTCGTGGTCAATGCCGCCGGCCCCTGGATCGACAAAGTGAATGCATCGCTGGGGCTGGACACCCGGCTGATCGGGGGAACCAAGGGATCGCATATCCTGCTGGATCACCCCGAGTTGCTGGACCAGCAGGATGGGCGGATGATCTATTTCGAAGGGGACGACGGACGCATCCTGCTGGTCTTTCCCTTTCACGGCAAGGCGCTGGTCGGGTCCACCGACATCCCGGCGAAAGACCCCGATGCCGTGATCTGCACCGAGGCCGAGACCGCCTATTTCATCCAGAGCCTGCGCGATCTGCTGCCCGGACTGCACTTTGATCACGACCAGATCGTCTATGCCTACGCGGGCATTCGCCCTTTGCCCAATTCCGAGGGCGTGGCGCCGGGGCTAATCAGCCGCGACCATTCCGCCCCGCTGGACCCGGCGACGCCGCAGCGCGCCTTTCCGGTGATGTCCCTGGTCGGCGGCAAATGGACCACCTTCCGCGCCTTTTCGGCAGAGGTCAGCGACCGGGTGCTGGCCGAGCTTGGCATGTCCCGCCAGCAGAAGACCGACGAGATGCCCATCGGCGGTGGACGGGACATGCCCCGAACAACGGAGGCACGGCAGGCGTGGATCAAAGACGTCGCGGCTGAGACCGCCGTTGCGCCGGACCGCGTGGCCGTCCTTCTGGACCGCTACGGAACCACCGCGCGCAATATCGCCGCGCATGAGGGCCATGATGCCACCCCCCTGCCTGACGCGCCGGACCACACCGACCGCGAGATCGACTGGATCGCCGGGCACGAGGCGGTCCAACACCTGTCCGACATCCTGCTGCGCCGCACGTCACTGGCCATCAGCGGGCGCCTGACGCCTGCCCTGTGCCGCGCTGTCGCGCGGATCGCGGGCGGCGCGCTAGGTTGGGGCCCGGATCGGGAGCAGCGGGAACTGGCGGAGCTGGCGAAACTCCTGTCCGAAAGGCATGGCGTTCACCTCGACTTGCGCTAGCCTGCGCCGAAAGGGAGGCCGCATCATGTCGCAGAAGCACCGCAAGCTGATCAACGATCCCGACAACCTGATCGAGGACCTGGTGGCCGGCATGGTTTCAGCCCATCCCGACCTGATCTGCGTCGAGGGCGACACCGGCCGGGCCATCGTCGCGTTGAACGGCCCGCGCGACGGCAAGGTCGGCATCGTCATTGGCGGCGGCTCGGGTCACGAACCCGCCTTTGCGGGCTATGTCGGCAAGGGGCTGGCCGATGCGGCGCCGCTTGGGAACATCTTTGCCTCGCCCTCGCCCGCGCAGATCATGGACGCGGGATTTGCCGCCGACGGTGGCGCAGGGGTGTTGTTTCTCTACGGCAATTACACCGGGGACGTGATGAATTTCGGCATGGCAGAAGAGGGGCTGGCCGAACAGGGGATCACCGCGCGCTCTTTCGTCGTGACCGATGACATCGCCTCGGCCCCGCCCGAACGGGCCAGCGAACGGCGCGGGATCGCCGGGGATTTCTTTGTCTTCAAGGTGGCGGGGGCGGCCGCGGATCTGGGCCTGAGCCTCGACGAGGTCGAACAGGCCGCCGCACGCGCAAACGCGGCAACACGAACGATGGGCGTGGCGCTCTCTGCCTGCATCCTGCCCCAGACCGGGCGTCCGAATTTCGACCTGCCCGTGGGCGAGATGGAAATCGGCATGGGCATCCACGGCGAGCCGGGCATCGAACGCGGCCCTGCCGAGGGCGCCGACGCGGTCGTGGACCGCCTGCTGCCGCCGATCCTCGGGGAACTGGCCTGCACGGCAGGCGACCGGGTGGCCGTTCTGGTCAACGGGTTGGGCTCGACCAGCCTGCTGGAGCTTTACCTGCTGCACCGGCGTGTCGCGCAATTGCTGGAAGACCGGCGGATCACGATCCACCACAGCTGGGTCGGCGAATACTGCACCTCGCTGGACATGGAGGGCGCCTCGATCACCCTGATGAAGCTGGATGCGGACCTGCAGGCATGGCTGGACCATCCCTGCGAGACGCCCGCGCTGCGCGTCGGCAAACCCGATGTCACCCGCACCGCCCGCCCGCGCAGACATAGGGACAGGGTTGCCCCAGTGGCGCACTCTGGCGACCGCACCGACCTGCGCACCGATGGCGAAGTCACCCCGGCAGAGTTTCGCACCATGATGCAGGCCGGGGCCGAGGCGATCTTTGGCGAGGTGGACAGGCTTTGCGCGCTCGACGGCGAAATCGGCGATGGCGACCACGGCGTGACAATGGAAATCGGCTGGAAGGCCGTGATGACCGCGATAGACGCGGCAGACCGGGACATGACGATCACCGATCTCTGCAGGGTGATCGCCGATAGCTTTCTCTCTGCCGTCGGAGCCTCTGCCGGGCCGCTCTATGCCTCGGGGTTCGGCGCGGCCGGGCGGGCCGTGTCCGACCGTTGGGCCCTGGACACCCGCGCGCTGGCCGCCTGGCTGGATGGCATGGCGCAGGGCATCGCGGGACGCGGCGGTGCACGGCCCGGCGACAAGACCATGCTGGACGCCTGGATGCCCGCCGCTGAGGCCGCTGGCGTCGCGGCCCGCGAGGGCGCCACGCTGCAGGACGCGCTGTTCCGCGCGCGCGACGCCGCCCGGCATGGCGCCGATGCCACCGCACAGATGCAAAGCGGCAAGGGCCGGTCGCAGAAACTGGGCCAGCGGTCCATCGGTCACGTGGACCCCGGGGCGGCCTCCGCAGCCCTTTTGCTGGCCGCCTGGTCGGATGCGCTGTAGCACCGATCCGACCGTTGAAAGACTGTCACATTGCTCTGATAGCCCTTCGCCGATGTAACCAAATCATGGAGACCCTCATGCGTTTCGCCCTTTCCGCGCTTGCTGCCGCGCTGCTTTCGACTTCGGCGATGGCCGAGGTGTCGGGCAAGCTGGTGCTGTATACCTCGCAGCCCAATGCCGATGCCCAGCAAACGGTCGACGCCTTCCAGGCCAAGTACCCGGAAGTCGAGGTCGAATGGATCCGCGACGGCACCACCAAGGTCATGGCCAAGCTGCGCGCCGAATTCGCCGCCGGCGCCCCGCAGCCGGACGTGCTGCTGATCGCCGACATGGTCACGATGGAAGGGCTGGAGGCCGAAGGTCGCCTGATGGCTTACCCCGAGGCCGACACCAGCGCCTATGACCCATCCCTGATGGATGCCGAAGGGCACTATTTCTCGACCAAGCTGATCACCACCGGCATCGTCTACAACACCGGCGCCGAGATGGTCCCGACCTCCTATGCCGACCTGCTGAAAGAGGCCGCAAAGGACAAGCTGGCGATGCCCTCGCCGCTGACCTCGGGCGCGGCGACCATCCACATGGCCGCCATCACCGCGCATCCCGACCTGGGCTGGGATTTCTACGAGGGCCTGGCCGCGCAGGGCGCCATCCCCGAAGGCGGCAACGGTGGCACCTACAAGGCCGTCGCGGGCGGCGAGAAACTCTATGGGTTCGTGGTCGACTTCCTGCCGATCCGCAACAAACTGGACGGCGCCCCGGTCGAGTTCGTCTTCCCAGAGGAAGGTGTCTCTGCCGTGACAGAGCCGGTGGCGATCCTGTCGACTACGCAGAACCCGGACGCCGCCAAGGCCTTTGTGGACTTCCTGATCTCGGAAGAGGGCCAGCAACTGGCCGCCGACATGGGATACCTGCCCGCGCATCCCGCCATCACCCCGCCCGAGGGGTTCCCGGCACTGAACGACATCAAGCTACTGGATTTCGACCCGGCCAAGGCGCTGGCGGACGACCAGGCCAACAAGATGAAGTTCACCGAGATCTTCGGCGGCTGACCACTTGCGGCTGTTGAACTTCCTGCGCAGCGGCGAGGGCCTGACCCTTGCCGCTGTCATCTTTTTCGCGCTGGCCCTGCTGGTCTTTCCGCTGGGCCTGCTGGCGCGTGTCGGCGTGACACAGGACGACGTCTTTTCGCTGGCGCCGCTGTCGGATGCGCTGTCCTCGCGCTCGGTCTGGCGCGCCTTCACGCATTCGCTGGAAAGCGCCTTTTTCTCCTCGCTTATCTCGCTGGTCGCGGGCACGGGGATCGCGCTGGCCATCGGGTTGACCGACATTCGCTGGAAGGGTGTCTTCACCTTTCTTCTGCTGATCCCGATGATGATCCCGCCGCATGTGACGGCGATTGCCTGGATCCAGGCGATGGGGCCATCCTCTCCGATCCTGCGCAGCCTGGGGATCGCCCCGGAACTGGGCACCACGCACCCCCTGTACTCCCCCGGCGGGTTGATCTTCCTGCTGGGCGTCCAGCACACGCCGCTGGTCTTTCTTGTTGTGCTTGCCGCTCTCCGCGCCCTGCCGCGCGAGATGAGCGATGCCGCGCGGATCGCCGGGGCCGGTGGCGGCAGGTTGCTCCGGCGCATCATCCTGCCGCTGTTGGCTCCCACCCTGATCGCCGGCTATGCGCTGGCCTTCGTCTCGGCACTGGGGAATTTCGGGATCCAGGCGCTGCTGGGCATCCCCGCGCGCTACATCACCCTGCCCGTGCTGATCTGGCAGCGGCTGGCCAGCTTCGGTCCCTCTGTGCTGACCGACGTGGCGGTGATCGCCTCGATCCTGGCGCTCTTGGCGGTGGCGGTGATCCTGGTGCAGATGCTGTTGCTGCGGAACGCCCGCAGCACGCTGATCGGCCCCCCGCAGCCGCCACTGCACATCCGCCTGGGCCGAATGCGCGGCTGGACCGAGACCGGGCTGGCTCTGCTGGTGCTGGGCACGCTGGTCCTGCCCATCGCGGCGCTGGTGGCGACGGCGCTGGTGCGCACCTATGGGTTGCCCCTGAACGCGGACACGATCACGCTGGACAATTTTGCCGAGATCCTGTTCCGGCAATCCGTCACCGCGCGCGCCTTTCTGAACTCTTCCCTGACCGCCGCCACGGCTGCGGGGATCATCGCCCTGGGCAGCATCCTTGTCGCGCATTTCATGTCCTCGCCCCGGCGCACCGTGCGCAGCACCGGCCTGGGCATCGCGACGCTGAGCGAGATGACCTATGCCATTCCGGGCCTCGTGATCTCGATCGCCTTCATCCTCGCCTTTCTCAAACCCCTGCCGCTGTTCAACGTCTCGCTCTACAACACGCTGGGGATCATCCTGATCGCCTATCTCTGCGCCTTCTTCTCCATCGCACTGAAACCCGTCAGCGCCGCCTTCGTGCAGTTGGACCCGGCTTTGGACGAGGCCGCCCGGATCTCGGGCGCGTGCTACGGGCTCCGGATGCGGCGGATCTTCCTGCCGCTGATCGCCCCGGCGGCGGCGTCGGGCGCGATCCTCGTGTTCCTGACCGCCTACAACGAGGTCACCGTGTCAGCCCTGCTGTGGTCCAGCGGGAACGAGACCATCGGAACGACGATCTACAACTACGAAGATGGCGGTTACACCACCCTTGCCGCCGCGATGGCCAGCGTGACGGTGGTGGCCACGGTCCTTCTGATGGCCGCGCTGGACCGGCTGGGGCGACAGGCGCCGCGCGGCGTGGTGCCCTGGCGGATGTAACCCGCCTCAGGACAAGAGCGGCGCAAACTCGGCGTCGATCCGTTCGAACAAGGGCAGGTAGTTTGCCGTCGTCTCCAAGAGCGCGGGGTTGCCCGCGTGCCTTTGGCGTATGTCCGCGATCCGCTCGGACAGGGTCAGGGCCTCTCCGTTCGGGCCAGAGCGATTGTCGCAAAAGGTCAGCGCCCGGCTGAGGCGGGTATCCATCATCCGGCAGGCCGGCCCGTAGTGCCCGGCAAGGTCAGGGCGTGTCCGCAGGCAGAGACCACGGGCGCCGGAGTGATGCAGCACCGCGTCCACAACCACGGCATCGCAGCCGTCGGCCCGGGCCAGAATGGCCCCGTCGACCGGGTGAAAGCCCGTTTCGGCAAAAGCCCTGGCATAGCCGATGTCGTGATAGGCCGCCGCATTGACCAGCCGCCCGCCGAAATCCTGCCGCGCCTCGACCACCTGGGCCACGCGCATGACTTGACGGATATGGGCAAGCCGGGGCGCATCGGCTGGAAACCAGTCTTCGGGCGCCTTCATCCCGGCAAGACCCAGGCCCGCTTGATCCGCAGGGCCAACCTGTCCCCAACCCGCATCGGCGCGTCATGAGCCACCGTCAGAACGGCCCCGGCATCAAGGGCCACCACAGCCTCCCAGATCCCGCCGCGATAGAGGACACTGCGCACCGTGCCGGTCAATTGCCCTTCATCGCAGACCACAATGGCCTCCGGGCGCACCAGCGCCTGCGCCGGTCCTTCCGGCTGTCCGGGTGTGGTGGTGACGTCAAATCGGCAGCCCGCAAGCTCGGCCATACCGTCGCGATAGAAAACCTCCACGACGCTGCCATGACCGATGAATTCCGCCACCTCGACGGATCCGGGCCGTTCGTAAATCTCCTGTGGCGTTCCCACCTGCAGAAACCGCCCGCCTTTCATCACCGCCATGCGGTCCGCCAGGGCCATCGCTTCGGGCTGGTCATGGGTGATATACAACGTGGTCGCCCCGGACGAGCGGTGAAAATGCAGCAGTTCCCGCTCCATCGTCCCGCGCAGGTGCGGATCGAGATTGGCCAGCGGTTCGTCCATGAGGATCGTCCGCGCCCCGCCTGCAAGGCAGCGCGCAAGGGCCACCCGCTGACGCTGGCCGCCGGACAGCGCCTCGGGTTTGCGCCCCGCCAAGTCCTGCAAGGAGACGGTTTCAAGATGCGCCTCGACAGAGCGCGCCGCCTGCTTGCGCGACATGCCGCCAGCTTCCAGCGGAAAGGCCACGTTGTCCCGTACTGTCATGTGCGGCCAGAGCGCGTAGGACTGAAAGACGAACCCCGTGCCGCGCTGTTCCGGCGGGACCATCGTGCCCTGACCTGCCACTCTGTCGCCGTGCAGCAGGATCTCTCCGCGATCCGGGGTTTCAAGCCCCGCGATCAGGCGCAACAGCGTGCTTTTGCCGCAGCCGGATTCCCCAACGATGACAAAGAGCTCACGGTCGGCCACCGTGAATGAAACCTCGGCGACGGCCGGTTTCCCGGCATAGTCCTTGCCGATACCACTGACCTCGATGCCCGTCGTCATTCGCCTGCACCTCGCTGCGTCGGGAACCCGGTCTTGCCGGGGTGTCCCGCCCCTGTCGGCGGGCACCGGCGCCCGCTTTGCAGGTCGATCCTTACGACCGGGACGGGCGGAACCGCAACCCGGTGCCAGGGTCCAGCACCCTCCTAGAGGACAAAATCCCCGGCCGTCAGCCCGGTTACGGCGGCCACCCGGATCTCTTCGTCTATGGTGCCATCGCCATCGCGGTCCAACTGCACGATGGCCGAGTCGCTGGGCGTTTCGAACAGGCGCAGTTCAGGGCCCCGCGCCGCGGAAAACGAGCTGGTTCCGCAGAACGTGAAACTCGACGGCACCAGTGCCGCCAGGTTGATCACGTCAAGTCCCTGTTCAAAGTCCCGGATCTGCTCGCGTTGCGCACCGATGCCGGTTTCGGCCACCGAGGCGAAGGCAAAGGTATCGGCATCCGCGCCACCCGTCAGGTGATCTGCCCCGGGTCCGCCGATCAGCAGGTCCTGCCCCGCGTCGCCGCGCAGCACATCCGCTCCGGCATCGCCACGCACCGCCCAGCAGCGTGTCATCGCCGCCGCGGCCGATCAGGGCATCATTCCCCCCCAACCCCTGCAGCAGGTTGTCCCCTTCATCCCCCCGCAACACGTCACCAAAGGCACAGCCAAAGAGGTTTTCGATCGACAGGTTGCTGTCGTCGCGCGCCTCGCCGGTGTTGTGCGTGGAATTGGCCAGATCCGCGGTCAACCCGCCCGGCGCGTCGGCATAGACCGCCGTGTCGCGGCCCGGCTCTCCGTACAGGGCGTCATAGGGCGTCGCCGCCCGGTCCGCCGTCCAGCAGGTCGTTGACGTCAGAGCCATAAAGCTCGTCGTCTCCCTCCAATCCACTCAGGATGCGGGTCAGACCTGCAAAGCCCTGCAGGTAATCCAGCCCCGGCATGCCCTGGATGGCGAACGGTCCCAGCAGCGAGAGGTGGCTGCCATTCGCGACCTCCGCCCGCTCTACGACCGACCCGGCCATGTCGAACTGGCCGCTCAGGGTCAATGTCTCGCCACCCACATGCACGTAGAGGCTGTAGCCGTCGAGGTTGAAACTCAGATCCCCCGGCGCGATGCCCGGACCAAAGCGGATCGCGTCCGTGCCGCCGGTCTCGTCGATCAGGTCGGCCCCGTCCCCAGGGTTCCAGATGCAAGTGTCGTTGTCCTCGCCTCGGTACAGCTCATCACTGCCGCCCTCGCCCATAAGGGTATCCTCCCCCTCGTTGCGCTGACAGCACTGGCCAGCCAGGCGGTCTGTTCGGGGACAAGTTCGTCTCCGGGACCGGCAAATGCGATGATGCGCGCCACTTCCATCCAGAAGCCATTGGGATCGGCAAGCGTGGCGGCAATGTCGGCCAATTCCGAAACCATCGCCTGATCTATGCCTTGGCGGGTCAGAGTGGCTGAGCGGAATTCATAGAGGCCCGCCGAGGCTCCGAACAGGAACTGGCCGCCGACCTGCAGGATCAGCTGCACCTTCACAAGGTTCAGAAACTGTTCATAGGCTGCCTCGACCGCATCGGCCTGCCAATTGCCTTCGGGGTCGCGGACCTCCAACCCGGCGGTCACACCAAAGAGGTTGCCGCTGAGCATTTCCATCGTTTCCAGAACACGCGCGTCGATGTGCGGCCCGCGCGACCCGGCTGCCACGTACTGCACCCCGGCCCAGCGCTGGACGATCTCTTCGGCCAGCGCATCAAGGGCCGCAGGGTCTCCGAGCACCTCCCAGGACCAGTTCACCTTGAACGCGGCCACCAGATCCAGCAACGCCTCGTCCAGGCTCATCGCGACATGCAGGTCTGTCAGGTCGCCAAATCCGCGCAAGATCGGCAAGGCCAGGACGCGTGCGTCAAGCAGGTAGTCACCGCGATCGATCGTATCCAGATCGTCGTTCAGGAACCAAAGGTCGGTGATCGTGCCGGCAAACCCGTCATGACCACGGAAATCGCCAAAATGTCGTAGTCGTCCAGCGTATGCAATTCGTCGGCATCGCTGACCCCGTCGCCATTCGAGTCGATCCACAGCTGCAATTCGGAAAAGGCGGCGTCGCGGGCATTGACCCGGCCATCTCCGTTGCTGTCCAGCGCCGCGAGGTTGTCAAAGCCCGTTTCATACACCTCCGTGACGCAGAACATCTCTGTCTCGTCGTCGATGATGCCGTTGCCGTTCACGTCCCGAACCAGAAAGGCGTCATCCCCGCCGGTGCCCGTGTTGTTTGTCTGACCCTCGGGCAGAATCCAGGCCGTACGCTCGGCGAAACCGTCGCTGTCGAGGTCGAGATAAACATTGGACCCGGTCGCCGCCGTAAGACCAAGCGCTGTGACCACGATTCCGTCACCGTCAAGGTCCAGTATCAGCGGACAGGTCTGCAGCGGAGCGCCGTTGGTCGATCCCGCCGGCCCCAGGATAGCCGCCGGAGGAGAGCTAAGCGGCGTCCGGGCGGACGGGTTTTCAGGATCGGCCGGTCCGGTGAGATCCTCGGGCACGGCGGGCGGAGCATGGGGGTCGGCGAAGTCCTTGATCGAAACCGGAGGCTGCCCCGGAAGCTCCAGCAGGATGCCACCGTCGGGTCCGCGTGAAAGATGTTCCGGGTATTGGTCGATCAACGCGTCCAGAAGGACCTGCCCCTCGTTGAAGGTTTCGAACATCATTTCGGCAAGCTCGGTCGGAGAGCCTGTCATCCAGGGCGTAAACTGCTCGATGATCTTGAACAGGATCACCGCTTCTTTCTGAGCCGCGTTCAGCTGCGAATTGTCAGCGATCGCACGCACGTCGTTGACGAATTCGACGACCTCAAGCGTCTTGGAAAAGGCTTCGCCTGCTGCCTAGAACAAATCGCTCTCTCCGATGGGCAATTTTTCGGCGATGATTTCGGCGATTTCTTCGAGCGGCTCACCGAAGGTATCGCCAAGGATGTCGGACAGTTCCGATTTTGCCGCGTCCGTCATGGAGGCTCCGATGGCGTCGTCGACCACGTTCCCGGCCCAGACCTTGGTTCCCGTCTCGACAATGACTTCAAGAATGCCGTCGCTCATGATTCACCGCGGAAACTCAAATCCAACACGCCGAAAATGACAGCGCCCGGCAAATCTATCTCCATCTTTTGGTCCCCGCTAAGGGCATGATTTGCCAAGGCCGCTTTTGCGGACTTCCCGAGCATCTTCGGCCGCTCGGGGCGCGAATTTGAATCGACGCGTGCTGAAAATCAGGATGAAATGGGTTTTCATGCCAATTTCCAGAATGCCCGGCATGGCGTGGCACGGCTGCACGGGCGGATGCCCCTTGTGCGCCAGAGGGACGGCAAGGATTGGACCGCGATGCCGGACAAGGGGTAGTCTGCGCGTCATGGGGTACGTGACATCGCTTTTCCCGCGCAAGGTGATCGCGGCGGTCGGACCAGTGGTCGACGGCCCAAACCTGCTGCGCGGGCTGGGCCTGGACCCCGACGACCCCTGGGACCCCAAGATCATGGTGCCCGTGACTGTCTATTACGACATGCTGGAACGGATCGCCGAGACGGTCGACCCGACCGACCTGCCGCTGAAGGTCGGCGCCTCCATGCGCTGTGACGAATACGGGGCGCTTGGCCTGGCCTGGAAGGCCGCCCCCGACCTGATGGGATCGCTGGCGCGGATTGAACGCTATGCGCGGGTCTGGACCAGCGTGGTGGAATACGAATTGCGGCCCGATCCGCGTGGCGTCCTGCTGGTCCTGCAACGGGCCGGGGCGCGGCGGCTTGGTCTCAGGCTCTCGAACGAGACGTCGCTGGCCAGCGCGGTGTCGATTGCCCGGCAGGTCAGCCCGGTGCCCTTTGCGCCGCTCGAAGCGCGGTTTCAACATCCACCGCCGCGTACCCTGTCCCACCACGAAAGCTGGTTCGGATGCCCCGTCCATTTCGGCAATGACATGGACGCGCTGCTGATTTCCCACGAGGCGGCCAGACAGCCGAACATCCTGGGGGATGAGGGGATCACGCGCTTCCTGATCTCGCATCTGGACGAGGAGCTGTCCGAGATTGCCGGGGAGGATACGCTGGAGACGCGGTCCAAGGCCGCCATCGCCCGTGCACTCAGCGAGGGCCTGCCAAAAATGGCCGATATCGCCCGGGGCCTTGGCCTCAGCGCGCGCAGCTTTCACCGGCGGCTGTCCGAACAGGGGCTGAGCTTTCAGACACTGACCGCCGAGACCCGTCGCGAACTGGCCGAAGGGCTACTGCGCGACGAGAGGTATTCGCTGGCAGAGGTCGCCTTCCTGACCGGCTTTTCCGAGCAGAGTTCCTTTACCCGCGCGTTCAAACGTTGGGTCGGGCGGACCCCTGCCAGCTACCGCAAGGTGCACGGCACGGGCTGATCCCGCATTGGCAACAACTGTCAAAACGCTGGCGATGGCGGTCAATACCCGGCGCCCGCCAACGGTCTATCCCTCTGTCATCATGTTCAGACAAGGAGACAGACCATGCACCCCATTCTCGTCATCGGCGCCAACGGAAAGACAGGTTCGCGCGTTGCAAGCAAATTGCAGGCGCTTGGCCATGCAGTGCGCCTAGGGTCGCGCAATGCCCCGATCCCCTTCGACTGGGAGGCGCCCGAAACCTGGGCAGCGGCCCTGTCCGGTGTCCGCGCCGCCTACATCACCTATTTCCCCGACCTCGCCTTTCCCGGCGCCGTCGAAAAGCTGGACGCGTTGTGCCGCACGGCCCGCGCAGCCGGTGTGGGCCACCTGGTCCTGCTGTCGGGCCGGGGGGAGCATCACGCCCGCCTGGGTGAAGAGGTCGTGCGCAATGCCGGTCCGGATTTCACCATCGTGCGCGCCGCCTGGTTCGCGCAGAATTTTAGCGAAGGCTACCTGCGCGATCCGGTGCTGGCCGGCGTCCTGCCGATGCCTGGCGGTGACGTCGTGGAACCGATCATCGACGTGGACGACATCGCCGACGTCGTGGTCGCCGCACTGACCGAGGGCGGCCACGAAGGCGAGTTGTACGAGGTGACGGGCCCCCGCCTGATGAGCTTTGCCGAGATGGCCGGGGAATTGTCCACCGCCATCGGCCGCCCGATCCAATACCTGCCGATTTCCTTCGAGGAGTTCCACGCCAACGTGGCCAGCGCCGGGGGCGATTTCGTCGCCGACGTCTTTACCGCCATCGCGCGGGAAACCCTAGACGGACGCAACGCCAACCTCGGGGACGGTGTGCAGCGCGCCCTTGGCCGGGCGCCCCGTGACTTCGCCGACTTTGCGCGCGCGGCAGCCCAGGCCGGCAAATGGCCGCTCGCGGCCTGACCGCCCCTGTTTCAGGAAAGGACCAGACATGACACTTTCGCTCTTGCAGAAGATCACGCTCGGGCTCGCGGGCATTACGGCACTGGTGATCGGCCTCTGCATCCTTGCCGTTCCGCGCCAGTTCTACGCCAGTTACGGCATCAGCCTGGCAGATGACGCCAGCCTGCTGAGCGAGCTGCGAGCACCCGGGGCCGGGCTGGCCGTGCTGGGCGGCCTGATGCTGTGGGGAATGGTGAAGCGCACCATGCGCCAGGTCGCGCTGGCAGCGGCGCTGACCGTCTACATCGCCTTTCCCGCGGGCCGGCTGGTCGGGTTGCTCGTAGATGGAATGCCCTCCGGCAGCATCCTGGGTGCGCTGGCCTTCGAGGTCGGGATCGCCGCGCTTTGCCTTCTGGCCTTTCGCCGCGGGTCCCGCCCCCCTGCGCCGCAAGGCAACAGCAGCCACGCCCCCGCGGCCTGACAACCAACGCGCGGGACGGTGCAAGCCGTCCTGCCCCGGCATCCGCATGACAAAAGGACTCCCGACATGACGACGATCTTTCTTGCGCTCCTGCAGGGCGCCATTCTTGCCTATGCTCTCCTGGCCGGCGTTTTCCTGGCCTTCTCCGATTTCATCATGCGGTCACTTGCGCGGACCAGCGGCAGTGGCGGTGTCGAGGCCATGCAGGTCATCAACCGCGAAGTGTTCCGCTGGGTCTTCATGATCCTCTTCATGGGCATGGCCCCGGTGTCGCTGCTGCTGTCGGGATTTGCCGCGATGAACCTGGAGACCCCTGCCGACAGGCTGATCCTGCTGGCGGGGCTGGTCTACCTCGCCGGGTGTTTCGGTGTCACCGTGATCCGCAATGTGCCGATGAACGAGCGGCTGGCCGCAATGGAACCGGCGACCGCGACGGCGCGGGACTACTGGGCCGGGACCTACCTGCCCCGGTGGACCTTCTGGAACACGGTGCGGACCATAGCCTGCGCGCTGTCCTCTGTCCTGTTGATGACCGCAGTGATCTGGAAGGCCGGGGCGCTCTAACCCTCCGGCTGGCGCGTCAGACGACCGTAGACCGCGTAGCCCCGGTACAGGTCTTGCCCGCTCAGGGCTGCCGCGCCCCCTGCCATCTCATACAAAGCCGCGCCTAGCGTATCGCGGGGCGTGACGTGGAACCGGGCCAGCCAGGCGCGCAAGCCAGCTTTGAACCACCCCGGCAGGCCCGCCTGGTCGCCGAAATCCACGACATGCAGGGTGCCGCCCGGGGCCAGGTGGCGGATGCCCTCGTCCAGCGCCCCCTGCCAGTCGGGGATCATCGACAGGCTGTAGGAAAACACGATGTGATCGAACTGCGCCTCGCCGAACAGCGCCTCGGGATCGAAGGAACAGGCATCCGCCTGCGCCAGGCGCGCCGCGCCGTCCAGCTTGCGGCGGGCGGAAATCAACATCTGGTCCGAGATATCCAGCCCGAAGAGCAGCGCGCGGGGATGCCGCTTGCGGATCGCAGCCAGGTTGCGCCCGGTGCCACAGGCCACTTCCAACACCCGGTCGCCGGGGTGCACCGCCATGTTTTCGATCAGATGGTCACGCCCCAGCAGGTAGTACTTGCGGGTGATGTCATAAAACAGGCGCTGGTAACGATAGACATCGTCCATCAACCGCCCGTGATCTGCCACATCGCTCATCGGCTCAGCCCTTCCGGCGATAGAGATGGACACCGCCGTAGATCGCCGAGCGGTCCTCGGCAAAGGCGCGTTCGGACGCTGGCGCATCGTAGGCCCACTGATCCAGCAACTCCGCTGGGACGCGTCCGGGCAGGATATCCGGCCCCCCGCCGGTGCGGAACAGGACCCGCGCGCCTGGCATGGCCGTCCGGGTGATCTCGCGCCACAGCGCGGCCAGCTGGTCGTCCGTCATCCAGTCCTGCGCGTCCAGCAGGACATAGACCGATTTCGACGCCGCAGGGGCCTCTGCCAGCACATCGGTGATCGAACGGTTCAGCACCGTCGCGCGGCCGGCCGCGGCGCGCAGCGCCTCGAAATTCTGCTTTTCCAGGTAGGGGGGCACTGGCCCGGTCCCGTCTTCCTTGTAGGCCCGGTTGGCGGCCTGCCAGGCAAAGTAGTTCTCGCCGATCGGGAAGTCGCAGAACAGCTTGCGCGTGCGCTCCTCCAACACCTTGACGATATCGCCATCGGCATCGGCGGCCAGCTTGTCGTATTGCGCCGGGGGAATGCCCAGCCCGAACAGCGAGGCCCGGCGGCGCGCGGCAAACCGGACAAGGCGCGAACGATAGAGCGGCTTGATCTCATCTTCGAAAAACGCGCGCTGGTCCTCCAGCGTCCGGGCGCCCAGGAGCCGGGTGAAATCCACGCCGCCGATCCGCGCCACGAGGTGCACGGCCCCCAGAAAGGTGCCCAGCACGCCGAAACGGTAAAACCCGCGCGCGAACATGGACTTGCGGCGGCGGAAGCGCTCGCGCCCGTTCCAGAAGGCCCGCGCCTGAGGGTTCAGGTAGGGCAGCACGTAACGGTCCAAAAGTGCCACGTTTTCCGCTTGGTCAGCATTCCCGAACAGCGCGTAGAAACTGGCATGATCCGGCAGGCGCTGCGCGGCCTCCAGTTTCAGCCGATTCAATTCGACATGCCAGGGCGACAGGTCCACCGCCGTGACCGAGGCCGGGCGCGCGGTCAGGTAGCTCATCATGTTGCAGCCGCCCGAGGCGATGCAGAAAACGTGATCCTCGCGACCAAGGCCCAAGGCGGTCATGTCGCAAACCGGGTCTTCCCAGATCTGCGGATAGACCAACCCCCGGAACAGCCGCGCAAAGACCCGGTCGGACAGGGAAGCGAAGGAGAAGGACCTGTTCTGGTAGACCGCTTCGCCGATCAAGTCGCTGGTCGTGTCGCTCATCATGCTTCCTGTCTGCTCTGTTTCTTCTGGTTGCTGCGGGCGCGCCGCTTGGCGCGCTGTTTCAGCATGTGCTGACGGTTGTTCCGGGCTTCCCAGTCGATCAGCCGCATCTCGCCTTCGTGGTTCTCGATGATCGCGGTGCAGCTCTCGACCCAGTCTCCGGTGTTGATGTAGCGGATCTCGCCGATGTCTCGGATCGCCGCGTGGTGGATGTGGCCGCAGATCACCCCGTCAAAGCCCTTTTGGCGGGCGTCCTGGGCCAGCACCTCTTCGAACTTGCAGATGTAGTTGACCGCCTGCTTGACCTGCTGCTTGCTCCATTTCGAAAGCGACCAGTAGCGGCGGGACCACAGGCGGCGCACCCGGTTGATCCTGGGGTTCAGCCAGATCAGCAGCGCATAGGCGCGGTCGCCCAGGTGGGCCAGCCACTTGGCGTTCATCACCACCGCGTCGAATTCGTCGCCATGCGTTACAAGGTATCGCTTGCCGTCGGCGGCGCGGAAATCGTCCTGGTTCTTGACCTCGATGCCGCCGAAATGGACGCCGAAGTAATTGCGCATGACCTCGTCATGGTTGCCGGGGATGAAAACGACGCGGGTGCCCTTGTGCGCTTTTTCCAGCACCGCCTGCACCACGTCATTGTGTGCTTCCGGCCAATGCCAGCCGCGCTGCAGCCGCCAGCCGTCAAAGATGTCGCCAACGAGGTAAAGCGTTTCGGCCTCGTGCCTGTTCAGGAACTCGACAAGCAGCCCGGCCCGGCAGCCCCGGGTGCCAAGATGCACGTCGGAAATGAAAATCGTTCGGTCGGACACCGCGTTGCCAGCTTGTTGTTCGCGTTTCGACAGCGCCTAGGCCGTCCGTGCTTCACCGACATGACGATTTTGTTTCAATCCTATGAACCCTGCGCGGTCGCGGCGATCTGTCCATCCAATCGCCTGCGGGCTTCGGGCCGGCCTGCCTCCCGCCCCTTCCCCGTCGTGGCATCGATCCGGACGGACAGTTAGATTGACCCCAACTCACCCTTCCTTGTTGCCAAGCATTCGCCGTAGCTCGGTCTTGAGGACCTTGCCATAGTTGTTCTTGGGCAGCTCCTCGGCAAAGTGGTAGGTTTTCGGCCGTTTGAACCGAGCGATCCGATCGAGGCAAAGCGCGTCCAGCTCGGCCGCGTCCAGGGCATGTCCAGGTTGACAGACGACAAAGGCCACCACGACCTCTCCCCACTCCGGATCCTGCTGACCTACGACCGCAACCTCGTTGACCAGGGGATGCGACAGCAGCACCTCCTCGACCTCGCGCGGGTAGATGTTCGACCCGCCAGAGATGATCATGTCCTTGGACCTGTCGTGCAGGGTGACGTAACCTTCGCCATCCATGCGCCCCATGTCGCCGGTCCAGAGCCAGCCGTCGCGCAGCGTCTTGGCCGTGGCCTGAGGGTTGCGCCAATAGCCGGGCATGACGGTGGCGCCTCGCACCGCGATTTCCCCTACCTCGCCCACGGGCAATTCCGCGCCCTCGCTGTCGAGGATCGCGACCTCGACGAGGCTTTGCGCCCGCCCGACAGAGTTCAGCCGTTCGCGCCAGCCCGGCGTGTCCCGGTCGGCCACGTCCGCGCGCGGCAGGGCGGTGATCCCCATCGGGCATTCGCCCTGCCCGTAGATCTGCACGAAACGCGGCCCCGTTTGCTGGACCGCCTCCAGAATATCCGCCTCGTACATCGGCCCCCCGGCATAGACCACGGTGCGCAACCCCTCGCCTGTCTGTCCTGTCGCCTTGGCCACGTCCACAAGCCGCCGCACCATCGTGGGGGCGGCGAACATGGAAACCGGGCCAATATCCGGTGCGATCCGCAGGATCTCCGCGGCGTCGAACCCGCCGCTGTCCGGCACCACATGGCGCGCCCCACGCAACACATGCATGAAGTTGTACAGCCCTGCACCGTGGCTCATCGGGGCGGCATAGAGGATCGCGTCCTCCGCATGTACCTCGTCCACATCCGTGAAATAGCTCATCGTCATGGCGGCGATGTTGCCGCAGGAAATCATCACGCCCTTGGGACGACCCGTTGTGCCGGACGTGTAGAACAGCCAGGCCATGTCGCCCTGGGCCAGGGATGCAGGGTCACCAGCGGAGACCCTTTCACGCATCTCGCGAAAGGCGTCTCCCTCGGTCGAGATCAGTGGCCCGGAGGTCAGATCCCCCAGCGCACTGGCGCTTTTATCGTCCGCAAAGACCAGCGCCACCTCCGCATCCTCGATGATCCAGGCCGCCTCGCGCGGGTGCAGCTTGCCGTTGATGGGCACAGCCGCCGTTCCGGCCCACCAGATGCCATAGAGCGCCTCGAGGTACTCGGTCCGGTTTGCCATGAAGAGCGCGACCCGATCCCCCCGGCCAATTCCGCGCGCGGCAAGAGCCGCCCCGATGCCCGCGGCCCGGGCCGCAAAGGCGCCGTAATCCGCGTCGCAGGTCTTCCCCTTGAACAGCGCCGGACGGGCAGGCCAGCGGGTTGCCGTGCGGCTCAGCCATTCAGCAGGGTTCATGCCTCGGTCTCCATCATCAAACGAAACGCCCCCGCCGGATCGCTCCGGCGGGGGCTTTTTCCCGGCAGTTTGGATCAGCCGCCCTTGAGCCGCTGCATCAGGACCACCTCGGCCCCCTGGGGCACCTTGGTGTGGCGGTTCGGCGCGATCTCACCGTCGACCACGACCGAAACGCCGGCCTCGATGATCGGGCCAAGTCCTGGATGGGCGGCAACCAGCCCATCCAGCGCTCCACCGACCGTCTCGGCCTCTACCTCGACCACGCGGGCGCCCTCGGTAAAGCGCGTCAGGCTGGACCAGAGGTTGATGGCAACCATCAGCCCCCCTTTGCCTTGATCGCCGCCAGCACCTTGGGCGGCGACATCGGCAGTTCGCACAGGCGCGCGCCGGTCGCTTCCTGGATCGCGTTGGCGATGGCGGGCAGCGGCGGCGTGATGCCGGTTTCGCCCACGCCGCGCACGCCATAGGGGTGGCCCGGGTTCGGCACCTCGACGATGACGGTGTCGATCATCGGCAGGTCCGAGGCCACCGGCACGCGGTAGTCCAGGAAGACAGAGTTCTGCAGACGCCCGTCCTCGCCATAGATATAGGCCTCGTTCAGCGCCCAGCCGATGCCCTGCGCGGCCCCGCCCTGGTACTGTCCTTCGACATAGGCGGGGTGGATGGCGCGACCTGCGTCCTGCACCACCAGGTAGCGCAGGATCGTGGTGCGGCCGGTTTCCGGGTCGACCTCGACATCGACGACGTGACAGCCGAAAGAGGCGCCGACCCCGTCAGGAACGGATTCATGGTGGCCCGAGATAGGCCCGCCGGTCGATCCCATCTTGCCGGCGATCTCGGCGATGGTCATGGGCGGGAATTTCCCCGCGTTGTCGCCGGCCGGCTGCGCCGCACCGTCGACCCATTCCACGGCCTCGGGGTCGATGCCCCATTCGTTCGCGGCACGCCTGCACATCTCGGTGATGGCGTGGCCCGCCGCGACCACCGCGGCCTTGCCGCTGGCAAAGGTCGCGCGGCTGCCGTGGGTCGGCTCGTTCACACCCAAAGCACCGGTTTCCACAACGTTGACGCGCACGTCCTCGTAGGGGATGCCCAGCGTTTCCGCCGTCATCAGTGCAATCGAGGCGCGGCTGCCGCCAATGTCCGGCGTGCCGACCGACACCTGCGCGGTCCCGTCCTCGGAAATCGCCAGGCTGACCGAGGTCTCGCCATTGTGGTTGAACCAGTACCCGGCGGCGATGCCGCGCCCCTGGTTCGGTCCCAACGGGATCGACAGGTTCGGGTGCGCCTTGGTCGCCTCCAGCGTCTCGACCAGACCGATGGACCCGTACTTCGGCCCGTAGCTGGCGGTATCACCTTCGCGCACCGCGTTTTTCAGGCGCATGTCCAGAGGATCGACACCCAGTTCGCGGCACATCTCGTCCAGCAGGCTTTCAACCGCGAAGGCCCCCATCGGCGAGCCCGGCGCGCGGTATGCGGCACATTTCGGGCGATTGGCCAGCACGTCATAGCCGACGTGTTCGACGTTCTTCAGCTTGTAGGGGGCAAAGCAGCAGTACAACGCCATGTCGACAGGCGAGCCGGGGAAGGCCCCGCCCTGCATCCGGAACTCTGCCCGGGCGCCGGTGATGGTGCCGTCCTTTTTCATGCCGATCTTGACGTCCATCGAGGCCGAGGCGGTCGGCCCCGTGGCGCGCAGAACTTCGGAGCGGCTCATGACCAGTTTCACCGGTTTGCCGCCTGCCTTCTTCGACAACGCCAGCGAGAGCGGCTCCATGAAGATGGTGGTCTTGCCGCCAAAGCCGCCGCCGATTTCGGACGGGGTCACGCGCAGTTGCGACGTTTCCAGGCCCAGGACGGCGGTGCACATCTTGCGGATGAACCACTGGCCCTGCGTGCAAACCCACATCTCGCCTTTGCCGTCGGCGCCCAGTTGGCCCATGCAGGCATGCGGTTCGATATAGCCCTGGTGCGTGGCCTCGGTCTTGTAGGTCTTTTCCATGACCAGATCGGCCTCGGCAAAGCCCGCCTCGACGTCGCCGCGACCGAATTCCATGTAACGCACGACGTTGGGCGGCATGCCCTCGGGCACGGTGGCATCGGCGGCGCCTTCGCGGATCACCGGCGCGTCGGGCTTGATCGCGTCATCCACGTCGATGACATGGGGCAGGACCTCGTACTCGACCTCGATCAGGCGCACGGCCTCTTCGGCCCGCAGCTTGGACGTGGCGGCAACGGCGGCGACGGCATGGCCGTCATAAAGCGCGCGCTCCCCCGCCATCGTGTTTTCCTGCAGGTTCCAGTCCTCTCCGGTCAGTCCGGTGGGAAAATCGGCCCGCGTGATCACCGCCTTGACGCCGGTCAGCGCCTCGGCCTTCGACGTGTCGATCCTGACGATACGCGCATGGGCGTGCGGGCTGCGCAGCACCGCTGCCCACAACATCCCCGGCGCCGAAATGTCGGCGCCGTAACGCGCGCGGCCCGTGACCTTGTCCAGACCGTCCGGGCGATCGGGGCGCGTGCCGACCAGCTTGAATTCCTTGAACTCGTCCTTTGCCATCACGCGGCCTCCTGCCGAAGTTCCGCCGCCGCATCCATGACGGCGCGGATGATCTTGTCATACCCGGTGCAGCGGCAGAGGTTACCCGCCAGCCAATAACGGACCTCTTCCTCTGTCGGGGTCGGGTTGGTTTCCAGCAACTTCTTGGCCGCGACCAGGATACCAGGCGTACAAAAGCCGCATTGCAGGGCCGCGTGTTCGATGAACTTGCGCTGCAGCGGGTGCAGCTCGGCCCCATCCGCCATGCCCTCGATCGTCTCGACGCGCTTGCCGTCGGCCTCGACGCCCAGGACCAGGCAGGAACAGACCAGCGTGCCGTCCAGCGTGACCGAACAGGCGCCGCAATCGCCGGTGCCGCAGCCCTCTTTCGACCCGGTCAGGCCGATGTGATCGCGCAGGCAATCCAACAGCGTTTCGCGCGGATCGGCCAGGAATTCGACCTCGTCTCCGTTCACGCTCGTGGTGACATGGACCTTGCTCATGCGGTGTCTCCTTTTGCCCGGGCCTTGGCGATCAACGCCGCCCGTTTCGTCAGCACGCCGGCCACTTCCGTCCGGAAGGCGACCGTGCCGCGTTTGTCGTCGATGGGCGAACAGGCCGCGCTGGCCGCCTTGGCCAGCGCCTCCAGCGCGGGATCGTCCAATGTTGTGCCGATGATGGCCTCTGCCGCCTCGGGCACCAGCTTGACCGTGGGAGCAACAGCGCCCAGCGCCACGCGGGCCTCGGTCACGGTGTCGCCATCCAGCCGCAGGCTGACCGCGCTGCCGACCACGGCGATGTCCATTTCGGTGCGCGGGATGAACCGCAGGTAGGCGTCGCCCGCGTTCTGGCCACGCGGCGGCAGCAGGATCGCCGAGATAAGCTCGCCGGCCTTGAGCGCGGTCTTGCCGGGGCTGACGGGGATCTCTTCAACCGGCACGGTGCGCGTACCGCCCGGACCGGTGATTTCGACCGAAGCGCCCGCGGCAACCAGCCCCGGCACCGAATCCGCCGCCGGAGAGCCATTGCAGAGGTTGCCCGTCAGCGTCGCGCGGCCCTGGATCTGGGTCGAGCCGACAAGCTCCATACCCTCGACCACGCCGGGCCAATCCGCGCACAGCCCTTCGTGCGCGCTCAGTGCGATGCCGGGAACCGCCACGCCGATACGCCAGCCACCGTCGTCAGTGCGGGTGATTTCGGCCACGCCCGCGATCTTCTTGAGGTCGATCAGGTCGTCAGGCTGCACCATGCCGGCCCGCATCTGGACCAGCACGTCAGTGCCCCCGGCCAGGAACCGTGTCAGCCCCTTGGCCTGTGCGGCCAGTTGCGCGGCATCCTCGAATGTCGTTGGTGTGTGATATCGCAAGGTCACCTCCCTTTGTCGGTTGCCGCGGCGCTATGCATGACCGTCGCGGGTATGCCGGGGGTCGCGCCGTTTTCGCGCCCACCGTTCATGGCTGTCAATTACAAGGTCTAAGCACCCATTCGGTTCGCCGCCAGTTGGAATTCACCAAATGGGCGAAGGCCGGGCGGCCCCGGCAATCGTCTCAGCTGCAATGTTATGCAGTCCACGCACCAAAGGGCAAGGCGCCGCAAGCAGGGAAATCCGCCGCGTCACGCCAAAGGCTTCAGCCCGCCCGGCCCAGAACCGTATCCAGGTGGCATTCCGCCAGCCGCCGTGCGGTGCGGGCAAAGCTGGGGTCACCGGAATGCTGGGCTGCAACGATCGCGCCGTCGATCAGGATCGCGATGCTGCGCGTGGTCTCGACAACGTCCGAAACCTTCATCTCCATCATCTGGGCCTTGAGCCAGGTCAGCAGGTGATCCTTGTGCCGTTCCGCCGCCTGGCGCACCGCATCGTTGCCGGTGTCGAACTCGGCCACGGCGTTAATGAAGGGGCAGCCATAGAAACCGGGATCGGCAAACCAGTCCTCCAGCACGTCGAAGACGGCAAGCACACGATTGCGCGCGGGTCCTTCGACCTGGGACAGCCGCCCGAAGAACCAGTCGCGCCAGGTGTCGCCCTCGGCCTGCAACACCGCCGAGATCAGCTCTTCCTTTGATCGAAAGTGATGATAGAGCGTCGCCTTGGCCGTGCCCGCCCGATCCAGGATCGCGTCGATCCCCGTGGCGGCGAAACCGTGGTTGCAGAAAAGATGCGAGGCCGCGCTCATGATACGGTCCCGCGCGTTCCTTGCCGGCATCGACGCAAAACTCCAGCCGCCGCCGTCATCCAGGCAGACCTCGTTCAGACCATCATCCATTGCGGCACCTTTCCATTGTGGCCTACGCCTGTCGCGCGGGCAGGCCCTATATTGGTGTCCCGCATCCAGAGGCAAAAAACAAGACTGATCAGTCCGATTTTACACTGACGTTGCAAGAGAGATTCTTTTCTCGGCAACTGGATGATTCCCGTAGGAACGCCCCTGAGAAACCGCCTTAACAGCCTCATCACTCGTACGATCCGCTCAAAAATTCCGCGTTTTTATCCAACTTAAAATTGCCTTGGCCCGAATACGGGCAGTCTACCTGAATTCCTGTCCAAAAATTCACCCATCTGAATATCTCGGTGTTTTTCTGCTGCGCAGCGTTGACCGTTCAGCCCGGGCGCTGCTGAAATCAGACAGAACGGTTCGTTCGAAATTTGAAAATGAGAAAGCGATGGTTGTGACACGGTTCAAGACGGAGAGCAGCGCCCCCAAAATACCCAAGGCACCTGCGGTCAAACCCGTGCGTGGCGCCCATGTCGCCGTCCGCGGCCTGTCGCATACCTACAGGCGCGCCGATGGCCCCGTATTGCAGGACCTCGATTTCGAAATCCGCCAGGGCGAGGTCGTGGCGCTGCTGGGCCGGTCCGGATGCGGAAAGTCGACCCTGCTGCACATGCTGGCGGGCCTGTCGCACCCCAGCACGGGCGAGGTCGCCATCAACGGAAACGAGGTGCGCGGTCCCAGCCCCCGCTGGGTGATGATGTTCCAGGCCCCGTCGCTCTATCCCTGGATGACGGTCGCGCAGAACGCCGCCCTGGGACTGAAATTCGCCCGGCGCAGCCGCGAGATCGCCACCCGCATCCCCGACGTGCTGGATCTCGTCGACCTGACCAGCTTTGCCGGCCGCAACGTGCAGGACCTGTCCGGCGGACAACAGCAGCGTGTGGCCCTGGCCCGCAGCCTGGCCACCAGCCCCCAGATGCTGCTGCTGGACGAACCGTTTTCGGCGCTCGACGCCTTTACCCGGCGCAGCCTGCAACGAGACGTCCGCGACATCGCGAGAACGCTGGGCATCACGATGGTGCTGGTCACGCATGACGTGTCCGAGGCCGTGCTGATGGCCGACCGCGTGCTGGTGCTGGACGCCAACCCAGGCCGCGTTGCCCATGACGTCGCCATCCCGCTGGAGGACGCGGCGCGCAGCACGGGCTCGGAGGCGTTCCAGCGCGAACAGGCCCGGATGATGCAGCTCTACACCGATGTCGCCCACGGCGACGCGACCACCCCGCTGACCTGACACAGACCGAAGATCCGCCAGAGAGGACCTGAGATCATGACCAAAGACACCTGGGACGACGAAGAATACTTCGCCTCCGATTTCAGCCGGCGCCAGACGCTGGACATGCTGGCCAAGGGCGGGCTGTTTGCCTCGCTGGCCACGATGCTGGGTGGGATGCCCAACATGTCCTACGCGCAGGAGGACGAGGTCGTGCGCATCGGTTACCTGCCAATCACCGATGCCACCGCACTGCTGGTGGCACACGGCATGGGCTATTTCGAGGACGAAGGGCTGGAGACCGAAAAGCCGACGCTGATCCGCGGCTGGTCGCCGCTGATCGAAGGCTTTGCCGCCAACAAGTTCAACCTGGTGCACTTCCTCAAGCCGATCCCGGTCTGGATGCGCTACAACAACAATTTCCCGGTCAAGATCATGTCCTGGGCGCATACCAACGGCTCTGGCCTGGTGGTGGGGCGGCACACGGACATCACCGATTTCAGCCAGCTTGGCGGCAAGCAGGTGGCGGTGCCCTTCTGGTATTCGATGCACAACGTCGTGCTGCAATACGCGCTGCGCGAGTCCGGTGTGACCCCGGTCATCAAGGCCCAGGGCGAACCGCTGGCCGCCAATGAGTGCAACCTGCAGGTCCTGCCGCCACCAGAGATGCCGCCGGCGCTGGCCGCGCGCAAGATCGACGCCTACATCGTGGCCGAGCCGTTCAATGCGCTGGGAGAGCTGAAGGCCGGCGCGCGGATGCTGCGCTTTACCGGCGATATTTGGAAGAACCATCCCTGCTGCGTCGTCTGCATGCACGAGGAGGTGACCGAAAAGAAACGCGAGTGGACCCAGAAGGTGATGAACGCCGTGGTCCGGGGCGCGATCTATTCCAGCCAGAACAAGGCCGAAGTCGCGGGCCTGCTGTCCAAGGACGGCTGGGGCTACCTGCCCGCGCCCGCGCCGGTCGTGACCCGCGCCATGACCCATTACGACGACGAGGATTACACCACAATCGGCGCCAACAAGCACGTCGCCGACTGGCAGAACGGCCGCATCGACTTTCAGCCCTGGCCCTATCCTTCGGCGACCAAGCTGATCGTCGAGGAGATGAACAAGACCGTCGTTTCCGGTGACGCGACCTTCCTGGCCGATCTGGACCCGCAGCATGTCGCCGACGACCTCGTGAACTACGAATTCGTCAAGGCCGCGCTGGACAAGTACCCGGAATGGCAGAACGATCCCTCGGTCAACGCGGGCGACCCGTTCAACCGGGACGAGGTCCTGGAGCTGTGACCGCGATCCCCGACACCCCGGCAGGCGGTTTCCGCCTGCCCCGGCTGGGCCGCCTGCGGGGCATCGCAAATGCGGCCCTGGGCATCGCCGCGCTGATGCTGCTGTGGTGGCTCGGCGGCCTGGCGGTGGCAAACGATCCCGACATGTTCGCCTTTGCCGATTTCGCCCCGGCGCCCACACTGGCCGCGCTGCAGGACATCGTCACCTCGGGCGAAGTCTGGCAGATGTCGGGGCCCTCGCTCTATCGCGTGGGCTATGGCATGGGGATCGCGGCCGCCATCGGCGTGCCCGTGGGCATCGCTATCGGGCGCATCCCCTTCCTGCGCGAGATCACCAACGTCCCGTTCCAGTTCCTGCGGATGATCTCTCCGCTGTCCTGGATGCCCATTGCGGTCATGGCCTACGACACCTGGGACGGCGCCATCGTCTTCCTGATCGCGGTGGCGGCGATCTGGCCGATCCTGTTCTCGACCGCCGCGGGCGTGCGCCGGATCGACCCCAGCTGGCTCAAGGTGGCGCGCAACCTCGGCGCCAACCCGTTCCACATGCTGTTCGTGGTGATCCTGCCCGCCATCGCCGTCGACATCCTGACCGGCCTGCGGCTGGCCTTGGGCGTGGCCTGGGTGGTGCTGGTGCCGGCGGAATACCTCGGCGTCACCTCGGGGCTTGGCTACGCGATCAACGATGCCCGCGACACGCTGGACTACTCGCGGCTGGCCGCCGTCGTCGTGGTGATCGGCGTCATCGGCTTCGCGCTCGACTGGCTGTGCATGCTGGCGATCAAGAAATTCAACTGGGTGCGCGACACCGCGCACTGACCCCAAGACAGACAACCAGAGGAGAGACCCCATGTCTGAACCCGCAACCGTCCTGACAGGCTGCCTGGCCCCCATCGACAAGACCGGCCTCGACGGGCTGATCGCCAAGGGCAAGGAAAACCCCCAGGCCGTCAAGACACTGACCTGCAAGACAGTGGCCGAAGGCAAGTTCCGCCACGCCAACTATATCCGTGACCTCGAACCCTACATCGTGGACGAACCGCCGGCCCTTCTGGGCGACGACACCGCGCCCAACCCCTCTGAGGCCTCGCTGGCCGCGCTTGGATCCTGTGTCGCCGTCGGCCTGCATGCCAATGCTGTTGCCCGCGGCATCACCGTCCAGAAACTCGAGCTGCAACTGGAAGGTGATCTGAACATCACCGCCGTCTGGGGCACCGGTGACACCAGCGAAAAGCCGGTGGGGTTCACCGACGTTCGCATCAAGGTCGACATGGAGGCCGACTGCCCGCAGGAGGAAATCGACGCCCTGGTCCAGCACGTGATCCAGTGGTCGCCGGTGTTCAACACCTTCTCGCGCCCGGTCAACATGGTCGCCGAAACCATGTGATCCACCGCCTGTCCCGGATGCGCGCCGCGCGACGCGCGGCCGGGACGGGCCTGCCCCTATTGCCACAGTTTCAAGGACAGCCCGCCATGAATATCGCGACTCCCGTTACGACCGTCGACCTGAACGCGGTGGACCAGATCGCCGCCAGCGACCTCACCTCGATGGTCCGCACGATCGACGATGAAAAGACCTATCCCGAAGCGATCATGCGCGCGATGGGCGGCACCGGCGCCTATGGCACCCACCTTGCCGGGCCCGACGCGCCCTGCGACCTGGGCCCCTCGGTGCTGGCGATGGCGCGGGCCTCGGAGATCTGCCTCTCAACCGGGTTCTGCATCTGGTGCCAGGACGCGCTGGGGTGGTACATCTCCTCATCCGAAAATGCCTGGCTGAAGGAAAACATCCTGCCCAGGGTCGCCACAGGCGAGATCCTCGGCGGCACCGGGATGTCGAACCCGATGAAGGCAATCGCCGAGATCGAAAAGCTCAAGCTCAAGGCGGTCTGTGTCGAGGGCGGCTATCGCGTCAAGGGCGTGCTGCCCTGGGTGTCGAACCTCTCGGCCGATGGCTGGTTCGGCGTGATGTTCTCGGTCGAAGGCGAGGACAAGACCGTCATGGCCATTGCCCACGCCGACGAGGCCAAGGGCGTGAAGCTGAAGCTGGACCACGATTTCGTCGCGATGGGCGGGACCGCCACCTGCCAGGTGATGTTCCGCGACGTGTTCATCCCCGACGAACAGGTGATCGGCGACCCCGCACCCGCATTCATCAAGCGCATACGCGGCGGCTTCGTCCTGCTGCAATGCGGGATGGCCGCGGGCATGATCCGCAGCTCGATTGAACTGATCCGCAAGATGGAAGGGCCGCTGGGCCATGTGAACCAGTATCTCGAAAAAGGTGCGGACGATCTGGAGGCCGAATACGACGCGCTGGTCACCGAGGTTCTGGAGCTTTGCAAGACCCCCTATGACCTCTCGGACGCCTTCTGGAAACGCGTGTTGCAGGCACGCCTGACCGGCGGCGAACTGGCGGTCGAGGCCGCGCATTACGCCATGCTGCACAGCGGTGCACGCGGCTATGTCTCCGGCGGTGAGGCGCAGCGCCGCCTGCGCGAGGCCTATTTCGTGGCCATCGTGACACCGGCCACCAAACATCTGCGCAAGATGCTGGCCTCACTCGACACCTGATCCGCACCCAAGCTGACGACCCATGAACGACGGCGACCCGATGCAGGCCGCCGCACCCACTCACTTTGCCAACTGGAAAGGACTGATCTCATGGAAAGCGCACTGATCTCACCTGCCGAACTGCAGACCCTCATGACGGGCGGCAACATCGTCCTGATCGACACCCGCGACCCCGAAAGCTTTGCCGCGGGCCACATCGAAGGCGCGGTGAACATGCACGACATCTTTACCTACCTCGCCACATCGGACGCCGAGGGCATGGCCACGCTGCGCGACAAGTTCGCGGCCGAATTCGGCGCCGCCGGGCTGGACGGGACAAAGACCGCGGTCATCTACGAGGCCTCGATGAACACTGGCTTCGGCCAGTCCTGCCGCGGGTTCTTCCTGCTGTCCTACCTGGGATACCCCAGGATCAAGGTCCTGCACGGCGGCTATGCCGCCTGGGACGCCGCCGGCCTGCCCGTCTCGACCGAAACCGTCGCGCCCACACCTGGCGGGTTCGAAATCGACGAGTCCGCCGCCGAGATCATGATGGATCTCGACGACATGAAGGCCGCGCTGGCGGAGGAGGATGCCGTGATCCTCGACGTGCGCGACATCGACGAATGGATCGGCACGTCCTCTTCGCCCTACGGCGTCGACTTCTGCCCGCGCAAGGGCCGCATCCCCGGCGCCGTCTGGATCGAATGGTACCGCATGATGAAGCCGGGCGCCGACGGCCCGATGATGAAATCCCGTGACGAGGTGCTGGCCGAATGCGCCACCGTGGGGATCACCCCGGACACGCCGGTCAAGCTTTACTGCTTCAAGGGCGCGCGCGCCTCGAACACCTTCCTGGCCCTCAAGGAGGCCGGGGTGAAGGATGTCGCGCTGTACTTCGGATCCTGGAATGAATGGTCCCGCGATCCCGCCCTGCCGATCGAGGAAGGCCTGCCCTTCCCCGCCTGACCCGGTTTTTCCACCCCCTGACAAGAACGGAGACTGAAACCATGACAACCCGCGCCGAACTGACCGAGAAGATCATCGCGCACAAGACATTCACCGGCGTGAAATGGGCCGACGTGGCCAAGGAGGTCGGCCAGTCCAAGGAATGGGTGACCGCCGCGCTGATGGGCCAGCTGTCCATGACCAGGGAGCAGGTCGAAAAGGCCGGCAACGCGCTGGGGCTGAACTTTTCCGACGAGGAAATGGCGCTCTTGATGATGGTGCCCTACCGTGGCTCGATCCCGACGCAGGTCCCCGCCGACCCGTTGATCTATCGCCTGTACGAGGTCGTGGCCGTCTATGGCACCACGATGAAGGCGCTGATCGAAGAGGAATTCGGTGACGGGATCATGTCGGCCATCGACTTCACGATGGACATTTCGCGCACCGAGGACCCCAAGGGCGACCGCGTGAAGGTCATCCTCGACGGCAAGTTCCTGCCCTACAAGATGTACTGACCCTGCTGGCGGGCGCGCCTTGCCGTGCCCGCCGCCGCCAACAGGACCTTCCCCAATGACCCATATCGCCATCATCGGCGCCGGCCAGGCAGGCGCGGCGCTGGCCGCGAAGCTTCGCGCGCTTGGCTATGACGGGCGGCTGTCGCTGTTCGGCGCCGAACCCGTCGCGCCCTACCAGCGCCCGCCCCTGTCCAAGAAATACATGCTGGGCGAGATGGCACTCGACCGGCTCTTTCTGCGGCCCGAGAGTTTCTACGCCGAGCAGGAGATCGACCTTTTCACCGATACCAGAGTGGCGTCACTGGACGCCAAGACCCGGCGCCTGCGCCTGGCAGATGGCCGCGAGATCACCGCCGACAGGATCGCCCTGACCACCGGCGCCGACCCGATGCGCCTGCCCGGTGCCATTGGCGGCGACCTGCCCGGCGTCTACACCATGCGCAGCCTGGCCGACGCCGATGCCGCAGCGCATGAATTCCGCGCCGGGCGCCGCGCACTAATCGTCGGCGGTGGCTACGTCGGCCTGGAGGCGGCGGCGGTCGCGGCGCAGCAGGGCGTGCAGGTGACGCTTGTGGAAACGGCGCCGCGTATCCTTGCGCGCGTGGCCTGCGCCGAAACCGCCACCTGGATCAAGGCCCTCCATGCCGCGCATGGCGTCGATATCCGCGAAGGCTGCGGGCTGGACGGCCTGAACCAGCGCGGGGACACCCTCTCCGCCAGGCTGTCCAACGGCAGCACGCTGGAGGTCGATTTCGTCATTTGCGGCATCGGCGTGCGCCCCGCCACGGCTCTGGCCGAGGCGGCGGGTCTGACCATCGACAACGGGATAGCGGTGAATGTTTTAGGCCGCACCAGCGCCGAGGGCATCTATGCCGCCGGGGATTGCTGTTCCTTCCCCTGGAAGAACCGCCGCATCCGGCTGGAAAGCGTGCCCAATGCCATCGACCAGGCCGAGGCCGTCGCCGCCGCGATGCTGGGACAGCCGCACCCTTACGTCGCCAAACCCTGGTTCTGGTCGGATCAATACGCGACCAAGCTGCAGATCGCCGGGTTGAACACCGGCTATGACCGGGTCGTCACGCGCCCCGGGGACAAGCCGGGTACGCAAAGTCACTGGTACTATCGCGGCTCCGAACTGCTGGCCGTGGACGCGATGAACGACCCGCGCGCCTACATGACCGGCAAACGCCTGATCGAGAGTGGCAAGTCCCCCCTGCCCAAGGCCGCGGCCGACACGGGCGTACCGCTCAAGGACCTGGCCCTTATCCCCGCCACATGAACGGCAACACCCCGGGCAGGAGGTCCTGCCCGGGGTGTTGCCGTCATTCCTTGCGCCTTAGCGCGTCGCGTCGCGATACCATGCAATGATGGTGGCCCGGCTTTCCGCATCCATCGTCGAGATCGCGTTGGGCGGCGGCATCGCGTGACTCACCCCGGACTGAAGGAAGATCTGCTTGGCATGGCGGGCCACGTCGGACTCCGTCTCCAGCACCACGCCCTTGGGCGGCCAGAGCACACCCTCCCAGACGGGTTCGCGCGAATGGCACATCGAGCAGTTGCCCAGCACCACGTCATAGGCATCCGAGAACCCCTCGGCCGAGGCGAATTGCTGTTCGTAGGGCGACAGCGGGCGTGCCTCTGCCTCGTCGTAGGTGTCCAGCATCGGCGCGGTCGACAGCCAGGCGATGACGATGAAGAGGATCACCGTGACGGCCCAGGTCCAGTTCGGCTGGCCTTTGCGGGCGTGCATCGAGTTGAAGTAGTGCCGGATCGTCACCCCCATCAGGAACACGAGACTGGCAATGATCCAGGCGTAGTCGGTGCCGAAGGCCAGCGGGTAGTGGTTCGACAGCATCAGGAAGATGACCGGCAGGGTCAGGTAGTTGTTGTGTGTCGAGCGCAGCTTGGCGATCTTGCCATACTTGGGATCGGGGGTCCGGCCCTCTTGCAGGTCCTTCACCACGACGCGCTGGTTCGGCATGATGATGAAGAACACGTTGGCCGTCATGATCGTTGCCGTGAAGGCACCCAGGTGCAGCAGGGCGGCGCGGCCCGTGAACACCTGGTTGAGACCCCAGCTCATCACCACGATGATGACAAACAGCACCAGCATCATCGCGGTCGGATAGTCACCCAGCTTCGACTTGCAGAGGAAGTCGTACAGCAGCCAGCCCACACTGATCGTCGCGGCCGAGATCAGGATGCCCTGCCACAGCGACAATTCCGCCTTGGTCGGATCCAGCAGGAACAGCTCTCCGCCGACCCAGTAGACGATCATCAAGAGACCCGCACCCGACAGCCAGGTGGCATAGCTTTCCCATTTGAACCAGGTCAGGTGGTCCGGCATCTGTTCCGGTGCGACCAGGTATTTCTGGATGTGATAGAAACCGCCGCCGTGGACCTGCCATTCCTCGCCATGCGCGCCGACCGGCAGATGCGGCACCTTTCGCAGGCCCAAGTCCAGCGCGATGAAGTAGAACGATGAGCCAATCCAGGCGATTGCGGTGATGACATGCAGCCAGCGGACGGCAAAGGCCGCCCAATCCCACATGATGGCCAGATCGTACATGGCAAGCCTCCTAAAGGGTCGAATCCACGGCACACTATGCGGATGAGAATTGTTCTGGTATCGCTGCTCAATACCAAGCAGCATCAAAAATTGCAGAACAATGTCCTATCTCGACAATATCCGAACTTTTGTGCGTGTCTATGAACTTGGCAGCATGTCGGCAGCGGGTCGGGACCTGCGGATTTCGCCTGCGGTCACCTCTTCGCGAATCTCCCAGCTTGAGGAACACCTCAGCGTGCGGCTGTTCCAGCGCACCACGCGCAGCCTGACCCCCACCGAACATGGCCGGGCCTTCTACAGCGGCGCCTGCGAGATCCTGGAATCAGTCGAGAATGCCGAGGCGCAGGTGGTCAGCATCACGGAGAATCCCAAGGGATCGCTGTTCGTGGCGGCGCCTCTGGGCGTCGGGCGGCGGTTGATCGCGCCGCAGGTGCCGGATTTCCTGGAGACCTACCCAGAGGTCAACGTGCGGTTGCGCCTGACCGACCGCAAGGTCGACCTGACGACCGAGGGGCTGGACCTGGCGTTCTTTCTTGGTCAGCCAGAGGACAGCAACCTGCGCATCCGCAAGATTTCAGATGTCGAAAGGGTGCTTTGCGCCGCGCCGTCCTACCTTGAGGCGCGCGGGACACCGATGACCGGCGACGAGATCCTGGAGAAGGGACACGAGTGCCTGAACCTGCGCTTTCCCGGCGCGACGGAATTCCAATGGCGGTTGAAGACCCCGGAGGGTGTGCGGAAATTCCCGATCACGGGCCGCTACGAATCCGATGACGGGGACGTTCTGACCGACTGGGCCCTGGGCGGGCATGGAATCGCGCTGAAACCGATCTTCGAGGTCGCGGATCACCTCGAAGCGGGCCGGCTGGTTCCCGTCGCGACGCAGACGCCGCCAGAGCCCATCCAGATGGCCTGCCTGTTCACCCATCGGCGCAGGCAGGACCCCAAGACCCGGATGTTCATGGAATTCGTGATAGATCGCATCGGCGCCGTCGTCCGCGACGCCGAAAAGCGGGTTCAGCTGCCGCGATAGGTGCTCATGCCGAAAGGCGACAGCAGCAGCGGGACATGATAATGGGCGTCGGGATCCGACATGCCGAAGCGTATCGGAACTTGATCCAGAAACAGGATCTCGTCATTTGCCTGTCCGGTGCGGCGAAGGTAATCGCCCGCAAAGAAAACGAGCTCGTAGGTACCAGTCTCGAATTGCTCGGCCGGAAGAATCGGCGCATCGGTGCGGCCGTCGTCATTGGTTACGGTCTCGGCGATCTTGCGGTGCGAGTTTCCCGATACCCGGTAAAGGGCGATCGTGATGCCCTTTGCGGGGCACCCGCGCGCAGTGTCGAGAACATGGGTGGTCAGGTATCCGGCCATTGCTGCAAACTCCCTTGCTTGACGTCTTATAGGGCGGGTTCGCGCCCCGGTGCAAAACCTGCGGGGCTAAAGGCACCTTCAAACGTTTTTTGAAAAACTCCCCGATTATTCTGGTTTATAAATGCCCAAATTCGATGAGGGCAGACGTGACACGTTATCCAAGAGACATGACCGGCTATGGCGCGACGCCACCCGCCGCAAACTGGCCCGGCGGCGCAAGGATCGCCGTCCAGATCGTTCTGAACTACGAGGAAGGCGGCGAGAACTGCACCCTGCATGGCGATGCCGCCTCCGAGGCCTTCCTCTCCGAGATCACCGGCGCCCAGCCCTGGCCGGGACAGCGCCACTGGAACATGGAATCGATCTACGAATACGGCGCGCGCGCCGGGTTCTGGCGGGTGCACCGCGCCCTGCGCGACCTGCCGGTGACCGTCTACGGCGTCGCCACGGCACTGGCGCGGGCCCCGGAACAGGTCAAGGCCATGAAAGAGGCCGGTTGGGAGATCGCCAGCCACGGGCTGAAGTGGATCGAACACAAGGACATGACCGAGGCAGAGGAACGCGCGCAGATTCGCGATGCGATCGCGCTGCACACCGAGGTCACCGGCACACCGCCGCGCGGCTGGTACACCGGGCGCTGCTCCATGAACACGGTCGATCTGGCCGCAGATGAGGGTCAGTTCGCCTATATTTCAGACAGTTACGCAGATGACCTGCCCTATTGGCACCGGGCGAATGGCCGCGACCAGCTGATCGTGCCCTACACTATGGATTGCAACGACATGCGCTTTGCGATCCAGGCCGGGTTCACACACGGCGACCCGTTCGAGGCGATGCTGAAGGATTCCTTCGACATTCTCTACGCCGAGGGCTCAGAGGGCGCCCCCAAGATGATGTCGATCGGCCTGCATTGCCGCCTGGTCGGCCGGCCCAGCCGGATGGCCGCGCTGAAACGCGCGCTGGCGTACATGCAATCCCACGAGGGTGTCTGGTTCGCCACGCGCCTGCAGATCGCCGAACACTGGACAAAAGAGCACCCGCCGATGACCCGACAACGCCCCTCCGAGATGGACCGCGACAGCTTTGTGGCAGAATACGGTGGCATCTTCGAGCACAGCCCCTGGATCGCCGAGGGCGCCCATGCGCTGGAACTGGGTCCGACCCATGACACCGCCACGGGCGTGCATTCGGCGCTGGCACGCGTGTTCCGCGCCGCGGACGAGGACAAGCGCCTTGGCGTGCTCACCGCGCACCCCGACCTTGCCGGCAAGCTGGCCGAGGCCAAGCGGCTGACGGCGGAATCGACGGCAGAACAGGCCTCTGTCGGGCTTGATGCGCTGACCGACGAGGAACGCGCCACCTTTACCGAGTTGAACACCGCCTACACGGACAAGTTCGGCTTTCCCTTCATCATCGCGGTCCGCGACAACACCAAGGCCACGATCATGGAGGCCTTCAAACGCCGGGTCGCCAACGACCGCGAGACCGAATTCGCAGAGGCCTGTCGCCAGGTGGAGCGCATCGCCGAGCTGCGCCTGGAAGAGAAGTTCGCCGCATGAGCCGCAGCATCGTCGCAGAGCCCCTGACCCGCGAGGCCTTTGCCGGTTTCGGCGACGTGCTCGACACGGCGGGCGAGGCAGACAAGCTCATCAACCAGGGACTTTGCGGCCGCTACCACGACCGCGCGCGGCTGGACTTTGCCGACGCGCGCGCAGGCGTCAGCCTGTTCAAGGCAGAGCCGCGCAGCCTGCCGCTGAAACTGGACATGGTCGAACGGCATCCCGACGGCAGCCAATGCTTCATTCCCATGAGCATGGATGGCTTCCTGGTTGTCGTCGCCGGGGACGAAGGCGGCAAACCGGGCACCCCGCGCGCCTTCCTGAGCGCCCCCGGGCAGGCCATCAACTTTCACCGCGGAACCTGGCACGGCGTCCTGACGCCGCTGGTGGCGCCCGGTCTTTTCGCGGTGGTGGACCGGATCGGAGAGGGTCCGAACCTGGAAGAACACTGGTTCGAGGCGCCTTACGAAATCAAAACCTGAATGGGCAGTCGGAGGAGGAGCCGGCACCCGTATTCATTGGAGGAAAGAACATGGCCGATACATCCATCGGGACACCGGAGCAGCTCCGCGACCCGAATTACACACCGCCCATCGCCAAGGCGGTGCCACTGGGGATCCAGCACGTCCTGGCCATGTTCGTTTCGAACGTGACCCCGGCCATCATTGTCTGCGGCGCGGCGGGCTTTGGCTTTGGCTCGAATTCGCCCGACTTTCCGCAGATGATCTACATGATCCAGATGTCGATGTTCTTTGCCGGGATCGCGACGCTGTTTCAATCCATCGGACTTGGCCCCATCGGGGCGCGGCTGCCGATCGTGCAGGGCACGAGTTTTGCCTTTATCCCGATCATGATCCCGCTCGTCGCTGGCAAGGGCGTGGATGCCATCGCCGTGCTGATGGGCGGTATTCTGGTCGGCGGTTTGTTTCACGCAACGCTGGGCCTTTTCATCGGCAAGATCCGCTTTGCCCTGCCGCCGCTGGTCACCGGACTGGTGGTGACCATGATCGGTCTGGCGCTGGTCAAGGTCGGGGTTCAGTACGCGGCGGGCGGCGTTCCGGCCATCGGCACGCCCGAATACGGATCGGGCATCAACTGGCTGATGGCGGGCACGGTGATTTTCGTGACGCTGGGGCTGAAGTTCTTTGCCCGTGGCATGCTGTCGGTTTCGGCCGTACTGGTGGGCCTGCTCGTGGGCTATGCGCTGGCCTTCGCGCTGGGTCAGGTGAACCTGGGCAACGTCGGCCGCGCCGCGCCTTTCGCACTGCCGAACCCGCTGCATTTCGGCCTTGAGTTCTCTGTCGCGGCGGTTGTCGGCTTCTGCCTGATGTCCTTCGTCTCGGCAGTGGAAACCGTAGGCGACGTGTCCGGTATAACCAAGGGCGGCGCGGGCCGCGAGGCGACGGACAAGGAAATCCAGGGCGCGACCTTTGCCGACGGTGTCGGCACGGCGATCTCTGGCCTGTTCGGCGCCCTGCCCAACACCTCGTTCAGCCAGAACGTCGGCCTGATCGCCATGACCGGCGTCATGAGCCGGACCGTCGTCACCATCGGCGCCTTTTTCCTGATCCTCTGCGGCCTGGTGCCCAAGATCGGCGCCATCATCTCCTCGGTCCCGATCGAGGTTCTGGGCGGCGGCGTGATCGTGATGTTCGGCATGGTGGTCGCGGCGGGTGTCTCGATGTTGTCGGACGTGCACTGGAACCGTCGCAACATGGTGATCTTTGCCATTGCCCTGTCGCTGGGCCTGGGCCTGCAGCTTGAACCCGACGCGCTGCAGTACCTGCCCGGAACGGTCAAGGTGCTGGCAACCTCTGGCATCCTGCCCGCGGCCCTGATCGCCATCGTGCTGAACCTGGTCCTGCCGCACGAACTCGCCGATGAGTCCACCGAAGAAGTCTCGGGCGGAATGGCCGGCCACGGGGACGGATCGCTCAAGCAGAGTTGATCTACTCCATGAGAAACGACCAAGGCCCGCTGTTGTCCAGCGGGCCTTTTTGCATCATCTCCCGGTTGCCATTGCACTTCCCATGCGAAGGAGTCTCCACGGCAACCAAAAGCTCCCGACCGGATGTGTTGTCAGCCCCTGCAACGTCTGTTCCGAGGCCATCTTGGACAATGCGGCACACATGACTACACAGTGACGTATGACGATGATCCATGACCTAGAGCAGATAGTAACCTCGGTCCTTCCGGCCGACCCCAGCTTCCGACTGGTCGGACGCGAGGAGTTGGAATTTCACATCACCGAAGCCCGGCAAAGTGCACTCGCGAACTCGAAGGATGCGTTCCTGCTTTCCCTGATGCGCCTTCTGGCTTTGCCGGGGAACGGTCACACGCGCCTGATCCCAAACGATGCCATCTTGGTTCTCCCTCTAAGGTTCGCAACCATCGGCACCACTGTGCGCCTGCTCGACGCCGCGTCGGGTTTCTCTGATGCGATTGGGGGCGATTTGATATCCATCAATGGTGTTCCCGTAGGCGAAATCGAGGTTGCCGCAGAGAAACTTCTGGCGGGGACGCCGCAACGAAAACGCGTCATCGGGCCAATCCTGTTTGCATGGCCAAGTGCATTGCGGCACCTGGGCGTTCTTTCGGGCGGCGACGCAATCGAATACCGGGTACGAAGCCGGACGGGGGAGCTCAGCGAACTACTTCTGAATCCCGCGAATTTGGTGCCCGGCTCCACGCTCTATCCTCGCGGTGAACACGGAAAAGCCGACGCATCCTGGACGCCCAAATCCTTTCTGAGGACGAAAGACTTTGGTCAACCCGGGATCTTATTGGTCCTTCCGAGCTTCTTCGACCCCGGCGAAACGGCACTTCCACTTGCGGTTTCCGAGGCTGCAGACGTGGTAAGATCGCGCCCGGGCACGCCCCTGATCATTGACGTTCGCGGAAATACAGGCGGGGACTTTCTTCAGACCATGCCTTTGATCGACGCGATCTCTGAGGGTGCGGAAGGCCGGCGGGTCGGTTTGCTCATCGACAAATTCACCTTCTCTGCCGCTATCGTCTTCACCGCCATCCTGAAGCACCGCCTGGGAGAACGGCTCGTCCTGATCGGGGAAGAGATGGGGGATGGGCTGACATTCTTTGCGGAAGGGGGAACAATCGGCCTCTCGTCCAGCGGAGCGGCCGTGCGATATTCCACAGCATTTCATGATTGGGCCGGTGGTCGCACCGACGACACCACTCCGACCGAAATCGCGGAGAGACTTGTCCCGACTGGTACACTGGAGCTGGACCGCGCCTGGGTCGCGCAATCGGACGATGTTGAAACGCTGGATCGGTTCAGCCTGGAGGTTCTGGACAGTCTGAACACCTAGGCGAACGGCAGCAAAGGCCCGCATACCCGACACTTGAAACGAAAGCGCCCTCGCTGTTTTCCGCGAAGGCGCTTGACCACCAACAGTTCACGCCCGCCGTGCCAGCGGACCGGTGACGCAACGCATCTGCTTGCGCACTTATGGAAAGCATACCGGCCCTTTTGATGGCCTGCCTTGGGGCCGGTCAGCCGCGGGGCGTCAACCGCAACGGCATATGCCGGTTCACGTCCTTGTAGAGCAGGTAGCGGAACCGCCCCGGCCCGCCCGCATAGCAGGCCTGCGGGCAGAAGGCGCGCAGCCACATGTAATCCCCGGCCTCGACCTCGACCCAATCCGTGTTCAGCCGGTAGACCGCCTTGCCTTCGAGAACGTAGAGGCCGTGTTCCATCACGTGGGTCTCGGCAAAGGGGATCACGCCGCCGGGTTCAAACGTCACGACGGTCACATGCATGTCATGGCGCAGGTCGGTCTGATCGACGAACCGCGTGGTCGCCCATTTGCCGTCCGTGCCCGGCATGGCGGCGGGGGTGATGTCCTTTTCGTTGGTCACGAAGGCCTCGGGCGCGGGCAGTCCCTCGACCGCCTCGTAGGCCTTGCGGATCCAGTGGAATTTCAGCAGCGCGTCACCGGTGTTCCGAAGGGTCCAGTCGGTCGCGGGCGGCAGGAAGGCAAAGCTCCCGGGTTCCAGCGGATGGGCCGTCCCGTCGATGGTCAGCGTGCCGGTGCCTTCGACAACGAAAATCACGGCCTCGGCGCCGGGATCGGTTTCGGGCCGGTCAGACCCGCCGCCGGGCGCGACTTCCATGATGTACTGGGAAAAGGTCTCGGCAAAGCCGCTCAGCGGACGCGACAGCACCCAAAGACGCGTACCCTCCCAGAACGGCAGAAAGCTGGTGACGATGTCGCGCATCGTGCCCTTGGGGATCACCGCGTAGGCGTCGGTGAACACGGCGCGGTCCGTCATGATCTGCTCTTGAGGAGGATGCCCCCCCATCTGTGCATAGTAGCTTGCGGTCATATTGGCCTCTGGGACATTGGGGTTCCCCCGAACCTAGCCTGACGCCCGGCGCCGGGCCAGCAAGCGGTTGCCGACAACTCTATTCCGAAAAACTTGAAAATGGGACGGATTGCCCCGGCTGAGCAGGATTGTCAGCGGGCCGGGCTGATCGCGCCGGCCCGCCTTCTGGACCCGTCAGGCACCGCGCCGGGCACCCTTCTTTTTCTTGGCCCAGAACGGTGGCACGTCGCCCGCCATGATGCAGCCGTAAGGGTCGATGTAATCCTCGATCTCGGCCAGCCCGTAGGACTTGATCTGCGCCACGACGCTGTCCGCATCCTTGTAGCTGGACGGCAGTTCCGAGGCATCCACCGCCCCGGCGTGAAACCGGATGTCCAGCCCCTCTGTCTCGGCCTTCAGCATCTGGTCGGGCGTGACCGACCCCATGCGGCGGCGGTGCTCGGAACGGGAAAAGTTGCGCCCGGCCCCATGCGGGCTGAACCCCAGCCCGCTTGCCGCATCCAACCCGCGCGTCACCAGGACCGGCTGCGCCATGTTCAGCGGGATCAGCGTCAACCCGCTGGCGTCATCGGCATAGTCCCTCCAGGCCGGTGTCGCGCCCTTGCCGTGAAAGTAGAGATCGCCACGCTTGAAGACGAAGTTGTGCTCGTTCCAGTAGCGGTCTCCCACCTCGGCCCCGGCAACCGCCGCCGTCGCGTCGTGGATCATCGCGTGGTTGGTCTTGGTCCACTGGCGGATGATCTGCAGGGCGTCCCAGTAGTCCTGCCCCTCTTCGCTGTCCGCCGGAATCCAGGCGTTCTGCTTCAGCGTTTCGGGCGACAGCTCTCGGCGAAAACGTTCCGCCGCGATCATCCCCTCCTTGTAGAGCACCGCCCCCGGACCGCGAGAGCCGTGGTGCGTCACCATCGCCGTGCGCCCGGTCTTGCGTGAACGTCCGACGAACAGGAAATGATTGCCATCCCCCTGCGTCCCCAGGTGCGCCTGCGCCATGCCCAGGATCTTCTGCGTGCAGAGGAAGGAGTTGTAGCGAATCTCGTCCAGCAGATCGACCGGCAGGCTATAGCGTTTGCCCTGCGGGCGCCCGCCGGGTCCGAAATGCGTGACCGACTGCGCGGCATCCAGCACCGCCCTGGGATCGGCCATCCCCATGTCCGAGATCATGACCGAACAACAGATGTCGGCCGAATGCATCCCCGGGTGGATCGCGTTTCTTGCAGCCGCCACGCCCCCGACCGGAATCGTCCCTTCCGGCCCTGCCGGGCAGGCGTCCGGCATGATCGCCCCGGCCTCGATCGTTGGCGTGCGCATCAGTTCGCGCATGGTGGCACGAACCTTGGCGACGTTCTCCTGCTCGTCGGGATGCGAAATCTCGATGTTCTCGGAAAAGGCCATTTCGCCGGGCGCGCGCAGCGCCAGCGTGTCCGGCTCTGGCGGGGCCATTCCATCCAGTTCCTGGCGGATGCGCAAAAGGCCATAACCCTCGGCACGCATCGCGTTCGCCTTTTCCAGCAGAACGGGGAAATGCTTGCCAGGGCGATGGCCCCAGTCCTTGAGGTGGTGCCCGGTGACCGGGTCAAACGTGGCTTCATCCGACATCGTCATGAAAACATCTCCTGAAATGGCCCCCGGCGACAAGGGTGAAGAAACATGTCCGGGACCCGCCCCGCGCGTGACGCGCGTTTGCCGTCTGGGCGATTGCCAAAGGCGGAATCGAACCGCCTGGTGACCCGGTCTGGTTGGAGGCATGTAGTTCCTTCGGCATTCGCCGGGGATTTCCTTTCGAATTTGGCCGGGAGGACAAGGAGTTGCGAGGTGTGGCATGTGTGAAAGACAAGTAACCCCGCAGGCATTCCTCCCGGATGAATTGGTCAGGGATGAAGGATTCGAACCTTCGGCTTCCGCAGTCCGGGTGCGGCACTCTGCCAAACTGAGCTAATCCTTGGCAATTTGTCCCGGCGACAAAGGGGTGGCGAAACATGACCTGCTCTTCCGTTGAGCTACGCGGCCATAGTCCCCGTTGGGGCACCGATCCGACAGGCGGGAATACCCTGCCCGTGAATGGTGTGTGGCGACCGCGACGGGATTCGAACCCGCAACCTGGGCGTTAACAGCGCTGTAGTTCCGCCGGCATTCGCCGGGATTGAATCCTTTCCGTTCCATGTTCCGATGGGTCAGGCGGACAAGAAAATGACGAGACAGGTACATGTCCTGAAAATGTAGTCCCGTCGGCATTCCGCCTGACCCTTTGGTGTCAGATGCTCAGAGCTCGATCTTCTCGATCTCCTGCACCCAGTGCTCGGACCCTTGCCGGCCCTTCACGAAATCCGCGATCCGGTCAAAGACCGCGTCCGAGAACCCGCCGATGTTCAGCACGTCCTCACGAGTCTGCGCCTGCGTCGTGCCGTAGGGCGCGATGTCGATACAGACCAGCTTGGCCTGCGGGTTGCGCCGTTTCAGCGCCGCCCATTCGTGCATCATCGCCGTCGACTGGCGCCCGCCCCGGGCATCCACCCAGGACTGGTTATCGGACACGAAGACCACAAGGTCCGGTGCGTGACGACGCTCGTTAAGCTGACGCAGCGGTGCCGAACAGTTGGTCCCGCCCCCGGCCAGGGCCGACAGGCGATCCGCGTTGGTCAGGATCGTGTCGCGCGGGTTCAGGCGTGCGTTGCGCACCGTCACCTCGAACGGCAGAACCTGGCACTTGCGGTTCACTCGCATGAACGACGCCGCAACCAATGCGGCCACGTCCACGTGACGCACCGCCGAGCTCGCGCCCTTGCGGTAGCCGGTCACCGGCCATGTCATTGACGCCGAGACGTCCGGGCAGACCACGACCTCGCCAGAGACCTTCGGCACGTTTCGCACCGCCAACTCCATCGCGTCATGCAAGGCATCCACGATCTCGCGGGGCATCTCGTCGCTCGCGTGCTTGGCCGCAACCATCATCTGGTACGGAAAGGCCCGCGCCTTCGAGACCGCCTTGGGGTCTCGCAGCTTTGCTGCGACCTGTTCCACCATCCGCGCATCGGCGAAGACGCCCTTGCGCAGGAAGGTGTTCAGGTTCTGGCGCACCATCTGCCACGAGCCCTTGCGCGCGATCTGCGCCCAGTGGTCCGCGGTCAGCGGCAGTTGCGTCAGCATCTGGAACGGCACGTCGGGCAAGTCCCCGTCGGCCCCTTCGTTGAAGGTCATCCAGTCCTGCACAGCCTCCGGCAGTTTCGACACGTCGCAGGGACGCCCGACGATCCAGGCGAACAGCGCCTCGCGCTCTGCCGTCTCCGGCTTCGGGTGCACCATCCTGATCACGTCCTTCAGCGACGGATCGTTGCCGATATTGGCGTTCAGGATGGCCCGGTCCGAGGCCGTGTTCAGCCAGTGCTGCACCATCGCCTTGGGCGCCGAACCCAGCGACTTGCGCCCGGTCTGGCCCGACCGCACGATCTGCACGAAGGTCCGCAGCATCTTGCCGTGATCCACCACGCGGCCAAAGACCGCCCGGAAGAGCGCCGGATCGCGCCGCGCCAGCACCGCCAGAAGCATCGCCGGCATGTCCTTCATGTAGCCCGACTGGCGGGCATAGATCGCCGTCTGCGCCAGGAAGGCCGGTTCGACCTTTTCTGCAAGCGCGACCACACGGGTCAGTTCATCCTGGGCGGACTGGTAGAACAGGCCACCGAATGTGCCTGTGGCCGCCAACTGCGCCAGGGCATGTGCATCGGAATAGGCGTAGGCCGGCGCGCCTTCGGCGTTCACGGTGGTTGCCTTGGGCAGCAACCGGCCCCGGATCGATGCAAACACGGATTTGTTTGCCATTGCTCTGTTCCTTCGTTGTTGGTGAGGATGTTTTGCCATGAGCAAGGCGGCCGCCCGAGGAAAAATGAAAATCCAATCAAGACACTGAATTCAAAGGACTAATCTGGGTATTGCCGGAATCCCCCCGCCTCGTTACGATACAGGAAGATACTAACTTATCTATCCGGATAACCACATGCGCAACGTCGTCCTCGGATTCCTCGGAACGCAGCTCGACATGGGGCGCAGGCGGCGCTGGAAGCCCACGGTGAGTCTGGTCACGCATGACGGCTTCCCCGTCGACCGGCTCGAAATCCTCTATGACATGCGGTTCAGGGATCTTGCCGACATCGTCCGGACCGAGGTGCAGGAAACCAATCCGCAGACAGAGGTCATGCTGCGCAACCTCGACCTCTCCGACCCCTGGGATTTCCAGGAGGTCTACGGCAAGCTCTTCGACTTTGCCCGCGGCTACGGATTCGACGAGGACCGCGAGAGGTATCACGTTCACCTGACCACAGGCACGCATGTGGCGCAGATCTGCTGGTTCCTGCTGACCGAAAGCCGCCACATCCCAGCCCGGCTGATCCAGACCGGCCCGCCGGGCCGGGAAGAGGACAAGGCCAAGTTCGACCTCATCGACCTCGACCTCAGCCGCTACAACGCGCTGCAACAGCGGTTCGATCAGCTGTCCCGCGAATACAGCGACCAGTTGAAAGGCGGGATCGCGACCTCGAACCCCGCCTACAACGCGTTGATCGACCGGATCGAACTGGTGGCCAGCAATTCCAATGAGCCGATCCTGCTGCTGGGGGAGACCGGCACCGGCAAGACGCAGCTGGCCGAGCGCATCTATTCGCTGAAACTGGACAGGCGTCGTCTCAAGGGACGGCTGGTCCATGTCAACTGCGCCACGCTGCGCGGCCAGGATGCGCGGGCCACGCTGTTCGGCCAGCGGCGCAGCTTTACCGGGCAGGCAGGGACCGAACGCAGCGGGTTCCTGCGCGAGGCGGACGGAGGGGTGCTGTTCCTCGACGAGGTGGACGAACTGGGCCTCAAGGAGCAGTCGATCCTGTTGCACGCCATCGAAAGCGGGCGATTTTATCCGCTGGGGTCCGATAGCGAAGTGACAAGCCGGTTCCAGGTCATCGCGGGCGCGAACCGTGACCTGCGCACTTTAACGGCTGAGGGGCTGTTCCGTCCCGACCTGCTGGCGCGCCTGAACATGTGGAGTTTCCGCCTGCCAGCCCTGCGTGAGCGGCGAGAGGACATCGAGCCCAACCTGCGCTTTGAACTGGACCGGGCGGAAAAGGACCTGGGCAACCGCGTGGGCTTCAACACCGATGCACGCGACCGTTACCTGAGGTTTGCCTCCGATCCGGGCACGCCCTGGCCCGGCAATTTCCGCGATTTCGGCGGGTCGATCCGGCGGTTGTGCGTGCTGGCCCCGCGGGGGCGGATCACGCTTGCGATGGTCGAGGATGAGATCACCACTCTGCAGGCCGACTGGCGCAGCGCCGAGGCCGATGGCGATGCAAGGCTTGTCCGGGAGGTTCTGGGCGAGGCCGCCGCCGAGATCGACCGTTTCGACCTGGTGCAACTGGCCGAGGTGATCCGCTGTTGCCGCAACTCTGCCAGCATCAGCGCGGCGGGCCGCAGCCTCTTCGCCGCCTCACGGGCGAAACGCTCCTCGACCAATGATGCGGACCGGCTGCGCAAGTACCTTGCGCGGTTCGGACTGGATTGGGCGGCGGTCAGCGACGGCGAATAAGACCCCTGCCTACTCGATCTCGCGCCGATCCCGGTTCTGGGTGCTGAGAAAACCGGAATCCAGCCTGTCGCGATGCCCGAGATCGGCGATCAACAGCGCCTCGCCCGCCCCGCCCCGCGCCAGCACATTGCCGTCCGGCCCGACGATGGAAGAGTGACCACCAAATTCCAGGCCTGCCTCGCTGCCGTCGTAATTCGCATAGACCACCGTCATCGCGTTCTCAAAGGCGCGCGCGGGCACCAGCACGTCGGCGACATTCTCGAACCCTGCCGGGTTTGCCGTCGGAACCAGCAACAGGTCGACACCGCGCCGGGACAGCGCCGTGACGTGATGGGCAAATTCCACGTCGTAACAGATCAGCAGTGCGGCCCGGAAACCGCCCAGGTCGAAGGTGCAATAGGCCCCGCCCGGCGCGAAACTCGCCGCCTCCATCGGACCGAACAATTGCAGCTTGCGGTAATGTGCCAGTTTCGCGCCGGTAGGGTCGAAACAGCTGGCGGCGTTGAACACCGTATCGCCATCGCGTTCAGCCCAGCCCAGGGTCAGCCCGACCCCCGCCGCCCGGCACAGATCGGCAAGGCGGCGTTCCCAGTCACCGTCCTGTTCCTGTGACAGGGCGGAATGCAGGTCGGGGCGGTTGTAGCCGGGCAGGAACAGTTCGGGGAAGACGGCCATGCGCGCCCCCATCGCGCTGGCCGCAGTCAGGGCACGTTCGATGCGGTCAAAGGCGCCCTCGATGTCGCCATCGGTGGGCGCCCCCTGGTACAGGGCCAGTTTCATGGGCGTCAGGCATCCTCTGTCACGCGGCGGGCATTGCCCTGATATGCCATGTAGCCGCGCTGGATGTCGATCTGGTCGGCGATGAACTTGGCATCGTGCCAGACACCCCAGATAAAGGAGGACCCCCGGCGGCTCTGCCAGGGCAACCCGACGAAATAGAGCCCCGGCTCCTCGGACACGCCGCGCTGGTGGATCGGACGGCCGCGATCATCGAAGGTATCGGCCTTGATCCAGCCGAAGTCGAAGGCATAGCCCGTCGCCCAGAGCACCGTGCCGATCCCGGCCTCGGCTAGGTCCAGCTCAAGGATCGGGTCACGCACGCAGGCGGGGTCGTCCGGGATGATGCGCGCCTCCGGCTCTTCCGGCAGATCCAGTCCATGACGGGCGATATAGGCATCCGCCTCGTCCAGGACCGAAAGGTAATTGGCGTCGCCCTTGTCGAGGTTCTCTTTCAGATCCGGCGCAAACCGCAGCTTGCCGTTCTCATAGCCCGCGGTCATGCCCAGCAGGGTCATGCCCTGTTCCGCCAGCTTGCGGAAATCCACTGTCTTGCCGCCCTCGGCGCCACTGACCGCGATGGTGACATGCTCGGTCCCCGGGCCGGGCGAATCCGCGTTCCACTTGCCCAATACACCCAGCCACCAGACGTTGTCGCGCCCACGATAGCGGCGCGGCGGACGGTCGTGCGGACCCATAGAAAGATAGACGCGGCGCCCCGCCTTCATCAGTTCCTCGGCGATCTGCACACCGGAGGACCCGCCGCCGACGACCAGCACCGCGCCTTCCGGCAGCTGGTCGGGATTGCGATAGGCGTTGGAGTGCATCTGCATCGGTCCGGCATCCTCGGGCAGGATCGGCGGGATGGCGGGGCGCTGGAACGGGCCGGTGGCCGCCACGACATGCCGCGCCTCGATCACACCTTGCGAGGTCTCGACCCGGAACCCGGGTCGCCCGTCCAGCGCGGTGACGGAGGTCACCTCGACGCCGGTCCGCAGCGGCGCGCCGATCTTCTTGGCATAGGCGACGAAATAATCGGCCACGCTTTCCTTGTCCGGGAAGGCATCGCCGTCGCAGGCGAACTCCATGTTCGGGAAACGGTCATGCCAGGCCGGACCATTGGCCACCAGCGAGTCCCAGCGCCCGGTGCGCCAGCGTTCGGCGATGCGATCACGCTCCAGCACGATATGGGGCACGCCCAGCTTGCCCAGGTGCTCGCTCATCGCGATGCCGGCCTGACCGCCGCCAACGACAACCGTATCCGTGCTTTCCATTCCCGCGGTCCTCCGATCCATCATTGCCGGGCACCCTAGGGCCGGTGATGGCACCCCCGAAACACGGTTTTCGTGAAGCCTTGCTTGGGGTCAGGCTAAGCGCGGTTAGGGGTGCCCTAAGCGACGATGAGGCTATCGGTTCTTTCCGCCGGACCCTGCGCAAGGGGATGTTCGCCGCGATGCATCGACAGGAGACCGACATGGCGCACAAGCGCATCCGCACGTTCAACACGCGCGACACATACCCGGAACAGAGCCTGGACAACGACCTGTGCCAGGCGGTCGTCACGCGTGGCGGCAGCACGGTCTGGATGCGCGGTCAGTGCCCGCAGGATCTGGACACGGCCAAGAACATCGACAGCCACGATCCGGCAGAGCAGACCCACAAGGTGATGCAGAACATCCGCCAGCTTGTCGAGGAAGCCGGGGGCGAGATGGGCCATGTGGTCAAGCTGGTGGTCTATATCACCGACGTGCGCCACCGCGAGGCGATCTACCGGGTCATGGGGGAATACATCAAGGGCGTCCACCCGGTCTGCACCGGTCTTGTCGTGCAGGCGCTGGCGCGGCCCGAGTGGCTGGTCGAGATCGACGCCACCGCCGTCATTCCCGATTGAGTCCGAAGAGTTGGGTATTTTCACCAAGAAGAAACACAGGGGGCGGGAATGACCTTTTCACTTGTCGCAAGATGCGCCGACACGGGCATGTTCGGGGTGGCGATTTCGTCGTCTTCCCCGGCGGTGGCGGCACGCTGTTCCTATGCCCGGGCCGGCGTCGGCGCCGTGGCTTCGCAGAACGTGACCGATCCGACGCTGGGGCCGCTGGCGCTGGACCTGATGGCGGGCGGCATGAGCGCGGCAGAGGCCCTGGCCGAGGTGCAGAAGCGCGGCAAGTTCATCGAGTACCGGCAGGTGCTGGCGGTGGATTCTTCCGGTGGCACGGCGATCCATTCGGGGCCGAACTCGCTAGGGATATGGACGCAGGCGCAGGGGCGTGACGTGGCCTCTGGCGGGAACCTGCTGGACAACGACGGCGTGCCGGCGGCCATCGTCGCAGGGTTCGAGACGGCCCAGGGCCACCTGGGTGACAGGCTGATTGCCGCGATGCGCGCAGGGCTGGCGGCGGGCGGTGAGGCCGGACCGGTGCATTCGGCGGGGATGATGCTGGTGAACAAGGTGCCCTGGCCCGTTGCCGACCTGCGCTGCGACTGGACCGAGGATTGTCCGATAGAGGCGGTGGCGACCGCCTGGGAGGTCTACAAACCGCAACTGGACGCCTACGTCCAGCGCGCGCTGGACCCGCGCGAGGCGCCCTCCTACGGGGTCCCCGGGGACGAATGAGCCGCGCGCAGCGCGCTTGCAACCCCGGGACGCTTGGACAAAGCTTGAACAGGCCAACTGTTCAAGGACGCGGAATGCTGCGCTACACCCTCCGGCAACTGGAATATTTCGTCGCCGTGGGCGAGGCGGGCAGCATTGCGCGCGCCTCTGAGCGGATCAACGTCTCTTCGCCGTCGATTTCCGCCGCCATTGCCCAGCTGGAACAGGAATTCGGCCTGCCACTTTTCGTACGCCAACACGCGCAGGGCCTGTCGCTTACGCAGGGCGGGCGGCAGATGATGGAACAGGCGCGGCTGGTGCTGCGCGAGGCGGCAGCGATGAACGACATCGCCGGGGACATCGCGGGAAAGGTGCGCGGACCCTTGTCGGTCGGCTGCCTTCTGACCTTTGCCCAACTGGTCCTGCCGGGGCTCAGGCGCGGGTTCGAGGCGCAGTACCCCGAGGTGCGGTTGCGGCAGGTTGAATTGAACCAGGTCGAGCTGTTCAGCGCCCTGCGCCGATCCGAGATCGACCTGGCGCTGACCTATGACCTGGACGTGCCCGCCGACCTGCAGTTCACCGGCCTCGTCCGCCTGCCACCTATCGCGCTGATGGGCACCGGGCACCCGTTGGCGGGGCGCGACGCCGTGTCGATAGAGGAACTCAAGGATCACCCGATGGTCCTGCTGGATCTGCCGCTGAGCGCCGATTACTTCCTATCCTTCTTCGACGCCGTCGGCGGCAAGCCAGTGATCGCCGAACGCACCCGCGACATGGCGGTGATGCGCAGCCTTGTCGCCAATGATTTCGGCTATTCCATCGCCAATGTCCGCCCGCTGAGCGACAGCGCGCCGGACGGCAACCCGGTGCGCTGCGTGCCGATCACGGGCGCCGTCCGGCCCCTGCGCATGGGGTTCCTCACGGCGCAGGACGCGGACCGGTCGAACGCGGTGCGGGCCTTCATCGAATACGGCAGCGACCTGGTGCGCGCTGGCAAGCTGGCCCGCATCGGCGGCGAACCCATCGTCCCGGCTTAGCGCCTTCCTAAGCAACGCTTTCGCAGGGCGGACTTTCGGGCCCTTGCCCGATGGGTATCCTGCGCCCGACAGATGATGGAGCAGACCTTGCGCGACCCCCGTTACGACATTCTTTTCGAACCGCTGGCCATCGGGCCGGTGACCGCGAAAAACCGGTTCTACCAGGTGCCGCATTGCAACGGGGGCGGCTATCGCGACCCCTCCGCCGCCGCCGCCATGCGCGGGATCAAGTCCGAGGGCGGCTGGGGCGTGGTGTTCACCGAACAATGCGAGATGCACCACACGTCCGAGATCACGCCCTTCATCGAGCTGCGGCTCTGGGAGGACAAGGACATCCCGATGCTGGCCAGGATGGCCGGCAAGATGAAGGAACACGGCGCGCTGGCAGGCATCCAGCTGGCCTATTCCGGGATCAACGGGCCGAACCTTTATACCAAGGAGGTGCCGCGGGCGGTGTCGCCGGGACCGATCCGGACCTTTACCAATGACCCGGTACAGGCGCGCGCCCTGTCCAAGGGTGAAATCAAGGACCTGCGCCGCTGGTTCGTGAACGCGGCCAAGCGGTCCAAGGCGGCCGGGTTCGACCTGATCTGCCTGTACGGCGCGCATGGGTTCGGCATCTTTCAGCACTTCCTCAGCCGCGCCACCAACATGCGCGACGACGAATACGGCGGCTCGCTGGAAAACCGCTCGCGGTTCGCGCGCGAGGTGATCGCGGACTTGCGCGAGGCGGTGGGCGACACCATGGGGATCACGCTGCGGGTCTCGCTGGACGAAACCATCGGCGACCTGGGCTTTTCCAACGCCGAGGTGCGCGACTTCGTCGAGATGAACAAGGACCTGCCGGACCTCTGGGACCTCGCGCACGGCACCTGGGAGGATTGTTCCGGCCCAAGCCGGTTCAAGGAGGAGGCCGCGCAAGAGGCGCTGGTCAAGGGCATCCGCGAGTTGTCGTCGAAACCGGTGGTTGGGGTCGGGCGGTTCACCTCTCCGGACGTCATGGCGCGGATGATCCGGCAGGGCACGCTGGACGCCATCGGTTGTGCGCGGCCCTCGATTGCCGATCCCTTCCTGCCGAAGAAGGTCGAGGAAGGGCGGATCGACGACATCCGCGAATGCATCGGCTGCAACATCTGCATCACCGGCGACATGACCATGTCGATCAGCCGCTGCACCCAGAACCCGACCTTCATGGAGGAATGGCGCAAGGGCTGGCACCCGGAACGGATGAACGCCAAGGGGGCCAGCCAGTCGGTGCTGGTGGTCGGCTCCGGCCCCGCCGGGCTGGAGGCGACGCGCGCACTGGCCGAACGCGGCTATGACGTGGCGCTGGCCGAGGCGGGCACCGCCTTGGGCGGGCGCGTGGCGCGCGAGAGGCTGCTGCCGGGCCTGTCGGCCTGGGGACGGGTGGCGGATTACCGCGAATACCAGATCAGCCAGAAACCCAACGTACAAAGCTATTTCGACAGTGAACTGGACGCGGAGAGCATTCTCGAGTTCGGCTTCGAACACGTGTGCCTGGCCACCGGCGCCAGGTGGCGCCGCGACGGGGTCAGCCGCCAGCATGTGGTGCCGATGCCGATGGACGACAGCACGCCGATCTACACGCCCGATGACATCATGGATGGCAAGCGCCCCTCGGGCCATGTCGTGATCTACGATGACGACCACTATTACATGGGCGGCGTGCTGGCCGAACTGCTGCGGCAGGAGGGTTGCGAGGTGACCATCGTCACGCCTTCGGCCTATCTGTCGGACTGGACGGTCAACACGCTGGAACAGCACACGATCCACAAGCGGCTGGCCGAAATGGGGGTCGAGATCGTGCTGAACCGGGGCGTCACCCGGATCGGCAAGGGGCATGTCGTGACCAACTGCACTTACACCGACCGCACCTCAGAACTGGGCTGTGACGCGGTGGTTGTCGTGGCCTCGAAACTGGAAAGCAATCAGGTCTATGCGGACCTCAAGGCGCGCGAGACCGATTGGGCCGATGCGGGCATCAAAACGGTCCGGATCATCGGGGACGCCGAGGCGCCCGGCCCCATCGCCTGGGCAACCTACGCGGGACACCGCTATGCGCGCGAACTGGACGGAGAAGACATCGGCGACGCTCTGCCCTTCCGCCGCGAAATCACGGAGTTGGCAGCAGAGTGAGCGACGATCCCGTTCCCTTCGCGCCCGAGGCGACCCGCGCGTTCCTCGACTGGACCGAACGGCGCATCGCCGAGGGGCCGGACCCGAAACACGGCGCGCAGGCTTTTGCCGCGCTGGAGCCCGTGCCGGGCGGATCAATCACCGCCGACGGCATCGGCGCGGAACAGGCGTTCGGCGTGTTCTCGGACAATATCGTGCCGTCGACCCGGCCTTTCGGTCACCCGACCAGCCTGTCCTTTGTCGCCTCGGCCCCCAGCCGCGCGGCGCTGAGTTTCGACGCGGCGCTTGGCGCGGCGGGAATCTTTGCCGGCAACTGGGACGGCGGTGCGGGCGCCATCCACGCGGAAACCAGACGCTGCGCTGGATCGCGGACCTTGCCGGCTGGCCGGCCAGCGCGGGCGGCGTCTTTGTCGCGGGCGGCACGCTGGGCAACCTTTCGGCCCTGCACGCTGCGCGCGAATGGCACCGGCGCAACCGCCCCGGTGAGGGGCGCGGCGCCATCCACTGTTCCTCCGAGGCGCACAGCTCGATCCAAGCGGTCGCCCGGGTCATGGACGTCGCGGTCATTGTGGTCGAGGCGGACGAGACCGGGCGCATGACCGCGCAGGCCGCCATCCCGCATCTCACCGAGGCGGTCTTTGCCATAGTCGCCAATGGCGGCGCGACCAACTGCGGCGCGGTGGACGACATCGCCGGGTTGGCGGATCTTGCGCAGGAACATGGCCTCTGGCTGCATGTCGACGGTGCCTATGGCGGCGCGGCCCTGGCCGATCCCGCGATGCGGCCCGCCTTCGACGGGATCGAACGGGCAGACAGCCTGATTGTCGATCCGCACAAGTGGCTGTTCGCCCCTTACGACAGTTGCGCGCTGCTCTATCGTGACGCCGGCCACGGCGCGGCGGCGCATGGGCAACAGGCAGTCTACCTCGACACGGCGGACAAGACCCACTGGAACCCGTCCGATTACGCGCTGCACCTGACCCGGCGGGCCCGGGGCCTGCCGCTCTGGTACTCTCTGGCGGTGCACGGGACCGAGGCCTATGCCGAGGCCATCGCCACGACCCGGCAGGTCGCAGAGGACATCGCCAAAGGCATAGACGCCACGCCGGGGCTCGACCTGCTGCTTGGCCCGCAGTTGACAGTGATCCTCTTCCGCCCGCAGAACATGGACGAGGCAGAGATGATCGCATGGGGCGAGACGCACCGCCGTTCAGGCGCGCTGCTCTGCCTGCCGACGCGCTGGCGGGGCGAGATGGTCTTTCGCCTCTGCATCGTCAACCCGGCCACCCGCGCGGACGAGGTGCTGGCAATCCTGGAGACGCTCACCCGATGACGCAGACGCTGGAGATCCTCGACAGGCTTGTCGCCTATGACACGGTCAGCACCCGGTCCAACCTGGAACTGATCGCCTATGTCGAGGACTTCCTGAAGTCGCGCGGCTTTGCCGTGACCCGCGTGGCGGACCCGTCCGAGCCGAAGGCGGGGATCTATGCCAGCATCGGGCCTGAGGGCGCCGGCGTGATGCTCTCGGCGCATACCGATGTCGTGCCAGTCGAGGGGCAGGAGTGGACGCGCGACCCGTTCAGGCTGACGAGCGAGGGCGACAGGCTGTTCGGGCGCGGCACCACCGACATGAAAGGATTCCTGGCCTCGATGCTGGCGGCGGCAGACCGGGCATCGCAAGCCCCGCTGCGCGAACCCCTGAAACTGGCGATATCCTATGACGAGGAGGTGGGTTGTGTCGGGATCGCGCGGATGATCGACGCGCTGGAACCGGCCATCGGCCTGCCTCGTGCCTGCATCGTGGGCGAACCGACAGAGATGCGGGTGGCCGTGGGGCACAAGGGCAAGCAGGGGCTGCGCGCCATCTGCCACGGCGAGGCCGGGCATTCGGCGCTGGCGCCACGGTTCACCAACGCGCTGCACCTTGCGGCGGACCTTGTCACCGGCCTGCGCGGGCTGCAGGACGATCTGGCCCGGCACGGCGCGCGGGACGCAGATTATGCCGTGCCCTACAGCACCGTTCATGCCGGTGTGCTCAAGGGCGGCACCGTGCTCAACGTCGTGCCCGACCGGGCCGAGTTGTTGTTCGAGTTCCGCCACCTCGCCGCCGATGCGCCAGCGAACCTCGTGGCGCGGATCAGGGCGCTGGCCTCTCAGATCGCAGAACGGCACGGCACCGCCATCGACCTGCAAGAGGTCACGGGCTATCCCGGCCTCGACACCGCGCCGGATGCCGAGGTCACGCGGCTGACCCAACGGCTGGCCCGGACGCAGGACCTGACCAAGGTCGCCTTTGGTACCGAGGCGGGGTTCTTCGACGCCCTGGGCATCCCCACCGTTGTCTGCGGACCGGGCAGCATGGAAGGCCAGGGGCACAAGCCCGACGAATACCTGGAACGCGGCCAGCTGACGGCCTGCGACTCGATGATGGACGCGCTGCTCGACGAGCTGCGCTGATCCTCAAATTTACAGTTCGCCCTTATTTTACCCAGATGCGCCCATCTTTTGGGCGCACCCCTCAACACCTTGGGAAAACACCGCGAAATCCGCTGTTTCCCGGCCGATTAGGCTGAGGCTAAGGCGCGCTGAGGCAGTCGTTTCTTCTGGCATCCGGGCGCATATCCCTATGCTCTGCCGCAGGGAAACGGACACTTGGGCGGGACAGGCGTGACCAGAAAGACAAACGACGCGATCGAGGTGCGAAACGCCGTCAAGCGTTACGGCACCTTCACGGCACTCAAACAGGTGTCACTGACGATTTCGGACAATGAATTCTTTACGCTGCTCGGCCCCTCGGGCTGTGGCAAGACCACGCTTCTGCGGATGATCGCCGGGTTCGAGGACGTGACCGAAGGCGGCATCTTTCTCTTCGGCGAAGAGATCGAGGGCCTGCCGCCGCACAAGCGCCCGATCAACACCGTGTTCCAGAACTACGCGCTGTTCCCCCACATGACGGTCCTCGACAACGTGGGCTTCGGGCTGGAGATGCTGGGCAAGAGCAAGTCAGAGGCCCGCAAGCGCGCCGGCGAGGTTCTGGAAATGGTGCAGCTGTCGCAATTCTCGGCCCGCAAGCCATCGCAGCTGTCCGGCGGCCAGCAACAGCGCGTCGCCCTGGCCCGCGCGCTGGCGCCACGGCCCAAGGTGCTGCTGCTGGACGAACCGCTGAGCGCGCTGGACCTCAAGCTGCGCAAGGCCATGCAGATCGAGCTGAAGCACCTGCAAAAGGAAACCGGGATCACCTTCATCTTTGTCACCCACGACCAGGAAGAGGCGCTGACCATGTCCGACCGCGTCGCCGTCATGTCGGCGGGCGAGGTGCAGCAACTGGGCGATGCGCGCGAGATCTATGAACGCCCGCGCAACATGTTCGTGGCGGATTTCATCGGGGAGACCAACCTGCTGGAAGTCACGGTGGACCAGATCGACGCGGGCCGCGCGGCCTGTCATCTGGGCGGCGGCCACCGGCTGACCTGCGACGCCGTGGACGGGATCGGCGCCGGCGCCAGGGTGCATATGTCGCTGCGTCCCGAACGGCTGTTCCTGTCGTCCGAACCCACCGAAAGCGAAAGCCTGAAGGCCCGCGTGCGGGAAAACATCTTCATCGGCACCGACATATCGACCATCCTCGACCTCGACGACGGGCCCGAGTTCCGGGTGCGCGCCTCCAACTCCAGCCGGGGCACGTCCCGCGTCTTTGATCCGGGCACAGAGGTTTTCGTCAACATGGAGCGGGGGGCTGCGCGCCTCCTGGTGGACTGATGGCGGGCGGTGCGGCAACGGGCGGATCCTCGACCAGCGACACCTATGCAGAGGCGCGCACATGGCTGCTGCTGCCTGCCTGGGTGACGCTGGGCATCCTGGTGCTGGCCCCGGTGGCGATCATGCTGGTCTATTCCTTCCTGACCAAGGAATTCCGCGGCGGCGTGATCTGGGAATTCAGCCTGGGCGCCTATGACCAGTTCTTCTGCAATCGCGGCCTGTTCGGGGATGAACCCTGTTCCATCGAATGGACCTACATCCAGATTTTCTGGCGCTCGATCTGGCAGGCATGGGCGGCGACCCTTCTGAGCCTCGCGATCGGGTTCCCGACCGCCTATTTCATCGCCACGCGCCCCCCACGCCAGCGCACGCTCTGGGTATTCCTCGTGACGATCCCCTACTGGGTTAACCTGCTGATCCGCACTGTCTCGATGAAGTTCCTTTTGCGCGACGAGGGGCCGCTCAACGATTTTCTGACCGGCACCGGCATCCTGAGCGAACCGCTGGCCATCGTGAACACCAATTTCGCGGTGCAACTGGGCCTGTTCTATTCCTATCTGCCCTTCATGGTGCTGCCGATCTATGCCGCCGTGGAACGCTACAACTTTTCTCTCTCCGAGGCTGCCTCGGACCTTTATGCCCCGCGCTGGACCGTGCTGCGTCGCATCCTGCTGCCCTCGGTCAAACCGGGGATCGTGGCGGGCTGCATCCTGGTCTTCGTGCCCTCGCTGGGGTCCTTCCTGGCGCCTGACCTGCTGGGCGGGGCAAGGAACTTCATGATCGGCTCTCTGATCGAGGAGCAGTTCAAGGGCAACGCGGGCAACTGGCCTTTCGGCGCGGCGGCCTCGATGATCCTGCTGACGATGGTTCTGATCATCCTGCTGATCTTTGCCCGCCAGCAAGCCAAGGCGGAGGGCTGATCATGGCAAAGGGAAAATACGACCTGCGTGTCTACCCCGGCTTCCGCGCGATCACGCTCCTTTGCCTGGTGATCCTCTATTCCCCGCTCATCGTGGTCATGGTCTACAGCTTCAATGCCTCTCCTTCGATCACCAACTGGGAAGGGCTGTCGCTGCGCTGGTACGCCGATGTCTTCACCGGCCCGGAAAGCGCCAAGTTCAAATCTGCGGCGCGCAACAGTTTCGTCATCGCGCTGATCGCCGCCACGGTCGCCACCACCATCGCCACGCTTTCGGCCACCGCCATCCTGCGCGGCGGCAAGTTCCGGCTGCGCACCCTGTCCTTCGGCCTGATCTCCCTGCCGCTGATGGTGCCTGAGATCGTGACCGCCGTCGCCACGCTGATCTTTTTCAACGCCATCGGTTTCGACCGCGGGTTGCTGACGATCCTCCTGGCGCATATCGCCTTCTGCATCCCCTTTGCCTACCTGCCGATCTCGGCCCGGATGCAGGGGATCGAGGCGACTTATGAACAGGCCGCGATGGATCTTTACGCCACCAGGCGACAGGCCTTTACCCGCGTGCTGCTGCCGCTGATGGCGCCGGGCATCGTCTCGGGCTTCATCCTGGCCTTCATCGTCTCGCTGGACGATTTCATCATCACCAATTTCGTCAAGGGCGCGGGCGTCGAAACCCTGCCGACGGCGATCTTCGGCGCGGTCAAACAGGGCATCAAGCCCAACATCATGGCCATTTCCACGATGCTGCTTGGCGTCTCGGTGGTCATGGTGACACTATCATGGCTGATCAGCCGCAAGGACCGGAAGACCTGATCCAACAGAGGGGAAAACACATGAAAAAACTCGTCACCACAGCCGCCGCACTGGCCCTGACCGCAGGCATGGCCTCGGCCGAGGGCAAGCTCGTCATCTATCACTGGTTCGAATACATCCCGCAGGACCTGCTGGACAAGTTCGCAGAAGAACACGACGTCGAGGTGGTCATGGACACCTACGACAGCAACGAGGCGCTGCTGGCCTCGCTCAAGGCGGGCGCCATCGGCACTTATGACGTGGCCGTTCCCGGCGACTACATGGTGCAGATCATGGCCGGTGAGGGCCTGCTGGACACCATCGAAGAGGGGGAGCTGGCCAACAAGGGCAACATCCAGCCGGAATGGGCCGATCCCTCCTTTGATCCGGGCCGCGCGCATTCGATCCCCTACCAGTGGGGCTCGACCAGCTTTGCCGTGAACCGGGACGATTTCGATGGCCCCATCGACAGCACCGACATCCTGTTCAACCCGCCCGCCGCGCTTTCGGGCAAGATCAACATGCTGGACAGCCAGGGTGAGGTCATGGCGATGGCCGCGCTGCACATGGGCATCCCGCAGTGTTCCACCGACCGCGAACAGCTCAAGGCGCTGAACGCCATGCTGCAGGAGGCAAAACAGCACTGGGCCTCGTTCAACTCGGACACCGCGAAAGAGGTGCTGGTCTCGGGCGATGCCTCTGTCGGGCAGATCTACGACGGCTTCGCCGCCAAGGCCCGGCAGGAAGGCGCGAACATCGAATACGCCTTCCCGAAACAGGGCTATATCGTCTGGATGGACAACGTTGTGCTGCTCAAGGATGCGCCCAACCGTGAGAACGCATTGAAGTTCATGGATTTCCTGCTGGAGCCCGAGAACATCGCCGCGGTGACCAACTACGCGCGCTACGTCGCCGGTGTCGATGGCGTGGGGCCCTTCCTTGACCCGGAACTGGCCAAACAACCGGAGTCCAATCCGCCCGCCGACGCCGGCAAAGGTGTCTTCATCGAGGTCTGCGACCAGCAAACGCAAGAGGTCTACGACCAGATCTGGACCAACCTGAAGAAGTGAGGCACCGGGTCCGTCGATCCGAGAGGGGAGCGCGCCGCGCTCCCCTTTTTGCGTTCAGGCCCGACACAGCGCGAACAGCGACCCGCGCGAAGATATGCCCAGTTTCTCATAGGCCCTGGTCCGATAAGTCGCGATGGTCGACACGGCGACGCCAAGCTCACCGGCGATTACCTCGGCCTTCTTTCCTGACAGGATACCAAGGCAGACGTCCCGCTCGCGCTCGGACAGGACGGCCAGCGGGGCGGGATAGCCGCTTTCGGCGCGGGCCTCGAAATGCAAGAGTGCAAGCCTCGCCAGGACGCGTATGGCTGTCTCTGCTCCGCCATCCCCGGCCTCTGGCCAATAGAAGTTCACCGCAAGGCATAGCGCAGGCCCACGCACCAGAACGGCCGTCTTTCCATCCAGTCCCGGACGGGCATAGAACCGCGCGCGATACTCGCCGGTCATCCCGCCGATGACGGCCCCACTTTCGACCACCTCCAGCGTGCCGGTTTCCAATGCCAGGGCACGATGAAACAGCGGATCCTGCCGAAACCACCCTCCAAGATAGTCCTCGGCCAGGCGCGGCCCCAGGGCCGCGCTGCGAAAGTTGCGCGACAGCAGGCAGGCGGCGCTGTCCGCACGGTAGGAAAACACCATGACCTGCGCCGCCCCCGTGGCGGCCACGCAGGGGACAAAGGCATCTGTCCAGGCATCCCGCCCGGTCAGCGCAAGGCAGGTGTCGATCCCGGCCAGCAGGTCATCCATCCCCGGTGTCGGCTTGTCCTTCATTTTGCAGGACATAATCCACCGGCGCGCTCTGGTACACATCCCACAGGACAAGACGAGGAGGACGGGACATGCGCCCCAGTGGACGCGGCGAGCTGGATTCGCTTTACTTCGACTACCCGCATTTCGACCCGCCGGCGCGACCGGAGGTCGAACCGCAGACCCCGGTCGCCGTGGTTGGGGCCGGGCCGGTCGGCATGGTCGCCGCGCTGACGCTGGCCCAGCACGGGGTGCGCAGCGTCCTGCTGGACGCCAAGGACACCTTCAACGACGGCAGCCGGGCCATCTGCATCTCGCGGTCCAGCTATCACATTCTGGACCATCTGGGCATCGCGGCGCCCTTCCTGGAAAAATCGCTGGGCTGGACCAAGGGGCAGTCCTATTATCGCGGGCGACAGATCCTGGAATTCGACATGCCCGACAGCGCGGACGAAAAGTTCCGCCCGATGTACAACCTTCAACAGCAATACATCGAGGCCTTCCTGTGGAAGGCGGTCGCCGCCTCACCGCTGATCGAGACGCGCTGGCAAAGCCGGGTGACGGGGCTGGAACAGGCCCCGGAGGGCGCGGTGCTGACGGTCGAGGACCCGAACGGCAGCTATGACCTGCCCGCGCGCTGGGTGATCGCCGCCGATGGCGCGCGCAGCGCGATGCGCGGAATGTGCAGGCTGCGCCTGAAGGGAGAGAACTACGAAGGCCGCTATGTCATCGCCGACGTGAAGATGGCGCATGACTATCCCACCATCCGCCGTGCGCTGTTCGATCCGGCCTGCCGGCCGGGCGGCACAGTGCTGATCCACCGCCAGCCCGATAACATCTGGCGCATCGACTACCAGTTGCGCGAGGACGAGACCAACGAGGAGGCCATGCGCGAAGAGAACGTGCGCGCCTCGGTCGAAGGGGTGCTGGCCGAGATCGGCCACGATGGCGGCTACGACCTTGAGTGGTGGAGCGTTTATTCCGCCAACACCCTGCTTTTGGACGACTACCGGCAGGGCCACGTGTTCTTTGCCGGGGACAGTGCTCATATCGTGCCGATCTTCGGCGTGCGCGGGTTGAACAACGGCATCGCGGACGGGCACAACATCGGCTGGAAACTGGCCGCCGTGCTGAACGGGGACGCTGGTGAGAGCCTGCTGGACAGCTACACGCCCGAACGGCGCGGGGCGACACTGGATGTCTTTGCCAATGCCACCAAGAGCACGCGTTTCATGACGCCGCCCACGCATGGCTGGCGGGTGATGCGGGATGCGGCGCTGTCACTGGCGCTGAGCCGACAGAGCGCCGGGCACCTTGCCAATCCGCGCCAGATGACGCCGCATACCTATGCCGACAGCCCGGCAACCACGCCGGACGATCCGGGCTTTGACGCCGGGCCAATCCCGGGCGCGATGATCCGGGACGTGGCGCTGGAGGATGGTTTCCTGAGCGAGCGGCTGGGCAAGGGCCTGACCCTGCTGGCCTTCGGCGACGCGGGTTTCGACGTGCCGCCGGGCCTGTCTGTCCTGCGCCTGCCGGCCGATGGCCCGGTGGCCCGGGCCTATGGCGCCGTGCAGGGAAGCGCATACCTGGTGCGCCCCGATCTGCATGTCGCGGCGCGCTGGCACGGCGTCACGGCGGAAAAACTGGCCGGGGCCTTGGGCCGCATGGCGATCAGCGAGGAGGAAACCGCATGACCCAGGCAGAGCTGGAACGCGTCTACGAGGCAATGGCAGTGGCAATCGACGACGTTGGACCGGACCAGGGCGAGGTCTTTCTGGCCAAGCTGGCGCTGGCCCTTGCCGAGGACCTTGGCCGCACGGAACGGGTGCTGGAAGTGATCGCAGAGTGCCGTTCCGGGCTGGAACGCCGGGACTGATACAGGGTCAGGCAGCACATGTCTCAGCCGCCGGAACGGCAGGCACCGCTGCCTCGGACCAGGTGACAAGGATCACCGCACATCCCTTGCATCCGACCTCTTGCAGGCGTTCTTCCAGCGAGACCAGGGGGCAAGTCAATAGGTGCTCGCCGGGTTTGGACACCTCGATCGCGACGCGCACGGGGGCCTGAGGCGGCATCCCGCGCGCCATCAAGTCGTCGCGAATGCGCGCCGCCTGCCCCACCGACATGTAAAAGGCCGAGGTGGTTCCCGGCGCCGCGTGCCGCGTGCTGTCCGGCAGCGCCGCGCCTTCGCGCGACATGCCGGTGGTCAGGATCAGCGTGTCCGAAATGCCCCGTTCGGTCAGAGGCTCACCCAGTGCGGCCGCCGCGGCAGAGGCCGCCGTGATGCCCGGAACCAGCTCCACCGCAATACCTGCGGCGCGCAATACGGCGATTTCCTCGCCCGCGCGGCCAAAGACCCCGGGATCACCGGATTTCAGCCGCACCACCCGCTTGCCCTGACGCGCGGCGGCCAGGATCACAGCGTTGATGCGATCCTGCGGCCAGCTGTGCGCGCCAACGTGTTTTCCGACAAACACCCGTTCCGCGTCGCGCCGCGCCAGTTCCAGCACCTCGGGGTCCACCAGCCGGTCGTAAAAGATCACGTCGGCCTCTTGCAACCGTTCCACCGCACGCAACGTCAGCAGGTCACGCGCCCCCGGCCCGGCGCCGACAAGGGCGACATGGCCGTGCGCCGCCTCATTGGGCGCGCCGCCCGATGCGATGGCAGACTTGATGGCCTGTGCGGCCTCGCGTTCGCCGCCCCGGGCCCATGTCGCGCGGGGCGCCCCCTTGAAGACCCAGGCCCAGAAGGCGCGGCGTTGGCTGCGCGGCACCCGGGCATTGACCATCGGGCGCAGCCGCCCGGCCAGGGCCGCCAGCCCTCCCAATGAGGGGGACAGCATTTCTTCGAGGCGGGTCTTGATCTCACGGGTCAGGACCGGGGCGGTGCCTTCGCTGCCGATGGCGATGACGACCGGATCGCGATCGACAAGCGCGGGCGTGGTCAGGTCGCAAAGGTCGGGGCGGTCGACCACGTTGACCGGGCAGCGCATGGCCCTGGCCAGCGCATGCGCCGAGGCGTCGAGTGCCGGGCAACCCGTGGCGACGAAACCCATCGCGGCATCCGCGAACACCTCGGGGGTCAGCCGGTGCTGGTGACGGGCGCGGCCTTCGGCAACCAGCGCCTGCAATTCCGGTTCAAGTTCAGGCGCGACCAGAAGGATCCGGGCGTCGGTCTTGAGGATCAGCCGCGCCTTCTGCGCCGCCTGCTCGCCGCCGCCGACGATGGTGACGCACCGGCCCGTTGTACGGATGAACATGGGAAAGCTTTTCATGGCGGGTCTCCTGTCAGGCGGTCTGCAGAACGGGGCGCGCCTGCCACAGCGCGGATAGGTCGGGGGCTAGGTCCAGCGTGGCAAAGGCCAGCGCGGCGGTGCCAAGGACGATCTGGCGGGCGAACTCCGGGCCCTCGTCACTGTTCCAAAGCACGGTGAGCGCCTCGGCGGACAGGGTCAGATCCGACAGTCGGCGATGATCCCCTGTCAGGGCCGGAAAACTACCTTGCCATGCTGCGCCTTCTCGCAGGCCGAAACCGGCGATCTCCATGCCCGGATGGCGTTCGAATTCGCCCCCGCCGCCCTTTATGACGGTCAGGTTGCGCCAGCCCAGGCGCTGCGCCGCGTCGGCCTGCAACTGCCGGTAAGAGGGATGAAAGACCCCTTGCACGCTGGCGGATGCGCGACCCGGGTTCAACATCCGGCAAACCGTGTTGATGCAGGAGCGCAGGCCAAGGGTCCGGCGCAGGTCGAGCAGCTGGAACAGGGCGGGATGCGCGTCTTCCAGAGGTACATAGGCGATGTTGCCCGCCTTCAGCACCCGGGCGGCCTGCGCCGGGCTGCGGACCTGCGGGATACCCAAGGCAACAAGCCCGTCGCGGATCGCCTGATCCGGCCCGTTCCAGCCGTGCAAGAGAACACGCTGGCCGCTGGCCGCGACCAGTCTTGCGGCCAGGAGAAACCAGGGCAGACCACGGCTGCGACCGGCGGCGTAACACGGCCAGTCCAGATCGGCGCAGGGCCAGTCGGCCAGCGGGGCCTGCGCAGCACGGGCGAACCCTGCAATTTCCTCGCATGTCTCGCCCTTCATCCTCAGCAGCATCAAAAGCGCACCGACCGACTCGGGCGCGGCGCCTTCCAGCATCTGCGACATGGCCTCGACGGCCTCATCCTCCGTCAGGGAACGCGACCGGCCCGGGCCACGGCCCAGCGTGCGCACATGGACGGCCAGGCTCATTCCGCGGCCTCCTTCTGCTGGACGGAGGCGAGGAGGTCGGCCAGTTCCGGCCGGCAGGAGCCGCAGTTCGTGCCCGCTTGCAAGGCCGCGCCGATGGCCTCGACGCTCAGCAACCCGTCGGCCTCGATGGCGCTCAGGATCGTGTTCACGCCAACCCCGAAACAGGAACAGAGGATCGGCCCCGGGTCCGGAACATCGGCGGGCGACCGGCCCGAGAGCAGGCTCTGGTCCGGCTGATCCGGCAGCGTGGCCAGGTAGTCGCGCATCACGGCGATGGGCGTGGACGACACGAACAGCGCCGCAACCAGTTGCCCGTTTTCCCGAAAGGCCAGACGTGCATTCCCCTGCCCCGGCCCCGTGACCGAGGTCAGTTCGGCTGTCGGCAGATCGAACAGCGCGCGCGCTTCGGCCTCCCAATCCTCCGGCGTGTCCAGCCCGGCAAGCTCGGCGCGCTGCCCCGAACGGGTGACGCTGCGCGCCCAGTAGGCGGCCTTTGGCGTCATCGGCCGGGCGGACACCGCGAAACCGTACCATGCCGCGTTGAGCCGCATGACATTGACCACGCTGGCCTTGCTTTCCGGCTGGCCCGAGACGGGGTCGGTCACCGCCGCCACCAGCGCGTCGATCCGCGCCGAGGGTGCGGTCTCGCCGGTCCAGTGCATAGGCGCAAAGACCTGCCCGGGACGAACGGCATCGGTGATGCGAGCGCGCAGGATGGCACTGCCCTGCGGGCTGTCGACCCGAACAAGGTCGGCCGACCCGATGCCCTTGGCGAAGGCATCGGCGGGATGGATTTCCAGGAAGGGCTCTGCCAGATGCGCCGAGAGCCGTGCCGAAAGCGCCGTCCGCGTCATCGTGTGCCACTGGTCGCGTGTGCGCCCGGTGTTGAGGCGGAACGGGTAGCGCGGGGCGGTCTTCGCGACCGGCGGACGCCATGACACCGGGACCAGGCGGGCCTTCTGGTCGGCATGAAAGAACCGGCCATCGGAAAAGAAACGCCCGCCTTCGCTCCTTGCACTGACCGGCCAGCGGGTCGGCTGCAACGCGTCGTAGTCCTCGCCCACAAGGCCAGAAATATCGAAATCGCGGCCAAAGGACCCTGCGATGCCCGAAAGTGCGGCGTATTCGCGAAAGATCTCTGCCGGGGACTGGTAGTCGAAGGCTCCCTGCCAGCCCATGCGACGGCCGACCTCGGCAAGGATTTCCCAGTCGGGGCGGGCGCTCCCGGGCGCTGGCAAGGCTGCGCGCTGGCGGCTGATCGTGCGGTCGGAATTGGTAACGGTGCCGTCCTTTTCCGCCCAGGCGCTGGCGGGCAGCAGCACGTCGGCCAGCCGCGCGGTATCGGTCTCGGCGGTGATGTCGCTGACGACTGTGAAATCGCACCCCGTGATGGCGTCGCGCACACGGTCCGCATCGGGCATGGAAACGGCGGGGTTGGTGTGGATGACCCAGAGCGCCTTGATCCGCCCCTCGCCCACTGCGTCGAACATATCGACGGCCTTGAGACCGGGTGCATCGGGAACAGTGGGCGCCGCCCAGAAATCCCGCACAGCGGCGCGGTGATCGGCTTTTTCGAGGTCGAGGTGACAAGCCAGCATGTTCGCCAGCCCCCCGACCTCGCGCCCGCCCATCGCGTTGGGCTGGCCGGTGACCGACAGAGGCCCGCAGCCGGGCTTGCCGATGCGGCCCGTGGCGAGGTGACAGTTGAGGATCGCGTTGACCTTGTCCGAGCCAGAGCTGGACTGGTTCACGCCCTGGCTGAAGATGGTGACGGTCTTTTCGGTGCCGATCCATTCGGTACAGAAGGCGGCGATCTGCGCCTCGCTCAGCCCTGTCGCCGTGCCATCCTCGGCGCGGGCCTGTTCCAGCGCGGCGTCAAATCCCGTGGTGTTGCCCAGGAAATCCGCGTCGACCGCGCCACGCGCGTCGATTTCCGCCAAGAGCCGGTTGAACAGGGCGACGTCCGATCCCGGCTCCAGCGCCAGGTGCATGTCGGCGCCGTCGCAACTGGCGGTGCGGCGCGGGTCCACGACGATAATCCGCGTGCCGCGCGCCTTTCGCGCCGCAAGAACACGCTGGTACAGGACCGGATGACACCAGGCCAGGTTCGATCCGACCAGGACCACCAGGTCCGCGTCCTCGATGTCCTCGTAGGTGCCGGGGACCGTATCTGTGCCGAAGGCGCGCTTGTGCCCCGCCACTGTCGAGGCCATGCAAAGACGAGAGTTCGTGTCGATGTTGGCCGAACCGATGAAACCTTTCATTAACTTGTTGGCCACGTAGTAGTCCTCGGTCAGCAATTGCCCGGAGACGTAGAAGGCAACGCTGTCCGGCCCATGTTCGGCAATGGTGGAGGCAAAGCGTTCGGCCACGGTGCCGAGGGCGCTGTCCCAGCTGACCTCCCGCCCGCCAATCCGCGGCGTCGGAAGGCGGTGGCCCGTCCCGACCGTCTCGCCCAGCGCAGAGCCTTTGGAACACAGGCGCCCGAAATTGGCCGGGTGGTCCGGGTCGCCGCGCACGTCCAGACCTCCGTCCGGCTGCGGGGTCAGCAAGACGCCGCAGCCCACCCCGCAATAGGGGCAGGTGGACCGGACAGTTTTCCGCCCTGCCCCCGCCATCACGCCGCGCTCCGGTTCTGGAGCGCGCTGATCTCCAGCAGGATGCGCCCCGCCTCGATCCGCACGGGGTAGACCGCGATGCGCCCCTCGTCGGCCCCTTGCGCCTCGCCTGTGTTCAGGTCGAAAACCCAGTTATGCAGGGGACAGGTGACTTTCTGCCCGTGCACGATGCCCTCGGACAATGGCCCCTGCTTGTGCGGGCAGGCGTTCGAGGCGGCAAAGACCTCGTCCTCGGCGGTGCGGAACACCGCGATGCAACCCGCCTGGGTCTTGACCAGGCGCGCACCGCGCAGGGGAACATCCGTGACGGCACCAATGTCGGTCCAGTTCATTCTGCTGCCTCCAGTGTGAAATCGGCCAGCGGCTGAAAGCCTTGCGCCACGTCCGGGCGGGCCCGTTCGGCCCAGGGATCGGTCTGGTAGACGCTTTGCGAGAGGTCGAAACGGTCAACCAGCGCCGCGCGTTCCGCAGGGTCGGCCAGCACCTCCTGCACCCAGTCCAGCCCGACCTTGGCGAGCCATTTGTAAGCCCGGTCGAGATACTTGCCGTTCTCGCGGTAAAGCTGGACAAAGGCGACGGTCCATTCGATCGCCTCTTCCTCGGTGGCGACGTCCACGAGGCGTTCGACCTCCTTGACGTCCATGCCCGCGGCGCCGCCAACCCCGATCTGGTAGCCAGAGTCGACACAGACGATGCCGATGTCCTTGCAGGTGGCCTCGGCGCAGTTGCGCGGACAGCCCGAAACACCCAGCTTGACCTTGTGCGGTGTCCAGGACCCCCAAAGCCGCTTTTCCAGCTTGATGCCAAGGCCGGTGGAATCCTGCGTGCCGAAACGACACCAATCCGAACCGACGCAAGTCTTCACCGTGCGCAGCCCCTTTGTATAGGCATGGCCGGAGACCATGCCGGCCCTGTTCAGATCGGCCCAAATCGCGGGCAGGTCTTCCTTGCGCACGCCCAGCAGGTCGATCCGCTGGCCGCCGGTGACCTTGACGGTCGCGCCGTATTTCTCGGCCGCCTGGGCGATGGCCACCAGTTCCTGCGGCGTGGTCATGCCACCCCACATGCGCGGCATCACGCTATAGGTGCCGTCCTTCTGGATGTTTGCGTGGTTGCGCTCGTTGACGAAGCGGCTTTGCGGGTCGTCGGTATAGTCCAGCGGCCAGTCCGCCAGCAGGTAGAAGTTCACCGCCGGGCGGCAGGTGTGGCAACCGTTGACCGTCTTCCAACCCAGTTCTTGCCAGACGGCCTCTTGCGATTTCAGCTCCTGGCTCTTGATCAGGCGACGCACGTCCTCATGGCTGAGATCGGTACAGCCGCAGACCGGCTGGGCCGTGGGCGTCTCGAACCCGTCGCCAAGCGTCACCTGCAACAGTTGTTCCACCAGTCCGGTACAGGTCCCGCAGGAGGCGCTGGCCTTGGTCGTGGCCTTGACCGCGCCGAGATCGGTGGCACCGCCTTCGATGGCCTGGACGATCTGACCCTTGCATATGCCGTTGCACCCGCAGATCTCTGCCTCAGGCGGCAAGGCTGCAACGGCTGAGAGAGGGTCCGCTTGACCGCCTCCCTGATAGGCGGGGCCAAAGATCAGCGTCTCGCGCATGTCCGAGATGTCGGTGCCGTCCTTGATCAGGCCGAAGAACCAGTTGCTGTCGGCGGTGTCGCCATACATCACCGCGCCGACCAGCCTGTCGCCCTCGATCACCAGGCGCTTGTAGACGCCGCGCGATGGGTCACGGAAAACCACGTCCTCACGCCCCTCGCCCTCGGCGAAATCCCCTGCGCTGAAAAGATCGCAGCCCGTGACCTTCAACTTGGTCGAAAGCTCCTTGGGCACGAAGGCCGCCTCTTCCCCGATCAGGGTTGCCGCGACCACCTTGGCCTGATCGTAGAGCGGCGCAACAAGGCCAAACAACTGCCCGTCAAGTTCGACACATTCGCCCACGGCCAGCACGTCCGGGTCCGAGGTCATCATCTGTGCGTTGACCTCGATCCCCCGCGCCACCTCCAGATGGGCATCATTGGCCAGCCGGGTTTCCGGGCGAATGCCCACGGCCATAACCACAAGATCGGCGTCCAGTACGGTGCCGTCCTCCAGCAGCACGGCCTCGACGCGATCCTCGCCCAGAATGGCCTTGGTCGCCGCCTTGGTCATCACCGTGATGCCTCGGTCCTCCAGATCTTTTTTCAGCAGGTAGCCCGCTGCCTCGTCCAGCTGGCGTTCCATCAGGTGGCCCATCAGGTGCAGCACCGTGACCTCCATGCCGCGCAGGGCCAGCCCCGCCGCCGCCTCCAGCCCCAGCAGGCCGCCGCCGATCACCACGGCCTTGCCGCCCTTGGCCGAGGCCTCGACCATCGCGTTGGTATCGTCCAGGTCGCGGTAGGCAATCACGCCGGGCAGATCCTTGCCCGGCACCGGGATGATGAAGGGGGCCGAGCCGGTGGCGATCAGCAGCTTGTCATAGCTGATCGCGCCGTTCTGGCCCGTGACCGTTCTGGTGTCGCGGTCGATGCCCACCACATGCTCGCCAAAGCGGCAGGTGATCTCGTTCTGCGCATACCAGTCGTCGTCATGGGTGACGATTTCCTCGTAGGTCTTTTCGCCGGACAGCACGGGCGAGAGCATGATGCGGTTGTAGTTGCCACGCGGTTCGGCGTTGAACAGCGTGATGTCATATTGGTCCGGGGCCTGCTCTCGCAGGTGTTCCAGCACCCGGCCAGAGGCCATGCCAGCGCCGATGACGACAAGTTTCTGTTTCATGGGGATTACTCCGCCGCGATGGCCCGCGGCGCTTGGGCCTTGGGCTTGGGTTTGGCGCCGTGTTCGTATTCCTCCAGGAAATCGAGCACCTGGGCGCGGTAATCGTAGTAGTCGGGGTGTTCCAGCAGCGCCTTGCGGGTACGCGGGCGCGGCAGGTCGACGTCGACGATCTTGCCAATCGTGGCCTGCGGCCCGTTGGTCATCATCACCACCCGGTCGGCCAGCAGGATCGCCTCGTCCACGTCATGGGTGACGCAGATCGCAGTGACCTTGGTCCGGTCCCAAACCTCCATCAGCACTTCCTGAAGTTCCCAGCGCGTCAGGCTGTCGAGCATCCCGAAAGGTTCATCCAGCAGCAGCAGCTTGGGCGAGAGCGCAAAGGCCCGCGCGATGCCGACCCGCTGTTTCATGCCGTTCGAAAGCTCGCTGGCCGATTTGTCCATCGCATCGGCCAGCCCGACCCGTTCAAGGTAGTATTCCACCACGTCCTGACGTTCGGCGCGGCTGGCCTTGGGATAGACCTTGTCCACGCCCACGGCGCAGTTTTCGCGCGCCGTCAGCCAGGGAAACAGCGAGGGCGACTGGAAGACAACGGCCCGCTCCGGGTCGGCGCCCTCGACATGGCGCCCGTCCAGCTTGATCGCGCCCTTGGAAATCTCGTTCAGACCGGCGGCCATCGTCAGCACAGTGGATTTGCCGCACCCGGAATGGCCGATCAGCGAGATGAACTCGCCCCGGTCCATTTTCAGGTTGAAATCCTCGACCACGGTCAGCGGGCCCTTGGGTGTGGCGTAGACCTTGTGCAATTGGCTGAAATCGAGGAAGCGTTCGTCGATCAGCCCCTGCTGCGCGTCCTTGACCGCCTGCGGCACGCCGTGGATCGGGGTCACGTCCGGCAGCACCTTGCTGCCTTCGGATTTCGCTTCGATGCCCACGTCCATCAGGTATTGCGTCACCTGCGCGCGCAGTGCCTTGAACCCTTCGTCGTGGTTCATGGCAGAGCGGTCACGCGGGCGGGCGATGTCGACCTTGAACTCTTCGCTCAGCGTGCCATCCGGATTCAGTGCGATGATGCGGTCGGCCAGCAGGATCGCCTCATCCACGTCATTGGTAATCAGCACGCAGGTCTTCTTGTTCGCCTCCCAGATCCTCTCGATCTCTTCGGCGAGGTTGGCCCGGGTCAGCGCGTCGAGCGCCGACAGCGGCTCATCCAGCAGCAGCACCTCGGGCGACATGGCCAGCGCGCGAGCGACGTTCACCCGCTGACGCATGCCCCCCGACAATTCCGCCGGGCGGCGCGTGGCGGCATGGCTGAGGCCGACCATCTGGACGTAGTGGGCAACCTTGGCGGCCTTTTCCGCCCGCGGCATTCCCGGGAAAACCGTGTCCACCGCCAGCCGTACATTGCCTTCGACCGTCAGCCAGGGCATCAGCGAGTAGTTCTGAAAGATCACCCCGCGTTCACGGCCCGGTCCCTTGATGGGTTTGCCCTGAAAGGAAACGCTGCCCTGCGTGGGCATTTCCAGCCCGGCCATCAGGTTGATGAGCGTGGTCTTGCCGGTGCCGGAAAAGCCCAGGATCACCAGGAACTCACCTTCCTGCACCTTGAGGTCGATGTCCTTGAGGACCGGCGTGGCATGGGTGCCCTCGCCGAAACTCTTGGAGACATTGTTGAAATCGATCACTGCCATGTCGCTCACCGCTGGTTCGAGAAGGTGAAGAGGGACTGCAGGGCGAACATCACGCGATCCAGCAGGAAGCCGATGATGCCGATGGTGAAGACGGCGACCATGATCTTGGCCAGCGACTGGCTGGACCCGTTCTGGAACTCATCCCAGACGAATTTGCCCAGGCCGGGGTTCTGCGCCAGCATCTCTGCCGCGATCAGGACCATCCAGCCGACGCCGAGGCTTAGCCGCAGTCCGGTGAAGATCAGCGGCAGCGCCGAGGGCAGCACCAGCTTGGTAATCTTGGTGTATGTGTTCATCTTCAGGACCTTGGAGACGTTCACCAGGTCCTTGTCGATCGAGGCCACGCCCAGCGCGGTGTTGATGATCGTCGGCCAGATCGAACAGAGTGTGACGGTAATCGCCGAGATCAGGAAGGATTTGGCAAAGAGCCCGTCATTCGTGACGTAGACCGCCGAGACGATCATCGTGACGATGGGCAGCCAAGCCAGCGGAGAGACCGGTTTGAAGATCTGGATCAGCGGGTTCAGCGCGGCATTGGCGGTGGGCGAAAGCCCCGCCATGATGCCCAGCGGAATGGCCACGACCGTGCCGACGAAAAAGCCGAAGAAGACCGTCTTGATCGAGGTCCAGATCTGTTCGTAGTAGCTGGGCGCGCCGGTATAGGCGATGTCCTTGACCTTTTCCGGCTGGCCCGCGTCGATGAACTTCTGGTTGCGCTTGGCCACCATGGCCTCGAACTTTTCGCGCTTGGCGGCCTTGGCCCCGGCATCGGCGTGCAGGTTCACGGCCTCCTCCCAGACCGCGGCCGGGCCGGGCACGGCGCCCAGCGAGGTCTGTACCTGCGGCGCCAGCGTGCCCCAGAGCAGCAGGAACCCGGCTATGGCCAGCAAGGGGACTCCCAGAAGGCGCCAAAGGTCCTTCAATTGCGCCCTGGGGTTGTCGCCTGCGGCAGCCTTGAGCGCGGGCGTGACCCAGCTCAGTCCCAGCACCTGGAACCATTTGTCGGCGGCGTTGATGCGGGTGAAGAGGCGGGCGCGCCGGGCCTCTCTGGCGGCGCTGTCGGAGAAATTCGGGTCGACGGTGGTCATGTCTTGCGGTCCTCGATCGGAGGGAGGGAGTGGGGGTCTGCGCCCGGAGCGCGCGTAACAGGGAGTGAAAGACGCGCCCCGGGCTAGGTCCAAAGCCCGGGCGTCAGCCCTTGACCTCGGTTCCGACGACTGTCTGGTCGGCCTTCAGCCCAATGGGCAGGCTGTCGAGATAGGCATTGGGCGTGCGCCCGTCGTAGGGAATGCCGTCGATGATGTCGGAGGCCGGGGTCGGCGCCTTGTAACCATCGCTGTCCCAAGGGAAATCCGCCTCGTTCGCCAGCCCCTCGTCGACCAGAATGCGCGCGGCTTCCAGGTAGATGTCCGGACGATAGACCGACCGCGCGACCTCGTCGTACCAGCTGTCCGGCTTCGCTTCGGCGATCTGGCCCCAGCGGCGCATCTGGGTCAGGTACCAGACCGCGTCCGAGTAGAAGGGATAGGTGGCGTTGTAGCGGAAAAAGACGTTGAAGTCCGGAACGTCGCGCTTGTCGCCCTTCTCGTATTCGAAGGTGCCGGTCATCGAGTTGGCGATCACGTCATAATCGGCGCCGACGTATTCGGGCCGCGACAGGATCTCGACCGCGTCGGGACGGTTGGCGTTGTCGTTCTCGTCCAGCCACATGGCGGCACGGATCAGCGCCTTGGTCACGGCCAGCGTGGTGTTGGGGTATTCCTCGGCAAACTCGGCGGTGATGCCGAATACCTTTTCGGGGTTGTTCTTCCACAGCTCGTAGTCGGTGATGACCGGCACGCCGATGCCCTTGAACACCGCCTGCTGGTTCCACGGCTCACCGACGCAGTAGCCATAGATCGTGCCCGCCTCCAACGTGGCAGGCATCTGCGGTGGCGGCGTCACTGACAGCAGGACGTCAGCGCCGATCTGGCCGGTGATGTTTTCGGGGCTGTAGTAGCCAGGGTGCAGGCCGCCCGCAGCCAGCCAGTAGCGCAGCTCGTAGTTGTGTGTCGAAACCGGGAAGACCATGCCCATGTTGAAGGGCTTGCCTTCAGCCTTGTACTTTTCGACCACCGGCGCCAGCGCCTCGGCCGAGATCGGGTGCACGGGCTTGCCGTCTTCATGCGGAATGTTCGGCTTCATCTGGTCCCAGATCTCGTTCGAGACGGTGATGCCGTTGCCATTCAGGTCCATCGAGAACGGGGTGATGATATGCGCCTCGGTGCCGAAGCCGATGGTCGCCGCCAGCGGTTGACCGGCCAGCATGTGCGCACCATCCAGTTGCCCGCCGATCACGCCGTCCAGCAGCACCTTCCAGTTGGCCTGCGCCTCCAGCGTGACGAAAAGACCCTCGTCGAGGAAATAGCCCTGTTCATAGGCCACGGCGAGCGGCGCCATGTCGGTCAGCTTGATGAAGCCGAAGGTCAGCTCGTCCTTTTCAAGCTCGAGCATCTGCGCCAGCGCGGGGCTGACAAGGGCGGTGGTGGCCGCGAGGCCGAGGAGGAAAGACTTCATGAGGTCGGTTCCTTTTCCAGGGGCCCGGGTCCTTCACGAAACGCCGGGCAAGACAAAAAGCCGCAAACACGCTTTGTCCGGTGACAGACAAAGAGTGAGCGGCGTTGCTCGGATGATCCCGGTCTATGGGAGGTATTTCGCGCGACGTACGCCATTGCACGTCGATGGGTTTATCCTGCGTCAGCGATCTGGGGCGCGGCAACGTTTTTCTGCTGCACTGCGGCGCCAGATTCGGAAATCACCCGAACTGGCACGCTGCACTGCCGCATAATTGTGCATCATATGCGGTCAGGGTCAAAAACGCGCCCATCAAAGAACGCATCTGGCGGCAGCAGCAGACCACCTTTCCGCGAGGCGACGGCGGTTTCCTCGCGAATCGCGCCTTCGAGTTTCTCGGACGCACCGGGCAGATCGGCCCCCGTGGACGCCATCTGTGCGCGGTAGATATCGCTGCGAAAGACCTCTGCCGCCCGCGCGCGCGCCTGGGTCTCGTCCAGCCCCAGGCGCCCGGCAAGCCGATGCGCGATCCACTTGGCTTGGCTGCGCCAGGGAAAATTCGCAGCCCCTTCGTGGAAGGCGACGAAACCATCGACAAGGCGCTGTTCGGCATGGCTCGAAATCGTCAGCCGCCCGGAAAGGGCGCGATCGACCACCTCGGACGGCAGGTCGAGATAGGGTTTCTGAGCCAGGATCTCTGCCGCCGAGGTGCGGTGCCCCGGCGCATCCAGCCAGCGCCCCGCCCGCCAGACCGCGCGCATCAGCTTGCCCAGCAGGTGAGGTTCTGTCTCGGCCCAGTCGGTGCGCACGGCCAGCACCTTTTCCGGCGCAAAGGACCAGACCGCCTTGCCCGGCAGCAAGAGCGCCCCGGCCCCGGCCTCGACCGCAGCCGACCCCCAGGGCTCGCCCACGCAAAAGGCATCCACGTCCCCCTCGGCGAGGGCGCGCACCATCAGCGGCGGCGGCACGGTGCGCACCTCGAACCCCTTTTCGGCGAGGCCGGAGGACTCCAGCCAGTAGTGCAGCAGTTCGACGTGCATGGAGAAGGGGAAAGGCACACCGAAGACAAGCGGCCGATCCGCAACGGCGACAAGGGCGCGGGCCGCGCCTGCCGCATCATGGAAATCGAACCCGTATCCCGAGGCGCGCAGCCGGTCCTCCAGTGCGCGGCTGACGCCGATCACGTTGCCATTGACCGACAGGACTGAGACCGCCGACACCGGCTGTGTCACCCCGCCCAGCCCCAGAGCCATCGCGACGGGCACAGGGGACAGCAACTGCGCCGCATCCACGCGGCCAAAGGCCAGCATGTCGCGCACCGACGACCACGAGGGCGCCGCGATCAGATCCAGCGCGATTCCTTCTTCGCGGGCAAACCCCATCTCCTCGGCCACGATCAGTGGTGCCGCGTCAACCAGCGGCACAAATGCCGTGGGCAGCCTGACCATCTTCATGACAAGAGCCCCGATGCCGTGACCAGAGCCTCGGCCACCTCGGCCACGCGGCGCCCCTGGTCCATCGCGGCCTTGCGCAACAGGGCATAGGCCTCTTCCTCTTCGATGCCGCGGGCCTTCATCAGCAGCCCCTTTGCGCGGTCGATAACCTTGCGTTCCTCCAGCGCACGGCGGGTCTCGGCCAGTTCCCGGCGCATCTGGCGCATCATCTGGAACCGGGCGATGGCGGCGTCGAGAACAGGTTTGAGCCGATCCGGCTGCATCCCGTCGACGACATAGGCCGACAGGCCCGCCTCGACCGCCTCTCGCGCCAGACCGCTTGCGGCTCCCGAGACGAACATGGCAACAGGACGTTCCAGCGGGCCGGAGGCCAACGTCAGTTCCTCAAGCATGTCACGGGTCGGGTTGTCGATGTCGATCAGCACGACATCGGGGGCCAGAGCGCCGATCCGGCGCGCCAGGCTGGACGCATTGCCTATGACATGCACGTCATAAGGGCCCGAGGCGCGCAGCGCATCGACGATCGAGATCGCGCGCTCGCGGTCTTCCTCGACGACGACGATGGTGATCCGATCCGACATGAGGTCTTTTCACCACTGGCGCGGCGCAGGGCAAGCGCTGGCGCCCCCGGATGCCCGCCAACCCGGCATGACGCCCAAAAATTGGGCAACCTTTTGCGCTCATCCGACAACGGCAAAGGGGCGGCGCAGATGCGCCGCCCCTTCGAGAGCAAAGCCTTTGCGGCCCCCAAGGGCCTCAGGCGCGGGTCAGCCCTGGAACAGCGACAGCAGCGACTGCGGCGCCTGGTTGGCAATCGACAGCGCCTGGACACCCAGCTGCTGCTGGACCTGGAGCGCCTGCAGACGGGCCGATGCCTCTTCCATGTCGGCATCGACCAGCGCACCGATGCCGGATTTCAGCGCATCGGTCAGCTGCGAGACGAAATCCGCCTGGGTCTCGATCCGGCCCTGGGCCGAACCAAAGGCCGATGCCGAGTCGATGGCGATCTGGATCAGTGTCTCGACCTCCAACAGGGCGGCATCGGCGCCTTCCTGCGTTGTCACGTCGATATCCGCCAAGGCCTCGAGACGGCCACCGATGGTCGCGTCGCCCAGGTCATAGCTGCGGACCTGGACCGAGAAGTTGTCGCCTGCGTTGTTGGCACCGGTAAAGTCGATCTGGTTCGCGTTGGTGGCGTTCACCGCAGCCGCGATGCCGAGGCCCTCGGTGATGTCGGAATTGTCCGCCACATACTTGTTGAAAGCTGCGACAAGTCCGGCCGTGACATCCGCCTCGGTATCGCCGTCACGGGCGACATAGGTGATTTCCTGCGCGCCGGCGGTGGCCGTGGTGTTGAACGTCGCGAGACCCGCCGCGCCGCCCGTGATCTCGATCGAGAAGCCGGTTCCGGCGGCCACGGTCGCAGTGCCCGCACCCGCGGCCTGACCGACGACAGCGGCGGTGGTCGGCTGTGTCGCGTTGCCGGTCAGGGCAACGGCAGAAGTGTTGGCCGCACCCGACAGAACGTCCGAGGCCGCTGCCGTGGCCGAGGCCGAGGCCACGTCGATCGAGGCCGCGCCAAGCCCAAGGTCCTGTTTCTGCACCGTGATGTCCGAGGCGGTCACACCGGTGCCCGATCGATCCAGCGAGGCCAGGATGTTGACCGACCCGGTGCCTGCGGTGGTGTCCGTGTTCGACAGCAGGTTCAGACCGTTGAACTGCGCCGCGCCGACGACGCCGACGATCTGGTTGCGCAGGGCGTCGATGTCCGCCTGGATCTTGTCGCGGTCGACGTTTTCCTCTTGCGCGGCGACGATGCGGGCCTTGATCTCGGTCAGCAGTTCAGTCGTGGTTTCCGCAGCCTGGCGGGCGACGGCGACGGTGGACTGGCCCAGGTTGAGGCTGTCGGAAATCCCCTTGAAGCCCTTTACGTCCGCTTCCATCACCTTGGAGATGGCCCAGACGGCCGAGTTGTCCTTGGAGGTCGCGACACGCTTGCCCGTCGAGATTTCCGACTGCGTGTCCAGAAGGTTGGAGTTGATGGATTTGAGGGTTTGCAGCGCGACCATCGCGCCATTGTTCGTCAGGATGCTAGACATATTCTTGCCCTTGCTGTTCGAAAGCGCATTTTGGCGCCGGTTTCATTTGCCGCGATCGGCTTTGCTGACGTCGTTCTGACGGATGCAGGCCTTGGTATCGGTCTGCGCCACCGCTTCAGGTGCGCCGCCAACCTCACCGCTGCGGATGAACAGAAGGCTAAAACCCTCTTCTTGCTTGCCTATAATTTGTCTGAAACCGGAAATGTTGTTGAAGCAAGGGGTAGGACAAAGGGGCCGAAAACGAGGAAACCCGGCGCACAGGCACCAGGTCTCATGAGATGAGGCATTGCCAAACGCCGCCTTACCACCTTGATTTCAATTCAAAAATCAAGAATTACGCTGAGCCGTCAGTCCAGGTAGGCGCGGATCGCTGCCTCTGTTCCTTCGGCCCAGACCCGGGCCAGCGCCTCGGAAAAAGCCGCCGCGAAACCCGCGTCATCTGCCAGCGCGCCATAGAACTGACGCTGGTCCAGCCAGGCCTGCGGCCTGTCTTTCGCGGCGCGCGCCGCCAGCACCAGGTCGCCCCAGACCGGATCGTTGGGCACGATCTCCGACCCGTCCTCGCGGGTGCCAGCACACATCCTGGCCCAAAGCGCCTGCGACAGGGCCAGTCCGTCCAAGGGGGTGCCCGACGCCACCGCGTCGCGGATCACCGGAAGGACCGCCCCGGTATGACGCGACGAGCCATCAAAGGCCACGCGGCGCACGGTGTCGGCGATCTTCGGGTTGGAAAACCGCGTATCGATCAGGTCGACATAGGCCTCCGGCGTCATTCCCGGAACCGGATGCACATGCGGCGCCATTTCCTCCAACGCCACCTTGCGGAACAGGCCCCGGATCAGCGGGTGGGCCATCGTGTCGTGGATCGTCTCGATCCCCAGGATCTCGGCCGGATCGGCAATCACCTGGTGGCCACCGTTCAGGATGCGCAGCTTCATCGCCTCATAGGCGTGCACATCGTCCGACATGGTCGCCCCCACCTCTTCCCAGGGCGGGCGCCCGGCGCAAAAGCGATCCTCGATCACCCATTGGCGGAAATTCTCATGGGTGACGGGCACGGCGTCGTCGATGCCGAAATCCCGCACCAGCGCCAGTTCGCGCGGGCCGGTCGCCGGGACGATGCAATCCACCATCGAGTTGGGAAAGCTACATTCCGCCGCGATCCAGTCGGCCAGCGCCGGATCCGCGAGGCGGGCAAGGCCCAGGATGACCTCCTCCAGCTTGGTCCCGTTGCCGGGGAGGTTGTCGCAGCTCTGGCAAGTGAACGGACCGGCGCCGCTGTCGCGACGGCGCCTCAGCGCGGCGATCATGGCGCCAAAGGCGGTGCGCGGCGCATCCAGGTTGGCGGCGTCATAGCGCATGTCGGGGTGCGCAGGATCAAAGGCCTTTGTCGCCGGATCCAGGTAGTACCCGCCTTCGGTAACGGTCAGCGCGACAATCTGGATCGCCGGATCGGCCATGCGCTCGATCAGGGGGCCGTTGCCCTCGACGATGGGCACATAGTCGATCATCGAGCCGACCACCTCGGCAGACGTCCCCTTGGGGTCCAGCTCGATCAGCGTGGTCAGGTAATCCTGCTCTGCCATCTTCAACCGCTGCGCCTCATCGTAGGGGCGGACACCCGCCCCTACGATGGCCCAGTCTTGCGCCATGCCCTGTTGCATCAACCGGTGCAGATACCAGGCCTGGTGCGCCCGGTGAAAGTTGCCCAGACCGATATGCACGATCCCGGGCGTCAGCGCGTCACGGTCGTAGGTGGGCGCGGACACGCCCCCAGGCAAGTCCACCAGTGCCGCATTGCTCAGTTTGACAAGGCTCCCGGTCATCAGCTCATCCAGTTCCCGCCATCGACATTCAGGCATTGCGCGGTGATGTAGCGGGCCTCGTCTGAGGCCAGGAAGACGCAGGGGTCGGCCACCTCTTCGGGTGTCCCCATATGGCCCAGCGGCACCGCCTCGCCCACTTCGCGTTTCTTCTGGCCCCTGGGCTTGTTCTCGTATTCGGCGAACAGCCCGTCGACGACCTCCCACATGGGGGTGTCGATGACGCCGGGCGCGATGGCGTTGACCCGGATGCCGTCCCCGGCCAGTTCCAGCGCCAGCGACTGCGTGACCGAGATCACCGCCGCCTTGGTGGCACAGTAGACGGCGATGTTCGGCTCTCCGCGGCGTCCGGCCTGCGAGGAAAAGTTGATGATCGCCCCGCCGCCGCATGCCTTCATCCCCGGCACAACGGCTTGGATCGCAAAGAGCGTGCCGCCGACGTTGACGTCGAACTGGCGGCGATAGTCCTCTGGGGTGATCCGGTCGATCGAGGCCATGTTGAAGACACCGGCGTTGTTCACCAGCACGTCGATCCCGCCCCATTCGGCCTCGACCTGTGCAACCCCCTTGGCGATGGAGGCCGGATCGGTCACGTCCATGCCCAGCGCCATGCCAGTGTCGCCCAGCGTCGCGGCACACTCGCGGGCCTCGTCTGCCATCAGGTCGGCCACGGCAACCCGCGCCCCCTCGCGCGCATAGGCCTGGCAGATCGCGCGGCCTATGCCGCGCGCGCCGCCGGTGACCAGCGCCACCTTTCCCGTCAGCCGTGTCATTGGATGCGCAGCCCCTCGGCATCAAAGCGGTGCAGGTGATCCAGGTTCGGGTTCAGAAAAACCGTGTCGCCGTGATGCACCGGGATTTCACCCCCCACGCGGACGGTCATCGGGTCACAGCCCGGTACGCCGTGGACATGGATGAAGGTGTCGGACCCCAGGTGTTCGGCCACGCCAACCTTGCCCTGCCACAGCCCCTCGGAGGTCGAGACCTCGATATGTTCGGGACGGATGCCGATGGTCTGCGCGTCGTGCTTGGCCGCCTCAGGGCCTTCGATGAAATTCATCTTGGGTGAGCCGATGAAACCAGCGACGAACTTGTTGCGGGGGCTGCGGTACAGCTCCAGAGGGCTGCCCACCTGCTCGATCACGCCCGCCTGCAGGACCACGATCTTGTCGGCCATCGTCATCGCCTCGACCTGGTCGTGGGTGACGTAGATCATCGTCGTGTCCAGCTTCTTGTGCAGTTCGCTGATTTCCATCCGCATCCCCACGCGCAGGGCAGCGTCGAGGTTGGACAGCGGCTCGTCGAAGAGGAAGGCCGCCGGTTCCCGCACGATGGCCCGCCCGATGGCGACACGCTGGCGCTGGCCGCCGGACAGCTGGCCAGGACGCCGGTCCAGGTAGTCGGTCAGGTTCAGGGCTTTCGCGGCAGAGGCGATGCGGCGCTCCTGCTCGGCCTTGTCCATGCCCGCCATCTTCATCGGGAAGGCAATGTTCTTGCGCACCGACATGTGAGGGTAGAGCGCATAGGACTGGAACACCATCGCCAGGCTGCGCTTGGCCGGCGGCAGCGCTGTGGCATCCTTGCCGTCGATCTCGATCACGCCGTCGGTGGTGTCCTCCAGCCCGGCGATCAGCCGCAGCAATGTGGACTTGCCGCAGCCCGAGGGGCCGACGAAGACGGTGAACTCTCCGTCCTCGATGGTCAGGTCCAAGGGCGGGATCACGGTCACGTCGCCAAAGGACTTCTTGACCTGCTTGAGTTGAATACGTCCCACGGGTCTCTCCCCCTTATTTCACCGCGCCGAAGGTCAGGCCGCGGACGAGTTGTTTCTGGCTGAACCAGCCCATGATCAGGATCGGCGCGATGGCCATGACCGACGCCGCCGAAAGTTTCGCGTAGAACAGCCCTTCGGGGCTGGAATAGCTGGCGATGAACGCGGTCAGCGGGGCCGCCTTGGCGGCGGTCAGGTTGAGGGTCCAGAAGGCCTCGTTCCACGCCAGGATGATGTTGAGCAGGATGGTCGAGGCGATGCCCGGCACCGCCATCGGGGTCAGCACGTAGAGGATTTCCTCACGCAGGCTGGCGCCGTCCATCCGCGCCGCTTCCAGGATCTCTCCGGGAATTTCGCGGAAGTAGGTGTAAAGCATCCAGACGATGATCGGCAGGTTGATGAGCATCAGCACGATGACCAGCCCGATCCGCGAGTCCAGCCAGCCCAGCTTGATGAAGAGCAGGTAGATCGGGTACAGCACGCCGACCGCGGGCAGCATCTTGGTGGACAGCATCCACAGCAGGATGTCCTTGGTCCGGCGCGACGGTACGAAGGCCATCGACCAGGCGGCGGGAATCGCGATGATCGTGCCGAGGATCGTGGACCCGCCGGCGATGATCACCGAGTTCCACAGGAAGCGCATGTAGTCCGAACGTTCCTGCACCACCGCGTAGTTTTCCAGCGTCCAGTCGAAGAACAGGAAGACCGGCGGATCGCTGATGGCCTGGGCCTCTGTCTTGAAGCTGGTCAGGATGGTCCAGAGGATCGGAAAAAAGATCAGCAGACCGACGGCCCAGGCCAGCGTGGTGTTGATCGCCTTGCGTTGTGTCGTAACGGCGCGTGCCATGTTCAGAGCCTCCCGTTCCGGGCTTGCCCCGGAACCTCTGCGGTTGGGATGGGGCCCCGGGTCAAGCCCGGGGCGCGGCGGAGATGAAGGTCAGGCATCGAGGTTCTTCCCGACGATGCGCATCAGGAACAGCGCGACGATATTGGCCAGGATGATCGCATAGACCCCGCCTGCGGACCCCAGTCCGACGTTCTGGCTTTCCAGCACGCGCTGGAAGATCAGGTAGGTCAGCGTCTTGGTCCCGAACGAACCCTGGGTGGTGACGAAGATCTCGGCAAAGATCGACAGCAGGAAGATCGTCTGGATCAGGATCACCACGGTGATGGCCCGGCTCAGGTGCGGCAGGATGATGTGGAAGAAACGTGCCAGCGGCGGGGCGCCGTCCATCTCGGCGGCTTCCAGTTGCTCGCTGTCCAGCGACTGGATCGCCGTCAGCAGGATCAACGTCGCAAAGGGCAGCCATTGCCAGCTGACGATCATGATCAGCGACTGCATCGAGGCCTCTGACAGCCATGAAATCGGCTCGGCCCCGAAGAACTTCCAGAGATGCGCGAAGAGGCCGTTCACCGGGTCCATGAACATGTTCTTCCAGACCAGCGCCGACACGGTGGGCATCACGAAGAAGGGCGCGATGACAAGGATGCGCACCACGCCCTGCCCCCACATCGGCTGATCCAGGAGGATCGCCAGCAGCACGCCCAGAACCACCGTCACGACCAGCACGCCGCCGACGATCAGCAACGTCGTCATCACGCTGGGCCAGAAGGCACTGGAGGTCACGAAACGAACGTAGTTGTCGAAGCCTGCCCACCCCAGGTCCCCGCCGCGCAGCGGCAGGTACTTGCGGAAGGAAAACCAGAGGGTCATGGACAGCGGAACAAGCATCCAGACCAGAAGCAGGAAAACCGCGGGTGCCATCATAAGACGGGCTGCGGATCGCGAATGCTGGGTCGCCATGACGCGTCTCCTCCCTTGGCGACTGCGGGGCCGCCGTGTTCATGTCTGTTGGAAATTCAGGAACCGGAGGGCGGTTGCCCCCGCCCTCCGGCCTGGGAGGAGGCCTCAGTATCCTGCGGCTTCCATTGCGTCGACGACCAGCGCCTGCGCCTTGGCAAGGGCCTGCTGCGCGGTCTGCTGCCCGGCCAGCGCGGCCGAGAATTCCTGGCCCACATCGGTGGCAAAGCCCGCGAATTCCGGGATCGCCACGAACTGCACGCCGACATAGGGAACCGGGTCGACGGTCGGGTTCAGCGGGTCAGCCGAGTTGATCGACTTCAGCGTCATTTCGGCAAAAGGCGCCTCGGACAGGTAGGTCTCGTTCTGATAGAGCGAGGTGCGCGCACCCGGCGGCACGTTGGCCCAGCCTTCGTTCGCCGCGACCAGCTCGATATAGGCCTTCGAGGTCGCCCACTCGATGAACTCCTTGGCGGCGTCCTCTTTCTGGGTGCCCGCCGGGATGCCCAGCGCCCAGGCCCAGAGCCAGTTGCCGCGCTTGCCCTTTCCGGTGTCCGGCGCCAGCGCGAAACCGACCTTGTCGGCCACGGTGGAATCGTTGGGGTTGGTCACGAAAGAGGCCGCCACGGTGGCGTCGATCCACATGCCGCACTTGCCCTGCTGGAACAGCGACAGGTTCTCGTTGAACCCGTTGGTCGAGGCGCCCGGAGGGCCCGCGTCATTCATCAGGTCCAGATAGAAGGTCAGCGTCTCTTCCCAGGCGGCACTGTCGAACTGCGGGGTCCAGTTCTCGTCGAACCAGCGCGCACCAAAGGAGTTGGCGGTGGCCGTCAGGAAGGCCATGTTCTCGCCCCAGCCGGCCTTGCCGCGCAGGCAGATACCGTAGATCTCGTTTTCCCTGTCGGTGATCTTCCGGGCCGCGTCGGCGACGAAATCCCAGGTCGGCGCCTCGGGCATTTCCAGCCCTGCGGCCTCGAACAGGTCGGTCCGGTACATGATCATCGAGCTTTCGCCGTAGAACGGCGCCGCATAAAGCGTGCCGTCATGGCTCAGGCCGCCGCGCATCGCTGGCAGGATGTCGTCGGCGTCGTAGTCCGCCGACAGGTCGTCCAGCGGCACCAGCCAGCCGTTGGCGGCCCAGATCGGCGTTTCGTACATGCCGATGGTCATGATGTCGAAGGCACCGCCCTTGGTGGTGATGTCGGTGGTCACGCGCTGCCGCAGCACGTTCTCCTCCAGCGTGACCCAGTTCACCTCGTGGCCGGTCTTGGCGGTAAAGTCGTCGGTCAGCTTCTGCATCCGGATCATGTCGCCGTTGTTCACCGTGGCGATGGTCAGGACCTCGGCGGAAAGCGCGCTCGCACTCACCGACACAAGTGCAGAAGCCGCAAAGAATGCGCCTTTCAAAGTCATCCAATTTCCTCCCTTGGAGTGCTCGTTGCACGGTCAGAGACTGCGCAAGACCTCCAGGCGAGTCAATCAAAAACTTTACGGGGGTAAAATTTAAAATTGCCGCGACGCAGAAATTTCTAGGCTGACTGCCGCATCACCAATTTTCCTTCGAAAAAGATTTCATCGCGGTTTTCAGCACGTTCCCCGCTTTCGACAAGGCTGAACAGGCGCTCGACACTGCGTTCTGCGATTGCAGTGTAGTCCTGCGAAACCGTGGTCAGCGGCGGGCAGGTATAGCGCGAGAACGGGTGGTCGTCATGCCCGGCAACCCGCAGGGCGGCGCCGGCGCCCAGCCCGACTCGCAGCCCTTTCTGATAGGCTGCCGCCAGGAAACCGATGGCCAGGCGGTCGTTCGAACACAGGATCGTGTCGGTCGGCAGGCTGTGCTCCTCGATGACTTTCGTGCCACCTTCCAGCCCGATCTTCTCGAAGTCCCAGCCGCCCCCTTCGGCCTGCAACAGGTGAACGGGGTGGCCCATGCGCTCCATCGCTTCGCAATAGGCGTTGCGGCGGCGATAGGCGTTCGGGTTGGTCGGAGTGCGCATCTCGAAAAAGGCCGGGGGCTGGCCCGTGCGACAGAGGTATTCGCAGATCAGCTTGGTGGCCTGGATGTTGTCATGCCCCACAAACGCCTCACCCATCCCACTGATATGACTGTCAAAAAGAACCGAAGGCACGGCCTTGCAGAACCTCTCGACAGCCGCCTTGTCCGAGGCGCGACCAAGCGGCGCCAGCAAGGCGCCTGCGGGTTTGATCGCGCGCAGGCTCTCGAAGTTGTCATTCTCCTGCGCGGTGGACCCGTGCGAGCTGAGAAGGATCGGATGATAGCCCGCCGCGATCACCAGCATTTCCAGGTTCCGCGCGATCTCGGCAAAGAAGGGATCGGCGAGGTAGGGCACCACGATGCCGATGTTCTTGGTCAGCTTGCGGTTCTGGTTAATGGCAAAGATGTTGGGGCGATAGTCGTATTGCTCCAACGCGCTTTCGATCCGCGCGCGGGTCGATTTGCGCACGCTGTCGGGATCGTTGAAATACTTGGACACGGTCGGACGCGAGATCCCGCTGACCTCGGCGAACTCCTCCATGTTCCGGATCTTCCGGCCGGTCATGAACCCTGTCTCCCCCTCCGGCATCGGACGCCACGCCCGCCGCACCCGCAGATAAACTTTACGCGCGCAATATTATCAAGCTGGGTGCCGCGCCCGCATTCGTCAAGATTAAGTTGGACGCGCGTCAAATCACAAGCCCCGGTCGGGAGGTTTTCGGGATTGGTCGCGAGAGGGCCGCGCCTATTGCCAGTCGCGCTCGACCACTTCGACACCGTCCCCCACCGTGTCCGGCGGGTGCAGGATCACCCGGTCGCCCGCCTTGACGCCCGCCAGAACCTCGGCGCTGCGCCCGTCGCGGCGGCCGATCTCGATCGAGATCTCATGCGCGGTGCCATCGGCCAGGACATAGGTGAACCATTGCCCTTCACGCCGAAAGATCGCCGACAGGGGGATCAGCAGCGCGCCCTCGGTGCGCCATTCCTCGATCCGGACAAAGACCGCAAAGGCTTGGCCCAACCCTGCACGCATCTCGGGCGGCGAGGTGAAATCCAGCACCGCATCCACGCGCTGTTCCTCGATCCCGAGGGCCGAAACGACAGTACGCGCCGCCGGTTCGATCAGCCGCAATTCCGCCGCCAGCGTGCCCTCGCCGCCCCAGCGGTCCACTTCGACAGAGGCGCCGGGCGCAAGGCGGGTCGCCTGAGAGGACAAAAGATCGACAACGATTTCCAAATCGTCCGGATCGCCGATGCTGAGCAGCGGCGCACCGGCCATCACGGGGCGCGCGCTTTCCCCCTCGACCGAAAGGACAACGCCATCGGCGGGCGCCAGGATCGGCAGGCAACAATCGCCGTCGCCGGGCGCCTGCTCGGGTTCCGCCAGCACCGCCTGCGCGCTTTCCAGCGCCGCCCGCGACATCGCCAGGCGCGCCTCGGCGCTCAGCTTGTCCGCCTCGGCCAGTTGCAGCTGCTGGGCCGCCGTCTCCAGCGCGGTCAACGAGGCGGTGCCCCGATCCGCCAAGGCCTTGGCCCGGTCGAACTGCGACTGGGCATAGGCGCGCTGCGCCTCTGTCCGGGCCACCTCGGCCTCGGCGAATTTCACGCTGGCCTCGGCCTCGTGCAGGGCCGCTACCGCCTGCGCCCGGCTGCGCGCATCCAGCAGCGTGGGCACGGCGGGCTGCACCTGCGCCACCACGGTCACCCCCTTGGCGACCGGATCGCCCACCGCAACCGGCAGGCGCAAGACCGTGCCCGCGATGGGAGAGGAGACCTCGTAGACCTCCCTGATCCGTGTCTTGCCATCCGCGTCCACCGTCACGCTCAGCGCGCCGCGCACCAATGGCGCGGTATCCACCGGGATCGGATCTGTGCGAAAGGCGGTGATCGCCAGCCCGCCCACCAGGGCGAGACCGACAGCCGAAAGTCCTATCGTACGCAGGGACCACATGTCCTCACTCCCTCGTTTTCATGACGGCAATCAGGTCGAGACGCCCCAGCCGGCGCGCCACCAGCGCCACCGAGACCGCCGCGGCCCCCAGCACGATCAGGCTGGCCCGGGCAAAGGTTGCCGGCTCCAGCACCAGCGGAATGGCGTAGAGATCGCTGGTGAAGCCTTCGGTCATCAGCCGCGCCACGCCATAGCCGATCACCCAGCCCACCGGCTGCGCCAGGACCGCCAGCAACAATACCTCGCCGGCCAGGATATAGGCGACCTCGCCCTTGCCAAAGCCCAGGATACGCAGGCAGGCCAGCTCTCGCGCCCGTTCCGACAGCTGCACCCGTGCGGCATTGTAGGCGACGCCGACCGTGATGATCATGCCAAGAATGCCGTAGACAGTGGTGGCGATCAGGATGTTCTGGCTCAACGTCTCCATAAAGCTGAGGCGGTTCTCGGTCATGTTGATCGTGCCCATCAGCCGGGGCACGTCCTTGATCCGCTCCTGAAAGGCCTCTGCCGCCTGTGGGTCGGCCAGCGTCACGTTGACATTGGATACGCGCGGGCTTTGCCGGAACATGGCGTTCAGCGTGTCATGTGCGAAATAGGCGCCCAGGCCAAAGAACTGGGTGACGATGCCGGTCACGGGCACCTCAAAGGTCTCTCGGCGACCGCTCTCGAAGCTGACGGTCAGGGTATCGCCCACCTCGACATGCAGCGCCGCGGCCAGCCGGTCCGACAACAGGATGCCAAAGGGATCCGGCGCGATCACCTGCCCGTTGCCATCCACAACGCGTGCCAGATCCGCCGAGTTGGCCACGGTCGAGACCGGGACCTGCTTTTCGTAGGAGCCATAGATCAGGCGGGCGGCGTGGAACTGCTGCGGCTCCACCTGCAGGACACCGGGCAGGCGCCTGACCTCTTCCAGCGCAGTTTCGGGCGCGTCCGGATCGAAGAGCAGCAGCATGTCTTGCCGGTTCGACTGGTAAAAGGCGGTGTCGATGATCTCGTCCATCGCGTCGGGAAAGAAGTTCGACGCCACCAGCACGGAAACCGCCAGTGCCATGCCCAGCATGGTCATTCCGGCGCGCAGCGGCCAGCGCAGCAGGCTGCGCAGGATCATCCGCGTCGGCTGCCCCAACCGCAGCAGATCCGCCAGCCGGTCAAGCGTGGACCCGTGGAAACTCGGCGGCGCCGGCGGGGCCATCGCCACCGCCGGCGCCAGCCGCGCCGCGCGCATGGCGCTGCTCAAAGCCCCCGCGCTGGTCGCCGCCAGCCCCAGCATCGCCGAGAGCGCATAGATGCTGAGCGGCACGCCGAAAACGAGGAAGGGAAAGTCGAAATACTTGGCGTAGAGCTTTGACATGGCCTGCGCCAACCAGGACCCCACGCCCCAGCCGATACCGACCCCCAGGAAGGCGATCAGCGCCGCCAGCATGAGGTAGTGCAGCCCGATTTCCCAGTTTGTGTAGCCGACAGCCTTCATCAGGCCGATCTCGGACCGTTCCAGCTGCACGATCCGGCCCATGACCATGTTCACCAGAAAGACGGTGATCCCCAGGAAGACCGGCGGCAGCACCCAGGCCATCACCTCCAGCGACTGGATTTCGGCATCCAGAAAGGCGTTCGACTGCTGCGCATCGCGCCCCACCGGCGTGGCCGCACCGTAAGGGTCCAGCAAGGCCTTGACCGCGTCCTTGACCGGCTCCAGCGGCGTGCGCGGCAGCACGGTCAACGCCACAGTGTTGAAGGCGCCCGCCATGCCGAACCCCGCGTCCAGCACCTCGGCCTGCATCCACAGGATGCCGAATGTCTCGTTCTGCGGCATCAGGGCGCCGGGGCCGATGGTATAGACGAACTCGGGTGATAAGGCGGTGCCGGTGATCGTCACCGCGCGCTTGCGTCCGTTCAGGTTGACAGAGATCGTGTCGCCGGGGAGGAACCCGTTGGCCTCTGCAAAGGGTTCGTTCACCACCGCCTCGCCCGCGCTTTCGGGCCAGCGCCCCCGGCGCAGCAGCGGCACGTTCAACAGCGGCTCGCCCAGTTCAGGACGAGAGATCAGCAGCCCTGTCGCCGGTTTGGCCCGCCCGGGAATATCCAGGATCGCATAGGACCGGACCTGTGTTTCCACCTGCGCCACCCCCTCGATGTCGCGCAACTGCGAAATCAGGCTGTCAGGCGCCCGGCGGGCCGAGGCAAAGACATGGGCAAAGCGGTTGCTGTCGTAATAGGCGCTGCGGGTCTCGTTCAGGGCCCGGCTCATCCCCACCGACATGATGATGACCGCGATGCCCGCCGCCAGCACAAGGGCGATCGCCACGCCCTGTACCCAGAGCCGGCGAAAGTCGCGAAACAGCTTGAGATCCATCGCATGCATCGGATCACCAATGGATCTCTGATGCGGCAAGGCGACTGTTGTTCTCCTCGATCCGGTCGATGCGCCCGTCCTGAAAGCGGATCACCCGATGCGCCATCAACCGGATGGCGGCATTGTGGGTGATGACCGCCGTGGTGGTGCCGAACTCATCGTTGATCCGCTGCAGGGTCGACAGGACCTGCGTGCCGGTGTGGCTGTCCAGCGCGCCGGTGGGTTCATCGCACAACAACACGTCGGGCCGTTTGGCGATGGCCCGCGCAATGGCGACCCGCTGCTGTTCCCCGCCGGACATTTGCGCCGGAAAATGATCCATTCGGTGGCCAAGCCCCACCAGCTCCAGCGCCTCGGCGGGTTTCATCGGGCGTTTCGCCACGTCCGTGACCAGCTGCACGTTCTCGCGCGCGTTCAGCGAGGGGACGAGGTTGTAGAACTGGAAGACAAAGCCGACGTGATCGCGCCGGTAGCGCGTCAACTGTCGGTCGCTGGCGCGGGTCAGCTCCGTTTCACGGAACCAGAACCGCCCTCCACTGGGCCGGTCCAAACCGCCCAGGATGTTCAACAGCGTAGACTTGCCGGACCCGGACGGGCCCAGCAGCACGGTCAGCTCCGACCCGTACAGTTCCAGGTCGACACCCGCCAGCGCATGCACCTGCACCTCGCCGGTGTCATATGTCTTGGTCAGCCCCTGGGTGCGAAACACCACCTCGCGGGTCCTGTCATCGAGTCGCGCCATGAGCCTCTCCGCGTTTCCCGCGCAAACTGCGCGGGAAGTGTCTCAGGCGTCATGATCCGTATCAAGGTCCGGCAAATAACCTTTCGGAAAGTCTCGGGCTGCCTGCCGCAAGGGCGTTGTTACAGCAGCACAGCCTGCCCGGTCCGCGCGCTTTCCTGCGCCGCCAGCCCGATTCGCACGGCGGCCATGCCGTCGGCCAGCGTCACCTCTGGCGCGCCTTCGCCGCGGACCACGGCATTGAACCCCTCATGCTGGTAAAAGGACGACCCGTTGTGATCGCCGGCCGCCAGCAACTCTGCCTCCACCGGAACCTCGATCACGCGCGGCCCCTTGGGAACGCGCGGAGAGACGATCACCTGCGGCACCGGCGCCTCGCCCAGGTGTGCCGGCCAGAACCGGCCAGGCCCTGGCACCAGCGCCTCGATCTTGCCGCTGGGACCAAGGGCGCAGATCTCTTCCTGGTAGCGCGATCCCTCGGCGAACATGCAAAGCTCCAGCATCGCCCGCGCGCCGCCCGCGAAATCCAGGATCACATAGCCGTTGTCCCAGATGTCCGGCGCGCGCCCGTCATAGGTTTCGTCCTTGTGGTTCACCGCCTGCCCGGCGCTGGCCATGACGCGCACCGGTTCGTCCCGCAGGATCAAGCGCATGAGATCGAAGAAATGACAGCATTTCTCGACCAGCGTGCCACCGCTGCGCGCGTTGAACCGGTTCCAGGCGCCGACCTTGGGCAGAAAGGGAAAACGGTGTTCGCGGATCGACAACATGGAAATCCCGCCCGTCGCCCCGATCACTTCCTGCCGCAACAATGCCACGGGCGGCATGTAGCGATATTCCATCGCCACCCAGACCGGCGCCGGATAGCTGCGCGCGAGTTCGGCCAGGAAAACCTCGTCTTCCGGCGTGGTATAAAGCGGCTTTTCGCACAGCACGGGCAGCGGACGGGTCGCCGCGATCTGGCGCAGCTGCGGTACGTGGCAATCGTTCGGACTGACCACCACCAACGCGTCCAGCCCCTCGACCGCCAGCAGATCGTCCAGCGTGGTGCAGACCTGCGCGCCGCCCGCCAGCTCTGCCGCGCTCTGCGCCAGGTCGGTGACCGGATCAAAGACCGCGACCACCCTGCCCTGCGGCAGAAGATTGATGTTCTGGATATGCTCGCGGCCCATCATGCCGCAGCCGATCACGCCGTATCTGACCACGCTCATCCCCTGCCGATCCTGTTGATATAAGTGACGGTTTCCGCGTCGAACCAAGTCCGCGAGTATTCGACCGGCGTGCCTGCCTTGTCCCGGGCGATACGTTCGACATACCCCGCCGTATCGCCCACCTCCGGCGGAAACCGGGGGTCGCGCCACGCAGGCACCGGCGCAAAGCCGACCCGATCCTCTGCCGAGAGGATCACCAGCCCCAGCCGCTCGCGATAGAAGAGGTAGAGCGATTCAAGCACGTCCTGCGCCGCGACATGCGCGGCCTGAGCCCCGTCCAGCCAGATCTCTTCCATCGCTGCCGGAACGCCGCCCAGGAACCGCAGGCGCCGGAACCGCCACCCCTCGGGCGAGGGACCGAAAGCCGGCGCATCCGTCGGTTTCGTCAGCCGCTCCACCCCCAGCAGCTCCGCCGTGGGCAGCCCGCCGCCGGCCTTCAGTTCCAGCCGCAGCATGGAATAGATCGAGGCCACGCCGTCCCGTGCGCGGACGTAGTTTCCAGAGCCCTGCACCCGGTCCAGCAGCCCCGTGGTCGCCAGCGCCTCCAGCGCCTTTCGCAGGGTGCCCACGGCGATGCCCAGCTGTTCGGCCATCTCGCGTTCCGGCGGCAGTCGCGCCCCATCCGCCAGCCGTCCGGCCGCAATGTCACGGATCAGCATTTCGCTGATCTGGGCGTGCTTGGGCAACGCCGCCGAGCTTCTTCCCCGCGCCAAGTCGGCCTCCTCCCGCCGCGGTCCCGTTCGCGTCGCGGCAAAATTAATACACTATTGATGCATGATTATCCGGATGCTACGCAAGAAGAAATCGACGCCGAATCCGGCGCACTTCCGGGAGGCCCTGAAATGACCGTCGTGCCCGTCACATCCCGCGATCTCGATGCGTCCGAGGTCAGCTGGTTCTCGGCCCTCTGTTCGGATGACTACCGTTACCTGGGCGTGCCCGAAGGCGATCTGCGCTCTTCTTTCGAACATTGCCGCGACATCGTGCTGGAGGCGGAAAAGCAGGGCTTTCGCAACATCCTGGCGCCCTCCTCCTACCAGGTGGGTCAGGACACGCTGAGCTTTGTCGCGGGCATGGCGCCGTTGACAGACCGGATCAACATGCTGGCCGCCATCCGCTGTGGCGAGATGCATCCGATCATGCTGGCCCGCACCGTCGCCACGCTGGATCACATGATGAAGGGACGGCTGACGCTGAACGTGATCTCGTCTGACTTCCCCGGCGAAAAGGCCGACAGCGCCTATCGCTACCAGCGCTCGCGCGAGGTGGTGCAGATCCTGAAACAGGCCTGGACGCAGGACGAGATCAATTTCAGCGGCGAGGTCTACGATTTCGCGGGCCTTACCACCGATCCTGCCAAACCCTACCAGACCGGCGGACCGCTGCTGTACTTCGGCGGCTATTCCCCTGCCGCGCTGGAGCTTTGCGGCGAACACTGCGACGTCTACCTGATGTGGCCCGAACCCAAGGACCAGTTGGCCCAGCGCATGACCGACGTGAACGCCGTGGCCGAACGTTATGGCCGTACGCTGGATTACGGGTTGCGGGTGCACATGATCGTCCGCGACACAGAGGCCGAGGCACGGGAATACGCCGAAAGCCTGGTGTCGAAACTGGACGACGAATACGGGCGCCTGATCCGCGACCGCGCGCATGACAGCGGCTCCCTGGGCGTCTCTCACCAGTCCCGCGCCCGCGAGCTGGCCGACCAGTTCGGCTATGTCGAGCCGCATCTCTGGACCGGGATCGGGCGCGCGCGCTCGGGCTGCGGCGCGGCGCTGGTGGGCTCTGCCGACCAGGTCCTGAGCCAGATCGAAGAGTACCGCAAGATGGGCATCCGCGCCTTCATCTTCTCCGGCTACCCGCACATTGACGAATGCCGCCATTTCGGCAAGCTGGTCATGCCGGAGCTGAAAACCTGTTCGCTGCCACATGCATACGGCCGCGTCCCCGACGAAACACCGGCAACGCCCCTTGGCGTGGGAGAGCGCAAGTAATGGACCGCGTAGATCTTCAAGAGGGGCTGAGCCTCAGCCGCATCGTCTATGGCATGTGGCGCCTGGGCGACGATGCCAACACCGCCCCCGACCACGTCCGCAACAAGATCGCCGCCTGCCTGGATCAGGGCATCACCACGCTGGACCAGGCCGACATCTACGGCGGCTACATGGCCGAGGAAATCCTTGGGGCCGCGATGACGCCCGACCTGCGCAAACAGGTCGAGATCGTCACCAAATGCGATATCGTGGCCCCGGTGGGCCGCTACGCGGACGCGCGGGTGAAATACTATGACACCAGCCGCGCGCATATCATGGCCTCGGTCGATCATTCACTCAGCCTCATGGGCATCAACGAGATCGACCTGCTGCTGATCCACCGCCCCGATCCGCTGATGGATCACCGCGAAACGGGCGAGGTACTGGACGAGCTGGTCGGCTCGGGCACGGTCCGCGCCGTGGGTGTGTCGAACTTCAAGCTGCATGACTGGACCCTGCTGCAATCGGCGATGAAGACGCCGCTTGTGACCAATCAGATCGAACTGAGCCTGTCGGCGCACGAGGGCTTTACCAACGGCGACGTGGCCTTTCTGCAGGAACGGGGCATTCCGCCGATGGCCTGGTCGCCGCTGGGCGGTGGCGCGCTGATGACAGAGGACACGCACCTGACGCAGCTCATGGACCGCGTGGCCGACGATTTCCTGGCCGATCGCGCGGCGGTGGCCGTGGCCTGGCTGCTGGCGCACCCTTCGGGCATCCTGCCGGTCATGGGCACCAACACGATCGAGCGGATCAAAGCGTTTGCCAAAGCCTTCGACATCGAGATGAGCCGCGAACTCTGGTTCGAGCTTTACACCGCCGCACTGGGCCACGAGGTGCCCTGATGGACGGGGACCTGAGCCAATCCATGCAGACATTCGACCCGGCCGAGGACAGCCGCGCCTTTCGCGAGGCGCTTGGCAGCTTTGCCACCGGCGTGACCGTGGTGACGGCGCAGGGGCCCGATGGCCCGGTAGGCATTACCGCCTCCAGCTTTGCCAGTGTTTCGCTGGACCCGCCGCTGGTGCTGTGGTCGCCGCAGAAATCCTCGCGCCGCTTTCCGCTGTTTCGCGATGCGCGCCACTACGCGATCCACGTGCTCGATGGCCACCAGCAAGAGATATGCCGGGCCTTCACGCGCGAAGCCAATGCCTTTCACGCCTGCGACTGGACCGAGGACGCAAACGGCGTGCCGCAGATCGCCGGATGCCTTGCCCGCTACGACTGTACGCAAGAGATCGCCCATGACGCGGGCGATCACCTCATCATCATTGGCCGCGTGACCAGCGCGGCTTTCCGGCCCGGCCTGCCCCTGCTGTTCCAGGGCGGCCGGTTCGTCAGCCTCAAGGGCTGAGACCACAGGGACCGGGGCGCCCAAGATCCCGGCCTGAAGAACAAGGGGCAAAAAGCCCCATCATAGGGAGGAGCGCCATGCCGGTGCTGCTGACACTGCTTTGGCCGCTGGAGCGGCTGAACTCCGGCCTGCTTGCCGTGGGCCGCGTCATCGCGGTGCTTGCGCTGGCGGTGATGGTCTGCCTGATCCTCGGCCAGATCTTCTGGCGCTACGTCCTGAATGACGCCCCCAACTGGACAGAAGAGGCCGCCCGCTTCGGGATGCTGTGGCTGGTGGGCCTGATGGCGCCGTTGGCCTACCGGCAGGGCGGTTTCGTCGCCATCGACATCGTCGAACGCGCCCTGCCCCGGATCGTCGCCGTGCTGCTGTCACTCTTGCTGCTGGGACTCTCGCTCTGGGTGCTGCTGATCGCTTGGGACAAGGGGCTGAACAACCACGTCGACAGCCTGTCCGGGCGCGGCTGTTCCTCGTCGCTGCGCTGGCCCTTCGGGATCGAGATCGGCAAGTGCAAGGCCAAGTTCGCGAACCAGTACCAGTATGCCGCGCTCTGGGTTGGCGTGAACCTGCTGATCCTCGTCAACGTCGAGTTGATCCTGCGGCAGGTCATTACGCTTCTGGGCGGCGGCGACCGGCTGAAACCGCTGCACCACGACACGATGGCGGGGGCGGACTGAGATGCTGATCTGGTTCCTGCCCGTCTTCCTGGTGCTCATTCTGATCGGGCTGCCGGTGGTCTTTGCCCTGCTCGCCGCGCCCTTTGGCCTCTTGGTCATGGACGACCAGAGCCGCCAGCTCTCGGTTCTCTACCGCAACCTCTACAACGGCATGGACAGCTTTCCGCTGATGGCGCTGCCCTTCTTCATGCTGGCGGGCGAGATCATGAACCGCGGCGGCATCACCATCCGCCTGGTCGAGTTCAGCCAGGCCATCATGGGCCACCTGCGCGGCGGGCTGGCGCAGGTCAACATCCTCTCCTCGATCCTCTTTGCCGGGCTTTCCGGGTCGGCAGTGGCGGACACCTCGGCGCTGGGATCGACCCTGATCCCAGCGATGGAAAAGAACGGCTATTCCCGCCGCTTCGCAGCCGCGATCACCGCTGCCAGTTCCGTCATCGGCCCTATCATCCCGCCCTCGGGGATCATGATCATCTATGCCTATGTCATGGGCGAAAGCGTGGCCGCATTGTTCCTTGCCGGCATCGTACCGGGCATCCTGGTGGGTGTCGGGCTGATGGTCATGGTTCGCCTCATGGCCGACCGCTATGACCTGCCCAAGGCGGAACGCATCGTGGTCAAGGGCCAGACGATCAGCACCACGGAATATTGGGTCAGCCTGATCCTCGTTCGCATCAATCTTGCGGGTCTGTTCTACGCCGTGGCGGCCGTAATCCCCGGCAATTCCGGCGGCTGGGCGGTCTACCTTGCCATGCTGGTTCCGGCGCATTTCCTGCTGATGTACTGGCGCCGGCAGGTCAGCCATGATTTCCGCATCGTCTGTAAGAAGGCCGTCGCGCCGCTGCAGACGCCGATCATCATCCTTGGCGGCATCCTTATCGGCGTCATGACCCCGACAGAGGCCAGCGCGGTCGCCGTGGCCTATGCGCTGGTGGTCAGCTTCCTGGTGCTGAGGTCCATGACGTTGAAGGACCTCTACGAGGTGCTGGCCCGCTCGGCCCTGTCTACCTCGGCCGTGCTTTTGCTGGTCGGCGCGGCGGTGGCCTTCAAGACCGTGGTCTCGCTCTCCCACGCGCCGCAGATCCTGACAGAGATCATCCTCGGCCTGTCGGAAAACCCGCTGATCCTGCTGTTTCTCATCAACATCCTGCTGTTCATCGTGGGTATGTTCCTGGACGCGGGCCCGGCGATCATCATCCTCGGCCCGATCCTGGGCCCTATCTTTGTCGAACTGGGCGTGCACCCGGTGCATTTCGCCATCATCATGAGCGTCAACCTGACCGTGGGCCTGGCCACACCGCCGATGGGACTGGTGCTTTTCGTGGCCTCGACAGTCAGCCGCGAGCGGGTGGAAACCATCGCCCGCGCCATTCTGCCCTTCCTCGCGGTGGAGATCCTGGTGATCTTCCTGATCACCTACGTGCCGCAAATCTCGATGACCGTCCCCTACCTGACCGATTTCATCCGCTGCCCGCCCGATACAGGCTACCTGGCCTGCATCAGTCCGGAGCCGCGATAACGACAGACACCAGCAAACGGGAGGAACCAAATGCTGAAACACCTATTCTCCGCGGCCGCCTTCGCCGCCGTCACCCTGACCGGGGGCACGGCCCTCGCCCAGGACCCGATCAAGCTGGTCGCCACCGCCAACTCGAACGAGGCGGATGAAGACTATGCCGGCTTGATCGTCTTCAAGGACTTCGTCGAGGCCGCGTCGAACGGCGCCATCGAGGTCGAAATCTACATGGGCACCCAGCTGTGTTCGACCGGGGCGGAATGCATCGAGGGCGTGGCCGAAGGCTCGATCGACATCTACATCTCGACCTCCGGCGGCGCGGCGGGGATCTTTCCCTATGTCCAGGTGCTGGACCTGCCCTACCTTATGGCCAATGATCGCGTGGCCGAACATGTCCTGTCGGGCGATTTCGTGCGCACCATGCGGGACATGGCGCTGGACGACAGCGACAACACCGTGCGCCTGATGACCATCGGCAACACCGGCGGCTGGCGCAACTTCGCCAATACCCAACGCCGGATCACCTCGCCCGCCGACATGGAGGGCCTGAAGATCCGGACCGTGGTCGCCGATCTGCCGCAGGAGCTGGTCAAGGCACTGGGGGCCGCGCCGACTCCGATCCCGTGGCCCGAGCTGTTCACCTCGTTCCAGACCGGGGTCGTGGACGGCTCCAAGAACGGCATCACCGACATCATGGGCATGAAGTTCCCCGATGCTGGCCTGCAGTACATCACGCTGGACGGGCACGCCTACATGGGCGCCCTGTGGTGGATGAACAACGAGAAGTTCCTGAACATGGACCCGGCGATGAAGCGCGTCGTGGTTGATGGATTCTATGCGTTGCAACAGGCCACCTTTGCCGCACCGAAACGCGGCGCCATCCAGGCTTATGCGGATTTCGTCGACGGCGGCGGTGACATCTACGTGCCCTCTCCCGAGGAAAAGGCCGCTTTTGCCGAGGCCGCAAAGCCGGTGCAGGACTGGTTCCGCGAGAACGTCGACGGCGGAGACAAGATCCTCGATGCGCTTATCGAAGCGGTCGAAAAGGCAGAGGCCGACCTTCAGGCCGCCTATGACGCCGATCTGAACTGAGCTGGCATTTTCCTGAACACGGGCCGGGCAGGCAATGCCCGGCCCTTTTGATATTCCGGGACCGTGCGATCCGCTGTCCATTTCCGGGATATTCACCGCAGGGACAGTAACCAGCTGTTAACATCTATTAAGGATATTTATTTGAAACCCAACAAGGGACGTTTCATGTTTTTCTATCTGTGGCTGAACCGCTTGTTCCCCAACAGCTTCACGGCAAAGGTCTTTTTCGTCGCCTTCATCGGCACCCATGTGCCGCTGATCGCGGCAGTCTTCTATGCGTTGGCACGCACCGGCGGGCTGGCGGCTCATCTGGATGTGCTGGGCCTCTTGCTGGCCGCAACACTGGTTGGATGCGGCGCTACGCTGGCTGGTCTCTGGGCCCTCCTCACTCCGACGCGGCGCATTCACGCCACCCTGACCGCCATCGAACGTGGAGAGGCACGCGCGCCCCTGCGCGAAGACATCCGGGACGAGATGGGGCTGTTGATGCGGGGCACCAACGCGATGGCCGCGAGCATCGAACGCCGTCAGGCACAGGACCAGGTCGCAATCCTGACCGATCCGCTTACAGGGGTTGCCAATCGACGTGGCTTTGACGCGCATGTTCCGGACACCGGCACCGGGGCCGTCGTCTTTATCGACTTGGACCATTTCAAGCGGATCAACGACACGCTGGGCCATGCCACCGGCGACGCGGTGCTGAAGGAAACCGCTCGCGTGATCGCGGGCGAGGTACGCCAGCGCGACGTGCTGGCCCGTTTCGGCGGCGAAGAGTTCGTGATCTGGCTGCCCGAGGCAAGTTCAGAGGATGCATGGCGGGTGGGCGAACGTGTCCGCGCGGTAATTTCCGAAACGCTGGATGCCGGCGGGCAACCGGTGACCGCCTCCGTCGGGCTTGCCGTCGGCGAAGGCCCCACAGCGATCAAGGCGCTGCTGGATCGGGCGGACGAGGCGCTGTATGCGGCCAAGGACGGTGGCCGCAACAAGGTGGTCGAAAGCATTTCGGGGCCTGCGGAAACCGGCGGTTTCACTTTCGCGCCCGCGCCTCTGCAACACGCGGCAGGCTAGGCCGAGGGTCAGACCTCGCGATCGGAACGGCCGACAGCACGGACCGGCACTAGGATGCCGCAGCCACCTGAAAGGCCGGACGCGCCCGCAAACGCGCGAGGTAGTCCGCAAAGGCCGCGCCTCCGTCGGGGAATTTCGCCACCTGCGCCCAGGTCCCGCAATGGCCAAGGATGATGTCCGGCACCAACGGCGAGTCACCCATCAGGTAAGGCCCCTCGGCCTCTTCCATGATGCATGTGATATTGCGGGCATATTCCGCCGCACAGGCCGGTTTGACCTCGGGGACGCGCTCTGCCTCGGGCAGGACGAAGGTGTGCTTGGACGCGGTCCAGAGCAGTGATTCCACCTCGTCCAGGATGCGGAAGGTCCAGGCATCCTGCTGTGCCCGCGCGATCGTACCGGCAGGATGGGTGAACCCGCCGTGCTTGTCCGCGAGATAGGTCAGGATCGCGGTGGAATCGCGCAACACGGCGTCCCCCTCGACCATGACCGGGATCTTGCCCAACGGGCTGATTTTGCGGATCTCCTCGGATTGGGGACCGGCGGGCACATGCGAATAGTCGAGGCCAAGTTCCTCCAGCAACCAGAGAACCCGGAAGGCCCGACTGCGAACCGCCCCGTAGACCGTATACGTCATCTGATTATCTCCCCTGTCTCGATCAGCGCCGGCCAAGATAGGCAAGCCGGACGAAGGCGCGTTCGACCAGCGCCATCTGCGGCGCCTTCTGACCGGCAGACCGCAGCGTAAGATCCGTATCCATGAGCAGTTTCAGCGCCTCTTCCAGTCGCGCGGACGACCAGCTTTGTGCCTGGCGCAGCATCCGGTCGCGGCGCGGACCAAAGATCGGCGGACGCAGTTTGCCGATCCCCTGCGCCGGGCCGCCCGGCGCCGAGGCGATGGCGAACAGCGTCCGGAAATGCCGCATCCCCATGATCAGCAGGGTCACCGGCGCCACGCCCTGTGCCGTCAGCCGCTGCATGACCGGGGCAATGTCGCCGGTACGCCCCTCGGCAAGGACATGAAAGATCTCGTCCATCTGTGCCTCGATCGAGGCGGGCGCATTCAGCGTGACCTCGTCCGGGGTCAGCGGCGCCTCGTCCCCGAACTTGTAGAGCGCGATCTTTTCAAGGGTCTGGCGGAAATCGCCCGGCGTCAGGTCGCGCGCAAGATGTTCCAGCGCTCCCATCGCCTCGCGGTCGATGTTCTTGAGACCGGCGCGGGCCAGTTCGGCCTCGATCTCTGCCCGCCCCATCGGATCGTTGTAAAGGGCTGCCGCATAAGCGTTTTTGGCGCCTTCGAACAGCTTCCGCAAGGATGAGCGCGCCGTCAGTTGCCCGGCCGTCGCGATGATCTGCGCATCGCCTTCGCGCCAGTCGCCAAGCGCTGATTTCATTGCTGCGCTGATACCGTCAGCCGCCTCTTCGACCAGCACCGCACGGGGGCCGGGAAAGAAGCCCTGCGCCTTGACCGCATCCAGCAGTTGCGCCGGATCGCGGCGCAGATCGCCACCCACCAGCCGGGTCAGGCGCATTTCGGCCTCGCCCTCGGGGCCGACAATGGCGGCGACGACCTCCTGCCGTTTCATCGCCACGCGCATCACGTCCTCGCCATAGATCAGCAAGCCCGCAACGCCCGGATCGGGCTTGCGGAAAAACGCATTCGCATCGCGCGGCGAAAGCTTCATGAAGAGGTGATGTCCGAGAGCAGCAGGTCGTCGATCACCTGGTCCGCCAGCAGGAACATCAGGCGTTTCAGGGCGTCGGTTTCCGCCGCGCGGGTCGCCACGGTCGAGCCGGTGCTGGAATAGCCGGTAAAGGCATTGGTCCGGCCCTGCAGCAAGGTCTTGGCGGTTCCGGCCTCGACCAGCGTGTAAAAGACGCGACCGATCAGGCGATATCGTGTCGTTGTCCCGGCCGAGGTCGACCCCATGTCCTGTTCATCCGTCTGGATGCGGATATCCAACCGGTAGGGGGCAGACGGACCCCCACGGCCCAATCGCTCTTCGAACCGGCTGTTGAAGTGATAACCCTTGTTGTCGTTCGGGTCCGGCAGCGCCACCGCGTTCAGCAGCGCCCCACCGGCCCCCTGCGGTCCGTAGACCGGGGTGAACCCGCAGGCGCCGAGGGCTGTCGCCCCCAGCAGGATCATTCGCCTGTCATACAACCACATTCACGATCCGCCCCGGCACCACGATCAGCTTTTTCGGCTGGCCCCCGTCGAGGGCCCTCACCACAGCTTCGTGTGCCAGCGCCAGCTTTTCAACCTCTTCCTTGGGCAGGTCCTTGGGCACCTCGATCTCGCCCCGGCGCTTGCCGTTGACCTGGATCGGCAGGGTCACCGTGTCCTCGACCAGCAGCGCCTCGTCCGCCTTGGGCCAGGGGGCGTCTGCGATCAGCCCCTCGCCGCCCAGCATCTGCCAGATTTCCTCTGACAGGTGCGGCGTCATGGGCGACATGAGCTGCGCCAGCGTTTTCGCGGCGAATGTCTTGGTCTCCTTGCCGGCACGCGATTTCGACAGCGCGTTGGTAAAGGCATAGAGGCGCGCGATGGCCGCGTTGAAGCCAAAGCTTTCGACCCCCATCGTGACATCATGGATGCACTTGTGCGTCTCTTTCAGCAGAGCGGCATCCTCGGCGGTCTCGGGCGCCTCATTGGCGGCGATCTCGGCGGCGATACGATAGACACGGCCAAGGTGCTTGTTGGCCGCCTCGGCCCCGCTGGCGGTCCATTCCACGTCCCGTTCGGGGGGCGAGTCCGACAGCACGAACCAACGGGCCGTGTCGGCGCCGTAGGTGGCGATGATGTTCATCGGGTCCACCACGTTGCTCTTGGACTTCGACATCTTGGCCGACGGAATGATCTCGACCTCTTCACCGGTTTCCGTCAAGAAAGCCTTCCCGTCACGAAGCTCTACTTCTTCAGGATAGAAGTAGTGTTGCCTCCAGATACCTTTCGGATTCTCGTCACTTCCCGTGGGTTCCAAGACCCATTTGCAGTAGATCGCGTGGGTGACCATGCCTTGCGTAAAGAGCGCGTTGAACGGTTCGGCACTCTTTTCCGGCAGATGTCCGCACTCGATCATCGCGCGAGCGAAGAAGCGCGAGTAGAGCAGGTGCAGGATCGCGTGCTCGATGCCGCCGATGTACTGATCGACGTTCATCCAGTAGGCGGCTTCCTCCATGTCCGTCGGCGTGGTCGCGTGCGGAGCCGTGAAGCGTGCGAAGTACCAGGACGAATCGACGAAGGTGTCCATCGTGTCGGTTTCACGTTTCGCGGGCTTGCCGCAGGACGGGCAGGCACAGTCGCGCCACGTCGGGTGGCGGTCGAGCGGGTTACCCGGAATGTCAAAGCTGACATCGTCGGGCAATTCGATCGGCAGGTTTTCCTTTTTCTCGGGCACCACGCCGCAATCGTCGCAATGCACCACCGGAATCGGGCAGCCCCAGTAGCGTTGCCGCGAAAGGCCCCAGTCGCGCAGGCGGAATTTCTCGACCCCCTTGCCCAGGCCCTTGCCTTCCATGAAGTCGATGGTGGCCTCGATGGCCTCGTCACCTGTCGCCTCGTCGAGGCCCGCGAAATGGTTGAGCCATTTCACCTTTTCCGTCTTGGGCGGCACAAAGGCCTCGGTCTCGACCGGCTTGGGATCATCGAGCGCCAGGAAAGTGTCGATCACCGGCAGATCGTACTTGCGGCAGAAATCGAGGTCGCGCTGGTCATGTGCCGGGCAGGCAAAGATCGCGCCGGTGCCATAGTCCATCAGGATGAAATTCGCGACCCAGACCGGGATTTCCCAGCTGGGATCAAGCGGGTGCTTGACCGTCAGCCCGGTGTCGCAGCCCAGCTTTTCGGCCTTTTCCAACGCCTCGGCAGTGGTGCCGCCCTTGCGCATCTCGGCCACGGCGGCGGCCAGCTTCGGGTCATCCTTTTCCAGCGCCTTGACCAGCGGGTGATCCGGAGACACGCCAAGGAAGGACGCGCCCATCAGCGTGTCGGGGCGGGTGGTGTAGACCTCGAGGCTGTCAAACCCATGCGTGGGCGTGCCCAGCTGCCACGAGAACTGCAACCCGCGCGACTTGCCGATCCAGTTCTGCTGCATCAGCTTGACCTTGGCGGGCCATTCATCCAGCCCGTCGATGGCGTCCAGCAACTCTCCGGCCATGTCGGAGATCTTGAAGAACCATTGCGTCAACTCGCGCCGCTCGACCTCTGCGCCTGAGCGCCAGCCTTTGCCGTCGATCACCTGTTCGTTGGCCAGAACCGTCATGTCGACCGGGTCCCAGTTCACCACCGCGTTCTTGCGATAGACGAACCCCTGTTCAAGGAAATCGAGAAACAGCGCCTGCTGCTGGCCGTAGTATTCCGGATCGCAGGTGGCGAACATGCGCGACCAGTCGAGACCGAAGCCAAGCGGCTTCATCTGGCCGACCATCGTGTCGATGTTGTCGTAGGTCCAGGTCTTGGGATGCCCACCCGATTTCATCGCCGCGTTTTCCGCCGGCATCCCGAAGGCATCGAACCCCATGGGATGCAGGACGTTGTGTCCCGTCGACAGTTTGTACCGCGCGATCACGTCACCCATCGTATAGTTGCGGACGTGGCCGATGTGGATGCGACCCGAAGGATAGGGGAACATCTCCAGCACGTAGTATTTCGGCTTGTCGCCGGTGCGGCGCGCCTTGAAGGTCTCGGCCTGATCCCAGGCCTCTTGCCATTTCGGCTCGATCGTAGCGGGGTCGTAACGCGACATGTGTCTCTCTCCGGCGGGCGGCTGTCGGGCCGCGTGATAGGGTGCTGAGCGGTCAAGGTCCAGTGCCAGCGCAAGATGGGTCGGACTGCAGTGCCCGGAACGCGAGTGATTCCCTTTTCCGCACCCGCCGACTAGGATGCCCCCGAAGGCTGCCCGCCAGAGGCCGCAAGAGGACGCGCAGATGAAGATTCTCCTGATTCACCAGAACTTTCCGGGCCAGTACAAGCACCTTGCCCCCGCGCTTGCCGCGCAGGGCCACCAGGTCGTTGCGCTGACCTGCAAGGTGAAGGAGGCACAGACCTGGCAGGGCGTCCGCATCATCCCCTACGAGATCAAGGGCGCCTCGACCAAGGGCATCCACCCCTGGCTGGCGGACTTCGAGACCAAGATCCTGCGCGGCACCTCCTGCTATCGGGGCGCATTGGGACTGAAGGAACAGGGATTCGAGCCGGACGTGATCTGCGCCCACCACGGATGGGGCGAGAGCATGTTCCTCAAGGACGTCTGGCCCAAGGCGCGGCTGGGGCTCTACTGCGAGCTCTACCACCTGACCACGCATCCCTTCGTGGACTTCGATCCCGAATTTCCCAGCCAGAACCCGGCTGGGGACAAGCTGCGAATCCGGATGAAGAACCTCAACAACCGGCTGCACGAAGAGGTCATGGACGCCGGCATCTCTCCCACCCGCTTCCAGGCCGCGACGTTCCCGGATCACTGGCAGGACCGGCTGACCGTGGCGCATGACGGGATCGACACCAACCTGGTGCGCCCGAATCCGGGTGCGCGATTGGAGATCGAGAATGGCCCGACGCTGACCCGCGACGACGAGGTCATCACCTTCATCAACCGCAACCTCGAACCCTATCGCGGCTACCACGTCTTCATGCGCGCCCTGCCCGACCTGCTGAAGCGCCGCAAGAACGCGCATGTTGTGATGCTGGGCGGCGACAGCACCTCCTACGGGTCGAAACCGCCCCAGGGAAAGACCTGGAAACAGATCTTCATCGACGAAGTGCGTGGACGAATCCCCACGCCGCACTGGAACCGCGTGCATTTCCTGGGGCGCGTCCCCTACGACCGGTTCCTGGCGATGATGCAGGTCAGTCGCGTGCACGTCTACCTGACCTACCCCTTCGTCCTGTCATGGTCGCTGCTGGAAGCGATGAGCGCCGAGGCCGCGATCGTGGCCAGCGACACGGCGCCGGTGCGCGAGGTCATGACCGAGGGGGAAACCGGCCTGATGGTGGATTTCTTCGACCGCGCCGCGCTGGTGGACCGTATCGACGCCCTGCTGGACGACCCCGACACGCGAGCGCGCCTGGGGGCGAACGCGCGGGCGCTGGTGCGGGAACAGTACGACCTGCACAGCGTCTGCCTGCCCCGCCACCTGGACTGGGTGCGGCACCTTGGAGACCTGCCCGCGCGGCCGCCACGCGACTGAACGCCGAGCCCTCGGCCAACGCCGGAGAATTCCAAAGAAAAAGGCCGGCACCCGAGGGGCCGGCCCGATATTCGGTGGCGGTCAGAGCATCAAGATCAGAGCCGGCTGTCCTGCCTGCGAAGCTGGCGGGCGCGGGTCAGGATCGCATCCTCGATCGCGCGCACGGTGGCCGGATCGACCGGACCGGACCGGGTGTGCAGCGCCAGGTTCAGCGACCGCGCGTCCAGCGCCGGATCGCTGATGAGAATCGTTGCCCGGTAGGCCCGACCACCGCCCGGCGGTGTGCCATACCCCGTGGTGATGACGCCCGAGAAGGGATCGACCGTCTGCACCGGCAGGAAATCCAGCACATCCAGCGAGGCATTCCATATGTACCGGTTGACCGCGCCGACACGGCCCGGATCCTCACGCTTCTTGAAGATGTCCCAGACCGAGCTTTCAGACCGCACTCGGCCCTTTTCCGCTTCTAGATCCCGAAAGATCTCTTCGGCGGGCGGCGTATCGACCGGCTGGCGCGGTTGACCGTTGCCCCCGAGGGATCCGCAACCGGACGTCGCCAGCATCACCGCACACAGCGAGGAGCCGATAAGGATTCGCGACGTGGTCATGGCAGTCCCTCTTGCGTCAACAACACTGCCGCCCTCCATACAAGCGGTACGAACCTGCGGCAAGCACGGATCATGAGCGGGTTTCTGCCCAACATTCTGCGCAAGACGCTGCAATAGCGCATAAAGATGGGGCTGGGCAAAAACCCTTGTGGCAATATCGCATCACTGGATTGCTTGTTGCCGAGTAGCTTTCCCGATGGCTTGCATTGCCGCCCCCCAAAGCGCATAGAAACCCCATCAAGGCCGGGCAATCGGCTTGGTACGTGCCTTTGAACACATGAGGGAAACAATGAAAAAGATCCTGTTCGCGACCACTGCACTGGTTGCAACCGCAGGCGTCGCCGCAGCCGAAGTTTCGCTGACCGGCTTCGCTGAAATGGGTGTGGTCGACGGTGACCACCTGTCCACCGCCCAGTTCCACAGCGACATCGACGTCACGTTCAACCTGTCGGGTGAAGCTGACAACGGCCTGAGCTTCGGCGCCACCATCGATCTGGACGAAGCGATCGACCCGAACTACTGCTCGAATCCGCTCGCAGGCGGCACCAACACAAACTTGCCGAACCCGGCTTGCGGCGAGTCCGACATGTCGGTCTGGATTGCTTACGGCGGCGCACGCCTGACCATGGGCGACACCGACGGCGCTCTGGACTGGGCCATGACCGAAGTGGGCATCGGCGGCGCAATCGCTGACGACCACACCACCCACGCCGGCTTCAACTTCAACAGCGGCCTGGACGGAACCTTCGACGGTCAAGTCGTTCGTTTCGACTATGCCTTCGACGCATTCTCGGTCGCCATCTCGACCGAAATCGACGACTCCGGCACCTTTGACCCGGTCTGGGGCATCGGTTTCCGTTACTCCGGCGAGCTGGCCGGCCTGGACCTCGGCGTTGGCCTCGGCTACCAGACCGTTGACCTCGGCGCAGACGTCGACGTGGTTGGCCTGTCGGTCGACACCACCTTCGACAACGGCCTGCAGGCCATCGTGAACTACTCGCAGTGGGACATCGGCGGCGTCGACGTTGACCACTGGGGCCTGGGTCTGGGTTACACCATGAACGCCCTGACCCTGTCGGCAAACTACGGTGAGTACAGCTTCCCGGGTTCGGCCAAGGACAGCGGCTTCGGCCTCGCAGCCAACTATGACCTGGGTGGCGGTCTCGTCGTTCAGTTCGGCTACGGCTCGAGCGACCTCGGCCCGTCGGCGTTCGGCATCGGTGGCGGTCGCTTCGCTGGCATGCCGGCTGACGACTACGACAGCTACTCGCTGGGTCTGGCAATGTCCTTCTAAGGACACCAGCCAACTGGCTTAGGGAAGAGCGGGCGCTTGCGTCCGCTCTTTTCTTTTGGTTGAACGACCTTCGTAGCGGACAAGAGAGCATGTGATGACGCCCCAGCAGATCAAGACGCAGTTCGGTCGCGCGCTTTCGCAAATCAGCAAGGGGCAACTCGACCCCGCAGAGGTCACTCTGAAATCCCTTCTGCTGCCCACGAAAGGCGCACCGGAGGTGCATTTCCACCTGTCCCGCATCGCGGAGGCGCGGGGAGACACCAAGGCGCAGGCCCTTGAACTGGATCGAGCGCTTGCCAAGAAGCCCTACGAAAAGACGCTGCTCAAGTCCGCGATCGAGGCGTATTCGCGCCTGGAGGCCTCCGACAAGGTCCTGGGCCTGTATGACCGCCTGATCTCGGCAGACCCGAAATCCAATCAACCGCGCGGTGAAAAAGCCGTCTACCTTCAGCATCTTGGCCGCTTTGACGAGGCGGAAAAGATCCTGCGCTCTCTCGTGAAACGCGTCCCCCGAAACGGCGAAATCTACCGCGTGCTCGGCTCTGGCCGCAAGATGCCCAAGGGCGACCCGCTGCTGGAGCAGATGCTGTCGCTCTGGAAGGATGACCAACTGCCCGAGATGTCGCGCATGCACCTGGGCTTCGCCCTGGCAAAGGCGGTGGAGGATATCGGCGCGACCGAAAAGGTCTTTGTCTACCTCAACCGGGCCAATGCGTTGCAGCGCCAACAGGCCCCATATGACCCGGCGGAACGGGAGGCGGAATGGCGCGCCTACCTGGACGCCCAGGAAAGCGACGACTACACGACGCTGGGCCATGATCAGGCGCCCCGCGCGGTCTTTGTCACCGGGATGCCGCGTTCGGGGACAACCCTTGTCGAACAGATCATCGCCAGCCACAGCCAGGCCCATGCGGGCGGCGAAATGGGCCATGCCCTGAAACAGGCGGTGGCACAATTCGGACCGGCACAGAAGATGACACCGCTGGCCAAGCTGTCCGAGGCCAAGCTGTCCCACTGGGCCGAGGCCTACACGCGGCTGGTGCGCCGCGACACGGGGCAGACAGAGGGCGTCGTGACCGACAAGTCGATCCAGACGCACATGGTCTTTGGCCTGATCGCGCGCGGCTTGCCCGGCGCGCGGATCATCGTGGTGCATCGTGATCCGCGGGACACCGCGCTGTCGATCTACAAGAACCATTTCAAGCTGGGCACGCACCGCTATGCCACCGACCTGGCCGACATCGCCGATGCGATCAAGATGTTCCGCCGGTCCGTAGAGCATTGGAAGCAAAGGATTCCCGACCGAATCCACGAAGTGCGCTACGACGACCTGGTCTCTGATCCCGAGCCCAACGCGCGGGCTCTGGTGGATGCCGCCGGACTGGACTGGGAAGAGGCCTGCCTGAACTTCCACAACTCGAAATCCGGGGTGAAGACGCTGAGCCTGATGCAGGTCCGGCAGCCGATTCACGCCGGGCGGCGCGAGGCCTGGCGCAAGTACGAGCGCGAATTGGCGCCCTTCATCGAAGCCTGGGGAGACGAACCGTGGGATTGAGCGAGATACAGGACAGGATCGCCAAGGCCTGTACCGAGGCAGGGCGCGATACGAGCGAGGTCCAGCTGATCGCGGTTTCCAAGGTTCAGCCGCTGGACCGGGTCGAGGCCGTGCTGGAAGAGGGCCACCGCCTGTTCGGTGAGAACCGCGTGCAGGAGGCGGCGGGAAAATGGCCGGATTTCAAGGCCCGCTTCGGCGGAGTCTCGGTCCATCTGATCGGCCCCCTGCAGACCAACAAGGCACGTCAAGCCTTTGAATTGTTTGACGCGATTCATTCCGTGGACCGGCCCAAGCTGGCCCGCACGATCGCGCGCATCGCGCAGGAAGAGGGGCATTGCCCCGAGCTGTTCATCCAGGTGAACACCGGCGAAGAGGAGCAGAAGGCCGGGGTGCTGCCCGCCGATGCGGATGGGTTCATCGCGGACTGCCGCGAGATGGACTTGCCGCTGCGCGGGCTGATGTGCATTCCCCCGGTCGAAGAGACGCCAAGCCTGCATTTCTCGCTGCTGAGGAAGATCGCGGAACGCAACGGGCTGGACGGCTTGTCGATGGGGATGAGCAGCGATTTCGAACAGGCCATCGCGCTGGGAGCGACCCATGTGCGGGTCGGGTCGGCCATCTTCGGGGACCGGGTCAAGACCTGATACGGGGCACCGGCAGTTTGTACGTTTTGTACAAAACGTACGGGCTTTCCAGCATTTTGTACAAGCCGTCAGGGTCTTGTTAACCTGGGCCTTTTCGGGACTGCGCGCGCCATTGTTGTTTCCGGTCCGGAAACGAGTCACATGCGCCCGAAGTCGCGGCTAAGTCCAGATTGCACCCCGCATCGGTCCAGCCTACTCTGCGCCGCATGGCAATCCCGGTCGAGACCTTTCACCTGTCCCCCAGCGCGCAGGGCACGCTGCAGGCGCGCATTCAGCAAATGGTGGCCGAGGGCATCCTGGACGGACGGTTCCAACGGGGCGAAAAGCTGCCCTCAACCCGCAAGCTCGCCCGGCACCTGGGCGTCAGCCGGATCACGGTCACGCTGGCCTATACCGAGCTTCTGGCGAACGACTATCTCGCCTCGCGCGGGCGATCGGGGTATTTCGTCTCTGACAACGCGCCAGAGCCGCCGGATTTCGGCACGCCGCCGGACCGGACCGACAGGGTCGACTGGGACGAGGCACTGGCGCAGAGATTCGCCGACGGGCCGCCTCTGGGCATGGGCAAACCCGCCGACTGGACGCGCTACAAATATCCTTTCATCTACGGGCAGGCTGACCCGACGCTGTTCGATCACGCCAACTGGCGGTTGTGTGCGATGCAGGCGCTGGGGGCGCGGAACTTCGACGCGCTGACGCAGGACCAATTCGACGCGGACGACCCGCAACTGGTCAGTTTCATTGCGCGCCACACCCTGCCCCGCCGCGGCATCCTGGCCCGCCCGTCGGAAATCCTGATCACGCTGGGCGCGCAGAACGCGCTGTGGCTGGCGGCGCAGATCCTGGCCACCGGGCGCGACGTGGCGGTCGAGAACCCCTGTTACCCGGCGCTGCGGCAGATCCTGCGGCAGGCACGCAGCCGCTTGTCGCCGGTGCCGGTGGACGAGGAGGGGCTGCCGCCCGAGGCGGTGCCGCGCGGCACGCGGGTGATTTTCACCACGCCCAGCCACCAGTGCCCGACCTCGGCCACGCTGCCCCTGCCGCGCCGCAAGGCCCTGCTGGACCGGGCGGCGGAGCTGGGGGCACTGATCGTGGAGGATGACTACGAGTTCGAGATGTCCTACCTGACGCCCCCCAGCCCGGCTTTGAAAAGCCTCGACGAGGACGGGCGGGTGATTTACGTCGGCTCGTTTTCCAAGTCGCTCTTTCCGGGGCTGCGGCTGGGCTATCTCGTAGGGTCCGAGCCCTTTATCCGCGAGGCGCGGGCGCTGAGGGCCAGCGTTCTGCGCCATCCGCCCGGACATGTGCAGCGCACCGCCGCGCACTTTCTGAGCCTTGGCCACTACGATGCCCTAGTGCGGCGCATCGGCAAGGCGCTGGCGGCACGCCGGGCCGTCATGGAAGAGGCGGTTGCGCGGCATGGGTTGCGGGTGGCCGGGCGTGGCGCGCATGGCGGGTCAAGCCTGTGGATGGAGGCGCCCGAAGGTGTGGACAGCGGCAAACTGGCCGAACGGCTGCGTGCCGAAAGCGTGCTGATCGAACCCGGCGCGCATTTCTTCGCCGGCGACCGCGCGTCGCAACGGTTTTACCGGCTGGGCTACAGCTCGATCCCCTCGGAGCGGATCGGGGACGGGGTGAGCCGCATTGCCGGGATGCTGGACAGCGGGACCGGCCTTACCTGAACGGGTACATCCAGACGCGGTAGTCCTCGACCAGGACCTCGGCCCGCTTGCGCTGTTCGCGGGTCATGCGCGGGGTCAGTTCCTCCAGAGAGTCCGGCGCATCCACGTCGCCGCCGATGGCCGACAGCGCGTACCAGAGGTAGGCGCGCACCAGGTCCGGTGCGGGCAGGCCCTGCCCCAGTTCATAGTACCAGCCCAGGCCCGACTGGGCGCCCGGATGCCCCTTGAGCGAGGCGCGCAGATACCATTCAAAGGCCCGTTCGGGATCTTTTTCCACCCCGAGACCAAGCGCATACATGACGCCGATCAATTCTTCGGCATCGGCGTTGCCCGACCGGGCAAGAACGCGAAACTGGTCCATCGCGGCGGGAAAGTCGCCCGCCTCCATCAGGTCGCGCGCCTCTTCGAGGTCGGCGGCAAGAACGGGGTTTGAGAAGCCCAGCAAGCCTGCCAGAATGACCGCATGCGCGCCTTTCGCCCTGCCCTGCATGTGCTCTGCCTCCTCTGGCTTGCTGTCGCGGCCCGCGCCGAGCCGGTGTCGATGGAGGATTTCATCGACACGGACCCCGCGCAAGCCCGGCTGGGCCAGTTGCTGTTCTACGATCCCATCCTCAGCGGCAACCGCAACATTTCCTGCGGCACCTGCCACCATCACAGCCTGTCCAGCGGCGACGGGCTGAGCCTGGGGATCGGCGAGGGCGGCGAGGGGCTGGGGCCAAAGCGCAGTCCCGGCACCGGCGCTGACATGATCCGCAAGCGCATCCCCCGCAACGCACCGGCGTTGTGGAACCTTGGGCACAGGTCGGTGCGGGTGATGTTCCACGACGGGCAATTGGAAGTGTCGGACCAGTTCGGCAACGGGTTTGACAGCCCGGCCGAGGAATGGCTGCCGCAGGGGCTGGACAACATACTGGCCGCACAGGCGCTTTTCCCGCTGACGGCACAGTTCGAGATGGCGGGAAACGTGGGCGAGAACGCGGTGACGGGCGCCGTGCATGACCGGATCGACCTTGGCTGGCCGGTGCTGGCGAAACGCGTACGGACGATTCCCGAGTATGGCGCGCTGTTCGTCGAAGCCTTCGATCACATCGACCACCCCAGCGAGGTCACGATCGTCGAGATCGGCAATGCTCTGGGGGCGTTCATCGCCGCCGAGTGGATCAGCATCGACAGCCCCTGGGACGACTGGCTGCGCGACGGCAGGCCCCTGCCCGCCCCGGCCGAACGGGGGCGGCAGTTGTTCTTTGGCAAGGCCCGCTGCGGCACCTGTCATTCCGGTCCGCTCTTCACCGATCAGGGGTTCCACGCCCTTGGCCTGCCGGCCTTCGGTCCGGGGCGCACGCGGGTCTTCGATCCGATGCCGCGCGACGTGGGCCGGATGGGAGAGACCGACCTGTTGGAGGACGCTTATCGCTTTCGCACGCCGTCCCTGCGCAACGTGGCGCTGACCGCGCCCTATGGGCACAACGGCGCCTTTGCCACGCTGGAAGGGATCGTGCGGCACCACCTGGACCCGGATGCCAGCCGGGCGGCCTGGCAAGAGGCCGAGGCCCGCCTGCCCCGGGTGCCCTGGCTGGCCGCCGGGGATTTCGCGATCCGGCAGGATCGGATCGAGATGGCGCGGCAGGCGCGGGCGCTGGACATCGTGCCGGTGGCGCTGAGCGATGCCGAAGTCGCGGATCTGCTGGCCTTCCTTGAAGCGCTGACCGGGGCGGGCGTGGATCGGCGGCCAATGGGGCGGCCGGAGCGGGTGCCCTCGGGGCTGCCGGTGGATTGAGCCCCGAAAACGCAAACGCGCCGGGCAAAGGCCCGGCGCGTCGGCAGTTAAGTAGGCGGATCAGCGGCGGAAGCTGTCCTGGTTGTCGAGGAACCACTGGTAGGTCTCGCGCACGCCGTTTTCCAGGTCGATCGAGGCTTTCCACCCCATGTCGGCCAGGCGGCTGACATCCATCAGCTTGCGCATGGTGCCGTCGGGCTTGGTCCGGTCCAGTTCGATCTTGCCCTGGAAACCCGTCACCTCGGCCACCATCTGCGCCAGTTCCAGGATCGAGACATCGACGCCGGAACCCACGTTGATATGGCTCAGCTGCGGCTGGGTGTTGGCATCGTAAGTGGCCTTGTCCAGGTCCAACACGAAAAGCGAGGCCTCTGCCATGTCGTCGACGTGCAGGAATTCGCGCCGGGGCTTGCCGCTGCCCCAGATCACCACCTCGTCCTTGCCCTCTTGCGCGGCCTCGTGGAAGCGTCGGATCAGGGCGGGCAGGACGTGGCTGTTTTCCGGGTGGAAGTTGTCGCCGGGTCCATAGAGGTTGGTCGGCATGACCGAGCGATAATCCACGCCGTACTGGCGGTTGTAGCTTTCGCAGATCTTGATGCCGGCGATCTTGGCGACGGCATAAGGTTCGTTGGTGGGTTCCAGCGGGCCGGTCAGCAGCGCGGCCTCGCGCATGGGCTGCGGCACGGCCTTGGGATAGATGCAGGACGACCCCAGTTGCAGCAGCCGTTCCACCCCCGCCTCCCAGGCGGCGTGGATGACGTTACACTGCACCATCAGGTTGTCGTAGATGAACTCTGCCGGATAGCTGTTGTTGGCCAGGATACCGCCGACCTTGGCCGCGGCCAGCACGACGATGTCGGGCTTTTCCTCTTGCATGAAGGCCTTGACCGCCGCCTGGTTCGTCAGCTCCAGCTCGGCATGGGTGCGGGTGACGAGGGTGATGTCCTCCCCCGCCTCCTGGCGCTGCTTAAGCTTGCGGGTGATGGCCCCGCCCACCATACCGCGATGGCCTGCGACGTAGATCTTGGGCATAATGTGCCTCCTGACTTCGAATGGCGATCGCGCGAGAGGGAACTCAGCCGTTTTCCAGCGCGACGGGAATATCGTAACCGTGTTCTTTCAGAAGTGCATGGCGACGCGCGACCTTGTGGTCGGCGGCGACCATTTCGGCGCACATTTCCTGGGCCGTGATTTCTGGCACCCAGCCCAGCTTTTCCTTGGCCTTGGTCGGATCGCCCAGCAGGGTTTCCACCTCGGCGGGACGGAAATAGCGCGGGTCGATGCGCAGCACCACGTCGCCCGGCTTGACCGCCGGGGCCAGGTCACCGGTCACGGCTGCGACGGTGGCGATCTCGTTCACGCCCTCGCCGGAGAATTCCAGCTCGATCCCCAGTTCCTTGGCGGTCCACTGGATGAACTCGCGCACGGAGTATTGAACGCCGGTGGCGATGACGAAATCGTCGGCCACCTCCTGTTGCAGCATCATCCACTGCATCCGGACATAGTCCTTGGCATGGCCCCAGTCGCGCAGCGCGTCGATGTTGCCCATGTAGAGGCAATCCTGCAGGCCCAGGGCGATATTGGCCATGCCGCGGGTGATCTTGCGGGTCACGAAGGTTTCGCCGCGGCGCGGGCTTTCGTGGTTAAACAGGATGCCGTTGCAGGCGTACATGCCATAGGCTTCGCGGTAGTTCACCGTGATCCAGTAGGCGTACATCTTGGCCACCGCGTAGGGGCTGCGCGGGTGGAAAGGCGTCTTTTCGGTCTGCGGGATTTCCTGCACCAGGCCGTAGAGTTCCGAGGTCGAGGCCTGGTAGAACCGGGTGGTCTTTTCCATGCCCAGGAAGCGGATCGATTCCAGCAGGCGCAGGGTGCCGGTGGCATCCACGTCGGCGGTGTATTCCGGGGCCTCGAAGCTGACCGCCACATGGCTCTGCGCGCCGAGGTTGTAGACCTCGTCGGGGCGCACCTCGGACAGGATACGCGTCAGGTTCGAGGTGTCGGTCAGGTCGCCGTAATGCAGGGTGAAGTTCTTACCGCTGGTGTGCGGATCGTGGTAGATATGGTCGACACGCTCGGTGTTGAAAAGCGAGGCGCGGCGCTTGATGCCGTGCACTTCGTAGCCTTTCTCAAGAAGCAGTTCCGCCAGGTAAGAGCCATCCTGACCAGTCACACCCGTGATAAGAGCTTTCTTCATCAATCAACCATTCTTTGCTGAGGCGGCCGCATAATCGACCGGTGTCCGCGTCGGCGTCCGCATATCGTAGTTTCCCACGGAGGCGCAACTTGAAAGCGGCCACCTGGCCGGGGGGCCGGAAGACGGGCGAAAAAGCGCCAAAAATTTGCACGCGGGCGCTGTTCGGGCAAGGCGTTCCTGCGCTCCCGGCAGGGGTGTCGGCGAGCCCGGAATGACCTGCACAGCCACCTGTGACGGGCGTCGCGGCGTGGAAACGACCATCAAAGAGGCAGCCGCCCGGCGATGACCCGCCGCGCGGTTTCCGCACCGTCATGATCGCTGGACCGATCCCGCCGAGTCGGGTAACAGGCGCCCGTGAATTGACGCACGTGACCCGGAAAAACGGACGATGCCAGGCATGGCCCGCCCTCCCGGAAACAGACTGGAACATTCTATGAAGCCGCGATTTTTCCAAGTTGGGTTCAACCGCTGCGGGACGACATCCATTGCCGACATGCTGGAACGCCAGGGCCTGACGGCGGTTCACCATTCCTACCTGCGCGACGGCGAGAAGCGGAACATCGCCCTGACCATCGCCGACAACCTGGAACAGGGGCGGCCGCCGCTGGACGGAATGGACGATATCGACGCCTTCACGGACGTGGAATACACCTCGGAAGAGCGGATCGTCGAAGGCTACAAGCATTTCCGCGAGATCGCCGCCGCCTATCCCGAGATGAAGTTCATCCTCAACATCCGCAAGCGCGACGACTGGATCAAGTCCCGGCTGGGCTTTGCCAATTACCTCGAACGCTATGCCGCCTGCTATGGCCTGACGCGTGAGCAGGTGATCGAGAAGTGGGAGCGTGACTGGGACACGCATCTTGCCGCCGTCCGCGCCGAGATCCCGGCGGAGCGGCTTTTGATCATGGACATCGACGCGCCGGACCCGGAGGCGGTCAACGCCTTCTTTGACTTCGACGCGGGATCGGCTTTTCGCCGCCGGAACAAGTCGATCAACGGGCCGCTGGCAAAATGGGCGCAGAAAGCGCTGCCCAAGGGGTTGGTCAAGGCCGTCCCGAACCGCTGGAAGAACTATCTCAAGGACTTCTGACCCAGCGCCGGTCACGTGACCGGCCGGGCCGTGACACGCCGCCAGCCGTTGCCTGAACGCCCGGGCACCGGACTGTGGCGCAGGCCGCTGTTTACCGGACCAGCCAATAACCTTGTCGCTCTCGGGAAGACCGAAGGACGGGCCAAGCCACGGAAACGCTGTTGAACGCAGTGCGGGTGACTGGCGCCTGTCCGGCCTCGGCTTCCCCCAGGAAACGCTGACTTTGAACAGTCACTCTCAGACGAGGTAATTCAATGGGACTCCTGAACCTGGAATCGGCGAGCATCGCCCTTGACCACAACAGCACCCCGGTCGCCCACGCCAAGAAATACATCATGTGGGCCGGCACCGACCAGGCCTGCCCGGTCTACAGCGACGTGGGGCTGACCACGATGATGGCCAACCCGTTGGTGGCGGACGAGAACGGGCAGTTCGAGCTGTGTTTCCTGGTCGACGGCGACTACAAGGTCGTCATCACGACCGACCGGGACAAGATCCTGTTCAGCCAGGATGACATCTCGGTCACCTCGCCGCTCTCCTTTGGCACGGCCAAGACCTTCAACACCGTCTCGCAACTGCTTGCGGACCGGGTTCTGGGCTACGGGGTTGCACTGGGCCGCCGGCGGGTGTCGCTGGGCGAGAACATCACTGTCAACGAGTGCGGCTTTACCTACCGCGTGCTGTCGCCCAGCGCATCTGCCCCGGACGTCATCACCGCAGGCGGGGTCAAGCTGAAGGTGGTCGCGACCGGAAACGGGTTCGACGTGCGTGCCTTTGGCGCAGTGGGCGACAACGAGGCCGATGACGGCCCCGCCATCCAGAAGGCGCTGGATGCCGCCTCTGTCGACGGGGGCGGCTGCGTGATCCTGCCGGTCGCGCCCAAACGCTGGTTGACGACACAGACGCTGATCGTGCCGCCCTCGGTCTCTCTGATCGGGTCGGCGCGGACCGGCGGCACCCGTGGTGGCGGGACGTCGAACCACGCGGTGACGCTGAACTACACCGGCACGGGCGCGGCGATCCAGTTGGGCACCGGGGCCGTGACCTGCGTGTCGGCGGCGGTCGAGGGATTGGCGATCGTGTCGGAGCCGGGCTATCCGAACTACCGCAACTTCGTCGGCATCCTGGCGTATGACTTCCGCAAGTCGCACCTTCGCAACATCTATATCGAAGGGGCAGAGACGGCCTTCTGCTTTACCGGTGAAGGCGGGGCCGTGGCCTATGTCGACACCGACAACCTGAATGCCTACGACTGTGTCAAAGGTGTCGAGATCGAATGCCCGACGCCGCTGGGACAGGTTTCGCCCTTTATCCAGGCGCTGCACCTGGGGGTGCGGGAAATCAACGGCTGCGGCACCGGAATCCGCCTGGGCGGCGGACAGCAGAACCACAGCCGGATCGAGCTGCGCGCGGCCGAACTGGGCGCTTGTGACATCGGAATCCTGGTGGATGGCGACAGCGGCGGCAAACGCCTGACGTGGCAGATCGACGGTCAGGCCTGGTTCGAACACAACACCAACGGCAACATCGTGCTGAATGCCGGGACGCTCTATGTCTCGGGCGACATCACGCAGCAGGACAGCAACGTCAGCGGCGGCTTCATCCAGAACGGCGGCCGCCTGATCCCGCTGGGCCGCGCCGCCTTCGAGGATTACTCGATCCATTTCACCGGCTTCACCTCGCGCGGGCTGGTGCGCGCCTGGTCCTTCGTCGATGAGGGTGACGACCATTTCCACTGTCCGATCAGCGGCGCACGGGCCGAGGTGATCGGCGGCGGCAGCAAGACCGGCACGCACACCCGTTACGGCGATGGCGTCGCAGGTGACGGATCCGGCGGCGGGGTGATCATCAACGACACCAGCATCGACTGGACCGCGGACTGGACCGTGGGCTTTCTGTGCTACAACACCACCAACGGCAACCACCTGGCCTTCAGCATCGAGGACAGCGTCACGGACAGCTCGCTGGACCTGTCGCCCCGCCCCGGCTACCTGCGCGTGCGCACCGAGGACAACGGCGGCGGCCGGGTGAGCGACGACCTGGGCAACGTGCAGGACAACTACCTGCGGCAACCGGTCTGGTACGTCATCAGCCACGATGCCACCGCCGGGACGATCCGTTTCCACGCCCCCAATGGCGAGGCGATCAACGAGGTGACGCGTGCGGTGCCCCCGGCCCTGACCTCTGGCGGATACACCGACTGGAAGCTGAACGGCGGGCAGAATTCGACCGTGGTGATCGACGAGGTGCTGGTCTATGACCGGCTGCTGTCCCCGGACGAGATCATGGCCCTGGTCGAGTTGCGGACAAACGCGGTGGCGGCCCTGGGCCGCGATCCGCGCGGCGGCATCAACCGACGCGGCACCCTGCAGACCAGCACCGACGCCAATGGCGAGATCACCTTTGCGCATGGCCTGCTGAGCCAGCCGGACTTTACCGCGGCGCAGATCACCGGCGACAACGACTACCGCGCCAAGACCAAGCTCTTTGACGCGCAAAACATGACGGTCGTGGTCAAGGACGGAGCCGACCTGCCGCTGGCCAGCACCCCCGTCACCCTGTCCTGGCGGGCCGAGATCTGACCGAACGCGCCGGGTGATGCCTGTCCGGCGACGGAGCTGACCGGGGCCTTGGGGCGGATGGATTTCCATCCGCCCCTTTCTTGTGCAACTGCCCGCCTCCCCCCCTGAGCGGACCAAGTTTCCGTTCCCCTGGGTCGGCAGTGCAGGTATTGATCGCTGCAAGGGCAACTGGTAGGGAAAGCGCGGTGGGTTTCCGCGCAAGTTTCTGCGCAACTAATTGATTTTGCTTCCACCTATCGACTCGAAGAGCAAGTTATTGACCGTCAGTGAGGTTGGCGCCCAACATGAGCACGGACAGTAGTCCCGGAACGGGCGGGTTTTCGGTTTCCTACCGCCGTGACATTGACGGCCTGCGCGCAATCGCCGTCGGATCGGTCTTTGTCTTCCATCTCGATCCGCATTGGTTGCCGGGCGGTTTCATCGGGGTCGACATCTTCTTTGTGATCTCGGGATTCCTGATCACCAGCATCCTGATGAACGACCTGGAACGCGACGGCATCCGCCTGGGCACGTTCTATCAAAGGCGGGTCGCGCGCCTGTTCCCGGCGATGATCGTCGTCGTCGTGGCGACGCTGATCGCCGCCCGGTTCATCTACATCGCGCAGGAATACGCCTCGGCCGGGGTCAATTCCGCCGCCGCCCTGCTGTCCGTCGCCAACATCAAGTTCTATTTCCAGGGCAACTACTTCGACATCTCGCCCGACTCGCAGCCCTTCCTGCATTTCTGGTCGCTCTCGGTCGAGGAACAATACTACCTGATCTACCCGCTGATGCTGATGATGCTGGGCCGGTTCGGAGCAAGTGTCATCGCGCGCGTCCTGTTGGTGATCACGGCACTGAGCCTGGCGGCCTGCATCGCCATGACCTTCGTCAACGCGAAGGCGGCTTTCTTCCTGCTGCCGTTCCGGGCCTGGGAGCTGGGGCTTGGCGGCCTTGCCGCCTTTGTCGCCAACGGGCGGATGGGCCACCTGCCGCCAGCTCTGCGACCCGGTCTGGCGCTGGCGGGGCTGGCCGCGGTCGCCGCCAGCCTTGTGGTCCTGCACGAGGGCTTGGCCTTTCCGGGCTATGTCGCCCTGCTGCCGGTCGCCGGAACCGCGGCGCTGCTGCTGGCCGGCACCCGCGGCGCCTATCCCGGCCAGCGGTTGCTGGCCTCGGGCCCAATGGTGGCCATCGGCAAGATTTCCTATTCGCTCTACCTCTGGCACTGGCCGGTCTTCAGCCTTGTCGACTATGCGCTTTTTGCCGAAAGCGACCTGTTGCGCCATGGGCTGAAAGTGGTCGTTACGCTGGCCCTGACGCTGGCGACCTACGCGCTGCTGGAAACGCCTGCGCGGCGGACCCTGAACCGACCGGACCTGCGGCTGCCGGTCTTTGCCGGGTTTGCCGTGGTGCTGGCGCTGTCGGTGCCTGCCGGGCTGTGGATCCGCAAGGAATTCTACGTCAACAGCAGCGTGACCGAGGCCGCCGAGGGGGGCAAGCTTTACCCGGGTCCGCAGGGCGCGCCCACCGTGGTGCTGGCCGGGGACAGCATCGGGTCGAACTTTGGCCGTACGCTGCGCGACATGTGCCATGACCTTGGCTGCACGCTGCATGTTCTGAGCGTCGCGGGCAAGAACAGCCTGCCGGTGACCGAGGGCAAGGACCCCGCGCTCTGGCGCAACAGCCTGGGGTTCATCGAACGGACGCGGCCCGATGTCGTGATCCTGGCGAACCACTGGTCAGGCAAGCTGTCCGGCGGGCAGGAAGGCCGCGCCGACCTGGCCCTGCAAAAGCTGCTGCCCCATGCCGGACATGTGGTGATCCTGGGACAGTTACCCGCATTGCCGCCCGACGCCACGCGCGCGGCAATGCGCGACGGCGCCCGCCCGCCCTTTGCCGAGCCGGAGGCCGACCGCCTGCGCCGGTCCGAGGTCAATGCACATCTCTCGGGCCTGGCCGGCGAGCGTGTCACCTATGTCGACGTGGCCAGCCCCTTTGTCCGCGAAACCGGCGAGGTCCTGTTCCTGGACGCCCAGGGCAACCAGATGTTCCGGGACGAACGGCACCTGTCCGATCTTGCCACAACCCGGCTGCGCAACCGGATCGAAGCGGCCTACCGCCAGGGTCTGACCGATGCGGCCCGCGCAAAGACCGCCCGCGTCGCCGACTGACACGGGCCAGCACATGACGACAGGACTGCAGGTATGAGCATCAGATACCGCCCCGAGATCGACGGCCTGCGCGCCGTGGCCGTGTTGAGCGTGCTTGTCTACCACCTCAAGATTTCGCTGGGCGGCGCGGTGCTGTTCAAGGGCGGCTTTCTTGGGGTGGACATCTTCTTCGTGATCTCCGGGTTCCTGATCACCCGCATCCTGATCGCCGAGTTCGAGCGCGAGCGGCGCGTCTCTCTGGCCGGGTTCTACCTGCGCCGGGTCCGCAGGATCATGCCGCCCCTGCTGCTGGTCATGATCTGCAGCCTGCCGGTCGCCTTCTTTCTGCTCCTGCCCAGCGAGATCGAGCGCTTTGCCCAGTCGCTGATGGCGGCCCTTCTGTTCTTCAGCAATTTCTTCTGGTTCTTCGAGCTGAAGGAATACGGCGCGCAATCCGGGCTGCTGCAGCCCTTCCTGCACACCTGGAGCCTGTCGATCGAGGAGCAGTTCTACCTGTTCTTTCCCGCCTTCATGGCGCTGGTTCTGCCGCGCATGTCGCGCAGGGGGCTGTTGAGCGTCCTTGTCGCACTTTTCGTTGTCAGCCTGGCGCTGTCCGTGGCAACCACTCAGGTCCGGGCCGATTTCTCGTTCTTTTCTCCGGTCAGCCGGGCCTGGGAACTGCTGGCCGGGGCGATCATGGCCATGATCCCGGCCCGCCAGCAGGACGGGCGCGGATCCGTGGCGCGGATCGTGCAACCGCTGGCGCTGGTCTTTCTGGTCGGGTGCATGCTGGCATTCGACCTGGCGGGCCTGGCCCATCCGGGTCTGCCGACGGTGCCCGTGGTGCTGGCGACCTGTGCGTTGATCTACTGCGCGGGGCCCGGCCTGATCGTCACCCGCCTGCTGTCCAGCGGACCGATGGTCTGGGTTGGACGCCTGTCCTACTCCTTGTACCTCTGGCATTTCCCGATCTTCGCCTTCGGGCGGCTGAGCAGCGTCGAAACACCCGGCGCCGCCGACATGGCCCTGTGGATCGCACTGACCTTTGCGCTGTCCTGGATCGGTTATCGCATCGTCGAAACCCCGTTTCGCCGGACGCTGGGATCGCGGGCCTTTGCGCTGTCGATGACCGGCGCGGTGGCCCTGGTCGCGGGCTTTTACGGGTTGAGCGAGCGCACGACCCTGCTGACCCAGGGCCGCGCCGCCGAGCTGGCAGAGATCTACGGGCCCAACGATTTCGACAACGAACGCCTGCGCGACGTGTCCTGGACGCCGCTTGCACAGCTTGCCGGCGGTGAAGAGATCGGCGCCTGGAACGCACATGAACCGTCACGCAACGAGGCCACGCAGCTGTGGTTCGGCGATGACGCGCGGCGCAACGTGCTGGTGGTCGGGAACTCTCACAGCAAGGACATGTTCAACGCGCTCTACCTGAACCGCGCCCTGTTCCCGGGGTACGAATTCGCCCGCTTTGGCCTGGACGGTCGGTTCCCGGCGGAGCAGATGCAGGAACTGACCGATGCGCCGAACTACAAGGCCGCCGACATCATCCTGCTGGCGCCGCGCTACAATACCGAGTTCGAGACCCTGCTGCCGCCGGTGATCGAGCGGATGAAGGCCGATGGCAAGGAGGTGATCGTGGTCGGCAACACGGTCGAGTTCATCTCTCCGGGGGAGCAGCCGATCTTTGACTGGTACATGCTGCAGTACCACGGCAAGGGCAACCTCGACCGGGCCAACGAGATCGCTTTCGGGGCCCAGGCCACCCAGGTGCGGGACCGGAACGCGCGGCTGCGGGACCTGGCCGGCGCGCTTGGTGTCACCTACCTGTCACGTCATGACCTTATCTGCGAGGACGCGGCCAAGACCTGCGCCATCGCGACACCGGAGGGCATGAAAACCATGTATGATTACGGCCACTGGACGATCGAAGGCGCACAGCATTTCGGCCGTGTCGCGGCCGAGCGGAACTGGCTGCCGGTGAACTGAAGATCGGCAAGGGCTTGCCGGTTGGCGGCCTGCTCTGCCAAACTCTTGGGCGCCGGGAGCCGCGAGCCGCGGAGTGGGGCGCCAGCGACGTTGCGGCAGCTTGCCGGGCCATTCGATCCGTGTTGAGTGACGCTGGAAAAGAAATAATTGCCGGGACGATTCGACCCGGGCCGGCAGGGCGGCGGACAGGCATCGACCGCAACACCGGTTTCGGGTTTTGACAACCAAGAGGCTTTGTTCGCCAAGATGATTTCGCACGAAGCGCGCTGCATTTTCGTCCACCAGAAAAAGGCCGCCGGGACCTCGGTCAAACGGGTGTTCCCGGACTTCGAGCTGGGCAGCCGGAACAGTTCCTACCTGAGCGACGGCCTGCTGTCGAAGGAGTGGAACACCGCGCCCGAGGTTCGGGAGTATTTCAAGTTCACCATCGTGCGGAATCCCTGGGACCGGTTCGTTTCCGGCTGGCTTTACTGCAAGCGTACGAAACACCGCCCGATCAAGGATGTCCTGCGCTGCCTGCCGCAGGAAACGATCAGCCTGCGCAACGTCTTTCTGCCGGATCAGAGCATGGCCGCACGCCGCGCGCATGCGGTGGAATTCGGCAGCCGCGGGGCCCGCAACCTGTCCTGGGCGCTCAAGGGCGTGTCCGCGCAGCGGCGTGACTGGCTGGGGCATGACTTCGTTCATATCGTCCGCCAGCAGCACAGCCTGATCGCGCATGAGGACGGACGCCTGGCGGTGGACCGCATCCTGTTCTACGAGGAACTGGACCAGGGGCTTGCCGCGCTTCTCGACCATCTTGGCCTGCCCAGGCAGGAAATGCCCAAGACCAACATGAACAAGAAACGGCGCGACTACCGCGATTATTTCGACGCCGAGGCGCGCGAACTTTTTGAGGCGGCCTTTGGCGAGGACATCGCCTTTTTCGGCTATGACTTCGAAAGCGGTCTGCGCACCCGGCGCTGGCCCTGGGACGATCCCGAACCGGCGCGGGCCGAACCCGCCGCCGCGCAATCATGAGACCTCCGGCCGCGATAGCCGGCCCCGGTGACGGCCCCGCCCCTCGACCGGACGGGCGCAACCGCAACCTGGCGGCCGACATCTTTGGCACCGCCTTTCTGTTCATCACCTTCACCCAGTCGGTCCTGGGCGGCGCCACCGGCTATCTTCTGTATTACACGCCGTTGGCGCTGATCTGCCTGGTGCTGCTGAACCTGGCCGATCCGCCACGCCGGATGCGGCTGCGGAAGGACGCCTACGTGGTGATCTGCACCGTGGTGTTCCTTGCCTGCCTGTCGATCAACGGGTTGCAATACGCGGTGGTCTTTACCCTTTTCGCGGCACTCTTCCTGCTCATCCCGATCGAGCCGCTGATCCGAAACCTGCCAAAATATGCCTATTACGCGGCGATCTTGAACGTCGGGCTCTACTATGGCGAGATCATCCTTGCCGGGCAGCTGGGTCTGCCCTTCGATCCCACGGTGTTCAACTATGGCGGCGCTGGCCGGGACGAGACGACCTATACCTGGGGCTTTGCCCGCTACGCAGGGCACCAGGCAGAGCCCGGCAACTTTGCCGCCAATCTCGCCGCGCTGGCGGTGCTGTCCATGCTGGGCGACCGCAAGCCCAACTGGTTCCACTGGCTGACCGTGGTCACGCTGACCAGCACGCTGTCGCTGACCTCGGTGGTGATGGCGATGATCCTGACCATCTCGATCCTGCTGGCCAACCGGCTGAACGCCAAGAACCTGATCATCTCGGTCCTGGCCCTGGTCGGCGCCGCTTTCCTGCTGATCCAGGTGGGGCCGATGATCGGGCTGCCGACGCTGGATTACCTGATCTACCGGCTGGACACGCAGGGCGCCTCGGACGGCAGCATCCTGTCCAAGGGGCGCCTGATCGGTGACGTGACCGGGCGCAATGTGGTCGATACGCTCATCGGCAACCGCCATGACGTCTGCGACTATTGCGGTTATGCCCAGTCGCTTGGCTTTGCGTTCTACATGGTGTTTCACGGCGGGCTGACCGGCGCGCTGGCAGTGTTTCTGATCACGCTGATCGCCTGGCGGCGGCTGGGTCGCCGGGGCCTTGCCCTGGCGATGGTCCTGCTGCTGCTGCGCAGTACCTTCTACTTTCCGCAGGCCGTCTTCATCTTTCTCGTGATCGCGGTCATGCCGGGGCAGACCAGCCCGAGGGACAGACCCGTCCCCGCGCCATCCCGCGTCGTCGGGCAGGGATATTCCGCATGAAGAAAATGATTGGTTTCGCGACGCGGATCCTGTCGTTGCGCCTGGTCATCATCACCCTGTCACTGGCCCAGACGACGCTCTGGGCAACGGCCCTGGGCACCACCAGCTTCGGTCTCGTCTCGACCTATCTCAGCGCGCAGGTCTTTACCTGCCTGATCGCGCGGCTGGCGGCGGACAACATCCTGGTGCGCTATTACAAGGTCAGCCCCGAGATCCTGCGCGAGAAGTTCCTAGACTACCTGCTGTCGGCGCTGTTGACCTCTGTCCTGGCGGGGGGCGTGGCGCTGGCGCTGATCGGCGGGTTGATCCTGCGCAGCTGGCCGCCGCTGGAAAGCCTGATCTTCCTGGGTTTTGTCACCGCCTTCAACTGTTCGATGATCCTGTCGCGTATCCTGCTGGCCCAAAAGAAACAGGTGCAGGTCTCGCTTTTTGCCAATGCGCTGCCGGTGGGCATCAGCGTGGCGCTCTTCGGGCTTTCGGTCCTGTTCGAAAGCAAGTTCGGCGAAACCGGCCATTTCGCGGCGCTGGCCTTCCTGACGCTGGGCTACGTGGCCTCGTCCGTGGTCTTTGCCCTGCTGCTGCGCCCCTTCCTGGCCGAGTGCCGCGCCGCACGGGCGCCCGGGTTCCGCTACCGGCTGTTGCTGGGCAGCGACCAGTGGCACGTCCTGGGTTACCAGACGTTGAGCTCCTTCAACGGGCACGGCACGACACTGGCCATCGCGGCGCTGTTTGGCCCCACGGTCACCGGCGTCTTTGCCCTGGCCAACCGTTTTGGCAGCCTGCTGACCTATCTCAACGAACCGGGCCGCGTCTACGTCATGCCCATCGTGCCGGGCAAGAACGCACGCCAGCTGCGCAATCTCTACCGCCGGATGCTGGTGTTCAGCCTGGCACTGGGACTGGCCGGGGTCGCCTTCCTGCTGCTGGCCTATGCGCTGGTGCCGCTGCCCTTTCCGACGGACCCGCCGTTCGAACTGTTCGCGACCATCATCATGGTCGGGGCCGCGGTGCATGTCTTTGCCGGGCCGGTCGGCGCCATGCTGGCCATGAGCGGCAACGAAAAGAAGAACCTGATCGCAAATCTCGCCGGTTTCGCGGTCGCCGTGCTGGCCATCGGGTTGGCGGCCGTCATGGCCGATCCCATCTACGCGGTGATCGGTGTCGCCGCCTCCATGTCCACCATGAAGCTTGTGAACACGTTCAGTTTTTTCGGTTACCTGCGCCGCCAGTCCGGTTGATGCCCCATGCCCGCGCCAGTATAGGGGCGCCAGAACGAAAGTGTATTAGATGAGCCAATTCGAGAGCATATCGGGCTTCGACCGGATACGGGTCGTGACCCCCGTTTTCCCGCATCCCCGGCACCCCGAACGTGGCCGTTTCCTGGCCAACCTGACCGACGCCTGGCGCGCGACGGCCCGCCAGATCGACGTCTTCAGCGTGGAAACCCTTGGCTTTCGGATCAAGCGCGCGTTGCGCCCCGCGCAGGATGTCTCTCAGCCCGGCATCAAGGTCACCTGGGCCCCGACCCTTGGGCAGCCGTTCGGCGGGGTCTTGCCGCAACGGGTCCGCCGCAGGATGCGACGTTACAACCACCGGCGCGTCGTCGCCGCCATGACCGGCGCCGAGCGCGGCGCCTTCATCTATGCCAAGTTCATCTCGGCCGGGGCGATGGCGCGCAAGGTTTCGAAAATCACCGGCGAGCCATATTTCGTCGACCTGGGCGAGAGCAAGACCTTGCTGACCGGGCCGAAACACATCCTGGCCGAGCGGCGCGCGGTCATGGCCGACGCGACGGGCGTGGTCTGCGTTTCGCCGCGCCTGCGGGACGAGGCCATCGAGCTGGGCGCCGATCCGGACAAGGTGCAACTGATGCCCAACGCGCCCGATCCGGCACTGTTTCACCCGCGCGACCGTGCCGCCTGCCGGGCAGAGCTGGGGCTCGATCCCGAGGCATTCCTGGCGCTTTACGTCGGGCGGTTTTCGGACCGCAAGGGCGTGCTGCGCGTCGACGCGGCGCTCAAGCAGATGCGCACGCCGGTGCAGGTCGCCTACTTGGGCAGCGGAGAGCTGAAGCCGGATTTCGCGGGCAAGGTGTTTCAGGGCAGTGTCGGCCACGATCAACTGCCCCTGTGGATGAACGCGGCGGATGTGCTTGTCCTGCCGACACTGGCCGAGGGCTGCTGCAACGTGATCGCCGAGGCGATGGCCTGCGGGCTGCCGGTGGTCAGTTCCGACATCGACGACATCCGCTGGCAGGTGCCCGCGGAGGGCGTGGTGCTGGTCGATCCGCGCGACCCCGCCGCGATTGCCGCCGCGCTGGACGACCTCGCCTCTGACAGCGACCGCCTGGCGGGGATGCGCCGGGCGCTGGCAGACCGGGCGGCCCTCACCGATGGCGACGGGCGCAGCATGCAGGTGCTGAAATGGATCGCCACGACCCTGGACCGGTCCCCATCCGAAAAGGTCTGCGCATGACAGCCTGCCCGCTTCGCCCCGTCTTTATCGGCGCCTGCCCGCGCAGTGGCACGACCTTTCTGGGCGAACGGTTGGGCGCGCTGCTGAACGGTCGTGTCACCCCGGAGTCCCAGTTCAAGCGGGACCTGCTGGCCGCCTTTGCCAAGGGCCGCACGGACAAGCTGCAAGGCATCCTCGACAAGAGCTTTTACTACCGGCTCTGGACCGACCGCCCCGACCAGGCGGCGCTGGACGCCGCCGCTGCCGAAGGGGTCGAACCCTATTTCGCGCGGCTGGTCTTTCCCGAGGGGATCGACACCCATCCGACCGGCATCTGGGTCGATCACACGCCGGTCAACTTCAGCCTGTTCAACATCCTGCGCGACAGCTTTCCGCTGGCGCGTTTCGTGCATATCGTCCGCGACGGGCGCGCGGTCTATGCCTCGGTCCAGAAACTCAGCTGGGGTCCGAACAACCCGGTCGAGGGCGCCTGGTGGTGGCGGGCGCAGGTCTCCGCCGGGCTGGCCGCCAGCCAGATGTTCCCCGACACCTGCATCACCGTTACCTACGAACGGCTGGCCAGCGGAGATCTGGCGGAATGGACACGGCTGATGCGGTTCCTGCGCGACGATTCCGACCTGACCCTGACCGAGGCCGATATCAATGCCCAGGGCAATTACGACGTCCCCGAGTTCACGAGACACCAGCATTCGCTGGTCGGCGCCGGAATCGCCTCCGTGCGCACCGAGGCCTGGAAGACGGAGCTGAGCGGGCGCGAGATCGAGATCTTCGAGGCCAATGCCAACAGTCTGCTGGATCCGCTTGGGTACGAACGGCTTTACCCCCATGCCAAACACGCCTCGCGGCGCGAAAAGCTCGCCTTTGGCGAATGGCCGGTGCGGATCAAGGCGGCACCGCTTCGGACCCTGCGGTCCAGGCTGCGCCGCGCCCGCGTCGCCTCGCCCGGAAAGGCCGGTTGAGATGAGCAGCCTGGGCCGCACCAAGGACAAGATCCTCGCCCGGATGGGGCCGCGCGCCAATCTCTGGCCGCGCCTGCGGGCGCGCGCCAGCGGCGGGCGCCCCTTTGCCTATCACGGCATCCAGCGGTCCGGCACCAACTACTGCCTGAAGTCCCTGCGCGCGCTTGGCACGCTGCCGGTCAACATGTTCGACGGCGCCCGCAACGCCCCCACGCACAAGCATTTTCGCTGGCAGCCGGACAAGACCAGCATCACGCTGGAACCGCGCTTTGCCAACAGGCTGACCGCCGGGACACTGGCCGAGTTGAACCGCACCGCCGGCTACCCCGAGGGCACCCGCCACCTGGTGATGCAGAAGCGGATCGACGGCTGGGCGGTCTCGATCGTGAACTGGGGGCTGTTCTGCCGCTGGTGGCCCGACGTGGAAACCGCGCTGGCCGACCGCCAGCGCATCTTTGAGGAATACCACCACTACAACACCTTCTGGCACGGTATGGCGGCGCAGGCGCCGGATGACGTGGCCATCCTGGATCTGAACACGGTTCTGGACAGCAAGGGGCAGGCGCTTGTCTCTGCGCTCGACCGGCTGGGGGTCGCGGCCCATGCGGGGCTGCACGAAAAACAGCGAGCCCTTGTTGTAGAACGGGTTCAGGATGAGGATGAGCACCGCAAGCACGGCAAGAACCGGCAGAAGGAGGATACTCATGAAAATGTCGAAGCTTCGCTTCGTGGCCCGGAAAACCCTGGCCCTGGCAAGGCCGCCTTCCTGGTAGGACAATCCGGCGGAAATTGCCGTCTCATCCAGAGTCCTAACGTCAAACATATCGCCCCCAAGAGGTATAATGTCAGATTAAACGCTGCACCTGCACAGTCACACTTATTGATATCTGATGTAGGGTAGCGTCAGTCGCAAAGTCAATTAACAAAACCTTAAAGGTCCCGGGCTGAGTCCCAAACGGCACGTTTTCGCCAGAATTTGAAGCAAGCTAAGGAAGACATCTAAGATTCAACAGCTTGACATGTTTTGGCCTGCTGCTTTCGCAATCATTCCATTCGGGAAAAGGCGCAGGCAATCTTCAACCTCAGGGGGAAATTCAACCGCTATCCGGGTGTTTGCACCTGCAGAAAAACCAGCCTGATCCGCGACTTCTCTAGCCCTGTCAGATGCCTGGTCAGCGCCCCGGCAACCCCCGGAGGATCGCCGCGGAAATCGCTCTCGGATTCGCCGCGAAACTATGCGTGGATGTAGGTCACGCCATCCGCCTCGACCAGGGCGGCGGACAGGACACCGGTGGCATAGGCACCGGTGTCGGTCGGGATACGGCCCTGCTCAACCTTCGGCGACTCGGCGATCGTATGCCCATGCACCACCCAGAGGCCGTCGGCCCGGGGCTTGCGGCGGAAATCGGGATGCCCCCAAAGGAAATTCCCGCGTTCCTGCCCGGCTATCGGCAGGGCTGGGTCCGCGCCCGCATGGACGACCACCACGTTGCCGGTCTGCCAGGTCAGCGGCAGCCCGCGCATCCAGGCGATCGTGGCCTCGCCCAGCGCCTCGGCCAGGCGGTCCCGCATCTCGATCCACTCGGCCTCGGGGCGTTCGCCAAGGACGGGCGGCACACGATAGCTGGCCAGTGTCTGCAACCCGCCATAGCGCAGCCAGCGCGGTCCGTTGGCAACCGGGTCATCCAGAGTGTCCAGCAGCATCTTTTCATGGTTGCCCATGATGCAGTGCATCAGGTCGCCTGCCGCCTCGCTCAGCACCGTCATGCGGCGCAGGACACGCGCGGTTTCCTCGCCCCGGTCGACGTAGTCGCCGACCATGACCAGCAGTGCCTCCGGATGTCCCAGCTTGTCCAGGCGATGCAGCAGGCGATCGAGAAGTCGGTCACACCCATGCACATCGCCAATGGCGAAAAACGGGGTTTCGGGACGAAGCGGCTCTTGGGGAAGGTCCGGTTCCTGGGACGGCTGTTTGCGGCTGCGCAGAATCATGTTCCAAGATGTAAGTGTTTCCACCCGAACGGCAAAGCAGGAAGCGAACCACGGTAAATGCCTTTGGCAGCCTTTCGGCGTCGCTTTGCCGCTGTTTGGCGCGATTATTCCCGGCAGGCGGGTTTCCCGACAGGCCGGTTCGCCGCATGATCGTAGCGGCGCCGTGCTTCAAAGCTGGCGTTAACCGCAGGAGACAAGAACATTTGCCTTGCACGGCCAGGGTCGCGACACTCCTTGCGCAAAACGACAAGAGAAACGAGGCAGAGCCATGATCTTTCTGACCGGCCTACTGGGCATGATGGCGATCGGATCGCTGGCCTTCCTCGGCATCGGGTCCGGTGACGACGGCGACGAAGACGACGATTTCGCCAGGGTCCCCGAAGAAGACGCCGTCGGGGACGCCCCTGTCGATACCCTGGACGACTTTCCCCTGCCGGACACGTCTCCAACCGATACCGCCCCAGCCGATACCGCCCCCGAGGCGGCCGAAGGACCCGCCCCCGCCGGCCCCGTTTCCGAAGACACCGCGCCGGACGGAACTGGTGATCTGTCTGACTTCGAGGGAACCGATGACTTCGACCTGCGCACGGGCACGGCGGGTAACGATCTCCTGCGCGGCGACGTCGGGGCTGACCGGCTGGATGGCGGTGATGGCGACGACAGCCTGGAAGGCCAGGCCGGGCCTGACGACCTGTACGGTGGCGCCGGCGATGACCTGCTGTCCGGCGGCAATGGCGAGGACAGGCTGAATGGCGGCGAGGGCGCTGATTATCTGCGCGGCGGCGCGCATGACGACGCGCTGCATGGCCGCGACGGCGACGACACGCTGATGGGGGACAAGGGAGAGGACACGCTGTTCGGCGGCGCGGGCAACGACCTGTTGTCCGGCGTCCACCTGGACGAGACGGGTGAGGATGACGACGCGGGCGATTTCCTCAACGGCGGCACCGGGGACGATACGGTGATTGCGGGCGAAGGCGACGTTGTCTCGCTGGGCGCCGGGGCAGATGTGCTGGTCCTTGGCGAATGGATGACAGAGAGCGGCGCCGACATCCTCGATTACGATGAAGAGGAAGACCAGTTGATGGTCGTCTACAACGACAGCCTGCACGGCGATGAGCCGGACCTGGACATGCGCCCCAATGCCGAGAATCCGTCACTGACCGAAATCCTGCTGGGGGACGAGGTTCTGGCCACCCTGCCCACCGAAGACGCTCCGGACATGGACCAGATCGTCCTGATCGCGGAAAGCGCCCTGACCGACCTCGGGCTGGATATGGGGCCCGATATCGCCCAGGTGCGGCAGGCAGGCTGAGGACCCCATCTTATGCCCGGTTCGGCCCGCGCCACCTGCGCGGGCCTTTTTTCATGGCCGTGCGACCCGCCGATCATCCGACCACATAAAAATCATTTAAAATAGAGCCTTAAGTCCAATTTTTTGCCACACCCCGGCCCCGGACAAGGCGCGCAACAGGTCGAGTCTCCCCCGGAAAGAGGGGTGAGTCATGGCGGCATTCAGCATGTCCCTGGCATCGGCGACGGCCACTGGGACGTTTGTTCAGGACTATCATTTCGGCACCAACGCGCTGCACGAAATCAACATCGCCACCGATGGGGACATGCTGCCCCATGACGGCTTCGTTGCGGCGGTCGATGCGCTGGACCTGACGCATCTGCGGTATCCCGGCGGCCATGCCGAGAACACGATCGACATCACCCGCCTGGACAACGGCCAGCTGCGGGCAGAGGTGCGGGCCTTCATGGACTGGGTGGTTGCCAACAGCTCGCCCGGCCACATGATCCAGGTCACCTTCGTGCTGCCGACCAAGGTGGACATCCCCGCCGCGCAGATCGAGGCCTTCGTCTACCTCCTGCTGGAGGAATACGGCGACCATGTCTCGGGGCTGGAGATCGGCAACGAATATTCCATCGGCAAGCGTGTCGACGGCTTTGACCGCAGCACCCACCCGGAGGACAACCCGAACAGCGATTTCGTCTCGTCCATGAACGAGACCGAATACGGAATCGCCGCGAACCGGGTCATCAATGCCGCTCAGGATGCCATAGATCGGCTGCAACGCGATCACCCCGAGCTGGGCCACGACCCGGCGATCCTGATCCAGCTGGGCGACATCAGCGGCGCGGGCAGCGCCTACAAGGGCAACGGCAACTGGGACGAGGCGAACGAGGCGATCCTGTCCTGGCTGGACCAGCGCGCGCTGGACGCGATCGACGGTGCCGTTGCGCACTACTACTACAACATCCAGCACGATGACTCGGTTGTCTTCGAGGACAGCAACCAGACGGGCCGCAGCATCGACCTGCGCATCGACAACTTCAACATGCACCTCGGCCGCGATGTGCCCGTCTACATCACCGAATGGAACGTCCTGAATTCCAACGCGAACCAGCAGGGTATGGCTGCCGCCTCGACCCTGGTCGAGATGTTCGAGTTCATCGTTCAGACCGAAACCGCCGATGCCTTCATCTGGCCGCTGCAGCACCGCACCTCGAACACCATCGCCGGCAACCGCAGCGCCGAGGACATGGACCTTTCCGCCGGCGGCGGCGCCTTCCGGATGATGGCCGACAGCCTGCGCCCGGAAACCAGCGCGGAAACGGGCCATGTCGAACGCTTTGAAAGCATCGAGACAGAGTGGAACGGGAGCAGCGGCGAGGTCGAGATAAACTACTACGCCAGCCCCTACCACGACGTGATCTATGTCTCTCTGCGCGATCTCGATCCCGGGACGGTCACGCTGGACCTTGCGCCTTTCCTCGACGAGGCCACAGGCGTGACGGTTACGCGGCTGACGATGGATCCCGCCTCTTCGGACGGGCTGAGCGACCTCGCGGACGACGACGGGCTGAACCGGATCGGGCGCCGATACATCGACGCCGATGAACTGGCGATCCTGTCGCAACTGGCCTTCTTCGACGAGACCAACAAGAACCATGTTCAGGACCTGGGAGGCGGCCAGTACCGCACCTACCTTCCGACCGCGACAGGCATCGTGGCGCTGGTCGCCAATCCGCAGGGCATCTCGGACTACTACTTTGCCACAGAGGTCGATGTGGCACCGATGTTGGTGGATGTGACGGGCGATCACCTGAACAGGGGCAGCGTGGGACTGTCCATGCTGCCCTACGACGTGGTCCAGATCGTGATCGAAAAGAAATGGGTCCAGGAAGGCAGTGCCGCGGACGACCGGCTGACCGGCGGCCTCGGCCAGGATGTCGTCCTGGGACGCGAGGGCAATGACACGATCGCGACCGGCGAGGGGGACGATACGGTCAAGGGCGGTTTCGGGGACGATCACCTGGATGCCGGGTCGGGGGCCGATTACATCGTCGCGGGCAGTGGCAATGACACCGTGTTTGGCGGCGCCGGGAACGATCTGATCGTCGCCGGCACCGGCACCAAGATCATCCAGGGCGGCGCGGGCAAGGACACGGTGCGGCTGGACGGAGCCAGCGGCAGCTATTCGGCCAGTTTCAGCAACGGGGTCCTGCGGCTGGTCAGCGCCGATGCCGATGTCCGGCTGCAAGGGGTCGAGGTGCTGGACTTCGACAACCGGACCGTGTCCGTCACCGACTACCTCAACGAGATCGGCGGCGCGCCCACCGGCCTCTACGGCACCGCGAACGACGACCAGCTGACCGGCACATCCGACAGCGAGATCATCAGCGGCGGCGATGGCAGCGACATCCTGCTGGGTCAGGGCGGACAGGACACGCTGATCGGGGGCGCGGGTGACGACCTGCTGATCGCCGAGGGGCGCGGGCTCTACGGGACAGAGATGTCGGAACAGGTCTTTCGCATCTACAACGCGGTCTTTGGCCGTGAACCGGACGTGCACGGGCACCAGTACTGGGTGACACAGCTTGCCTCCTCGGCCATGAGCCACGCAGAGGTGTCGGGACATTTCATGTCCTCGCCCGAGTTCCAGCGGACCTATGGCACCACCACGGACGCCGAATTCGTCACCCTGCTGTACCAGAACGTGCTGTCCCGGGCGCCGGATGCCGCCGGGATGGCCGCATGGCTGGACTATCTCGACGGAGGCATGTCGCGCCAGATGGTGGTCCGGCATTTCGCCGAAAGCCCCGAGAACCGGGCAGGCACCCAGGATGCGCAGGCCGCTTTCGATGGCCGGTGGGATGCTTCCAACTGGTCGGATGACCTGTTCCGCCTCTACCAGGCCATGCTGGGCACGGACCCCGACGCCGCGGCGTTCCAGGACTGGATGCAGTCGCTGACAGGGGGGGCGACGATGCAGGATGCGGTGGCCGGTCTCATGGCCCTGCCCGCCTACCAGTCCGGCCTTGGGGCCGTGGGCGATGCCCAGTTCGTCACCCAGCTGTACCGCAACCTCCTCGACCGCAGCCCCAACGGCGCCGAACTGGCCAGCTGGACGGCGGCGCTGGAGGGCGGGCTTGCCCGGTCGGCGGTGATCCTCGACCTTGTCGGCAGCCCCGCCGCGATCACGGCCAACGACGCGGCGGTGCACGCCTACATGCTGAGCCTCGGCCCCGACGATGTGCTGGAGGCCGGAACCGGCGACAACATCCTGTCGGGCGGGCTATACAGCGATACCTTCGTCTTTGACCGTGGCGACGACGGCACCCATCTTGTCACCGACCTGGAGCCCTGGGATCGGGTGGACCTGTCCGACTTCGGCTATGCCGATGCGGATGCCGCCCTGGCCCGGATGAGCCAGCAGGGCGATAACGTCATCTTTCAGGACCAGGGCGTGACCGTGGTCTTCAACGACCAGCAACTGGGCCAGATCACCAGTGACATGATCCTTTACGCCTGACCGCCTGCCACCCCCTGTCCCCGCCCCGACAGGGGCCGCGACGCTTGACTCTCCTGCCGATCCTCGCCAATCCCGATCAAAACGCTCGGCCGGGTGAAAGACCCGCGCCCAGAGGAGGCAGCCATGCAGCAACGGCACCGCACAGTGACCGAGCGGCTACTATACGCCGTCGCAATCCTGATCGCGGCGTTCTGCGCCCTGCCCCATCTTGGAGTCCTTCTGGCCGCGGTCTCTGCCGAAAGCGATACCCTGGCCCATCTCGCCCAGACGGTGCTGGGCCGCTACACCGCCACGACACTGATCCTGCTCGCGCTTGTCTCTGTCGGGACGCTGCTGATCGGCACCGGGGCAGCCTGGCTGGTGGTCATGACCGAATTCACCGGGCGCCGCATCCTCGAGGTGGCACTGGTACTGCCGCTCGCCTTTCCGGCCTATGTCATCGCCTATGCCTACACGCATCTGCTGGACCATCCCGGCATCGTGCAGGCCACCCTGCGCGACATCACCGGCTGGGGGCCGCGCGACTACTGGTTCCCGGAAATCCGGTCGACCGGCGGCGCGGCGGCGATGCTGATGCTGGTGCTTTACCCCTACGTCTACCTGTTGGCCCGTGCCGCCTTCATCAGCCAGAGCGCGACCACGGTCTTTGCCGCCCGTTCCCTGGGCCGGACGCCGCTGGGGGCCTTCTTTTCCGTGACACTGCCGATGGCGCGTCCCGCCATTGCCGCAGGTGTCCTTTTGGCCGCGATGGAGACCATCGCAGACTATGGCACCGTGTCCTATTTCGGGGTTCAGACCTTTGCGACCGGGATCTACACCAGCTGGTTTTCCCTGGCCGACCGGGCCGGCGCCGCGCAGCTGGCCCTGGGGCTGCTGGCCTTTGCCCTGCTGCTGGCGGTGCTGGAACGCAAGAGCCGGGGGCAGGCCCGCTACCATTCGGGACGACGCAGAGAGCCTGTGCCGCGTGCCCCCCTCAAGGGCGGGCTGAACGCCGCCGCGCTGGCGGCTTGCAGCCTGCCGGTGCTGCTGGGCGCGCTGATCCCGGCACTGGCCCTGCTGACGATGGCGATCGGATCGGAACAGGACATCCTCAGCCGCCGCTACATCCGGTTCATCGAGAACTCGCTGACCCTGGCCACCGTCGCCGCGATTGTCACCGTCGGGGCCGCGGTGATCCTGGGCAGCATCAGCCGTATCCTGCCCGGCCGGCTCACCGGCATCGCACTTTATGTCGGGCGGCTGGGCTATGCCGTGCCCGGCGGGGTGATCGCCGTTGGCCTGCTGGTGCCCTTCGCCGCCTTCGACAACGCGCTGGACAGCTGGATGCGGGACACCTTCGACATCTCCACCGGCCTTTTGTTCACCGGCTCCATCTGGGTCCTGGTGGGCGCCTACATGATCCGTTTCCTGGCTGCCGCCATCGGCGCCTACGAGGGCGGGATTTCCACCGTCAGCCCCAACATGGACGCCGCCGCGCGGGTGCTGGGCCAGAACGCCGTCGGCACCGTGCGCCGCATCCACATGCCACTGCTGAGGCCCAGCCTGCTGACCGCCGGTTTGATCGTCTTTGTCGACGTGATGAAGGAACTGCCCGCGACGCTGATCATGCGCCCGTTCAACTATGACACGCTGGCGGTACAGGCGCACCGGCTGGCCGCCGACGAAAGGCTGGAAGGCGCCGCCGTGCCCAGCCTCGTGATCGCCGTTCTGGGCCTCTTGCCGGTCGTCCTGCTGATCCATCGGATGCGCAAGGAAGACTAGCCCTCGGGCATTCCCGCCTCCCGCATGACGTCCAGCCAGCGCTCCGCGGTGCCCTCGGGTTTCCAGTTGGGGGCGATCCGCGTCACCTCGACCTTCAGCGTATGACCCGGTTCAACCGCAAGAAAACGCGCCATCGCGTCGCGCGCCTCATCGGTCCTGCCCAGGCAGATCAACAGGGCGGCGAGCGCCTTGTTCGACGGCGGCGGCGGCGAGGACATGCTCAGCATCGCCTCCAGCCCCGCCTCGCAGTCACCGCTTTGCCAATAGGACCAGCCCATCTGCCAGCGCAGCCAGTCCCCGTGCAGCGGGTCCACCCGCTTTGCCCGTTCCAGCGCCTCGATCCCCTCCTCGGCCCGGCCCTCGTAGACCAGCGGGATGGACATGGCGATCAGCACCAGCGAATCCGATGGATTGAGCTCTGCCGCGCGCTTGTAGTGCTCGATGGCCTCGACATGATGACCCCGCCGGGACAGCACCCGCGCAAGCGTGTAGTGGGACATGTAGTTCCGGGGGTTCTTGCGCATGGCGATTTCCGCCAGCTCCTCGGCTTCGTCCAGAACGTCTTCCATCGGCGTCATCCAGCCCATGTGGCTGGCCGTGCCCAGCATCAGCGACGTGCCGATATAGCCCCATTCGGACTCCGGTTCCTCGCGGATCGAGGTGCGCTCCAATGCAATCGCCTGCTCCCAGTGCTCGCGGCTGAGCTGGCTCATCAGCTTGCGTGCCTGCATCCCCCGCAACAGCGAATCCACGCCGCCCGCACCGGTCCGGTCGGGCAGGTCGATCATCACCGTTTCACCGACAACCGAGGCCACATGGCGCACGATCTCGTTTTGAACCACGAAGAGGTCGTCAAGGTCACGCTCGTACTGGTCCGACAGGATATGCGCGCCTGTGCCCGTCTCGATCAACTGGATGGTGACCCGCAACCGCTGTCCGTCGTATTGCTGGCTGCCTTCCAGAACATAGCCCGCGCCCAGCGCCCGCCCGATCTCGCGCACGTCGGTCGGCGTCTCTCGGAACTGGAAACTGGAATTGCGCGCGACCACCCTGAACTGCGGAAAGCGCGCCAGCTCGGTGATGATGCCCTCGGCCAGCGCGTCGCTCAGGTAGCCCTGCAGCGGCTCGGGACTCAGGTCCTCCAGTGGCAGGACGGCCAGAACCGGCGCCCGCGCGTGGCTGTTGTCCTCGGGGTAGAAGGCCATGCCCAGGACACCGGCACACAGCAAAACAACCGCCAGCAACAGCGGCAGGATGCGTTTCGGGGTCTCGGCTGGGCTCACAGCGGTACTGGGCGGAACAAAGCGATAGCCCTTGCGCGGGACGGTCTGGATCACCTTGCGATCGGTATCGCCCAGCGCGCCGCGGATCTCGGCAATACATTGCACGAGGCTGTCCGTCCCAACGGTCCGCCCCTCCCAGACCTGCTCGGCAAATTCCGCCTTTTCGATGGTCCGATTGGGCGACATGGCCAGCAGGCGCAGAACCTCGCTTGTTTGCGGGCGCAGATTCACGAGAGCGCCGGTTGGCGTCCGCAGCGCCCCGTCCGTACCGTCCAGGGTGCAGTCCGTCGTTTCGAATTCGTAAATTTTCACCGGTTTTCGTTCGGTAATTCGATCACTTGGCTGGCTAAATCTTACCCTACGTCAATTCGGCTCGTTTCGCAAAACAAGGGCGCGCCGCCACATGATTTGGAGGAAGAGATGAGATTATCGTTCTTTACAGCCGCCGTCGCGGCCCTGGCCTGTCCCGCCCTGGCCCATGACCCGATCGAATGGAACGGATCGACAGTGCACGTCCTGCTCGACAAGGAAATGACAGGTGGCGACATGGGCATGTTCACCACGCATTTCGTCGGCCCCGGCGGTCCGCCGCGCCATATCCACGACGACGCCGGAGAGGCGTTCTATGTTCTCGAAGGCGAGGCACAGTTCCTTGCCGACGGCGAGGTGATGCTGGTCAAGGCCGGCGAGGCCGCCTTTGTCCAGAAAGGGGTCGATCACACCTTCCGCCTGACCGGCGAAGAAGGTGGCAAGATCCTGGTGATCGTTGCACCCGGCGGTTTTGAAGGCTTTTTCGAAGCGACGAAACACCTGAAACTGCCCGACGACATGGATGAGTTGAACCGCATCTCCGAGGAGTTCGGCCAGATCTTCACCGGCCCACCCCTGGAATAGGCGGGCGCGCGAAAAAAAGGCGGGGTCTCCCCCGCCTTTTCCACTCGGTACACTGGCTGAAATCACTTCCAGCCAACCTCGTTAAAGATTTTCTGGGCGGTGGGGATCTGCTTGGCCACGGCCGAGAGGTTCACGTCATCGGGCTTGAAGAAACCCAGTTCGGCAACGGAGGGGCTGAGGCCCACGCCCGGGACGGCCGGGTATTCGTCGTTGCCCGCCGAGAAATATTTCTGCGCCTGGTCGCTGGCCAGGTACTCGAGGAACTTGATCGCGTTCTCTTTGTTGGGCGCGTGCGCGGCCACGCCGCCACCCGACAGGTTCATGTGGGCACCGGTGCCATCCTGGTTCGGGAAAACCCAGCCGATCATGTCACGGCTGTCGCTGAGGCCGTCGACCTCGGTCCGGATCGCGCGTGCAAAATAGTAGGTGTTCGACAGAACCACGTCGCATTCGCCCGAGACGATGCCGCGCAGCTGGTCGGTGTCGCCCCCTTGCGGATCACGCGCGAAATTCGCCACGACACCCGCGGCCCAGTCACGCGCGGCCTCTTCTCCCATGTGCTCGACCAGCGCGGCCAGCAGCGTCTGCATGTAGGCGTTGGTGCCCGAGCGGATGCAGACCTGGCCCTTGTACTTGGGATCGGCGAGATCCTGGTAGGTGGCCGGCGGCTCTGTCACGTCCTGCTTGTCGTAGAAGATGATGCGCGAACGCTGCGAAAAGCCGAACCATTCGTTTTCCGCATCCTGCAGGTAGCCGGGCACGCGTGCTTCCAGCACGGCGCTCTCGATCGGCTGCAGGACACCGGCGTCCTTGGCCCGTTCCAGGCGCGAGGTATCGACCGTCAGCAGGATATCGGCGGGCGAGTTGCGGCCCTCGGCCTGCATCCGCGCGATCAGCTCGTCGGCATTGCCCTCGATGCGGTTGATGGTGATGCCGGTGGCATCCTCGAAGTCCGAATACAGGCGCTCGTCGGTGTCGTAGTGGCGCGACGAGTAGATGTTCACCTCGCCTTGAGCGATGCCCGCCGTCGGGGTCAGCCCGGCCAAGGCAACAAGCGCTGCGGCGCCGAGTCCAGTCTTGAGGGTCATACGTTTCTCCCTTGGATTAAATCCTTACTCTTTTAGTCAATTACAGGTTCCGGCTGCGGATGCAAGCGGTCTCGGCGGATTTCGGCACTGGCGAGAGTCCCCATGCCCCAAGCCGAAGGAGCGACCCCGGATCACATATAAACATTCGCATTCAAATGCTTGACCAACTCGGATACAAAAAAGACGTGCAGGACAGGGAATTCAGTGACATGGCCGAAATCGTCATCATGGAGGACGATGCGCTTTTTGCAGACCTCGTCGGGCAAAGCTTGACCGAGGCCGGGCATAGCGTGACCATCGCCCCCTCCGGCGAGGCCGCGCTCGAGATCGTCATGAACCGCCGAATCGACCTGGTCATCGTCGACATCCTGATCATGGTGGATGGCGCCCTGTCGCCGGACGGCGGGTTGCTGTTCCTGACCCGGCTGCGCCAGCAATCGCCGTCGCGCCCCTTCAAGACGCCAAGGGACATTCCCGCGATCGCCATGTCCGGCGCCGTGAACAACTACTGGACCAAGGACCTGCTGAACACGGCGCAGAGCTTTGGCGCGACAGAGATCCTGGCCAAGCCCTTTCCCCCGGCGCACCTGCTGGAGCTTGTCGCCCGGCTGACCGCCGACCACGGGCCGCCGGTCAGGCCCTCTGCAAGGTGATCGTCAGGCCAGCCAGTTCGGCGCCCTTCAGGAAATAGGGCGCCACCCGCAGTTCCTGCACGACCCCGTCGAAATCAAAGGTCTCGCTGCGCGTCTTTTGCAGGGTCAGCACCTCGTTGCAGATCTCGACCAGCCGGGGAAAACTGTCGACCGGCAGGTTCACTTGGCTGATGTGACCGATATGGGTTCCGTGTTCCGTCAGGGCGAACAGCTGGATCGCGTTGCGCGAGGCGCTCTTGATGTTCAGGCGCGTGTCCAGCACCAAAAGGGGCATCGGCAGCGCCGCCTGGATCGCGGCCTGTTCGGCCACGAGACGGTTGAGCTCCTCTGAATTGATCAACAGTTCCTCGTTGACCGTGATCAGTTCCTCGTTGGTGGATTGCAGTTCCTCGTTCGAGGTTTCCAACTCTTCGTTGGTCGATTGCAGCTCTTCGTTGGTCGACTGCAGTTCCTCGTTCGTGGACTGCAGTTCCTCGTTCGAGGTCTGCAATTCCTCCATCGTGATCTGCAGCGCCTCGCGCGCGTCTGCCAGCTCCCGCTCGATATAGGCCAGGTAGTCCGAGGCCTCGCGATCCGCCTGGTTCGGCAGCACCGTCTCTTCGACGAAATCCGTCTCGATCGAGACCAGCACCAACCGCCCCTGCGTCACCGGGCGGTCCGCCTTGATCGGATACCCGCGAAGGCGGACCCGGTTGAAGCCACGGCCCGGCATCTCTCGCCAGACGCCGTTGCGCGGCTTGCCGTGCTTCAGGCAGAGCGGGATCAGGCTGGATGCCTCCGAGGCGATCTCGGACTTCAGCATCCGGGTGGTCAGCCGCCCGCGCACGTCGTCGGTCACGGTGGTAAAGGGGCTGATGTCACCAAAGATGCGCAACAGGTCCTTCTGTTCGTTGGCCAGGAACCCAATCGGCGCGACGGATGCCGCGATGGTGCCGAAGACCTCGTTGTCCTCCAGCGGCTTGGGGACGACATGCGACCTGTCACCGCCCTTGCCGGTGTCAGCCCTGATCGCCATTCCGAACCGTTCCAGCGGCTTTCGGTCCAGCGTTCCGCCCCGGCGCTTGCGGAACAGGCGAATGCCCTCGCCGACCCGTTCGAAATAGGGTTCCAGCGCGCCGATATGTTCGGAGGTTCCGATGAACATCAGCCCGCCCGGACGCATCGAATACAGCAGGCGGGACATCACCTTTTCCTGCAGGGTTGTGTTGAAATAGATCAGCGTGTTGCGAAAGCTGACAAGGTCGATGTCGCTGAACGGCGGATCCTGAAAGACGTTGTGCTGCGAGAAGAGGATCAGGTTGCGCACTTCCTGCCGCACCCGAAGGACACCGTCATGCTGGGTGAAGTAGGCCTCGGTCATGGATTGCGGCATGTCGGCCGCGGCGCTGATCGGGTAGGCACCGGCGCGCCCGCGGGCCAGGGCCTGCGTATCCAGGTCCGTCGCGATGACCTGAAAGGCGCGGGCCTCGTCGCGCTTGGGGAACCCCAGCAGGTCACAGAGGATGAAGGCGATGGAATAGGCCTCTTCGCCCGTCGCGCAGCCGGGGACCCAGATGCGGATCGGCCTGCGATCCGTCTGTTCGACATAGGCCCGCAAGGCATCGGCCAGCGCGTCGAACTGATCGCGGTCCCGAAAGAACCGGGTGACTGAAATCAGCAGGTCGCGATACAGCGAATCCAGCTCCTCGGGATTGTCGCGACAAAACTGTACGTATGCTCCGTAATCCTCGAAGCCGCGCGCGATCATGCGCCGCTGAATGCGCCGGCCCACGGTCTTTTCCTTGTAGTTGCGGAAATTCACCCGGGTGCGCACCTGCAACAGGTGATAAAGATCATCGAATTCCGTGGGCTGTTCCATCTGCACCTGCAGCCCCGACAGGTCGCGCGGGCGGCGCAGGATGGCATCCAGCTGATCGCCGATCTCGCCGGGGGACAGGATCAGGTCCACGCAGCCTGTCTCGATCGCCGAATTGGGCATCGTGTCATAGCGGGACGAGGCCGCGTCCTGGGCGATGGTGATACCGCCCGCCTCGCGGATCGCCTGCACGCCATAGCTCCCGTCGCTGCCCGTGCCGGACAGGACAATCCCGACGCTCCTCTCTCCGTAATGCTCTGCAATCGAAGAAAAAAGTCGGTCCGCCGAGGGTTTCGGCTCTGCCGCGCGGCCAGAGGGCGGGCGCAGGTGGACGGCGCCGTTCTCGACCACCAGGTCGAACTTGGGAATCGGAACGTAGATCGTGTCCGGCTCCAGCGGCATCGACTGGTCGACCGCCTTCACCGACAGCCGGATCTCGCGCGACAGCAGGGTCGGCAGGACGCTTTCGTGGTGGGGGGACAGGTGCTGGGCCAGGACATAGGCACAGCCCGAGTCCGCCGGCAGATGCTGGGCAAGCAGGGACATGGCCTCGAACCCGCCTGCCGAGGCGGCAATGCCAACAACCGTTTCAACATCCCTGGAAATGCTCATGACTCGATCCGAAATAGGCCGGGCTTGTGGCACCAGGGCTTCAGCGGCGCCTTCCTTTACCCATAGTTAACCAAATCTGGGGTTAAACGCTTTACAAGAGGTGAACAAGGAACCCCCTAGGTGCAATTGCAGGAGCTGTGCGTGCCCGAAGCAACATCGTCGCCGAGCACGATCGAAGCCTGGCTCAGCAAGTCCGCCCACGGGCAGGACTGGTGCGTCGTGAACGTCCGGTTGCGGCACCACGACCATAGTCAGCGCCTGCTGCTCGACGATCCGCGCCCGCTTGCGGATGTCTTCGCGCCCGAACTTGCCAGGATCCTCGACGCCGAACTTGCCGCGATCAAGGACACCGCGGTCAACAGCCGGTCCGGCTTCAAACTGGAGCTGCCCCAGCTGACACTGCATGGCCTGCGCATCCTGACCCGGATCGACCCGACCGGCAGCGGAACCGCCAGCGTGCGTTTTGTCCGTGCCGAAGGGGATCTCTGTCACGTCCTTGGGCCGGGACTGCGCTGCGAACACGAGATCCCGCCAAACATTGACGACATCGCCCTGCCGGTGCTGTGCGACCTGCTGTACCCGGCGCTCGAGATCTTCGACCACATCCTGGAAAACGGCCTGACAGAGGCGGACTCCCGCGTTCTGGCCGCCCGCATCAAGACCATGCGCGCCAAGCGGGACGAACTGTCGGACTACATCGGCCTGCTGTCCCGTTTCATCGAGAGCGCCCCGCAAAGGCGCGCCGCCATCGGCCAACAGCAAAGGCCACTCTCGCTCAGCGCGCCCGGCACGATTCCCAGCCGGGACATCCGCTGGGACTCCTCGGGCCGGTCGGTGCGGGGCGAACATGGGGCCATCCTGCACGGCCACCACGACGCGCCAAAGGGCTGACCGGGACGGTCAGCTGCCAGTGGCGCGGGCGCTCAGCACCCAGCTGTCCGGGCTTTCCCCGGCCAGACGCCGCATGGTGTCGCCGACCTCGGTCCAGCCACGTTCGGCCGCCGTTTGCATCGGCCCGCCGCGCCAGCGCGGAAAGGCGTAGCCGTGGATCTGCACCATGTCGACGGCAGCGTCACTCTCGGCGATGCCCTCTTCGACGATGCGCGCGCCCTCGTTGGCCAGCACGGACAGGATACGCGTCACGATCTCTTCGCGGTCAAAACCACGGCGTGTGATCCCCTGGGCCTGCGCATAGTCCAGGATCACCGTCTCGACCTTGGCCGAGGGACGTGGCTTGCGATCTCCTTCGACGTAGTCGTACCAGCCCTTTCCGCTGCGCTGGCCCAGCCGGTCCATCTCGCACAGCTGGTCGGCGATGGTCACGTAACGCTGCGCCGGGTCGCGCGTCGCCGCCTGCCGCTTGCGGTTGGCCCAGGCGATCTGCAGGCCGGTCAGATCCTGCAACTCGAACGGTCCCATCGGAAAGCCTATCTCGCGCGCGGCGGCGTCCACTTCCTGCGGCAGCGCGCCATCGGCCAGCATGTATTCCGCCGCGCGCCGGTATTCCGCCAACATCCGGTTGCCGATGAACCCGTCGCAGATCCCCGCCAGGACCGAGACCTTGCGCAGCCGCTTGCCAAAGGCAAACCCCGTCGCCAGCACCTCGGCCGAGGTTTCGGGCAGCGCCACGATCTCCAGCAGTTTCATCACATGCGCGGGCGAAAAGAAGTGCAGCCCGATACAGCGCGCGGGGTTCGGGATGCCCTCGAAAATCTCGCGCGGGTCGATGTAGGAGGTGTTGGTGCCAAGGATCGCCTCCGGCGAGACCACCTCGGCCAGTTGCCGGAACACCGCACGCTTGACCTCGAGATCCTCGAACACCGCTTCGACCGCCAGGTCGACACCCGCCGCATCGGCGTAGTTCGCCGTCGCGGTGAACCGTGCCTTCTGCTCTGCCGCCTTGGCCTCGCTCAGCTTGCCGCGTTTCACGGCACCGTCGATCAACCCGGCCACGCGGTCCCGGGCGCTTGCCGCCGCATCGGCGTCACGCTCGATCAGCACAACCTCAAGGCCCCCGCCCAGGCTCGCCGTGGCGATGCCCGCGCCCATCAGCCCGCCGCCGACAACCGCGATGCGCTGCAAGTCGCGCGGCGCGGCGCCCGCTGCCGCCTTGGGGCGGGCCACCTCGCGTTCGGCGAAAAAGGCATGCCGCAGGGCGCGGCTCTCGGCGCTCTGGCGCAACTCAAGGTGCAGGGCGCGTTCCTTGGGCTGGCCTTCGGAGAAGGGCAGATAGGCCCATTGCAGCGCGTCGATGTTCAACAGCGGCGACATCTGCCCGCGCGCGCGTTTCAAAACCGCCTCGCGCTTGACCTCCAGCGCGTCGGCCGCCAGCGGCTCTGTCACCCGTTCCGACACTTTGGAGGGCCGCTCCGGCAGTGCCGCCACATACTCCCGCGCCGCCGCCTGCAAGTCCCCTTCGAACACAAGATCAAGCCCGCCCAGCGCCTTGAGCGTCGCGGCATCCAGCATCTGCCCCGAGGCCGCCATGTCGATGGAGGCCTCCATCCCGATCAGGCGTGGCGTGCGCTGCGTACCGCCGGCGCCGGGGATCAGCCCCACGTTGACCTCTGGCAGACCGAACCGGGTTCCCGCCTGCGCAAGCCGCCAGGCGCAGGCCATCGCGATCTCGAACCCGCCGCCCAGCACCGTGCCGTGCAGGACCGCGACAAAGGGCGTTTCACTGTCCTCGATCATCTGCACAACATCGGGCAGATGCGGTTCCACGGGCGGCGCGTCGAACTCCGACATATCCCCGCCGGCGACAAAGGTCCGCCCCGCGCCGGTCAGGATTGCGACACGCGCGCCCTGTACCGCGTTCACGGCCTCGGCCAGACCCTTGCGCACCGCCGTGCTGGTGGCGTTGACGGGCGGATTGTCGATGGTCACCCAGGCCAGGTCGCCTTCGCGGGTGACGGTAACGGGGCTGTCGGTAGTCATGGTCAAGGCTCCTCTCCTCGCCCCTGCCACGGGCGTCCTGCACCGGAGATAACCCAAACGCGCGGTCGGTTAAAGGATTTTAGGCAGCATACTGCGTAATAGCCTCATTCATCGCCTTGCGGGTTTTCCCGACGGCCTCCTCCTTGACCGGGCCAAAGCCGCGGATCTCCATGACCAGCCCGGCGATCCGGGCCGCCTCGTCGCGGTTGTCCGACGTCAGCCCGTTGACCAGCCGATCCAGCAAGTCGCGGTATTCCCCGATCAGCGCCCGTTCCATGCGCCGCTCGGCAGTTCGGCCAAAGGGGTCGAACACCGTACCGCGCAGCCGCTTCATCCGCGCAAGCTGGCGAAAGGCCACCTGCACCCAGGGGCCAAAGCTGCGTTTCAGAGGCCGCCCGCGCGCATCCGTGCCCGAGGACAGGATCGGCGGCGCAAGGTGGTGGCGCACGGTGAACTCGCCTTCAAAACGGTCCTTCAACCCGTCCAGGAAACCTGTCTGCGTATGCAGCCGCGCAACCTCGTATTCATCCTTGTAGGACATCAGCTTGAACAGACCCTTGGCCGCTGCCTCGGACAGGGCGCCCGGCGCGCCCGCTACACGGGTCTCGGCCTCGATCACCTTTTGCAGGTCGTCACGATAGCGCCGCGCCCAGCGCCGGCTCTGGTAGTCGGCCAAGAAATCCGCCCGGCGGTCGATCATCTGCTCCAGCGTCTGTACGGGCCTCGCCTCGATCCCGGCGATCCGCTCGACGCCTTCGTGATCGGTCACGGCAACCCGGCCCCAGGCAAAGGCCTGCTTGTTCAGCTCCGGCTTGACCCCGTTCAGCTCGATCGCCCGCATCAGCGCCGCCTCGGTGAGGGGCACCAGCCCCGCCTGCCAGGCCGCGCCCAGCATCAGGACATTGGCAAAGACCGTGTCGCCCAGCAGCGCCTCTGACAGGGCATTGGCGTCCAGCGATTGCAGCGCCTTCCCGTCCACGGCGTCGGAAATCCGCGCCAGCCGCTCGCCCGCCTTCAGGTCCGCATCGCGGTTGCGCGTGAAATCCCCGGTCGGCATCAGGGCCGTGTTCACCACCGCCCGCGTATGCCCCGCCCGGTAGGTCATCGAGGCCTTGGGCGAAGAGCTTACCACCAGGTCACAGCCGATCAGCGCGTCCGCCGAGGACGGCTCGATCCGCGCCTGGTTCACCTCTTCGGGGCGCGAAGACATCCGCAGGTAGCTGAGCACCGGCCCGAATTTCTGCGCGAACCCCATGAAGTCCAGCACACTGGCGCCCCGCCCTTCGAGGTTCGCCGCCATCGCGATCAACTGGCCCACGGTCACGACGCCGGTCCCGCCCACACCTGTGACAAGAATATCCCAGGGCTTGTCCAGCGACGGCATAACCGGCGCCGGCAACCCGGCCACCATCTCGGTCAACTGCGCCTCGGACACGCCCCGCCCCTTCTTCAGTGTCGCCCCCTCGACGGTCACGAAGCTGGGGCAGAAGCCGTTGAGGCAGGTGAAATCCTTGTTGCAGGAGTTCAGGTTGATCTGCCGCTTGCGGCCAAATTCCGTTTCCAGCGGCTCGACGCTGAGGCAGTTCGATTCCACCCCGCAATCGCCGCAGCCCTCGCAGACCAGCGGGTTGATGACGGCGAACCGCTTGGGGTCTTCCATCTTGCCGCGTTTGCGCAGGCGGCGCTTCTCTGTCGCGCAGGTCTGCTGGTAAATCAGCACCGTGGTGCCGGGCACCTCGCGCAATTCGCGCTGCACGCGGTCCATCTCACGCCGGTGCTCGATCTCGACCCCCGCCGGGAAATCGCTCTTGCGAAACTGCTCGGGATGATCGGACACGACGACCACCCGTTTCGCCCCCTCGGCCAGCACCGTCTGCGCAATCGCCTGCACGGATATCGGCCCGTCAACCACCTGTCCGCCGGTCATGGCCACGGCATCGTTGAACAGGATCTTGAAGGTGATGTTGGTCCCCGCCGCAATCGCCTGCCGCACGGCCAGCGAGCCCGAGTGATAGTACGTCCCCTCGCCCAGATTCTGGAAGACGTGCCGGTTGCCGTTGAACTTCGACCGCGCGACCCAGTTGACGCCCTCACCCCCCATCTGGATCAGCGAGGTCGTGTTGCGGTCCATCCAGCTTGCCATGAAGTGACAGCCGATCCCCGCCAGAGCCTGGCTGCCCTCGGGCACCTTGGTCGAGGTATTGTGCGGACAGCCCGAGCAGAAATAGGGCGTGCGGGCCGCCCCCGGCACCTCGATCAGGTTCGGGGGCGGCACCAACGCCTCGGCACGTTCCGTGAGTGATGTGCCAAGATTCAGGTCCAGTCGTTTCGCGATGATCCGCGCCAGCATCACGGCGCCCAGTTCATGCGTCCAGGGGATCAGACGTTCGCCGTGCTCGTCGCGCTTGCCGACCATGCGTTCGGGCTTTTGCCCGGGGAAATCGTAGAAATATTCCTTGAGCTGGCTCTCGATGATCCCGCGCTTTTCCTCGATGACCAGCAGTTCCTGCTTTTCATGCGCAAAGCCCAGCGCGCCGCGATCCTCCAGCGGCCAGACCATGCCCACCTTGTAAAGGTCGATGCCCAGCTCGCGCGCGACACCCTCATCGATGCCCAGGAGGCGCAGCGCCTCCAGCGTGTCCAGGTGTGCCTTGCCGGTGGTCACGATGCCGAACCGGGCCTCGTGCCCCCATTCCGCCCGGTCGATGGGATTGGCGCGGGCAAAGGCCAGCACGGCGTTTTTCTTGGCCTCCATCCGCTCTTCGATCTGCATCCCCGGCAAGTCGGGCCAGCGGTAATGCAGCCCGGTTTCGGGCGGCGTGTAGTCCGGCGCGACAAACGCCCTGTCGGCGGGCAATTCCACCGACATGCCGGATTCCACCGTCTCGGAAATCGCCTTGAAGCCGACCCACATGCCCGAGAACCGCGACAGCGCGTAGCCCCATTCGCCAAATGGCAGGAACTCACCCACGTTGGCCGGGTTCAGCGTCGGCATGAAGAAATTCATGAAGGCCACGTCCGACTGGTGCGGCATCGACGAAGAGACACAGCCGTGGTCATCCCCCGCCACCACCAGCACGCCACCATGCGGCGAAGATCCGTAGGCATTGCCGTGTTTCAGCGCATCTGCCGCCCGGTCCACCCCCGGCCCCTTGCCGTACCACAGGCCAAAGACCCCCTCGCAGGTCTTGTCCGGGTCGGTCTCCACCTGCTGCGTGCCGATCATCTGGGTCGCGCCCAGTTCCTCGTTGATCGCGGGCAGGAAGGTGATCCCGGCCTCTTCGACCAGCTTGGCATGGCCCGACACCTCAAGGTCGACCCCGCCCACCGGAGAGCCGCGATAGCCCGAGATATAGCCCCGCGTGTCCAGCCCCCGCGCCCGGTCGCGCCGCGCCTGGTCCAGCGCGATCCGCAGAATCGCCTGCGTCCCGGTCAGGAACACCCGGCCCTCGGTGCGGGTATAACGGTCTTCCAAAGCGTAATCGGTCAGAATCGGCGTCTGGTCCGTCATGGCATCCTCCCTGTCGCGGATCGGGGGATTTTTACCTGTTCTGCTGAAAAAGACCTTCCAATCTCTCAGTGTTGGGTCACATCTTGCAGTGAACCATTCACTCTTATGCCAAAAATCGAACGAAATGCCTCAACTCTCGGATCTCGACCGTCGCATCCTGGCCGTCCTGCAAAAGGACGCTTCGGGCAGCATGCAGGAGCTCGCACAGGCGGTGAACAGCTCTCCGGCGACCTGCTGGCGCCGCCTGCGCGCGCTGGAGGATCGCGGCGTGATCGGCCCGCCGGTGCGCCACGTCGACCCCGCCGCCGTGGGGCGCGGCATGGATGCCTTCGTGCAGGTGCGCATGAAATCCCAGGACGCCGCCGCCCGCGCCGAATTCCAGCGCGCGATGGAGGCGGAGCCGGCCATCACCGAGGTCTACTCGATCTCCGGCGAATGGGATTACCTCCTGCACCTCGTGGTGCGCGACATCGCAGACCTGGAATCGATCCTGATGCGCCGCGTGCTGGAACATGAAAACGTCGCCGGCACCGCCACGATGTTTGTCCTGCGACGGATCAAGCAGGGGACGGAGGTCCCCCTTTCCCCCTGAAACCCGTCGCCCCCGCAAGCGGACACCGCACCGCAAGCGCCGCCCACCAGCCGCTCAGCCCGCCTCCGCCTCCGCCACGTTCCGCTTCACCGCCAGGAAGCTGTCCGGTGTCACGGAAATCGATGAGATCCCCGCCTGCACCAGCAGCCGCGCAAACCCCGGATCGTTCGAGGGCGCCTGACCGCACAGCCCGATCTTGCGCCCCGCCTTGCGCGCCTTGGCAATCACCGTCTCGATCATCCACAAGACCGCCGGGTCCCGTTCCGAGAACAGCTCGGCCAGCGCCTCGGAATCCCGGTCGATACCCAGCGTCAGCTGCGTCAGGTCGTTCGACCCGATGGAAAACCCGTCGAAACGTTCGGCGAACCGCTCGGCCTCGATCACGTTCGACGGGATCTCACACATGACGTAGACCTCCAGCCCCGCCTTGCCGCGTTCCAGCCCCTGGGCCGCCATGACCTCCAGCACCCGGTCCGCCTCGCCCACCGTGCGGCAAAAGGGGATCATGACCACCACGTTGTCAAAGCCCATCCCCTCGCGCAGGTGCCGGATCGCCCGGCATTCCAGCTCAAACCCGTCGCGATACCCTTCCGAGTAGTACCGAGAGGCGCCCCGGAACCCGATCATCGGGTTCTCTTCCTGCGGTTCAAAGGCCCGCCCGCCCAGCAGGTCGGCATATTCGTTGGTCTTGAAATCGCTCATCCGTACGATGACCGGGCGCGGATGCCAGACCGCCGCGATCCGCGCCAATCCCCGCGCCAGCGTCTCGACGAAATAGGCGGTCCGGTTCGCATGGCCCCTGGTCAGCGCGTCGATCGCCGCCCGGTCGTCCTCGGACACCACCTGCTCGTAGCGGGTCAGTGCCAGCGGATGCACCCGGACCTCGTTCGAGACCACGAATTCCATCCGCGCCAGTCCGACCCCATCCGCCGGCAGCCGCCACCAGCGCGCCGCGGTCGAGGGGTTGGCGAGGTTCAGCATGACCTGCGTGCAGGTCTCGGGGACATGGGCCAGGTCCAGTTCCTCCACCGTCACCTCGGCCCGTCCGGCGTAGATCACCCCCTCCTCGCCCTCGGCGCAGGAGACCGTCACCTGCTGTTGATCGTGCAGGACATGGGTCGCATTGCCGGTGCCGACCACCGCCGGAACGCCCAGTTCCCGGCTGACGATGGCCGCATGAGAGGTGCGCCCGCCGTGATCCGTCACGATGGCGGCGGCCCGTTTCATCACCGGCACCCAGTCCGGGTCCGTGGTCGATGTCACCAGCACCGCCCCGTCGACGAAACGGTCGATGTCCGCCGCGCTCTCGATGATGATGACCTCGCCGGAGGCCACCGCCCCGCCGACGCTGAGCCCGCTCAACAGCCGTTCGCCATGCGCGCCCAGGCTGTAGGTCTTCATCGCGCCCGCGCCCCGGCGCGACTGCACCGTCTCGGGCCGCGCCTGCACGATGTACAGCTGCCCGTCGATCCCGTCGCGCGCCCATTCCATGTCCATCGGACAGCCATAATGCGCCTCGATCTCGACCGCCGCCCGGGCCAGTTCCAGGATCTCGCCGTCGGACAGCACGAAACGCTCGCGCTCTGCCTTCGAGGTCGGCACGTTGCGCGTCGCCGCGCCGTCTCCCGTGCCGTAGATCATCTTGATTTCTTTCGCGCCCAGCGCCTTGTGCGTGATCGGCACCAGTTCGGGCCGGGCCAGGAAGGGCTTGTAGACCTGGTATTCATCCGGGCTGACCGCGCCCTGCACCACGTTCTCGCCCAGCCCCCAGGCCGCGTTGATCAGCACCGTCCTGTCAAAGCCGCTTTCGGTGTCGATGGAAAACATAACCCCCGACCCGGCGATATCCGATCGCACCATCAACTGCACACCGATGGACAGCGCCACGTCGAGGTGATCGAACCCGTTGATCTCGCGGTAGGTGATCGCCCGGTCGGTGAACAGAGAGGCATAGCAGCGGCGGCAGGCCATCAGCAGCGCGCGCTCGCCCTCGACGTTCAGAAAGGTTTCCTGCTGGCCCGCGAAACTGGCGTCGGGCAGGTCCTCGGCCGTGGCCGAGGAGCGTACGGCGACAGAGGGATTTTCCCGCCCCGTGCGCCGCCCCAGCTCGCGGTAGGCACCAAGGATCTCGGCCTCGATCTGCGACGGAAAACCCCCCGTTGCCAGCGTCTCGCGGATCGCGCGGCCCGCCTGCGCCAATGTCTTGCGCCCCTCGGCCAGCGCCGCCAGTTCCTCTCGCAGCACCGCGCCGAACCCGTTGGCCGCGATGAAGGCACGATAGGCGGAGGAGGTGGTCGCAAACCCCGGCGGCACCCGGATGCGGCTGGCATCCAGCGATTGCACCATCTCGCCCAGCGAGGCGTTCTTGCCCCCCACCAGCGCCACGTCCCCGCGCCGAAGATGCTCGAGCCAGATCAGGGTGCGCCTGTCGTCCGTGTCAGCCATCGGGTCCTCCCTCCCCTCGGAATGACCGAAGGGTAGTAGAAACGCGCCCGGCTTCGTTGATTCAGGTCAACGCGCCGCCACCGTCAGCCCCCGCGCCCGCGACCGGCGGGCGTATTTCACCGCTTCCGGCACCACCAGCAGCGGCAGCGCCAGCGCACCCAGCAGGCCCAGCTGCTCCCAGCTCAGCGGCACGGTGTGCAGCAGGTGTTGCAGCGGCGGCCAGTAGATCGCCGCCACCTGCATCGCCATCGTCACCGCAAAGGCCAGCAACAGGGGCCGGTTCGACAGGTAGCCGATCCCCGACATCGGCAGGCGGAACGATCGGAAGGCAAAGACGCTGGCCTTTTCAAAGACCACGATCCCCGCGAAGGCCATCGTCCGCGCCAGGTCCTCTCCCTGTCCCAGGTGGCCGTAGAACAGCCACAGGCTGACGCCCCCGGTATAGAGGCCGAAACAGGCAATCATCGCCAGCCCCGGCAGATCGAGGATCGGATGATCCGCGGGCACCGGCGGCTGGTCCATCTGGTCGGGCGCCGGTTTTTCCATGCCCAGCGCCACCGCCGTCACCCCGTCGGTGACAAGGTTCATCCACAGAATCTGCGTCGCCAGGAAGATCAGTGGCCCGCCCAGGAACAGGTTGACCACGATGGCCAGCACCTCGCCCGCGTTCGAGGACAGCAGGTAGCGGACGAACCGCTGGATGTTGGAAAATTGGCGGCGCCCCTCTTCGACGGCGCCGACGATGGTGGCGAAATTGTCGTCCAGCAGCACCAGGTCGCTGGCATCCTTGGCCACGTCCGTGCCGCGCTTGCCCATCGCGATGCCGATATCGGCCTGCCGCAGGGCGGGCGCGTCGTTGACGCCGTCCCCGGTCATCGCAACTAGGTTGCCGCTTTGCTGCAAAGCCCCGACCAGCCGCATCTTGTGCGCCGGGGCCGTCCGGGCGAAATGCACGTCGCCCTTCAACAGCTCGTGCAACTCATCCTCGGACAGGTGGTCAAGATCCTCGCCGGTCAGCATGCGATCCACCCGCAACCCGATCTCGCGCGCGATGGCGGCGCCTGTCGGGGCTGCATCCCCGGTGATCATGACCACGCGGATACCGGCACGGCGACACAGGGACACCGCCTGTTTCACCTCGGCGCGCGGCGGGTCGATCATGCCCACCAGTCCCAGGAAGATCAGACCTTCTTCCCCCGCCAGCGGGTCCTCGACAGGGCGCATCGCCAGCCCCAACAGCCGCCGCCCGTCCGAGGCCATCTCTGCCGCGACCGCCTCGATCCCGGCCCGGCGGTCGGCGGTCAGGGGCTCGACAGCGCCCCCATCCCCCTGCACCTGCGTACAGACGTCCAGAACGGATTCCGGCGCGCCCTTGACCATCTGCACCAGCCCCGTGCCCCTTCGCATCACCACGCTCATGCGCTTGCGCTCGGCGTCAAAGGGGATCTCGGCCAGCCGGTCCGCCGGGTTCGGCAAATCGGACCAACCCTTGAACCCCAGCGTGACCAGCGCCCCTTCGGTCGGGTCGCCGACCATGTGCCAGCCGCCGTCGCGGTGGCCCAGCTCGGCGTGGTTGCAGGACAGGGCCACGTCGATCAGGTCCGCCAGACGGGGATCATCCGCCGCGCGCAGGCGCTCGCCCTCCGCCGCGATATGGCCCGCCGGGTCATAGCCCGTGCCCGTGACCTCGTAGCTGCGCCCGGGCGTCCAGATCCGCGTCACGGTCATGGCGTTTTCGGTCAGCGTTCCGGTCTTGTCGGTGCAGATCACCGTCGCCGCGCCCAGCGTCTCGACCGCCTGCAACCGCCGCACCAGCGACTGCCGCCGCAGCATCGCCGAGGCGCCCAGCGCCAGCGTGATCGTAACCACCGCCGGCAGCCCCTCGGGCACCATCGCGACGGCCAGGGCAATCGCGGTCAGGAACATCTCGTGCAACTCGCGCCCCGACAGCAGCCCGGCCACCAGAACCAGCCCCGCCAGCCCCAGCGCCATGCCCCCCAGCAGCCGCGCCAGCCGCGCCAGTTGCGCCTGCAAATGGGTTTCGCCCACGTCGATCGAGGCGGTCAACTCCGCGATATGGCCGAATTCCGTGCGCGGCCCGGTGGCGCGCACCACGCCCTCGGCCCGGCCCGCCACCACGTTCGACCCCATGAACAGGGGCACGTCCTCGTCGCCCAGGTGCTTGTCCACGGGCACCGATTCCCCGGTCAGCACGCTCTCGTCGACCTTCAGCCGCATGCCGGAGGTCAGCACCAGGTCGGCAGGCACCTTGTCGCCGCTGTCCAGGATCACCAGGTCACCCGGCACGATCTGGCGCGTGTCGATCATCACCTGGGCGCCGTCGCGCACCACCCGCGCCTCTGTCGCCAGCATGTTCCGCAGCGCCGCCAGCGCGGTTTCCGTGCGCCATTCCTGCACGAAGCCCAGCACCCCGTTCAGCAGTACGACCAGCACGATGGCCACCGCGTCCACCGTCTCGCCCAGCGCGGCGGCGATCCCGGCGGCGGCGATCAGCATCACGATCAACGGGCTGGTGAACTGACGCGCCAGGATCACCCAGCGCGAAACCGGTTTGCGTTCCGCCAGCTGGTTCGGCCCGACCTCGGCCAGCCGGTCCGCCGCCTGCGTGGAGGTCAGCCCATAGGCTGCCCCGCCAGTGTCCGCCATCATGCCGCACCTCGTCCGTCTGTTCAGGGTTTCAGGATCACGCGCGTCCTGTTCGCGGGCAACCTAGGGCATGGGCGATCCGCACGATTTGACGCACGTCAAGCCGCCGCGCGCGGCGACACGCCGAAACTTTGATCCACGTCATCGGGGTTTTGCAGGACCTCCCCTAGGGTGCCCCCGACTCACCTTTCCGGCAAGCGACCGCAGGACCCAGCCATGACCGACACCGACAGCAACACGCTGGACCGCGCATTGCGCGCCACCCGCGCCCGGGCCACCGGGGGCCTTTCGCCGCATTCCGCCGCCTCGGCCTGGATGGACTGGCTGTCCCACCTGGCCGCGGCGCCCGGACGGATGACCGCGCTGACCCAGCAAGCCTCCCGCATCGCGGGCGAAACCGCGCTGGCCCTTGCCGGACGGTCAGAGGGACCGCAGCCCGCGCCCGGCGATCATCGCTTCGATCACCCGGGCTGGGCCCTGCCCCCCTTCCGCGCGATGAAGACCGCCTTCCTGGCGCAAGAGGCCTGGTGGACAGAGGCCACCGCCGAAATTCGCGGCATGCGCAAGATCAGCGCCGACAGGGTGAATTTCATGGTGCGACAGGGGCTCGACATGGTCTCGCCCTCGAACTTTCCGCTGACCAACCCCGAGGTGGTCGAGGCCGCGCTGAAGACCGGCGGCCGCAATTTCGTCGAGGGCGCAAGGCACCTCGCCGAAGACAGCGCCCGGATGATCGCGCAACAGCCCGCCCCGCGCCCCGAGGGGTTCGACGTGGGCAAGGACCTGGCCGTCACACCCGGTCAGGTGGTCTATCGCAACGACCTGTTCGAACTGATCCAGTACGCCCCGCAGACCGAAACCGTCCACGCCGAGCCGCTGCTGATCGTCCCGGCCTGGATCATGAAATACTACATCCTCGACCTCAGCCCGCCGAAATCGCTGGTCGCGCAGCTGGTCGCGCAGGGATTTACCGTCTTCGCGATCTCGTGGTGCAATCCCACCGCCGAGCAGAGCGAACTGTCGCTGGAAGACTACCGCCGCCGCGGCGTGATGGAGGCGCTGGAGGCGGTGCAGGTCATCACCAGGGCGCCCCGGGTCCATGCCTGCGGCTATTGCCTGGGCGGCACCATCCTGGCCATCGCGGCGGCGGCAATGGCACGCGACGGCGACGACCGGCTGGCCTCGGTCACGCTGCTGGCCGGGCAGACCGATTTCTCCGACGCGGGCGAGCTGATGCTTTTCGTCGACGAAAGCCAGATCGCCTTTCTCGAGGACATGATGTGGGACAAGGGCTATCTGGACGCGCCGCAGATGGCCGGCGCCTTCCAGATCCTGCGCGCGCGCGACCTCGTCTGGAGCCGCCTGTTGCGCCGCTACCTGCTGGGCGAAGAGGACCCGATGTTCGACCTCTCCGCCTGGAACATGGACGCCACGCGGATGCCCTACCGGATGCATTCGGAATACCTGCGCGGGCTGTTCCTCGAAAACCGCCTGACCGCCGGGCGGTTCTCGGTCGAGGGGCGGGTGATCGCGCTCAAGGACATTTCCGCCCCCTTCTTCGTGCTGGGCACGGAAAAGGACCACATCGCGCCCTGGCGCTCTGTCTACAAGACGGCCCTGTTCACCGATGGCGACCTGACCTTTGTCCTGACCTCGGGCGGGCACAATGGCGGCGTGCTCAGCGTGCCGGGACAGCCCCACCGCCATTTCCGCCAGGGCCACCGTCCACCGGGCCGCAACTACATGGACCCGGACACCTGGCTGACCCGCCACGATCCCCAGGATGGGTCCTGGTGGCCGGTCTGGTTCGACTGGCTGGAGGCCAAGAGCACCGGCGAAAGGGGCGCCCCGCCGCCGCTGGGCCGGGCAGAGGCCGGGTTGCCGCCACTGATGACCGCGCCGGGCAGCTACGTCCTGCAGACCTGAGCGCGCGTCAGGCGGGCGTCTGCCCAGTCCCCCCAAGCGCGGCACGGCAGGCGGAAAGCACCTCGTCCGCCGCGCCGGAGGCATCGACACGGGCCCAGCCGATGGGTCCGGTATCGCGCGCCAATTGGGCCCGCACCACCTCTGCATCCGCGTCCGAGGCATCGCCCCGGCGGTCTGACACGCGGGCGACCAGCGCCGCCCCCTCTGCCTCCAGCCACAGCCCGGCAAAGCCCGCGCCAAGGTCTTGGGCGACCTGCGCGATGGCGGCGCGTTCGTCCGGGTTCAGAAAGACCGCATCCGCGATCACCGTCTGTCCCGCCTGCAGAACCTCGCGCGCCAGCGCGTCCATCCGGTCATAGACCGCCGCGCTGACCTCCGGCCTATAGCCGCGGGCATCCAGCGGCGTCAGGGGATCGACCCCGCACAGCGCCTTGCGGATCATGTCGCTGCGCAGGTGCACCGCCCCCGGTGGCGCCCCCAGGTCCGGCGCCAGCCCGCGCGCCACCGTGGTCTTGCCGGTGCCGGACAACCCGCCAAGGGCCACCAGCCTCGTTGCCCCCGGCTCCAGCACGGCAATGGCATCGTCAAGATAGCGCCCGGCATCCCGCAACAGGGGCGCGTTGCCGCCCTGCGCCCGCGCCGTCTGGACCGCCACCATCGCGCTGATGCCCGCGCGCACCGCCTGGAACAGCGGCAGGGCGGCCAGCCCGCGATAATGGTCATCGGTCGCGGCGGCGAAAAGGTAACGGTTCAGCACCGCGTTCGCCGCCCAGGCCAGCCCCCGGTGGCGCAGGTCCATCAGCAGGAAGGCCAGGTCGTATAGCACGTCGCAGGTGCCCAGCTCCTCGCTGAATTCCAGCGCGTCGAAGGGCACGGGCCGGCCCTCGATCAGGACGATGTTACGCAGGTGCAGGTCACCGTGACAGCGTCGGACGTGGCCCGCCTCTGCCCGGCTGTCCAGAAGGGCCGCCTGTCGCGCCAGCGCCTCCCTGGCCCGGTCCAGAAAACGCGCGATACCCTTGGCGGGCAACGCGTCCTCCATCCCCGCGAATTCGCGCCCCAGTTCGTCCAGGATATCCCCGATCCGCCGCGCACCATCGGGCGCGGCCAGCGCCGGGGCCGCCGCGTGATACTGCGCGATGCTCTCGCCCAGCGTCTCGGCCAGGGGGCGGTCCAGCGCGCCGCGCCCTGCCACCCGGTCCAGCTGATCCTCGTCCGCAAACCGCCACATCCGCAGCGCCCATTCCACCACCTCGCCCGCGCCATCCAGCGCCAGCGCACCGTCCGCCCCCCGCGTCACCGCCACCATGTCGCGATAGATCATCGGTGCGGCGGGCGCGTTCAGCTCCAGCTCGCGCCGCAGGGCCGCCGCGCGCAGCTCCGGCGTCGAGTAGTCGAGGTAGTCGTAGCGCACCGCCCGCTTGATCTTGAGCGCCGTGTCCCCGCCGAGAAAGACATAGGCCCCATGCGTCCGGACCACGTCCACGTCCGCGGCGCCGGCGTACAGCGCGGGCTGCTGCAGCAAGGTCACGACCTCTTCCTGATCCGCCATCCGTCCGGCGCTCCTGTTCCCGGGTCTGATCCCTGCCCCGTCATCCCACGTCTGGCAAGACAGCCCCTTGATCGGCGTCAAGAACCGCGCGGCGCTTGCCCGATCACAAGGAAAAAGCGCGGCGCGCTGCCGTGGAAATGTGCAAACCCGCAAGACCGGGCAATAAAGGTCACGAAGAAGCTGCGCAGTGTGCCCCGGAAACGAACAAGGGCTTGGCCATCTCTGGCCAAGCCCTTGATTCAGTGGTGAGCCGTGTAGGATTCGAACCTACGACCCACTGATTAAAAGTCAGTTGCTCTACCAACTGAGCTAACGGCCCACTGTGGCGGCCTAACTATGAATATGCCCGGTCGGGGTCAAGCCAAAAAATCAGGAATCTTGCAGGCTTTTTCTCATCGCTCGCCGGGACACTGGAAACCACCCCGCGACAGGCGTATATCGCGCGCCATGACACAGGACGCGCGCGCACTGCCCTTCATGAAAATGCACGGGCTTGGCAATGACTTCGTGGTGATCGACTCGCGGCAGCGCGAGGCGGCGCTGACCCCTGCGCGAATCGCGGCCATCGCCGACCGGCACAGGGGCGTGGGCTTTGACCAGCTGGCCGTCATCACCCAGAACGCCAACCAGCCGCACCTGACCTTCTACAACTCCGACGGCTCCACCTCGGCGGCCTGCGGCAATGCCACCCGCTGCATCGCCCGCCACCTGATGGATCAGACCGGAGAGACCCGCCTGAGCCTGACCACCGATCGCGGCACGCTCGAGGCCGTCGATGCCGGCAACGGGCTGACCTCGGTGAACATGGGACCGCCGCAACTGGACTGGGCCGAGATCCCGCTGGCCGAGGAAATGGACACGCTGGAACTGCCCATCGAGGGCGGACCGACCGCCACCGGCATGGGCAACCCGCATTGCACCTTCTTCGTCGAGGATGCCGAGGCGATCCCGCTGGAACAATTCGGCCCGCGCTACGAACACCACCCGCTGTACCCGCAGCGCACCAACGTGCAGGTGGCCAGCCTGCTGGGCGAAAACCACCTGCGGATGCGGGTCTGGGAGCGCGGCGTGGGCGTGACACTGGCCTCCGGCTCGTCCTCCTGCGCCACCGCCGTCGCCGCCGCACGGCGCGGCCTGACAGGCCGCAGCGTCCGCATCGACCTCGACGGCGGCACGCTGCAGGTCGACTGGCGCGAGGATGGCGTCTGGATGACCGGCGGCACCGCGCATGTCTTTGACGGCCAGTTCACCGCAGACTGGCTGGACGCGAACCCATGAGCGCGCCCAAGTTCACCACCCTGGGCTGCCGCCTGAACGCCTATGAAACCGAGGCGATGAAGGATCTCGCCGAGGCGGCGGGCATGGGCAACGCCGTGGTCGTCAACACCTGCGCCGTCACGCAGGAGGCCGTGCGCAAAGCCCGGCAAGAGATTCGCCGGTTGCGCCGCGAAAACCCGGACGCCCGCGTCATCGTCACCGGCTGCGCCGCCCAGATCGACCCGGCGAGTTTTGCCGCGATGGACGAGGTCGACGCCGTCATCGGCAACACCGAAAAGATGGCCCCCGACACCTGGAAGGGCCTCGCGGGCGATTTCATCGGCGAGACGGAAAAGGTGCAGGTCAACGACATCATGTCGGTGACCGAAACCGCCGGCCACCTGATCGACGGTTTCGGCACGCGCAGCCGCGCCTACGTGCAGGTGCAGAACGGCTGTGATCACCGCTGCACCTTCTGCATCATTCCCTATGGCCGGGGCAATTCGCGCTCGGTCCCCGCCGGTGTGGTCGTGGACCAGATCAGGCGCCTCGTGGACCAAGGCTATAACGAGGTGGTGCTGACCGGGGTCGACCTGACCTCCTGGGGCGCCGACCTGCCCGGGGAACCGCGCCTGGGCGATCTGGTCATGCGCATCCTGCGGCTGACCGACGTGCCGCGCCTGCGCATCTCCTCGATCGATTCGATCGAGGCCGATGACAACCTGATGCTGGCCATCGCCTCCGAGCCGCGCCTGATGCCCCACCTGCACCTCAGCCTGCAGCACGGCGACGACCTGATCCTGAAGCGCATGAAGCGCCGTCACCTGCGCGACGATGCGATCCGTTTCTGCGAAGAGGCGCGGCGCCTGCGCCCCGAGATGACCTTTGGTGCCGACATCATCGCCGGTTTCCCGACCGAGTCAGAGGCGCATTTCGAGAACTCGCTGAAACTGGTCTCGGACTGCGACCTGACCTGGCTGCACGTCTTCCCCTACTCGGCCCGCCCCGGCACCCCCGCCGCGCGGATCCCGCAGCAGATCAACGGCAGCACCATCAAGGAACGCGCCGCCCGCCTGCGCGCCGCCGGAGAATCGCAGGTGCAGGCGCATCTTGCCGCCCAGGCCGGCCGCACCCACGCGGTGCTGATGGAGGCGCCGGACATGGGCCGGACCGAACAATTCACAGAGGTGCGTTTTGCCGCCCCGCAGCCCGTCGGCCAGATCGTGCAGGCGCGGATCACCGGCTTTGACGGCCAGCAACTCACGGCCTGAGCCATGCATCCCAACCCGACCTTCCGGCAGACCGACAGGGACACCGCATTGGCGCTTGTGCGCGCCCGCTCCTTCGGGGTGCTCACACTCTCGACCGAGGGCGCGCCGCTGCTTGCGCATGTCCCCTTCCTCCTGTCTGAGAGCGGAACAAAGGCCGACCTGCACCTTGTCCGGTCCAACCCAATCGCGCGGTCCTGCGCCACGCCACAGCCCGTCACGCTCGCCGTAAGCGGGCCGGACGGCTACGTCTCACCCGACTGGTACGGGATCGACGACCAGGTGCCGACCTGGAACTACACCGCCGTCCACCTCATCGGCACGCTGCACCCGCGCCCGGTCTCTGAACTGGAGCCGCTGCTGGCCGCCCAGAGCGCCGCCTTCGAGACCCGGCTGCCCGACAAGGCGCCCTGGACGATGGACAAGATGAGCGCCGAGACAAAGGCGCGGTTCAAGCGGATGATCCTGCCCTTCCGGCTGGAGATCACGGAAATCCAGAGCACCTTCAAGCTGGGCCAGAACAAACCCGAAGAGGTCCGGCTTGCCGCCGCCGACAGGCTGACCGAGGGTTTCGGCAGCGAGTTGCAGGCCCTGGCCCGCGACATGCGGGACCCGCCCGCGGCCAAGTGATCGGCCCCGGAGCTGCACCGTCACGGATTTGGAAAATGAAAGCGGTTTACCTGGGTGAACCGGATCTTGCCCGTTTGTACAAAATGCTGGAATCGCCGTACGTTTCGTACGTTTTGTACAAAATTCCGGGACGCCCGGTCGGCATGAAAAAGCACGGCATGAAAAAGGCCCCGCCGTCACCGGCAGGGCCTTCATGAATTCCGTGGAAGAGAGGATTACTCCTCGTCGGCCTCGGCCATTGCCACGCGCGCCTTGTCGGCTGCGCCCTTGGCGTCCACGTCGCGGTCCACCAGCTCGATGATGGCCATCGGGGCCATGTCACCGTAGCGGAAACCTGCTTTGAGAACACGGGTATAGCCGCCGTTACGCTCGGCGTAGCGCGGGCCCAGGATCTCGAATAGCTTGGCGACGTCCTTGTCTTCCTTCAGCTGCGCGCGCGCCTGGCGGCGGGCGTGCAGGTCACCACGTTTGCCCAGGGTGATCAGCTTGTCCATGACGCGCTTGAGTTCCTTGGCCTTGGGCAGGGTGGTCTTGATCTGCTCATGCTCGATGAGCGAGCCGGCCATGTTCGCCCACAGCGCCTTGCGGTGCTCGTGGGTGCGGTTCAGGCGGCGGTAACCTTTTGCGTGACGCATTGTTTTTACTCCGATTTTTGCCCTCTACGGGCGGTTTTGCTTTGTCCGGCCGGCGATGCGTGTCACCGGCTCTCCTTGGGGCGGATGCCCGGTAGGATGGGTGATATCACCCATCCTACGATTGGTTCAGAACGAGTCTTCCAGCTTCTTGGCCAGGTCCTCGATGTTGTCCGGCGGCCAGTCCTCGACGTCCATGCCCAGGTGCAGCCCCATGCCCGACAGCACTTCCTTGATTTCGTTCAAGGACTTGCGGCCAAAGTTCGGGGTGCGCAGCATCTCGGCTTCGGTTTTCTGGATCAGGTCGCCGATATAGACGATGTTGTCGTTCTTCAGGCAATTTGCCGAACGGACAGACAGTTCCAGCTCGTCCACCTTCTTGAGAAGCAGCGGGTTGAATTCCAGCCCGTCGTCCTCGTCTTGGCGGCCCGCCGACTCCGGTTCCTCGAAGTTGACGAAGATCGACAGCTGGTCCTGCAGGATGCGCGCGGCAAAGGCCACGGCGTCCTCGGGCGTGATCGAGCCGTCGGTTTCGATCTTCATGGTCAGCTTGTCGTAGTCCAGCACCTGGCCCTCACGGGTGGGCTGCACGTCATAGGCGACCTTCTTGACCGGCGAATAGATCGCGTCGATCGGGATCAGACCGATCGGCGCATCCTCGGGCTTGTTCTTGTCCGCGCTGACGTAGCCCTTGCCGGTGTTCACGGTGAATTCCATGTACACTTCGGCGCCTTCGTCGACGTGGCAGATCACATGCTCGCGGTTCAGCACCTCGATGCCCGCGCTTTCGGCGATATCGCCAGCGGTCACGACGCCCGGGCCCTTGCCGGTCACGGACAGGCGCTTGGGGCCTTCGACTTCCATGCGCAGCGACACACCCTTGAGGTTCAGGATGATGTCGGTGACGTCTTCACGCACACCGGCCACGCTGGAGAATTCGTGCAGCACGTTGTCGATCTGCACGCTGGTGATGGCCGCGCCCTGAAGCGACGACAGCAGGACCCGGCGCAGTGCGTTGCCCAGAGTCAGACCAAAGCCGCGCTCCAGCGGTTCGGCAACGACGGTGGCCATGCGCGACGGATCGGCGCCCGGCTTGATCTCAAGCTGCGTCGGCTTGATCAGTTCAGCCCAGTTCTTGTGGATCATGCAGTTCCCTCCATACCTGCCAGCGCCCCATGTCCGAAGGCACCGACGCCCGAGGTTTCAAAACGACGGCGCGAGGCCGGGCAAAAGGCCCGGCCCCGCGAAAAACTGTCCGATGGATCAGACGCGGCGGCGCTTCGGCGGGCGGCAACCGTTGTGGGCGATCGGCGTCACGTCGCGGATCGACGTGATGTTGAAGCCGACGGCAGCCAGCGCCCGCAGCGCGGATTCGCGGCCCGAACCGGGGCCCTGCACTTCGACTTCCAGCGTCTTCACGCCGTGTTCCTGCGCCTTCTTGCCGGCATCTTCCGCAGCAAGCTGAGCGGCGTAGGGGGTCGACTTGCGCGAACCCTTGAAGCCCATCGTGCCGGCCGACGACCAGGAGATCGCGTTGCCCTGCACGTCCGAGATCAGGATCTTGGTGTTGTTGAAGGACGAGTTAACATGCGCCACACCGGCTGCAATGTTCTTGGAGACCTTCTTCTTGCCGCCACCGCGGCGAGTATCGCGTGCCATGAGTCCGTTCTCCCCTTACTTCTTCTTGCCTGCGATGGGCTTTGCGGGGCCCTTGCGCGTGCGTGCGTTGGTGTGGGTCCGCTGACCGCGGACGGGGAGGTTGCGGCGATGGCGCAGGCCGCGGTAGCAGCCGAGGTCCATCAGGCGCTTGACGTTCATCTGAACTTCGCGGCGCAGGTCGCCTTCGACGGTCAGGTTGGCGTCGATGAATTCACGGACGGCCAGGACTTCTGCGTCGCTCAGCTCATTGACGCGGCGTGCCACGTCGATGTTGGTGGCCGCGCAGATTTCCTTGGCAGTGGCGGGGCCAATGCCGTGGATGTAGGTCAGCGCGATCGGGACGCGCTTGTGGGTCGGGATGTTGACGCCGGCAATACGTGCCAAGTCTCTGTTCCTTTCGTTGCGAGCCCGTAGCTCCAGGCCCTTTTTTCACAACGGAAGCCCGGGCCATGCGGCTGCCGGGCGTCTGTCATAACTCAGGTGATCTTCCCGAATCCTGGATCCACGATTCGGGCAATGGCTCCCTTGCGGGATGGGGCTACCTATTGGGCAGGGCCCAGAAGGTCAACCCCCTGTCAAGGCTATTTTCGCGACCATTGCGAACAGGGGAAATAGATCTCTGGCAAAGGGAAGATTCCGTCGGGCACGACCCGAACGTAGCCGCCCTTTGTCTCGCTGATCCAGAGCCCAGTCTGCCACTGGCTGCCTCCGTCGTCACAGGTCGCCGTGACCGACAGGGACTGGCCCGAAACAAACCGCGCGTCGGACCAAGAACAGCGCGCGCCGTGGCTTTCGATCCCGGTGGGCGTCAGCGTCACGATATCCGCCAGTTCGCGATCCTCGTAGGGCAGATCGCAGTAGCCCGGATTGTCGAGGATCTCTTCGGCGAGGGCCGGGCCGACGGCCGACAGCCCGCCGATCAGCAGGGCTGCCGCCGTCCGTCCGATCCTCATGCGTCGAGCTGTCCGGCAATCGCCGACTGGATATCGGCGATCTCGCCGAGCCCGTCGACGCTGCTGTGCTTGCCCAGCGCGTAGTAATAGCCGATCAGCGGCGAGGTCTGCTTGTAGTAGGCCATCAGCCGCGTCCGCAGGCTGTCCTCGTTGTCATCGGCGCGGCGCTTGAACTCTGTTCCACCGCATTTCACGCATTTGCCGTCCTCGGGGATCGGCTTGGTGAGATCGTTGTAGACCTCACCACAGCTGCCGCAGGTCGACCGCGCCGTGATGCGCTGCACCAGGACATCGTCGTCCACGCGCAGTTCGATCACCTTGTCCAGCGTCTGACCCTCATCGGCCAGCAGTTTGCCCAGTGCATCCGCCTGGGCCAGCGTCCGCGGGAAGCCGTCGAAGATGAACCCGTTGGCCGAGACCGTTTCCAGCTTTTCGCGGATCAGGCCGATCACGATCTCGTCCGTGACCAGGTCACCGCGGGCCATGACGTCAGCGACGATCTTGCCCATCTCGGTGCCGCTGTCCTTGGCCTCGCGCAGCATGTCGCCGGTCGACAGCTGGACCATGCCACGGTTCTCTTCGAGAATACGTGCCTGTGTGCCCTTGCCCGCCCCCGGCGGTCCCAAAAGAATTATGTTCATCGACGCGCTGGTGCCCCCCGTTTCTTGCGGCCCTTACCCTTGCCGCGCAGCTGCGACTTTTGAATAAGACCTTCGTACTGATGTGCCAAGAGATGGCTCTGGACCTGTTGAATGGTGTCCATGGTCACGCTGACCACGATCAGAACCGAAGTACCGCCAAAGTAGAACGGGATGGCGTATTGGGTGCGCAGGATCTCGGGCAGAAGGCAAACAGCCGTCAGGTAGATGGAGCCCAGGACCAGCACGCGGTTCACGACGTATTCCAGGTATTCCGCGGTTTTCTTGCCCGGGCGAATGCCCGGAACGAAACCGTTCTGGTTCTTGAGGTTGTCCGCAACGTCATCGGGTTTGAACGAAACGTTGAACGTGTAGAAATAGGCGAAGAAGACGATCATGGCGCCGAAGAACAGGAGGTAGAGCGGCTGTCCGGGGCCAAAATAGGCAAGGATCGTCGACATGATCGGCCCGGTGTCCGACCCGCCAGAGAAGGTCGAGATCGTCACCGGCAGCAACAGTAGCGAGCTGGCGAAGATCGCCGGGATGACGCCCGCCGGGTTCACCTTGACCGGCAGGTGCGATTGCTGCGCCTCGGTCATCTTCATGCCGACTTGGCGGCGCGGATACTGGATCGTGATCTTGCGCAACGCGCGTTCCATGAAGACCACGAAGGTGATGACGCCCACCACCATCAGGATCACGCCCACGATCACCGCCGGGCTGATCGCGCCCGATTGCCCCTGGCTGAAGAACTGTGCCAGCGCGGCGGGCACCTCGGCGATGATGCCGACGAAGATGATCAGAGAGATGCCGTTGCCGATGCCGCGCGCGGTGATCTGCTCACCCAGCCACATCAGGAACATGGTGCCGCCGACCAGAGTGATCATGCAGGCCGCGCGGAAGAACCAGCCCGGATCTGTCACCAGATCCCCGGCTTCCAGGCTGACCGCAAGGCCATAGGACTGGATCACCGCCAGCGCCACCGTGCCGTAACGGGTGTACTGGTTGATCTTCTTGCGGCCCTGCTCGCCCTCTTTCTTGAGCTGCTCCAGTGCCGGCACCATCGCCGTCAGGAGCTGCACCATGATCGAGGCCGAAATGTAGGGCATGATGCCCAGCGCAAAGATCCCCATGCGTCCCAGCGCGCCGCCGGTGAACATCGACACCATGCCCGCAACGCCCTGCCCTGCCTGCTCGACGAACTCTTGCAGCGCGGCGCCGTCGATCCCCGGAACGGGGATGTAGGTGCCAAGGCGGTAGACGATCAGAAGGGCGAGGGTGAAGAAGATGCGATTGCGCAGGTCGGTTGCTTTGCCAAGCGCCGCCCAGCTGGTGTTGGCGGCCATTTGCTCTGCTGCGGATACCATGCGGATCTCTCTTTTCAGTCAAACGCCGCCACGACGGGTTTTCCGTCGGGCGGCGCGCAATGGAAAACTGTTGGACATGTAAGCGGCGGGCGCGCCGCTCACAAGTCGTTATTCCGCCGCTGCCGCGGTGGTGACGGTCAGCGAACCGCCCTTGCCTTCAACGGCGGCGACGGCCGATTTCGACGCGCCGGTGACGTTGATGGTCAGGGCACCGGTCACTTCGCCCTTGGCGAGGACGCGGATACCGTCCAGCGAACGGCGGACGAGACCCGAGGAAACCAGCGTTTCTTCGGTGATGTTGCCGGCGTCCAGCTTGCCCGCGTCGACGAATTTCTGGATCAGGCCCAGGTTGACGACGGCATATGCCTTGCGGTTCGGCTTGTTGAAGCCGCGCTTGGGCAGACGCTGGTACAGCGGCATCTGGCCGCCTTCGTAGCCGTTGATGGCCACACCCGAACGCGATTTCTGACCCTTGATACCACGGCCACCCATTTTACCACGGCCCGAACCGGGGCCACGGCCGATGCGCTGCTTGCGCTTGGTTGCGCCGGGATTGTCGCGCAGTTCATTGAGTTTCATGTCGCTTCTCCTATGCCGGATGCTGCCCGCGAAGCGATGATGGACAGACCACGGCGTTTCTTGGTTGTGAATCGGGTCCCCTCGGACCACCGGGGGCGTATAGCGAAGCGCCCCGGCCAAGACAAGCCTTCCCTGCAGTCCGCGGCCTCCCCGCGCGACGCTTGCGGAGGTCCGGTATTCCATACGGTAGGGAATCGCTGAATGGCATGGCCCGTCCGCCCTAGGCAGGGTGTCCCCAGACGCGCAAATTTCCTGGCGCGGTCAACCCCGGAGACCTGACCATGATCCTTGCCGACAACTGGCTTGTAACACTCGGCATCGCTTCCATCGTGCTCAGCAACCTCGCCTGCCTGCCCTTCATCCGCGACATGCTTTGCGGCAGCACGCGCCCGGCGCGGTCGACCTGGCTGATATGGTCGGTGCTGTCGGGGATCTGCCTGATGTCCAACGTCGACAAGGGGGCCGATGCCTCTCTGTTCTTTGTCGGCGTCGAAACGGCGGAAACGGTCCTGATCTTCGCGCTTTCGATCCGCTTCGGCATGGGCAGCATCCTGAATGCGCGCGACCTGGCGATCTACGCGGTCGCGGGAGGCGGGCTGGCGCTGTGGTGGGTCACGGACGACGCGGTGTTTGCCCTGGCCATCGCCATCGCGATCAGCGCCCTGGGCGGCGTGCCGACGATCCTCAAGGCCTATGCCGAACCGCGCGCCGAAACGGCCGCCTGCTGGGGGCTATCGGCACTGGCCGCGCTGCTGGGATTGCTGTCGGTCGGCGCCTTCACTCCGGTCCTGCTGGCCTACCCGGCCTATCTGCTGGTGCTCTACTGCGCCATCCTCGGGGCGATGAGCCTTGGCTATCGCCGCGAACGGCTGGAACGCGAGGCGATGGCCCTGCGCCTGGCACCACTGCGCCCGCGGGCAATGCAGGGCATTCCCGCCTGAGCCCTTGACTTCTGCACCGCAGCACCGCATGTACGCTCCAGTTGCCGCACCCGCCGCGTGAGCGGGGCTGACGGGCGAAAGCGCCCTCTCGGCACATCTTTCCTACATGGTTCCCATTTCACGCGGGGGTCCAGAACCGCAACAGGCGCGATGGCACGATGCCCCGCGCCCAGGTCTGCGGTCTCACCCGTGCGCGCCGCGACACCTGTCGTGGCGGGAAACGCATGATTTCGCGGGCATCCCCCGCACTAAAGGACGTACTCTTGGATTTCGACATGCTGGGGCTGCCGCCCCGCCTCCTGGCCAACCTGGCCGAACAGAACATCACCGAACCCACCCCGATCCAGACCCAGGCCATTCCGCACGCCATGAACGGCCGCGATGTCATGGGCCTGGCGCAGACCGGCACCGGCAAGACCGCCGCCTTCGGCCTGCCGCTGATCTCGACCCTGATGCGCAAGCAGGCGCGCCCCGCCGCCAAGTCCGTGCACGGGCTGATCCTTGCGCCGACGCGCGAACTGGCCAAGCAGATCGTTGACAACCTGCGCATCTACGCCGCCGGCACCCCGGTCAAGATCGGCATCGTCACCGGCGGCACCTCAATCAACGCGCAGGCACAGCGGCTGGCCAAGGGCACCGACCTGCTGGTCGCCACCCCGGGCCGCCTGATCGACCTGATGGAACGCAAGTCGGTGCGCCTTGACGGGACCGAGTTCCTGGTGCTGGACGAGGCCGACCAGATGCTGGACCTCGGGTTCATCCACGCGCTGCGCCAGATCGCCAGGCATCTGCCCGCAGAACGTCAGACCATGCTGTTTTCGGCCACCATGCCCAAGCAGATGGCAGAGATCGCGGCCGCCTACCTGACCAATCCCGTACGGATCGAGGTGACACCTCCGGGCAAACCCGTCGAGCGCATCGAGCAGAGCGTGCATTTCGTCGAACAGGCGCACAAGGCCTCCCTGCTGGTCAACCACCTGGACGGACACCGCACAGAGGCCGCGCTGGTCTTTTCGCGCACCAAGCATGGCGCCGAGAAGCTGAAGAAGCACCTCGAAGCCAAGGGCTTTGCCGCCGGGTCGATCCACGGCAACAAGAGCCAGGGCCAGCGCGACCGCGCGCTCAAGGCGTTCCGTGACGGCGATCTGAAGGTGCTGGTCGCTACGGATGTGGCCGCGCGCGGCATCGATATTCCCTCGGTGCGCTACGTCTACAACTTTGATCTGCCGAACGTTGCCGACAACTATGTCCACCGCATCGGGCGTACCGCGCGCGCCGGGCTGGACGGCACGGCCATCGCCTATTGCGCGCCCACCGAGATGGGTGAGTTCCATGCGATCCTCAAGGTCATGGGCCGCGACATCGCAGTGGCGGGCGGTGAACCGTGGGAGCCGGTCAAGAAGCCCTCTCGCGGCGGCGGCGGCGGAAACCGGCGCCCCGGCAATCGCCCCGGTGGCAACGCCGCGAAACCCGGGCGCCCGCGGCGCAGCCGCACCCGCCGCTCCAAGGCGGCCTGAGTTTGACCGGGGGCGCTAAACGGCGCCCCCGAGCCTTACGGGGACCGATTTCGGCCCCCGGAACGCCCAGCCGGTGAACGCCACCGGCCCGGGCAGCTCCATCCGCGGAAATCTTTCGAAAAGCATCGGCAAAGCGACTTCGGCGATCAGGGAGCGCGAGGCGGCAGCCCCCGCGCAGAAATGCGGACCGGCGCCGAAGGCCAGGCTGGGCCGCGTGTCGCGTGTCACGTCAAAGACCTCTGGCCGATCAAAGACCTCCGGATCCCGGTTGCCGATCCCATACATCAGGAACACCCTGTCGCTGGGATCGAAGCGCACCCCTTCCACCACATCTTCCCGCGCAACCTCACGTGGGCTCATGCCGATGGGGGCGATCCAGCGGGCAAACTCCTCGAAAGCATCCTGCCAGCTTGCCTCGCCCGCCCGCACCCGGGCCAGCTCTGCCGGATGGGCCAAGAGCGCCCAGGCACAGCCCGCAATCGCGTCACGCGGTTCGTTCTGCCCACCCGAGATCGCCAGCTTGATATTCGCCCGCAGACTGTCCATCGGCAGCCCTGCACGCATCTGCACGTCCAGCAGGGACATCTCCGGGGCTTCGCTCAACTGCGCGTCGATGGCCGCGTCGATCCGCGCCGTTGCAGCGAGACACCGGGCCTCGATGTCCGGATCGCCGGAGTAGTTGGCGATCCCGTCGATCATCCCCTGGCTGACGGCATCCATCTCTTGCCAGGTCAGCCCGTGCAGCCCGGTGATCGCTCGCAAGGCCTCACCAGACAACCGCATGGCATAGTCGCGCACGAGATCGCACGCCCCCTGTCCGGCCATGTCCTCCAGCGCGGCACATGCCGCCGTGCGAAAGGCGTCAGACCAACGATCCCGCACGGTGCGGGGCGAATAGGAAGGAAAGCATGCACGCCGTTCGGCCGCATGCGCCTCGCCGTCCTTGCGCATCATGTTCTCGCCCATCAGCCGGGTCATCAGCCCCTGCGGCTGGCGCGAGGAAAACACCTCGATCCGCTTTTCCTGCTCAAAGATCACGTTTCGCCGGGTGATCAGCGTCGCGCCCAGTTGCGGGACATAGGCAATGGGTGTCTCTGCCTGCACCCGCGCCAGCGCCGGATAGGGATCGGCAACCAGTTCTGCGGGGTCCAGGTCGACCCGGGGCGCGTCGCTCATCGCACACGCACGGGCAAGGTCGCATAGCCCCGGAACCGCGCCAACGGCACCCGCGCGCGCGGGCCATTCGCCGTCAGCCTGGGAAAGCGCCGCATGAATTTCCCAAGGGCGATCTTGCCCTCGACCCGCGCCAGAGAGGCGCCAAGACAGACGTGAATCCCGGTAATGAAGGCAATGTGTCGGTTCGGTCGCCGCGTGATGACCACCCGGTCCGGATCCGGAAAGACCTCGGGATCGCGGTTGGCCGCAGCGATGGAGGTGTGGATATATGTGCCCTTGGGCAATACCCCGCTCGACAGCTCGATTTCCTCGCCCGCCAGCCGATTGCCGATCTGAAGCGGGCTTTCGACCCGCAGGAACTCCTCGACCGCGGGGCCGATCAGGTCCGGGTCGTCCAACAGCATCCGGTGCTGGTCGGGGTTGTCCATCAGCAGGCCGACAGAATTGCCGACGAAACTTGTCGTCGTCTCATGGCCTGCGTTCAGCAAGAAGATACAGTTCTGGATCAGCTCTTCCTGCGTCAGCCGCCGCCCTTCGTGTTCGCCAAAAATCAGCGATTCCAGCACCTCGCCTTCATGCGCGCCCTCGGGATTGCGGCGGCGGTGGTCAATGAGGTCGCCCAGGATCTCGCCGAACTCCTCGACCGCGCGGTTACCCTCGGCCAGACGGTCCTGCGGCACAACCGGATCCAGCGCGCCGAGAATTGCCAGCGAGTAACCGCGCAGCCGCTCTCGGTATTCCTCAGGGATGCCCAGCATGAAGCTGATGATCTCGGTCGGCAGAACCTTGGCGAAGTCCTCGATCAGGTCCAGCTCTCCCAGGTCCTCGACCCGGTCCAGCAGCCGATCGACGATCTTGTCGATCAGCGGTTCGAACTCGGCCAGCTTGCGCGGGGTGAAGGCACCAGAGATCAGCTTGCGCGCCACCGTGTGATAAGGTGGATCGTTGAAGATCAGGCTGGTCGTGTGGTGCTTTTGCAGCGGGCACTGGCCGAATTTCTCGCCAAAGGCTTCTGTCTTGTCGGACAGCATGTCGCGGCTTCGGTAGACGGCCATGCAATCGTCGAAGCGGGTCAGAAAGACAGAGCCGTCCGCGTTGCGGTGGACCGGGCTTTGCTGCCGCAGCCGGTGCAGGACCGGGTGCGGATTTTCGATGAAATCCGGGCCGATCGCGTTGAGATCGAAGGTCGAAACATCCAGTGCCATGAAAAAGCCTCCCGCAAGGACTTTGCGGAAGGCCATTCGGTTCGGCAAGAGGCGCTGTCAGCCAAGCTCGCCCGGGGCGTACCAGTCGCCCATCTTCACCGTGGCCGCGTCACCGACCATCTCGGCGAACATCGCCGGGTCCTGCGTGCCGCCGTCCCGGCCGCGATAGTGGTAGGGATAGACATAGGTCGGAGCGAATTCGCGGACCGCGTCCGCTGCGGCCTCGGCCGTCATGGTGAACGGCAGGTTCATGCAGACAAAGGCGAGGTCGATGCCTTCCAGTGCGCGCATGTCCGGGATGTCCTCGGTATCACCCGAGACGTAGATGCGGAAATCGCCCATCGTCAGGACATAGCCATTGTCACGCCCCTTGGGGTGAAAGTTCTCGCGCCCTTCGGTCATGTTGTAGGCCGGGATGGCATCCACCTGAAGATCGGTCAGGCTGGCGCTGGCGCCATTGGCCAGCGCGTTGGTGTTCACCTTCAATTCGTCCGAGAGCATGTCGAACACCGCCGGGTTGGTCAGCATCTGGGTGTTTTCGCCCTTCAGCGCGGCCAACACATCGGCATTGTAGTGATCGCCGTGCTGGTGCGTGATCAGGATAAGATCAGCATCCGGAAAGCCCTCGTATTCCGAGACTTCACCCACCGGATCGACATAGATCGTGCCCACCGGCGTCTCCAGCACGATGGACGCATGGTGCACGGGATGCACCAGAACCGTGCCGTCGGAGGTCTTGAACTCGTTCGGCAGGTGGCCGCCGGCACGACCCGCGAAAGGCAGAACCGTGATACTTCCGGCGGCAGCGGCGGTATGAAGAAAATTGCGTCGGGTGAAGGTCATGTGTAGCGCTCCCAGTGTTCTGTTCCCGGGAGACGGTAGTGCGACCCCGCCCGGCGACAAATTGAACTTTCCGAGATAGCCCCCGTAAAACGGAAAACGCCCCCCGGACGAACCGGAGGGCGCTTTTTGTTCACATCGGGAAAAGAGGCTCAGTCGCGCTCTTCGACGATTTCCACCAGGTGCGGGATCTTGCGGATCATGCCGCGAACCGCCGGAGTGTCTTCCAGCTCGCGCACGCGGTGCATCTTGTTCAGGCCCAGGCCGACCAGGGTCTGACGCTGGATGGCAGGGCGGCGGATCGGCGAACCGACCTGTTTGACGACAATGGTCTTAGCCATGATCAGGCCTCCTCGGTCTCGGCTGCGGGCGCGTCATCACGCTTGGGCAGGATGTCGGCGACCTTCTTGCCACGACGCTGCGCAACGTTGCGCGGCGACTGCTGGTTGCGCAGGGCGTCCAGCGTGGCGTGGATCATCGCGTAGGGGTTCTGCGAGCCGGTCGACTTGGCGACGACGTCCTGAACACCCAGCATCTCGAAGACGGCACGCATCGGACCACCTGCGATGATACCGGTACCTTGGGGGGCGGTCCGCATGGTGATCTTGCCTGCGCCGTGATGGCCCTTGGCGTCGTGGTGCAGGGTGCGGCCCTCTTTCAGCGGCACGCGGATCATCTTGCGCTTGGCTTGCTCGGTGGCCTTGCGGATGGCCTCGGGGACCTCCTTGGCCTTGCCCTTGCCAAAGCCGACGCGACCTTTCTGATCGCCTACGACGACGAGCGCGGCGAAGCCGAAGCGCTTACCACCCTTGACGGTCTTGGACACACGGTTGATCGCCACCAGGCGATCGGCGAATTCGGGCGCCTGCTCTTCGCGGTCACGACGACCGCGGCCGCCGCCACGCTTGTTCTCACGTTCTGCCATAAGGCATTCCTTTTCTCGTGGTGCCCAAGAGCACCGGTTTGTTCAATCGCAGTGGGCCGTCCGGCCCCTCGATCATCGAGGCGTTCCCGCCTGCAAAATAAGCTGCGCCCGGAGGCGCAGCTTGCGAACGGTGCGCAGAGACTGCGCACCGAAACCTCAGATCTTCAGGCCACCCTCACGCGCGGCGTCGGCCAGTGCCTTCACCTTGCCGTGGAAGAGAAAGCCGCCACGGTCGAAGTATGCTTCTTCGACACCGGCTGCCTTGGCGCGCTCGGCGATTGCCGCGCCCACCTTGGCTGCTGCTTCGACGTTGTTCTTGCCGACAACACCCAGCGACGGCTCCAGCGAGGAAGCTGCTGCCAGGGTCTTGCCCGCCACATCGTCGATGAGCTGGACAGAAATGTTCTTGTTCGAACGATGAACCGAAAGGCGAACGCGACCTGCGTTGACCTTGCGAAGTTTGTTCCGGACGCGCAGGCGGCGCTTCTGGAACAGTACACGTTTGCTGTTTGCCATTGCCTTGCGTCCTTACTTCTTCTTGCCTTCCTTCTGGAAGATGTACTCGCCCTTGTAGCGAATACCCTTCCCCTTATACGGCTCGGGCCGGCGCCAGTCGCGGATGTTCGCCGCAACCTGGCCCACCTGCTGAATGTCATGCCCTTCGATGATGATCTCGGTGGGCTTGGGGCAGGTGATGGTGATGCCGTCGGGAATCTGGAAATCCACGTCATGCGACAGGCCCAGGTTCAGCTTCAGGACCTTGCCTGCCAGCTGAGCCCGGTAACCCACGCCTTGGATTTCCAGTTCCTTCTTGAAGGTGTTCTGGACGCCGTGGACGAGGTTCGCAACCACAGTACGGGACATGCCCCACTGCTGGCGGGCACGCTTGGACTTGCCGCGCGGTTCCACCGAGATTGCATTTTCCTCGACCTTGAGGGTCACGTCATCCGTGGCCGTAAAGCTCTGGGTGCCTTTCGGGCCCTTCACTTCGATGGTCTGGCCGGAGACGCTGGCCGACACGCCCGAGGGCAGTTCGACCGGCTTCTTACCAATACGAGACATGTGTTCAGGCCTCCTTAGAATACGGTGCAGAGCACTTCGCCGCCGACGTTGGCTGCGCGTGCGTTTGCGTCCGACATCACACCCTTGGGGGTGGAGACAATCGACACACCCAGCCCCTGGCGGACCTGCGGGATGTCATTGACACTCATGTAGACGCGGCGACCGGGTTTGGAGACCCGCTTCACTTCGCGAATGACAGGCGTGCCGTCGAAGTACTTGAGGCTGATCTCGAACGCGGGGTGGCCGCGCTCGTCCGTGCTGCTTTCGTAGCCGCGGATATAGCCTTCGTCAGCCAGTACATCCAGAACCCAGCCGCGCAGCTTGGACGCCGGTGTCGACGTCGTGGACTTGCCACGCTGTTGTGCGTTGCGGATACGGGTGAGCATATCGCCGATAGGATCGTTCATCTCATCCCCTCCTTACCAGCTCGACTTCACGACGCCGGGCAGCTTGCCGTTCGAACCGAGGTCGCGCAGGGCGATACGGCTGATCTTGAGCTTGCGGTAGTAGGCGTGCGGACGGCCCGTCAGCTGGCAGCGGTTGTGCAGCCGGGTGGGCGAGGAATTGCGCGGCAGTTTGGCCAGCTTGAGGCGGGCCTTGAAGCGCTCTTCCATCGGCTTCGATTCGTCGTTTGCGATTTCTTTCAGTTCAGTGCGCTTGGCGGCATACCGGGCCACCAGGCGCTCGCGCTTCTTCTCGCGCTCGATCATTGCTTTTTTAGCCATGATATCGCTCCTCTTACGCCTTGGTGAACGGCATGTTGAATTGGGTCAGCAGAGCCTTGGCCTGTGCGTCGGCCGAGTGCTCGCCATATTCCTTCGCATTGGTCGTGATGATCACATCCATGCCCCAGACCTCGTCGACCTTGTCGAAATCGATCTCGGGGAACACGATGTGTTCCTTCAGGCCCATCGCAAAGTTGCCACGACCGTCGAAGGACGGCTTCACACCGCGGAAGTCGCGGATACGCGGCATTGCAACGGTCACCAGGCGGTCGAGGAATTCATACATGCGCACGTCACGCAGGGTGACCTTGGCGCCGATGATCATGCCCTCACGCAGGCGGAACGGGGCGTGGCTGTGCTTGGCCTTGGTGCCGACGGCCTGCTGGCCGGCGATCTTGGTCAGGTCCTCGACGGCCGACTTGGCCTTTTTCGAGTCGCGGACCGCCTCGGCGCCGCAGCCGATGTTCAGCACGATCTTCTGCAGGCTCGGGATCTGCATGTCGTTCGTGTAGCCGAACTGCTCCTTCATCGCGGCCTTGATGGTCTCACGATACTGGGCCTTCAGGCGCGGGGTGTAGCTTTCCATATCAAGCATCGATCACGTCCCCCGTGGTCTTGGCGTAGCGGACCTTCTTGTCGCCTTCCATGCGGAAGCCGACGCGGGTCGGTTTGCCGTTGGCGTCGACGAAGGCCAGGTTCGACAGGTCCATCGGCAGCGCCTTGGGCATACGACCGCCCTGGCTGGTCTGGGTCTGGCGAGTGTGGCGGATGGCGATGTTCAGCCCGTCGACGACGGCCTTGCCGGCCTTGGGGTCGACGCTGACGATCTCACCGGTCTTGCCCTTGTCCTTGCCGGTCAGGACGATGACGGTGTCACCTTTTTTCAGTTTCGCGGCCATCTTACAGCACCTCCGGGGCGAGCGAGATGATCTTCATGAAGTTCTTGGCACGCAGTTCACGCACCACCGGTCCGAAGATACGCGTACCAACCGGCTCACCTGCGTTGTTCAGGATCACGGCGGCGTTGCGGTCAAAGCGGATCGAGGTGCCGTCTTCGCGGCGAACTTCCTTGGCGGTGCGCACGACGACGGCCTTGCGGACGTCACCCTTTTTCACGCGACCACGCGGAATGGCCTCTTTCACCGACACCACGATGATGTCGCCGACAGAGGCATAGCGGCGGTGCGAACCGCCCAGAACCTTGATGCACTGAACTTTCCGGGCTCCGGAATTGTCAGCAACATCCAGATTGGTCTGCATCTGGATCATAAGTTTTCTCCCGACGTCCCGGGCCGCTCGTCAAAGAGACATTGACCCGGGGGTTTCGTATGCAACCGAGCCCCGCAAGGGGGCTCGACTCTGCCCTTACTGGGCGGTTTCTGCCTCTGCGGCCTTCTGGGCCTCAAAGCGGGCACGTTCGGCTGCGGCGGTTTCAGCGCGCGCCTTGTTGTGCTCTTCCAGCATGGCGTCGGTCATCACTTCCCAACGCTTGGTCTTGGACTTCGGCGCGCATTCACGGATCGAGACCGCGTCACCGACGTTGAAAGCACCGGCCTCGTCATGGGCGCGGTACTTCTTGGATTTCTTGATCGTCTTCTGCAGCACGGGGTGCTTGAAACGACGGACGACCTGAACGGTCACGGTCTGGGCGTTGGCGGTCGAAGTGACGGTGCCTTGCAGGATACGCTTGGGCATTCGTTACGCCTCCGCAGTCGAGGCCGCAGCAGCGGCTTTTTCGTTCAGAACGGTGTTGATGCGCGCGACGTCGCGGCGCACCTGGCGCATGCGCGCCGTGTTTTCCAGCTGGCTCGTGGCCGCCTGGAAGCGGAGGTTGAAAGCCTCCTTTTTCAGCTGGACAAGCTGGTCCCGGAGTTCGTCCGGGGACTTGTCACGGAGTTCCTGGGCGTTCATGCGCCTCTCCTTTGTTGCAACATCACCGGTAGGCCCCTGCCTGCGAGCATGCAGGGTCACCCTGATTCCGGTGGAGTCCGTGGATGAGCGGCCCCATTAGGCCAGAATCCCTGTCCATGCAAGGACTATCTGCGATGAGGCCCGCCCGCGCGCTCAGCGCGCTCCGCGACCGCCGATGACATGGCCGAACCTGTCGCCCGGCGTGGTTTCCGGAAAACGCGCGTTCGAGCGCGATCCGCGAAAATCGGTCAGCTCGAAAACAAAACTCTCCCCGGTCATCAGGCCCGCGCGAAAACCCCTGAAGCGCTCGGGCAGGAGAGCCGCCTGAGCACTTGTTGGTTTGCCCCATTTGTCGGACATCGGCCCACAGTCACCGAACGAGTTCCGGACCGGCAACGTATCCCTGCTGCCATCGCCCGCCAACCGGTTTTGTCGGAAAGATTACACCGGTCACCTACTGGCTAACGCAACAATTCCAACGCCACGCTTGCGGCGGAATATGTGATCTGAGCCGAGACGAAGATGGCCGATGCATCGTAGGCAGAGGCCCCCTCGGCAGCGCCTTGCGACCCCTCCGGGGTCACGCCCTCTGCCGCTGCCGGTACGGGGTCGACAGGCAAATCGGAATCGTCATGCGCGATGATCGTCGTCGCATTGTAGGTCAGGTTGACGAAACTGGCCTCGATCTCCGCACTCTCCTCTGCCCTGCGCGCGATCCCTGACGCCACCTGCCCCTGGCGCAAGCTCTCGCCGTTTGCGCAGGCCTGTTGCACCAGCGCCTTGGCGCGATGGCCCACGGAATAGGCTGACTTGCCCGGATCTGACCGCTGCTGGCATTGATGCAGCTTCGCGGCCAGCCGCCCGCCCCCGGAAACTTGAATATCCATCTGAACCCCCGAAGTGTCTCTGTCGCCAGAATGCGACGGCAAAGGTGAAACATTGGTCTACGGCGAAATGCAGACTGTCAGCGATTAGAGATGACAATGCCCGCAAAAATTAACCAATGCTCAACGCTTGCGTGGGACTCATGATCCAAACAAGGGGTTGATGCCCAAAGCGCGCCTGCGGCCTCTTCCCGCGCCCCGTTCTGACCGCTTGCAGGGGTATTCGCGGCCTCGGTATACTTGCACCTGACGAGCAGGGGGATGCAGCGCATGTCAGATCGGCCGACCTCTGGCGACGACGCGCTTTACAGCCGGATCGGGATCGACGGACAGTCCCATGCCCTGATGCTGGAACAGGCCGCGCGCATCGCACAGCTGGGCTATTTCGTCTTCAATGTACGGCAATCCATCGTCGAGGTCTGCTCGGTCCGCCACGCGGCGATCTTTGGCCAGACACCGCAGGAATTCATCGCCTCGGTCAGCGGCCTGGAAGGCGAGATGGAGATGATTCACCCCGAGGATCGCAACCTGCTGCGCGAGGCCTATCAGCGCCTCCTGCAGGGTGAGACCATCGAGATGGAGTACCGCTTTTTCCGCCCTGATCGCAGCCTTGGCTATATCCGCGAGATCGTTGCCCCCGAAGTCAGCGCAACCGGTGAGATCGTGCGCGGCCTCGGCAGCAGCCTGGACGTCACCGATGCCCGTCGGGCCGAGGAACGCCGCGCTCAGGCCAACCGCCTCGCCGCCCTTGGGGAACTGACCGCGGGTGTCGCGCATGACGTCAACAACATCCTTGCCGTTGTCATGGGCAACGCCGAACTGTTGCAGCAAGAGGCCGGCGGCGAACTGACCGACCAACTGCTGACGGAAATCGTCACCGCCTCCAAGCGTGGGGGCACCCTGACCCGCAGCCTCCTGAACTTTGCCCAGAAGGCAACGATCCGGCCCGTGGCGCTGGACCTTGGCGAAGAGACGGCCCGCGCCGTCGCCATGTTCGAGCGGACCTCCCTCAAGAAGCCCACCATGATCGTCGACCGCGCCCCGGCGGCGATTCCGATCTTTGCCGATCGGGACAACCTGCAATCGGTGATCCTGAACATTCTCATCAACGCGCTGGATGCCATCCGCGAGGGCGGGACGATCCGGGTCCGGGCGGAAACAGCGGCGGCCAGTCCGATGGTCGCCTTAGGCGAATACGCCTGCCTGTCGATCCGGGACGATGGTCAGGGCATAGCCGCCCAAAACCTGGCCCGTGTCACCGAACCCTTCTTCACGACAAAGCCGCGCTCCAAGGGGTCTGGCCTGGGCCTGTCGATGGCGGCGGGTTTCATGCGGCAACTGGGGGGAGAGATCGCCATCGAGTCAGAGCCCGATGTCGGGACGTGCGTGCGACTGTTCTTTCCCTTGCACCGGGGAAAATGCACGGCCGCGGCCCCCACGCCGGCCGGCGACTCCGCGAAATTCGACAAGTTGCACCTGCTGCTGCTGGAAGACGAGGCATCGATCCGCAATGTATTGCTGCGCAACCTGCGCAGCTGGGGCTTCACGGTTACGGCCACCGCCAATGCCGAAGAGGCTCTTTTGGCCATCGACGGCGCCACCTTTGACCTTGCCCTGCTGGACAACCATGTTCCCGGCGCCGTCACAGGGGCCGAGATCGCGGCACAAATCAAGGCCAGGCACCCGGGGACACCGACGATCCTGCTGACGGGCCTTGCCAAGCCCGGGACAGGTGGCGAGGGGTCAGGGATCGACCTGGTCCTGGCGAAACCCGTGCCCGCCCCGGAGCTGCGCGCCGCGATCACGACCCTGTTGGAGACAGCCACCTCCGCGCGCAGACGGCCCGTCAATCCCGAGGTCTGACAGCACCCATTCGGTCCGCAGTCAAATTCCGGACAGCAGAGCTTTCTGCTTTGCCGATCCTGGCCTCATTCCCACTTGTAGTTGAAGCTGACAGAGACCCTGTTTTCTTCCGCCATGTTCATCGGCACCTCGTGGCGCAGCCAGCTTTCCCAAAGCAGCACATCGCCCACCTGGGGGGCGACGTAGACGAAGGATTTCAGTTCCTCGCGGCAGCCCTTCTTGCGGGTGGGTGCTGCCATCATCATCGCCAGCCGGGGGTCCTCCAGCTTCAGCGCCGAGGCCCCCTCGGGCATGGCCACATAGGTCGTCCCCGAAATCACCGAATGCGGATGGATATGGCTGGAATGCGTACCGCCCTCCGGCAGGATATTGATCCAGATATCCTCGAGCACCAGGCTCTTGTCTCCCAGGTCGAATTCCAGGTCCTCGGCAAAACCCGCCACGTGTTTGTCCAGCACCTTGACCAGGTCGGAAAAGATCGGGAAGCGCCAGGGCAGGTCCGTCAGCGAGGCGTAAGAGGTGTAACCGGGATAGCCCTGTTCCTCGCACCAGTCCTGCCCCGCCTCGTCATCCTCGGCGATGGAATAGCACGAACCTTCCAGTTCATCGGTGTCGATGGCGCCATGCTCGGACAGCCGGGCCTGGTAGAGACGGGTGGCAAAAAGCGAACGGATCTTGGTCATGTCCGCGCTTTAGCCCAAGCCGGACACCGGGGGAAATGGAATCTCAACCTCTCGGCGGCATGGTCGCAGCCAAACGAGAGGTGAGAACAGAATGTTCCCGATCCGCTGTCTGATCCTGATGGCGTTGCTGGCCTTTGGCGGAATTGCGTCGGCACAATCCGCCTCGCTCTTTACGCGTGGCGAAAGCAGCGCGCGCGCTCCGCTGATCGCCCTGCGCACAGCGGCACAGCCAAAACCGGCCCGGCCCGCCAGCCTGTTCGCCGACGAACGGCGTCTGGGATTCTTCGCGCCCATGCCGGACGCGGGTCCTGCCCCAGCTCCATCCCCCGGGCCTTTGACCGACAAGTCCGCGGTCGCCCGGTTGCGCAGCCTGATCGCCGAGGCCGAGGCAGGGCCTGACGGCTATGACGCGATCATTCACGGCGCACGCGTAAAGCCGCCGAAACGCCCGACAGAGCTGACCGTCCAGGAAATCCTCAACTGGATCGCCGCCACACCAGGACAACCGCATGCCATAGGGCGGTACCAGTTCATCCCCGACACGCTGCGCTTTCTGGTGGCCGAACTGAATATCGACAAGCGGATGCGCTTTACCCCAGAATTGCAGGATCGCCTGGCCGATCAACTGCTGGCCGACGCCGGGTTCCTCGCCTTCCAGCGCGGAGAGATCACCCGCCGCAGTTTCATGTACCGTATGGCCAAGGTCTGGGCCGGGTTGCCCCTGCCCTCGGGCGAAAGCTATTACGAGGGCTACGCTGGCAACAAGGCAACGATGACATGGGCACGGTTCGACGGGGCGATGGCCGCGATCTTTCCCGGCTGAGCAAAGAAAAACCCCCGCCGCTTTCGCGCCGGGGGCCAATTTCCGTAGGATGGGTCATTGACCCATCACGTCACCAGTCCTCGCGGACCACGACGCGGGTCTTGATCGGCAGCTTCATCGCGGCAAGACGCAGGGCCTCGCGAGCGATTTCCTCGTTCACGCCGTCGATTTCGAACATCACGCGGCCGGGCTTGACCTTGCAGGTCCAGCGGTCGACCGAACCCTTACCTTTACCCATACGCACTTCGATGGGCTTGGCGGTCACGGGCGTGTCCGGGAAGATACGGATCCAGACGCGGCCTTGACGCTTCATGTGACGCGTCATGGCACGACGGGCTGCCTCGATCTGGCGCGCGGTCACGCGCTCAGGCTCAAGAGCCTTCAGACCGTAACCGCCGAAGTTCAGATCGGAACCGCCCTTGGCCTGGCCCTTGATCCGGCCCTTCTGAACCTTGCGGAATTTAGTACGCTTTGGCTGAAGCATGGTTACCTCCGATCATCCCGGCGGCCGCCACCGGCACCACGGGGGGCCGGACCGTCCTGGAGTTCCTGGTTCTTGCGGTCGCGGGCTTGCGGATCATGTTCCATGATCTCACCCTTGAAGATCCAGACCTTGATGCCGATGATGCCGTAAGGCGTAGTCGCCTCGACGTTGGCATAATCGATGTCGGCGCGCAGCGTGTGCAGCGGCACGCGGCCTTCACGGTACCATTCGGTCCGTGCGATTTCTGCACCACCCAGACGGCCAGCCACGTTCACCCGGATACCCAGGGCGCCCATGCGCATGGCGTTCTGCACGGCCCGCTTCATCGCGCGACGGAAGGAGACACGGCGCTCCAGCTGCTGAGCGATCGACTCGCCGACCAGCTGTGCGTCCAGCTCGGGCTTGCGGACCTCGACGATGTTGAGGTGCAGTTCCGAGTCGGTCATCGACGAGAGCTTCTTGCGCAGCACCTCGATGTCCGCGCCCTTCTTGCCGATGATGACGCCGGGGCGCGCGGTATGCACCGTGACGCGGCACTTCTTGTGCGGGCGCTCGATGATCACGCGGCTGATGCCGGCCTGCTTCGGCGGGTTGCGGTACTCGTTGAAGATGAACTCGCGGATCTTCAGATCCTCGAGAAGCAGATCACCATAGTCCTTGGTGTCGGCGTACCAGCGGCTGTCCCAGGTGCGGTTCACCTGCAGGCGCATGCCGATCGGATTGGTCTTGTTACCCATTAGGCTTGCTCCTCAACCTGGCGCACCTTGATGGTGAGTTCCGAGAACGGCTTGTTGATCCGGCCAAAACGACCACGGGCCCGGGGGCGTCCGCGCTTCATGACCAGGTTCTTGCCCACGTAAGCCTCGGCGACGACCAGTTCGTCGACATCCAGACCGTGGTTGTTCTCGGCGTTGGCGATGGCCGACTGCAGGCACTTCTTCACGTCAACGGCGATCCGCTTCTTCGAGAAGGTCAGGTCCGTGAGGGCCTTGTCCACCTTCTTGCCGCGGATCAGCTGTGCGACGAGGTTCAGTTTCTGCGGGCTGGTGCGCAGCATGCGCAGCTTTGCCATCGCTTCGTTGTCCGCCACGCGGCGGGGATTCTTATCCTTGCCCATGGCTTACTTCCTCTTCGCTTTCTTGTCGGCAGCGTGACCGTAGTAGGTACGGGTCGGTGCATATTCGCCGAACTTCTGGCCGATCATGTCCTCGGTCACGTTGACCGGGATATGCTTCTGGCCGTTGTAGACACCAAACGTCAGGCCCACGAACTGGGGCAGGATCGTCGAGCGGCGCGACCAGATCTTGATGACTTCGTTCTTGCCCGATTCGCGCGACTTCTCGGCCTTCTTCAGGACGTAGGAATCGACGAACGGACCTTTCCAGACGGAACGCGACATGGATTACCGCCCCTTCTTCTTGGCGTGGCGCGAGCGGATGATCAGCTTCTGCGACGCCTTGTTGGTGTTGCGGGTGCGCTTGCCCTTGGTCGGCTTGCCCCAGGGCGTCACCGGGTGACGACCACCCGAGGTCCGGCCTTCACCACCGCCGTGCGGGTGGTCGATCGGGTTCATGACGACACCGCGGACGGAGGGACGCTTGCCCATGTGGCGGACGCGACCGGCCTTGCCGAGGTTCTGGTTCGAGTTGTCGGGGTTCGAGACCGCGCCAACCGTGGCCAGGCATTCCTGGCGGACCATGCGCAGCTCGCCCGAGCTGAGGCGGATCTGGGCATAACCACCGTCACGGCCGACAAACTGGGCATAGGTGCCAGCGGCGCGTGCGATCTGGCCACCCTTGCCGGGCTTCAGCTCGATGTTGTGGACAATCGTGCCGATCGGCATGCCGCTGAAGGGCATGCAGTTGCCGGGCTTGATGTCCGCTTTCTGCGAGGAGACGACCTTGTCGCCCACGCCCAGGCGCTGGGGGGCGAGGATGTAGGCCTGTTCGCCATCGTCATACTGGACGAGCGCGATGAAGGCGGTACGGTTGGGGTCGTATTCGATGCGCACGACGATGCCGTTGACATCGAACTTGTTGCGCTTGAAATCGACGATCCGGTAGAGGCGTTTTGCGCCACCGCCGCGGCGGCGAGCGGTGATCCGTCCGGTGTTGTTCCGGCCACCCTTCTTCGTCAGACCTTCGGTGAGGGCCTTGACGGGGCGTCCTTTGTACAGCTCCGAACGGTCGATCAGCACCAGCCCGCGCTGGCCCGGCGTCGTCGGCTTGTACGACTTGAGTGCCATGCTTTCTGTCTTCCGTTAGCTAGCGCCCCGGAAAGTGTCCGGGGCTATGTGAAAGGCCCCTCGACTGACGTCCGCAGGTGCCCGGTGGTATAGGCCCCCGAAGGTGCCCGAATCTCAACATCCGCAGACAATAGCAAAGCCCCGGACGAATCCGGGGCTGCTGCGGATGGGCTCTGGTAAGGGAGGAAGCGCGTGGGGTCAAGTGCCCCGGGTCCTGTCTTCCGAACAAAGCGGATCAGATCCTTTGCGGTACATCAAAGACGCGGAACCCGAGCTTAGGTACATTTGGCTAGGCGCGGGGCAGACGTGCAAGCCTTGCGTGGATTGTCCGCATCACGAAATTCCGGGCAATAAGGTCCGGAGGATGGGTTCATGAGGCAGAGACACCTCGTCATCAGAACGGTTCTCGTTTTTCTTCTTTCCCTGAGCGTATCGGCAATCTGCGGAACTGGCCCAGGCCGCGCTGCCGAAAGCGACTGGTCCACCTTCGTCGAAACCCACGATGGCCGCCGGGTGTGTTGGGCGGTTACACCTGCGCGGGAGGACCGCAACACACTGCTATATGTCTGGAGACATCGCGGCGATGCGCGCCCCGAGATCTATCTCCTGACCGGGAAACGCCTGCAGCCGGCCAGGAAGCTGCGTCTGGTGATCGGTCAGAACGCATTTCGGGTGACGAGCATGGTCCGAAACGGCGCGCAAGAAATCTGGATTCAATATCGATCCGATGCGAATAAGGCTGTTGCAGCCATGAAAGCCGCGGAAACCGCGCCCGGCTCTAGTCTGTTTCTGGCGCAAGAAGGAAAGCCACTCTACACCTTTTCGGCGATCGGGTTCTCCAGGGCCTTCGATTTCGCGATGGCCAAATGCGGATGACCGGAGGGCGGCCATACTGGCGACCAACCGCAAGGCGGCCCCACATGCAGCACAACGTCCCCTGGCTCGGATTGGCCCAGGCGTGAACAGTCGTTTTAAGCGCTCCGGTAAACCCCTGACTTCTCTGTACCGCTGACCGTCCGAGCGCGGATATCCCTCAAAGGAGAAGGCCCCCGCATCTCTGCGAGGGCCTCTCCGAATTCGTAGGGCGGGGTTCATCCCGCCGACCTCACAACCCGGTCGACACGTCGATCGTGTTGCCCTCTTCGAGGGTGACATAGGCCTTCTTGACGTCCTTGCGGCGACCCAGGGTGCCGCGGAAACGCTTTTGCTTGCCCTTGGTGATGGTGGTGTTGACCGCCTTCACCTTGACACCGAACAGCGCCTCGACCGCTTCCTTGATCTGCGGCTTGGCCGCGTCGATCGCCACCTCGAAGACCACGGCGCCATTCTCGGACGCCATCGTCGATTTCTCGGTGATGATCGGCTTGCGGATCACGTCGTAGTGTTCTGCCTTCGCGCTCATTTCAGACGAGCCTCCAGTGCTTCGACACCCGCCTTGGTCAGAACCAGCGTGTCACGCTTGAGGATGTCATAGACGTTTGCGCCCTGGCTCGGCAGCACATCGAGACCCTCGATGTTGGCCGCTGCACGGGCAAAGTTTTCGTTGACCTCGGCGCCGTCGATGATCAGCGCGCGCTTCCAGCCCAGGTTCGCGACCTGCTTGGCCAGGGTGTTGGTCTTGCCGTCGCATGCAGCGGCTTCGATCACCACCAGCGAACCGTCCTTCACCTTGGACGACAGCGCGTGCATCAGGCCCAGCTTGCGGACCTTCTTGGGCAGCTCGTGGCCGTGCGACCGCGGGGTCGGACCCTTGTAGATGCCACCCTTGCGGAAGATCGGTGCCTTGCGCGAGCCGTGGCGTGCGCCGCCCGTGCCCTTCTGGCGATAGATCTTCTTTGTCGAGTAGGACACTTCAGAGCGGGTCTTGACCTTGTGCGTGCCGGCCTGCGCCTTGTTACGCTGCCAGCGGACGACGCGGTGGAGAATGTCGGCGCGCGGCTCCAGCCCGAACAGGGCCTCGTCCAGCTCGACTTCGCCAGCGGAACCGCCGTCGAGGTTGATCACGTCGAGTTTCATTCGTCGCCTTCCTTCTTCTCGGCCTCGATTTCAGCCTCGGCGGCCTTCAGCGCTTCGGCTTCGGCGGCGGCCTGCTCTTCGGCAAGACGCTTGGCTTCGGCTTCGGCTTCGGCGGCTGCGGCGGCTGCGGCTTCCTCGGCGGCTTTCATCGCTTCCCGCTTGGCGCTCATCAGAGCGGCGGGGAGAATGACGTTCTCCGGGGTCGGCTTCTTGACCGCGTCCTTGACAGTCACCCAGGATCCCTTGGGGCCCGGAACGGCGCCCTTGATCATGATGATGCCGCGGTCGCTGTCGGTGCGGACAACCTGCAGGTTCTGCGTGGTCACGCGGACAGAACCCATGTGGCCGGCCATCTTCTTGCCCTTGAACACCTTGCCGGGGTTCTGACACTGGCCGGTCGAACCGTGCGAACGGTGCGAGATCGACACGCCGTGCGTGGCGCGCAGACCGCCGAAGTTGTGGCGCTTCATGCCGCCGGCAAAACCCTTACCGATGGTGATGCCGCTGACGTCCACGAACTGACCCTCGAAGTAGTGGTCGGCGATGATTTCCTCACCCACTTCGATCAGGTTCTCGGGGTCGACGCGGAATTCCACGACTTTCCGCTTGGGCTCGACCTTGGCAACGGCGAAATGGCCGCGCATCGCCTGGCTGACGCGCTTGACCTTTGCGGTGCCTGCGCCCAGCTGGACGGCGGTGTAGCCGTGCTGGTCATTGGTGCGCTGCGCGACGACCTGCAGGCTGTCGAGTTGCAGCACGGTGACGGGGATCTGCTTGCCGTCTTCCATGAAGAGACGGGTCATGCCGATCTTCTTTGCGATCACTCCAGAGCGCATGTTCATCGGCCTCCCTTATACCTTGATCTCGACGTCCACGCCGGCGGCGAGGTCGAGTTTCATCAGGGCGTCCACGGTCTGCGGGGTCGGATCGACGATATCCAGCAGGCGCTTGTGCGTGCGGATCTCGAACTGGTCGCGCGACTTCTTGTTGACGTGCGGACCGCGCAGAACGGTATATTTCTCGATCTTGTTCGGCAGCGGGATGGGACCGCGGACCGTTGCGCCGGTACGCTTGGCGGTGTTGACGATTTCCTGGGTGCTGGCGTCCAGCACGCGGTAATCGAACGCCTTGAGCCGGATACGGATGTTCTGGTTCATTGAACAGCCTTGTTCACGATGTTGGGGTTGAGAGGAGGATCTGCGACCACCGCAAACCTTCGTCGAACCCGGAAGTGTCAGGGCGCCCCGGTCGGGGCGCCCTTCCAATGCTTTCAGCCGAGTGGCGGCGGGCGCCTTACTCGATGATCTTGGACACGACGCCCGAACCGACGGTCCGGCCGCCTTCACGGATGGCGAAACGCAGGCCGTCTTCCATCGCGATCGGCGCGATCAGCTCGACGTTGAACTTCAGGTTGTCGCCCGGCATCACCATCTCGGTGCCCTCGGGCAGTTCAACCGTGCCGGTCACGTCGGTGGTCCGGAAGTAGAACTGCGGACGGTAGTTCTTGAAGAACGGCGTGTGACGGCCGCCTTCTTCCTTGGTCAGGATGTAGACCTCGCACTCGAACTTGGTGTGCGGCTTCACCGAACCCGGCTTGCAGAGAACCTGGCCACGCTCGACGCCTTCACGGTCGACACCGCGCAGCAGCGCGCCGATGTTGTCGCCGGCTTCGCCGCGGTCCAGCAGCTTGCGGAACATTTCAACGCCCGTGCAGGTCGTCTTCGAGGTGTCGCGGATGCCCACGATCTCGATTTCGTCGCCGA
>NZ_JAANYX010000010.1:0-96282 GCF_012274245.1 Mameliella sp. LZ-28 | reverse complement strand
GTATCGCGATTATTGCGCTGAAACGCGTCGATACCTGTAAACTCGCTGCCTCACGAGAACGTCATCGTTTTTCAGTTGAACCTCTAGCTACTAGAGGTCGTATCCGTCAGCCAACAAAAGAGGGAGGCGAGGCATATGACAAAAACACTGAAAACACGACGCCAGTTCGTTTCGACAACTATGATCGGACTTCTGGCAGCACCTTCCCTTCTCCGTGCTCAGTAGCAGGAGCCCTCGGCGGTACGCAGAAATATTTCGTCCTTTAGTGCGGATCTCTGGCAAGACCACTTCGATAACCTTCAGCACGGTGCAATTTTGTGCGACATCGACTCGCGCGCAGTCCAGTATTGGTCGGAAGACGAAAGTGTCTACAAACTCTATCCGTCGAGTGTCCCTGCCTCGGAAGAGTTGACCCGCCGAGGATATACAGAGGTTATAAGGAAGGGGGAGGGGCCGAGTTGGCGGCCCACTCCATCAATGAAAGAGCGTAACCCCGAATGGCCTGACTATTGGCCGCCGGGTTCTGACAACCCGCTTGGAACACACGCACTTTATCTGTCGTGGCAGTATTACCGGGTGCACGGAACCGGTGACACGCGCAAGATCGGTCGGCAATCATCAAACGGCTGTATTGGACTGTACAACGAGCACATTGCTGAACTTTTTGCTCTGGCAGAAGTGGGAACTCAGGTCAGGATTTTCTGAAAGCCAAGGAAAGCTGGCTAATACTTCCATTCTTAACATAAACTTTACTATCGGATCTTGACACCTGTAGCGGGGTTTCCCCCTCCAACGCCTGCCAAGTGAACCTACCTGGATATCTCCCCTGCCAGCACCGCTCGTCCGTGCACAGCCAAGGTTGCTGAAAACCTCTGGCACCCAAACTTGTGGATCACATCGAGTACACGCGCTTCGTAGGCAGAGTGTCCGATCAAGCGACACAAGTCGGACGCGTGGAACTGGCGGTTCGCAGTTGGTGCGGCTTGCATCTGTCTCAGCAATTCGCGTTCTTTGCGGCCCGATATTGGTCTCGCTGGTGGCTTGGCCCCGGGACGATGTGGAGTTCCCGACGAATTTCGCCATCGTCGCATGAAGCCAAGCAGGAAGCCGGCCGGCACCTTTCCGTTGCCTCGGGACCGGTTGAAGGCGAGGAAGCGATCCCAGATGACCTGGGTGTCGATGTTCCAGCAAGGCAACGTGGCCTTCGCTGCTTTGATTAGCTCTGCCCAACTGGTCTGGAAAACGTTCGAACTCGCGGTGATTTCGATCAGCCCTGAGAAGATAGTTTTGTTATTATTATCTCTAGATAGTGATGTGTCGCCTTCACCTGACACGAGATCATGGGTTTCACTCTCCTCGTCGAAGGCGGAGAACCGAAAAATCCAGGGCGCGAACTTGCCATTCGGCTTCGCCCGCTCGAGCTGCAACTCCGATGTCTCAAGTTCGCTCAGAAGGACCGAAAGGTACTGTCGTGAAACACCCATTTTCTCCGCCAGGGCCGAAAGGGTGAAGGCTGCCGTTCCGCGCGACAAACCGTTGTAGCCATCCTTCCAGGCGATGGCGTCTAGGATGAGGGTGGCAAGCTTATGCGCTGCAACAGAGAGATTTGTCTGCGTAATCCGTCGCAGGATCAGGCCGGTCGTAGGTTCCATGGTCGAGGTCTCCTTGGAGATCCGACGCCATTTCGTGAGACAACAACATTCTTGCCAGCAAGACAACTTTGCTGGTTGCAGGTGTTTTAGCGGTGCGCTAGGAAACTCTTGTTCACGGAGTTTTCTAGCGCGGCGTCAGGCTTCACGGTCTGGCGTCGTCTCCTTTTCAGGGGCTTTTGCACAGCCTCCCGTGCGGGGTTGAGATGACGCGCGCGGCAAAACCGCGCGCAGATTTTGTCAGTAGCGAACTTCTTCAGAACCATAGTTTCCGGCGTGATCACGCCAGTCGACGAAGACGGAACGGTAAAAGTAGCTGCCGCATCCATTCGGGATGCTCAGGCCGGATGCGGCTGGCACCTGGCCCACTGTGGATCTTGCCCATCGGTAATCGCCCTGCACGCCGTAGGACCCCAATCGTGTCGAGTCGCTGCGATTGCAGTCGCCATCTCGGTTTTCATGCTGGCGGTACTGGATGTGATAAACGCGAATGCTACGCACGAAATCAAAGGCGTCGCCTGAGATGTCGATGTCGGCTTGCTCATCTGCTTGGACGCGAACAAGGGGGATCGGAGACGATTCCTGCGATTCGGGCGGATCGCGGAACGTGATGTCATAAAGGCGTTCCATAGGCGACATCGGACTGGGATCGTTGAACGACACACCCATCGGACACCGCCAGATTTGTAAGGGCGGCTCGATCGGCCATGGCGTGATCCGCCGAATGAAGACCGCTCTGGCATGCGCGCAGGGCGCGGAGGCAGGCCAGCCGCCCGCAAGGCAGAGGAGGATCGCACAGTCGACCTGATAGGCCTGAGCCGGACCTGACGAGGCCATTAGTCCGGATACGCTTAGTGCCGTGGCTGTTGCCACGCTGTGGATCACGTGCTTCATGATGCCGACTCCATCTATAATGGTGCAGCGATACGAAACAACACTAATGATAGCAAGGAGATTTGATTGATGGTTGCGCGCAAGTCTTCCCTTTGTCGCTCATCATATTCTCGAGCCTGGCAGCGGGCCGCGGACGAGTCACGGCCAAAGAACCGGCCAAATTGGCGGACAGTATGCCACTTTATGAGTCGGCAACCTCATGATAGTCTGTGGTTTTAGAACAGGTGATTTATGGCCAGCAAAGCGGCCAGAAAGCAGGACAAGTGACAACCCCGGATGATGGAGAAACGGTAGGACTGTTCGAGCCACTCATGGTTTCTGAAGGTGCACCAGCGCGCGCGGGTCTAAACGATCTCGCGCTCGAGCTGGCAGAAAAGTCTGCCGCGTTCCGGAGCGGGTTGCCTTCATCCGTCTCGGAGGCGTTGGCAGATCTCGTGCGGGCGATGAACTGCTACTACAGTAACCTCATCGAAGGGCACGACACCCATCCCATCGACATCGAACGCGCGATGCAGGGCGACTATAGCGCCGACCCCAAGAAGCGGAACCTTCAGCTCGAAGCCAAAGCGCATGTCGCGGTCCAGAAATGGATCGACGAGGACGGCATGGCAGAACAGCCAACCGCGCCCGCGTCCATTATCGAGCTGCATCGCCGCTTCTGCGAGCTGCTGCCGCCTGAGCTTCTCTTCGTCGAAAACCCGAAGACGGGCGAAAAAATACCCGTTGTGCCTGGCGAGCTGCGGACGCGCTACGTTGAAGTTGGGCGGCACGTTGCCATCAGCCCTGGAGCGGTACCGCGATTTCTCGAACGTATGCACAAGGCTTACAACCTCCAAGGCAGGATCGAACCAATCCTAGCTGCGGCTTGCGCGCATCACCGGCTTCTCTGGGTGCACCCTTTCCTTGACGGTAACGGGCGTGTTGCCCGCCTCATGTCTTACGCCATGCTGCGCAGAACGCTCGATACACGCGGCCTCTGGTCTGTGGCGCGCGGGCTTGCACGTGAAGAGGCCGCCTACAAGGAGCACCTAGCCTCCTGCGACGGTCCTCGCCGTGGAGATCGCGACGGGCGTGGGACGCTCAGCGAAGCCGCGCTTGCTTCCTTCGCCGGCTTCTTCCTGCGCACCTGCATTGACCAGGTAGAGTTCATGGAAAGTCTTATGCGGCCTGATCGGCTGCGTGACCGTATCCTGATCTGGGCCGAAGAAGAAATCCGCGCCGGGGCGTTGCCTCCAAAATCCGATACCGTGCTGAAAGCCGTCCTCTATCAGGGACAGATTGAACGTGGAGAGGTCGATTCCATACTTGGCACGAGCGATCGCACCGCACGACGGGTGACGTCTGCGCTACTTGAAGCGGGGGCTTTGTCATCGACCTCGACCCGCGCGCCGCTCAAGCTGGCGTTTCCTGCCAAGTATGCAGGTCGGTGGATGCCCGGGCTGTTTCCTGAAAAAGACACATGAAGTTTGGCACAATGCGGTGATGCTTGATGGCCTCAAGGAAATGGCCGAGCTCCTCTATTCGACAGCATTCAGGAACCTGGCGTAGTCCTCACTGACCTCCCTCGCCTCAACAAAGGCGCGGGCTCGCTCGGTGTCGAGACAACGGAAGTAGTCCTGCACATCGGCAATGTAGGTCTCGAAATCGCTTCTGATCAGATCGGCGTAGGCACGCATGTCTTCTTGCGACTGAGGCAAGAACGGTCGTTCGGGCGGTACGCAATCCGCAGCCGCGGCTACCGACATGCTTCCAAGCAGGAGCGCGAACAGCAACGGTGCGTTGCGCGCAATAAACAAGCGCAGGGCAAAACTCCTTTGCCGCCTTTAAGATCACGACTTTGTCAGGTATCACCGTTATCGGAGCAAGGCAATCTGCGTCAAGTCGTTTTAATTGCCTTGCTATCGTTCATGTTGTCTTGTATCGCCCGCGGTGTTGCGACCCCGTGGGCCCAAGACTGCACCCAGGCAGAAGAAGGACCCAGGGAAGGCCATGATAGAAGAAGCACCGAATGTGGTTACAGAAGACGGGCTGCGCGGCCTCCTTGCCGAGGGCTATCTCATCGAGGTGGTCTGCAAGGAAGGCGCCGAGAAGCGCCATAACAGTTGGTACGGCGCCTGGGTCATCCGGGCCGTTGCCCCGGACGGGGGTGACGACAAGATGCTCGTCACCAGTCGCAGCGTCCTCAAGTTGCGCGATTTCAAGACCATCGTCGGCCTTGTCAGCTTCCTTGCCGACATGGGCTGCACGACTGCCAGCATCCCGCTCGTCGAAGGCGCTCGCGAGCGCCACGCAGCACCTGGGCGCTCGCCCGAGCCACGCACCGGGCCGGTTCTGGTCAAAGACAACTGACCGCGCGTTTGCGCTCGTCGTTGCACTGGGTACAGGTGTTTGTTCCGCACCCCCGGCCCTTGCCGACGGTTTCATTTTCCAGGTCAGTCCCGATGGTCGACTGATCGACACGGCCGAGACCACGAGCACTTTGCGCCCGTTCACCGGCGACGACGACGCCCAGAATGGGCCCCTTACAGATCGCCTCTTTCTCTTTGCAGCACCGCAGTCCCATGGGGATGATGATCCCCTGAGCGATGTAACGGCTGCCGCAGCGATTGCCCCGCGCGCCATCCGCGCCGCCCCCGAAATCCTCCACGCGATCGAAACCACGGCTCTGCGCTATGGCAGCCATGACGCTCTGCGTCAGGCGGGCCTGTCGGTCACCGATTGGACGCTGTTCTACCGCGCCAATATCGAGGTCGAGAGCGCCTATAACCCGCGTGCGCTGAGCCCGGTTGGAGCCATCGGGCTCGGCCAGCTGATGCCCGACACCGCGCGCGATCTCGGCGTCGATCCCCATGACATCGCCCAGAACCTCGATGGCTCGGCGCGGTACCTTCTCATGATGCTCGAGCAGTTCGGCGATCCCGCGCTGGCGCTCGCTGCCTACAATGCTGGTCCCCATGCGGTCACCCGCCATGGCGGCATTCCCCCCTTTCGAGAAACCCAAGGCCATGTGGCCCGTGTGACAGCCGTGTTCCAGCGGCTGAGAGGAGACCTTTCGTGACGTCCAAAACTTCCTTTGTCGCGCTTGGCGCGATGGCCCTGATCGTGCTGGCCAGCCCCGCACTGGCACAAAGCATCGACCTATCGCCCGTACAGACGCTTCTGCAGGGCATCGTCGATGCGATCACCGGCCCCTTGGGCATCGTGATCGGCACGCTCGCGCTGATCGGCGTGTTCCTCTCCTGGCTCTTCGGCATCCTGGATTTCCGTCAGGCGCTTTGGGTCGTGGTTGCAATCGCGGGCATCGCCGCGGCGCCCACCATCGTCGCAGCCATCTGGACGACCTGAGAAGCACCCATGTCCGACCAGTCCCGCGTGTTTATTGGCCTTCTCAGGCCGCCCAAGCTGATGGGCTTGCCGATCATGTACGCGATGGTCTGGCTCTTCGGCTCGACGCTGCTGTTCCTCTGGGTGCAGAGCTGGGTGGTGGCCGTCTTCGCGGGGCTGGCCTGGCCGGCGCTCTGGAAGGCCGCGGACTGGGATCCGAACTTCCTCGATGTCCTGGTGATCACCTTGCAGGAAACCCCGCCCACGGCCAACCGCAAGCTCCACGGGGGCGACAGCTATGCCCCGTGATGGAATTGCCGATGACGTGGAGGGCGCCCTCGATCCCCTGACCGCGCTGCCGGCATGGGTCAAGGGCGAGAAGCGGCTCTCAATGATGCTGCCCTATGTGAGCCTCGTGACCGATCGGACGATCCGGACGCGCGGCAACGAGCTGATGCAATGCATCCGCCTCGAAGGGGTGAACAGCACCACGAGTGAGGACGCCCATCTTGACCGGATCGGCGGGCTCTTGGCAGGCATTGTCGCGCAGGTCGGAACCGAGTTCTCTTTCTACCTGCACAAGGTGTCGAAAGCGGTCGACGTGACCCTGCCGCCCATCCCGGGCGAGGGCTTCGCGGCTGCGGTCGATCAACGCTGGCGCGCGCATCTGGCTCAATCTGGCCTCCGCGACAAGACGCTGACCCTGACGGTCCTGAAGCGCCCCGAGACAGGCAGCCGTCTGCCCTTCGGTCTGGGGGCATCCCGCGCCCGACATGCGGCGGATACGACCCGGCGCTTGCGCAAGCTCGACGAGGTCGTGGGGTTTCTCCTGTCGTCCTTCGATGAGTTGAAGCCTCGCCTCTTGGCCGCCAGCACAGGGGAGCTTCTGGGCTTCCTCGGCTCGCTCAACACGGGCGAAGAACATCCGCTCTTTCCGCGGTCGCGCCTTGGCGTGATTGCCGAGGATGTTGCCAACACCCGCGTCACCTTCCGCGGCACGACCATCGCGCTCTCCGATGGTGCTGTGGGCGACAAGCTCGGCGCGATCTTCGCGGTGAAGAACTACCCCGCCAAGACCGACAGCCTGATGCTCGACGAGCTGAACCTGCCCGTCGACATGGTGGTCACGCATTCCTTCGTGCCGATCAATGCCAACATCATGGCGGGCCGGATCAAGCGGCAGCTGCGGCTGATGCAGGCGGCCAATGACGGGGCCGTCAGCCTCGCGCAGGAGCTGGAACTCGCGCAGGACGATCTGGAATCGAAGCGCCTGATCTTCGGTGAGCACCACATGACCGTGGCAGTCTATGCGCGATCCCAAGCCGCACTTGACGACATCGCGGCCGAGATCCGCAACATTTCCGCGACCTCCGGCATCAACCTGATCTCGGAAGCCTTCGGCGCGCGGGCGCATTTCATGGCGCAGCATCCGGGCAATACCGGGGCGCGCAGCCGCAAGGCCGCGATTACGAACCACAACTTCGCCGATCTCGCCACCTTCCACCGCACGCCGCTTGGCAAGACCGGGCGAGAGGTGCCGTGGGGCGTGCCGATCACGCTTTTCCCGACGCCCGAGCGCAGCGGGTTCCGCTTCAACTTCCATGAACAGGGCGCGCCGGATCGCGAGCCCACGGGTGGCCACACGCTGATCCTAGGGCGCCCCGGCTCGGGCAAATCCGTGCTGGCAGCCTTCCTGATGACCATGGCCCGCCGGGCCGGTGCGCGGCTCTTCGTCTTCGACTATCGCGCTGGCATGGAAATGGCTGTCCGCGCGCTCGGCGGCAGTTATTCGACCGTACGCGCCGGACGGCCCACGGGGCTCAATCCGCTGCAGACCGAGATCGACCCGCGCGGGCAGGCTTGGCTTGCCGATTGGCTGGCAAGCCTCCTTGAGCGCCGCGACCGGCCCCTGTCCCCGGTGCAAACCAACCGCCTGCAGGAGGTCGTGCGCCAGAACGCCAGTGCCGGGAACGCAGGTCTTCGGAACTGGTCAGACTTCGCCTCGCTCCTCGTCTCCACCGACGACGAGGGCGATCTTTTCGAGCGAATGCAGGAATGGACGGCCGAGGGCCGCTATGGCTGGATCTTCGGGGCCAATGCCGAGGACAGCTTCAGCATCGACGGGGACGTCGCTGGCTTCGATCTGACCGGCATCCTCGATTCCGAGAGCGAGCGGGAACGCATGGCGGTCCTCTCCTACCTCTTCCGCCGGGTCGAGCGCGTGATCGAGGATCGCAAGCCCACGATCATCGTCATCGACGAGGCGTGGAAGGCGCTCGACAACGCCTACTTCGCGGAGCGGCTCTCGAACTGGCTGGTGACTGCCCGCAAGCAGAACGCGGTCGTCGTCATGATGACCCAATATGCCAGTCAGCTCGAGCGCACACGCACCGGCAAGACCATCGTGGAAGCCGTTCCAACCCAGGTACTCTTGCCCAACATCCGCGCTTCCGCTGCCGATTACGCGATGCTCGGCCTCAGCGAGAAAGAACTCGACGTGCTTCTGGGCGTCGGCTCCGCCTCGCGGCTGGCCCTCGTCCGTGATGACCGGGGTTCGGTGGTGATCGACGCCGATCTGAGCGCCCTCGGCCCCCTCGTGACCATCCTTGGCGGCATGGAGAAGGGCGAAGCCCTTGTCGGCCCCGACTACCGTGACCGCCCTGATTTCTGGAGAGTGACATGACCCGTACCATCATCCGCAGCGCTGTGCTGCTCGGCCTCGGCCTGACCCTGACGGCCTGCGCGCAGCATAACCCCGCGCAAGCCAACTGCTTCAACTTCCGCGATGCGCCCGCACAAGGTGCAACCGCCACGACGACGATCTCGACCATGGGGGCCGCCGTCACCCGCCGTGACACGGCTTGCGATTTCGTGATGCTGGGAGCGGGCGGCTAAGCCCATGCGGACCTGGTTTCCCCTCTCGATGGTCAGTCTTGCGCTGGCAGGTCCCACGGCGGGGCCAGCGGCCGCCCAAGGCGTGCCGACCTTCGATCTGCGCCTCTTCGCAGAGCGGCAGGCAATCCTCGATCAGACCGATCAGGATCTGGCGCTACAGCACGACCGGCTGGCGCGCGAGGAGGAGCTGGCCGAGATCGAGCGCCAGCAACTCGCCTCGCTCGAAGGTCTCATGGATGCCATGTCCCTCGGTTCGGGAGATGTGGCTGGCACCGTGGCCGGGCTTGAGGCGGGGCAGGGGGCGGTCGAGGACGTCGAGAGTGCTGCGGCCAGCCTCTATGCGCCCGAGGACAACAACCCGGCCGCAGCCCGGATGTTCGGCGATGCCCGGGAAGGGATCGAGGAGCTGATCATCCGCGCCGCGCGCGACACCCATAGCCTGCCCGGCGTAAGCCGCGCGGGGCTCTCACTCGTGCAATGGCGTTGCCTGCTGCAGGCGCTGATCTGGCAGGAAAGCCGCTTCCAGATCGGGGCACGCTCCCCCGTTGGGGCTTTCGGGCTGACGCAGATCATGCCCGCCACCGCAAGCGATCTCGGCATCAACCCCGCCTATTACGACGACCCGTACCTGCAGGTCACCGGCGGTGCGCGATACCTCGCACAAATGCTGAACATGTTCGATGGCAACATCATCCATGCGCTTGCCGCTTACAACGCAGGCCCCGGCAATGTGCAGGACTACGGCGGCGTCCCGCCCTTCGCGGAAACCCAACACTACGTCGTGGTGATCCCGCAGCAGTACAACAGCTACCTTGCCTCCGTGGGCGGCATCGATGCGCTCGGCACGATCGATCCGGTCCTTCTGGCGAATGCGAGCTTCAGCCTCTCGGCCCATGGGGCGGGGGTCTATGGGGATTATTCGCTGGTCTCGGTCCGTGCGGCCGCTTTGCGCGTTCAGGACATCATTACCCGCATCGGCGAGACCGAGGACCTGCACGAGGCTATCGCGCTCAATACCTATGCGCGCGCCGAACTGGCACGGTTGGTCGCGATCCGCACCCGGATCAAGGCCGCCCATACCCAGCCGCTGAGCGAGGAACAACTCGCCATGGCCGCAGCCCAAGCCGCCGAGCGGCAGTTCATGGATTTCACCCAGGAGACATTGCGATGATCCGGCGCTTATACCGTTCCCTTACCACCACCGCCGCGACCCTCGCGCTGACCACCGCCCTCGCGGGGCCCGTCACTGCACAGGGCGTGCCCACGGTCGATACCCAGAACATCGCCCAGGAAATCCGCCAGCTTCAGCAGATGCTGCAGGATTTCGGGATCCAGACCGATCTTCTGGACAATGCGTTGGAGCAACTCGACATGCTGCAAAGTCAGCTCGATCAGCTGAACGAGATGTATGCCTCGCTCACCGGGCCGCGCAGTATCCTCGGTCTCGCCATGGGCGGGGACCTCGACAATCTCCTGCAGGCCAATTTCGAAGACATCCCCGGTCTGATCCGAGGCATCCAGGCGGGTGACTGGTCGAGCCTGATCGGCCCAAACGCGGGGCCCCTGCGCACGCAGATGGAACAGGCGCTCGCCAGCGCCGGGTTCGACGAGGACTCGCTCCGCGAGATCGCCACCAGTGGCAATCCCGGCGCAGAAGGTGTCGCGACCCGCGCCACGACCGGCGCCGTGATGTCGGCGGCGGCCCAGAACAGCCATGCCGAAGCCGCACAGTCGCTTGAACGCGTTGAACAGCTCGTTGCGATGATCCCCGACATGGAAGACCTCAAGGAGTCGATGGATCACAACACCCGTGTCACAGCGGAACTCGCCATCGCCATGACGCGGATGTGGGAGCTTGAAGCGATCCAGACCCTCGGCGCAGGCAATGCGGGCGTGGTGGATGCCGCCACCGTCGCCGAAGAGCGCCGCTACATGGACTTCACCCTGCCGAGCCTGCGGCCATGACCAAGGCACCGGACATGACGGCAGGCATGAGCGCGCGTGAACTGGTTGAGGAGGAACTGATCCACGGCGCGCTGCGCCGGGAGCAGCTCTGGCGGATGATCGGCCTTGGCGGGGCGGGCTTCGGGGTCTTCGGCTGCCTTGCCGCTGCAGCCGTCGCCCTGATGGTCGAGACGCCGCCGCCCGTCGTTGTGCCCTATGATCCCACGACCGGTCTCGCTCTGCCGAACGCCACGGTGGAAACGGTCTCGCTTGCCGAGCGGCCCGCCATCATCGAGGCCCAGATCTACCGCTATATCCTTGACCGCGAAGCCTACAACCAGCTCGACAACGATCTGCGCGTGCGCCGAGTGCTGGCCCAGTCCACCGGGGCTGCCGAGGCCAGCATGCGGGCCATGTGGACCTCGGGGCAGGAGAGCTATCCGCCGACCCGCTACGGCCCCGCCGCCGAAATGGCGGTCGAGATCGCCTCGATCACGCTGATCGGCGAGAACCGCGCGCAGGTGCGTCTCAGAAAGCGCCTGACCAGCCCGCAGGGCGCGCAAGATGGGTCGTTCACCGCAACATTGATGTTCGCTTTTCAGCCCGAACGGACCCGCTCGATCGACGATGTCTGGCAGAACCCTTTCGGCTTCACAGTCACCCAATATGCCATCCGATCGGACCGTTCCGAATGACCTCTGTTCCAGTTCTTGCCTCCGTTCACGCCCTGCTTGTCGCCGGTGCCCTCGTGCTCTCGGCACCCGCAGCCTTTGCCGAGACCACGCCGCGCCCAGGTCCCCATGACAACCGCGTCCGGATCGCCACTTGGGAACAGGGGCAGGTCTACCGCATCGTCACCACCCTGACCCGCGTCACCACCGTCGAATTCGGTGAGGGCGAGACGATCCGCTCGATCATCGCAGGCGACACCGTCGGCTTTCAATTCGATGGCGTGCCGGGCGGACGCGCCTTCGCGATCAAGCCTGCCGCCTCGGGTGTCGCCACCAACATCACGGTCTACACGAACCGCCGCTCCTATTACTTTCACGTGGTCGAGGCGCGTGAGACCCCGCATTACGTCGTGCAGTTCCGCTATCCCGAAAGCCGCGTTCAACCGGCCCGGGCTGTCGCAGCCGAGGCGCCGAATGCCAACTACGCTGTCAGCGCCCGGGAGGAGTTCACGCCGACCGCCATCTGGGATGATGGCACCTTCACCTATTTCCGCTTCGCGCGGAACGCGCCGGTCCCGGCGATCTTCCGTTATGCCAATGGCGGCGAGCGGGCGGTGAACAGCACGGCACTCGAGGACGGCGTCATCCGTGTCTCGGGCGTGAACCGCCAATGGGTCCTGCGCCTCGGCGAAGACGAAGTCTGTGTTCAGGATATGGGCGGACCCACGTCATGAGCCAGGACACCGAAGACCTTGCCGCGCGCCTCGCGGCCCTTGAAGCGACGGGCGAGAAGAAGCGCGGCACCGCACGGCCTTCCCCGCTGGCCGCCATCCTCGGCGTGGCCGGGATCGTGGCCGCAGGCGGTCTGGCCTGGGCCGCGCTGCAGTCATCGCCGGAAGCGCCCCTGCCGACCGCAGCTCCGGAAGAGTTCCAGACCGCAGGATCGGGCTTCGGCGATCTTGCCCCCATGCCGGTGGCCGAGCCTGCGCCGCCGCCGGCCGAGACGGGCCCCACCGCGTCGGAACTCGCGCTGATGGACAGCCTCGCCACGCTGCGGGCGGAACTCGAAGACCTCCGGGCGCGGCCCGTCGAGGCGTCTGATAGCGGCGCGGAGCAGGCCATCGCTGATCTCACGGCACAGATTGCGGCGCTGCAGGAGGCCTCATCTGAGGCGCAGCGCGCGCTCGAACGGCAATTGACCGAACGCGACCGCGAGCTTGACCAGCTGCGCATGGACCTTGAGGTTGCGCGGCTGACCCCGCCTGCGCCGACAGACCTCGGGCCGAACGAGGAGGAGTTGCGGCTCGCCGAACTTGAGCGCCGCCGCATCGCTGAAGCGGAGGCCCGGGCCGAACGCATCGCGTCGCCCATGATCGCGTTTTCCGGGATGGGGGCAGGGACCGACCAAGAGAACAGCATTGAGGCCGCGCGCCTGAATGAAGACGAAGCCTTCGTCCGCGCAGGCGCAAGGCCCGCCCCGGTGACGCGGGCCGAAGTGATCGTGAACCCCGCCAACACGGTCGTGCAAGGCACGATGATTCAGGCCGTGACCGAGACGGCGCTCGACAGCACACTGCCTGGTGCAATCCGCGCCATCGTCTCCGAAGACGTTCATTCCTTCGACGGCACGCGCGTCCTGATCCCGCGCGGCGCGCGTCTCGTGGGGCGCTATCGCTCCGATGTGGCGCTCGCGCAGTCGCGGGTCATGATAGCCTGGGACCGCATCATCCTGCCCGACAACCAGACCGTGGAGATCAGCGCCTTCGGCGGGGATGAACTGGGTCGCACCGGCACCACCGGATTTGTCGACAACCGCTTCGCGCAGCGCTTCGGCTCGGCTGCGCTGATTTCGCTGATCGGGGCCTTGCCGGCGGCGGCCGCCGGACAAATCGAGGATGAGGCTGCCGCTGACATCGCGAGCGATGTGGGCACGGACCTGCGCGACAGCACCCAAAGCGTGATGCAAGACTATCTGTCAATCCGGCCCGTCATCCATGTCGATCAGGGCACCCGGATCACGGTCATGGTCGACCGCGATCTGGAGATCTTCTGACATGGCGGCAAGTTATCTCGAAGCCTCGCTCGACCGGCTGGGCGCGCCCGTGCGTTGCTGTGACACGATCGAGATCTGTATCAACCCCGACGGGCAGGTCTGGGGCGAGTTCCAGGGCGATCATTTCATGCGGGGTCTCGGCACGCCGCTGACCCAGACCGAGATCAAGGACCTCGGCAACCAGATCGCCTCGGCCGCCTCGACCACGCTCAGCACCAAGAAACCCATCGTCTCGGTCTCGATCCTCTACCGGGACCGTCCGATCCGGGCACAGGTGATCCAGCCGCCGGCCGTCGAGGGTGGGTTCTCCATATCGCTGCGGTTCTTCTCCTCCCTGCCGCTGGAGGCAATCCGGCTTGGGTTCCTCTATGGCAAGGAGCGCAGCCTCGAAGGCTTGCGCCGTGAACGCAACGCCGCCCTGCGCGATGTGGTGGCCTCCGGCGATATCGACGCAGCCCTGCGGTTCTGCGTCGAGAACAGGCTCAACATGATCGTCTCGGGGGGCACCTCGACCGGCAAGACGGTGGCGGCGCGCAAGATCCTCTCGCTGATCCCACCCGAGGAGCGGATCATCACCATCGAGGAGGCGGCAGAACTGCGCCCCGAGCAGCCAAACGCCGTGACGCTGATCGCGGATCGGGATACCGAGGCCCGCAGCGCCGATGTGCTCCTGGCCTCGACCCTGCGGATGCGACCCGACCGGATCGTGCTGGGCGAGGTCCGCGGCCGCGAGGCGATGACTTTCCTCGAAGCGATCAATACCGGGCATGGCGGCTCGCTCACCACGCTCCATGCCGAAACACCGCAACTCGCCGTCCGTCGCCTCGCCATTGCCGCGCTCAAGACCGATGTGCCGATGACCTATGCCGATATGGTGGACTACATCGAGGGCTCCATCGACGTGATCATTCAGGCCGGCCGTCACGATGGCGCGCGCGGCATCACCGAGTTCTTCCTGCCGGGGCAGGCGAGACATCCAGACCAGAACACGGCCGAAACCGGGGGCACCAAGCGCCCTGCGGTTGCCGCCGAATGACCCGAAAGGAAACCCCATGCGCCATACCATCCTCGCCGCAGTTGTCACCCTGCTGGCCGCGCCGCTCGCGGCGCAGACCTCGCCTCAGGTCACGAATGATCTCACCGTGACCATCGCGCCCCAGCAATACCGGATCTGCAACGACCGGCCCGCACGGCCGACCTGGATGGATGAAGTCCACCCGCGCGAGGCCTACAAGGCGCTGACGTTGATGCGGCTTTACGAGTTGCGGTCATGGGAGGCGATCAAGGCAACTGGTGAATGCGGCTGTGATGTCCGCTTCCCGTCATGGGATGCTGCCTCCGCCGAGTACGAGGAACGGTTCGCGACCGACACTCAGGCAGAGCACACTCAGGCCCAATTGGCCCTCCGCACCGAACAGAACCAGATCGCCCGCGACGTCCAGGATATCTGCGAAGCGCAAGGCAGCTGGTAATGAGCATCGTCAGCTGGATGGTCGGAACCGCCGATGGCTTTCTTGCCGATGCGGCCCAGTCCCAGTTCGGGGCGGTGGCGAGCAATACCGGCACGATCGTCCTGCTGATGGTCACGCTTTCGCTGATCGGCGTCTGCATCAACATGGCCTTCCAGTTCCGCAGCATGGATGGGGCCAGCTTCTTTTGGTACCTGATCAAGCTGATGTTGATAGGGCTCTTCGCCTTCAACTGGGCCAACTTTAACGCGGTCGCCAATGCCGTGATCGGCGGGCTCGACTATATTGCCGGGGCCCTGATCTCATCGGTTGGCGGCGGCGGGGCAGGTGCCACCTACTTCGCGGGCGAATTCGACCGGCTGATCACGGAGTTCAGCCAGTACCTGAATGCGATCGGCAACAACCTGAACTGGATGACTGGCGCGATCCTCGGCGGCATCGGCCTCGTGCTCTTGAGCCTCCTTGGCTTCATGACCGGCATCGTCCTCATCTTCGCCAAGATGATGCTGACCCTGATGCTCGGTCTTGCGCCGATCATGATTGCGCTGTCGCTCTTCGATGCGACCAAGGATTTCTTCCACAGATGGGTCTCGACGACGATCAGCTACGCCTTCTACCCTATCGTGATCGCCGCCATGTTCTCGACCGTCGTCGGCATGGCGAATTCGCTGCTGGCCCAGCTCGGTGACCCAAACTCAGCCACAAACATCGGCTCGCTGGTCCCGTTCTTCGTGATGGTGTTCCTGGCCAAGGGCTTCGTCGCGGCAACACCCCTGATCGTGCGGGGGATTTCTGGAAACCTGATGGTGGCTGCGGCACCCGCTGTGGTCGCGGGATCGACCGGGATCATGCGGGGGATCCTCAATACCGACGGCGTCAAGGGCAGGGCGCGGATCGGTGCGCTGACCACGGGCGAGGCGATCGGGCGGGGGGCTGTGCAGGCACCCACTGCCGTGAGGAGTGCAGCGGTGACGGCGAGCGCGCAGGTGGTGAGGATGGCTGAGCGGGCGAAACGGTTGGGGTGTTGATGTCCAACGCCACTTTGCTACCGTTCGTCGTTATCGAAGTCGCATGGAATGGAATGATTTGATTTCTTGTAGTCGACACGTCTCCTAAGCTGTGTCTGGCGCGCCGAAAACCTCGATAGTGATGCAGTTCCCGCCGCAGAGCGTGACCCGCAGCGCCGTCCATTCGCCAAAGCGGCAAGAATCCTTCGAACAGTTAGGTCTGCTCAACGTCGTCGAAAGCGCGGGGTCCAGCGCTCCTCCATAGCCTCGTCCGACTCGTCGAGCTCGTCCTCATCCCGGTAGGTGTCGTCGACCAGCTGGGCACAGGACAGCACGGTCAGCACACGTTCGTAGCGGCCGAGGTCAACAACCTGTTCGGTAGCTGGGACGGCGCGGGCGCCGCCGAACCAGTCGAGTATGTCGCTGTCGGCTTCGTCTCGGAGCCGCCGCCGCTCTGCAGCAGGCTGCCGGGCGATAGCGGCTGTCAGCGTACCCTCCGGCAAGGCCGCGCCCTTGCGGAGCCAGGTCTGTCCTTTGAGCTGCTTGAGGGCTTCTGACTTGAAGCAGTAGTCGACATGGCCGTTGCGGCTGACGATGATGGCGGCTGCGTCTTCAGTCTCGCTTATGTAGCGGATGGCGGCCGCCACGGTAGAGGCCTCGGCCGCGCGCCCGAGCATCTCGATGCTCTGCAGGCCTTCGGGAGCCCGCTTCAGGAGGGTGCGGACAAGCGATGAGGGCATAAGCAGTCCCGACGCGAAGTAGTCGGCTTCGCGCTCGTACGGGTCGGGCGAGACGAACCCCGCCCGAGAGCTATGGATGCCGGCCTCGAACTGGATGTGGTCGAGATGGCCTTCGGCAAAGTAATGGCCGAACTCGTGGGCGATGCTGAAGCGCTGGAAGCCCACGCTCGGGATATGGGTCGCATATCGGATGCCGAAAGCGTTTCCGACCCGCAGCAGCATGCCAGATACGCCCTCTTCGTCGGCATCCATCGCCTGTAGCGGGATTCTGCAGGCCGAAGCCAGGGCCTCCAGATTGACCGGCAGGTGAAGCAGGCCCTTGTCACGCAGGACATGTTCGGCGAGCCGGACCAGTTTCCGTTGCTGCAGATCGGGATTGCGGATCATTCGTCCTCCCCGCGCTCCTTCTCGTCCTGCTGGGCTAGGAACCTCATGAAGTCAGCCGCCATCTTGCGGTTCTTGTCGGTCAGCTTGTGCACGTCGCGATAGATCGGGTCAGCTTCTGCGGCGCCTGCCGGATCCTCTGACCGCCCCAGCAGGTAGTCGGTCGTGACGTTGAGGGCGTTGGCGAGCTTGCGGAGGTTGTCGAAGGAGGGTTTCCGCGTGCCCGCTTCGAAATGAGCAACGGAACTCGGGGGCAGGCCGGTCTCGCGCGCGAGTTCGGCCTGACTCAGCTTGCGGAGTTCCTCCCGTGCGGTCCGGAGGCGTTCCTTGAAGATGTCAGATGGATTGTCGGAGGTGGTTGTCATGGCGCTTTCGACATGGTGGGGTTGACGGGTTTTTCGGATGACCATATATTCCCGACATTGATGCCATGTCGAAGGCGACATTGGCAAGGGCTGAGAGGCCGCAAACCCATAGGAGGTCGCCATGACGACTGGAACGACAGACATCGAAGACGTTGCGGCCTCCCTTGCCGCAGGCAGCAAACACCGTGCGCACGGTCCGTACCGGATGGAGGTCGGCGATGCAGAGCTCGCCTTCCGGCCGGTTCGGATCGACGATCCGGTTCCGACGGGCCGCCAGATTCTCGACGCGGCGGGTATCCGGCAGGTCGAGGAGCATCTTCTGTTCCTAGTTCTCAGCAATGGCGAGCTCGAGGAGTTGCGTCTGGATGAGACCACCGATCTGCGGAGCGGGGGCGTCGAGCGGTTCCTGATTTTCGCCAGTGCGGAATCCTATCGCATCGAACTCGACCGCAAGGTGTTCGAGTGGGGCGCCTGCGCGATCAGCGGCAGGGTCCTGAAGCGGCTGGCCGGGGTCGACCCCGCCACCTACGGCGTCTGGCTCGAGGTCAGGGGCGGCGAAGATCAGCCGGTCGGCGACAGCGAGCTGGTGCGGCTGGACGGGAAGGGGCTGGAGCGCTTCTTCACGGGGATCACGCAGACGACGGAGGGGGCGGCATGAGCCTGCTGCCTTCCGCCGATCGTCGGTATCTCGCGGGGCGTGGTCTCGCGTATCGGGAGGTGACGGATGGCGCCCAGCGGGGCGTCATCCTCACCGGTTTCAGATTGCCGTCGGCGAAGTACCAGGTGGATGCAGCCAGCATCCTGATCCTGTTGCCGAGCGGCTATCCGGACGTGGCGCCGGACATGTTTTACGCGCTGCCGTGGCTCCAGTTGGTCCCTGACCAGCGTTATCCGAAAGCGGCGGATCAGCCCGTGCAGTTCGAGGGCCAGCGGTGGCAGCGCTGGTCACGCCACAATACGAGCTGGCGCCCCGGTGTCGACGGTCTCAGCACCATGCTGAAGCGGGTCGAACAGGCATTGGAAGAGGCTGCGTGATGGATGTCGAACTGACGCTCCAGGAGGCCCATCAGGCCGAACTGAAGCACCTGCTCCATCGGGAGGATGGTACGGAGGCGGCTGCCTATGTGTTGTATGGCGTGAACCAGATCGGCGTCGATCCCTGGTCAAGGCAGGGGCGGCTTCGGTTAACCTCTTTCGAGATCATCTCGATACCCCCTGATGACGCGGTCTCGGCCAGCGAGCGCCATATCACCTGGCGTACAGACTCTTACGTCAGCCTCTGCCGCCGCGCGGCTGAGGAGGGTTTGCTGCCCGGCATCGTTCACAGTCACCCGGGCGGCTTCCCGGATTTTTCCACGCAGGACGACCAGAACGAACGGGAGCTGTTCAGGCTGGCCCGGAACCGGAATGGCGATGAAGCCCGGCTGCTGAGCTTGCTGCTGATCGGGAAGGATCGGCTCCGGGCCCGGCTCTGGGTCGATGAAAAGACTCCCATTGAGATCGGAACGATCCGCTCCGTTGGCACCCGGCTCATCTATACGACGGTCGGTGCGGCGACCCCGGAGGCCGCTTTCGACCGGCAGGCTCGCGCGTTCGGCGCCGGGCTAAACAGTATCCTGCGAGGACTTCGGGTCGGCGTCGTCGGCTGCGGCGGCACGGGTAGCGCGACAGCGATGTTGCTGGCGCGGCTGGGTGTCGGCCAGATCGCGCTATTCGACGAAGACATCGTTGAGGTGACCAACCTGAACCGGCTGCATGGCGCACGGCGGGCGGATGCCGATGCCATGCGACCGAAAGTCGAAGTCGTGGCGCGGGAAATCAGCGAACTGGGACTTGGGGTACGGGTACGCGCCTATCAGCGCTGGGTTGAGGACCCGTCCGTACGCGATGCGCTCAAAGCCTGTGATGTGATCTTCGGCTGCACCGACGATCACGGTGGCCGCCTGTTCCTGAACCGGTTCGCGCACTTCTATCTTGTGCCGGTGATCGATATGGGCCTGGCAATCGAACCCAGTCCTGAGGGCGGCCTGCGCGATATGAGCGCCCGTGTGACAGTCCTGACGCCTGGCGCACCGTGCCTGATGTGCCGGGGTGTCGTGGACGCCCAGGCCGCCGGCGAGGAGGCGCTGCGTCGGAATGCACCCGCCGAGTACGAGCGGCAGAAGCGTGAAGCGTATGTCCGGGGTGGCGGCAATCCGGCGCCGGCCGTGGTGACGTTCACCACGGAAACGGCCAGCATCGCGGTCAACGAGCTTCTGCAGGGCCTGGTAGACTATCGGGGTGAGGGCCGGTGGGCCTGGCAGCGGGTCCGGCGGCTGGACCGGGGCGAGGAGCGCCGTCAGGGGGCAAAGCAGCGGTCTGACTGCCCGATCTGCGTCGATACGCACTACTGGGGCCGTGCCGATGTCGAGCCGTTTCTCGATCGGATCAGCTGATGAAGTGCCTAAGGGGACTTTGCCGCGTTGTTCTGGAGCGGATCGGGTGGCTTCCCAGAAGCCACCTGATCGCCTCGGTTCAGGAGGCGCATCCAGACCCGGAGCGTCTCACCTCCGGGCGCCTGGTCATTGTGCGAAGTGGCAGTCTGGACAAATGGGGCTGTTTCCGCTGCCCGGGCGGCTGCGGCGAGAAGTTGCAGCTATCGCTCAGCCAGCAGCGCAGGCCGCGATGGTCGATCGCCGTCGACTGGTTCGGCCGCCCCAGCATCTCGCCGTCGATCCGCCAGACCAATGGCTGCCGCTGCCACTTCTGGATCAAGGCGGGCCGGGTCGAATGGTGTCGCGACAGCGGTCACCCGGGATCGAACATCAACGGGCTATCGACCCGAGACCGGCCAGAGGCCTAACATGCTGACACCCCGCACGGTACCGTCTGATTGTACCTTTATGTCTTCTCGAAATCATCACGATATCCTTGGAAGTCAGAGGGGCGCGGACGTTGCGCAGCGCGACGTCGGCGTGCTGACTGGTAACACGGGAACCGATCGTCAGCATCATGTCGAAGATCGTTGCATAACTGAGGCAAAAATCGCATCATGCGTCCCAAACCATGAATACTGCGGGCGCATCTCGGATATGGACCACTTTGAGATCATACTTTCCCTGTCACGAGCTGCCGCAAGCGGCGACAGCAACCGCGCGCGTTACCAGATCGAGCGGCTGCGGGACTCGCTGCGGGAGTCGGAACCACGGCAGGCCGAGAAGCTGAGCCGGCTGCTGTCGCGCGAGGTCCGCAAACAGTCGTTCGCGCCGATGTCTTTGGAGCGCATGCGTGCCGGGTCGGCGCAGGCCTTGCCCGGCGAAGTGCTGAGCCGGAATACGCCGCTGCCACATGACAAGGAAACGGGGACACCGCTGGTGCGCGTCGTGCAGCCCGACGAAGCCGCCGACGCGGAGCCGGTGTTCAATGAGGCGCTCAAGTCCGCCGTCACCGATCTGATCGAGGAATGGTCCCGCGTAAAGGAGCTGGCAGCGCTCGGCGTGCAACCGAATTTGCGTTGCTTGCTCTATGGTGCACCGGGTGTCGGCAAGACCATGCTCGCCCGTTACATCGGAGCACAACTCGGCCTTCCCCTTGTCGAAGCTCGACTGGATGGCCTTGTCTCGTCCTTCCTCGGAACTACGGCGCGCAACATCGGTGCGCTATTCGATTTCGCAAATCGCTATCGCTGCATTCTATTCCTCGACGAATTCGATGCCGTCGCCAAGGCTCGAGATGACGCCCAGGAAGTGGGCGAGATCAAGCGGGTGGTGAATACGCTCCTGCAAAGCCTCGATGCACGGGGAGACAGGGGCTTCACCCTGGCAGCCACCAATCATGAGCATCTTCTGGACGCCGCTGTTTGGCGCCGGTTCGACGGGCGCATCGAGATCGCGCTGCCGGATGAAACCGCGCGCCGGGTTCTGCTTGAGCGGTTTGTGCGTCCGATCGAACTGACCCGCGAAGAAATCGACATGCTGGTCTGGCTCACTGAAGGCATGAGCGGCGCCGATCTGGAAACGCTTGTCGCCGGGGGGAAACGCTTCCTAGTACTGCATCTGCCGAAGGGAAACAGTAGCCGCGCCGGTCGCGGCCAGTCCATGCTGGCGGGGCTTCGACGGCAGGCAACCCTAAACGGCCATCTATTCGGGGGCCTTCGCAAGGCACTGCTGCTTGGACCCGAAGAGGATCTTGCTGCTGCCTTCGTTGAGCAGGCCGGGCTGACCCAGAATGCAGCGGGCGCCATCGTCGGTGTATCCCAGTCGACGGTATCGCGCCGCCTGCGGGAGCGCAGCCAGTCAGCACGAGTGACATCATCGGGGACAGAGGCGGTGAGCGATGGCTGAACGGGACAGTATCCAGCGCCCGGTCCAAGTTTTCCTCGACACCCGGCGCTTCATTCACCCGCCGGCGCCCGGAACGCGCGGCCCCAGCAGGGATTTCTTTCAGGGTGATAACGAGGGCTTCCGTCGCCACAAGGCAAAGATGCGAGAGCAGCTCCGCGCCAGCAGCCTGAGGCTGCGGGAACAGCACTCGGCCCTCGGCTTTGTGTTGGTGCAGATGCGAGAGGACGCCCTGGCGAAGAGCTATCGTCCAATCGACAAGCTCTTCTGCGAGCGGAACCGGTTCGCGCTCGTTGGCGGTCGCGGGATAGGAGAGATGTTCTTTCAGGCAACGCCAGACGCTCTGGACGCGCTCGACACGCTGATTGCCGAGCGGGCCGAGGACGTGCCACAGGAACGGGAAAACCCACGCACCGGAGAGTTCGAGGAGCGTGTTTCCGGATATCGCAGCGAGCTTGGTGCCATTGCTAGCATTGGCCTGCTTGAGGCACCGGATCGGCTAGATTTTTCAGCGTCCGAGGCTGTCGAAGCCCTTGAGAAGGAGGGTGCCATCGGCGGCTATCTGGTCGAGCTGTTCCGCCCCGATCCCGCGATCTCCGGCGATGCTGTCCGCGCGCAGATGGAAGCCCTGAAAAATCGGCTGGCGAGTGTCGGCAGCCTGTTCGTGCGGCCTGTGGCCGGTCTGAGAGAGCGGCGGCCGACCGGTCTTGCGCTTAGCATTGACCTTCTGTCAGCCGGCACCCCGAACGACATCGTGCTGCTTGCGCCAGATGGGTCGACCGAAGCAACGGAGCGGCCAGCCGGACGAGCCGTCGCCTCAGCCCCGCGCGACCGGTCTATAAGGCGCCATCAGCTCTTACTGGAGCAATTGGCCGAAGAGCCGCTGGTGCGGCGAATCGCCTTGCCGATGGAAATCGAGCCGGCCCCCGCGGGCGCTTCCGAATCGGGCGTAGCCATCGACCTGCCGGCTCCACTGGCGGACCGGGATTATCCCGTGGTGGGCGTGATTGATGGCGGTGTTTCCGCGCTGGACGCGCTCGATCCCTGGTGCGCCGGGGTAGCCGGCCCGCTGCTGCCCGGGGACAGCGATCACGAGCATGGCACGTTCATAGCGGGGCTTGTGGCGGCAGGTTCTGCGCTCAACCCAGGCTTCGCAGATCGCCTGGAACGCGAGCCGTGCCGGTATTTCGACCTCGCGATCATGCCGAGGAAGTCTCTGCTGGGGCAATATTACGGGACGCCGGATGAGTTCTTCGACCAGCTGGAGGAGCTAGTGACACATGCCAAGGTCGAGGCCGGAACGCGGATCTTCAATTTCAGCCTTGGATCCCCAAACGCACGCACCCGTCACAGCTATTCAACTTTTGCCGCCCGGCTGGATGAAATCGCGCGGCTGCACGACGTTATCTTTGTTGTCTCTGCCGGCAACCTTGATGGGGCCGAGCGGCGGCCCGAATGGCCGGCGGAAACCGACAAGGCTTTGGAAATGCTGGCGCAACGGGGCGCGCGCAATGATGGCATCACGGCACCGGCCGAGCACATGTTTGGGCTGTCGGTGGGCGCCGTGAACCCACCGGGATTGACGGCGGCGGTGGATGGTTTACCCACGGCCTACACAAGACGTGGTCCTGGCGCGGGCGGGGCGCGCAAACCCGAACTGGTTCACTACGGCGGTGCCGCACAGCGCACTGGGAATGACACGGGCCTTGCTTCGCTCGACGCCGATGGATCGGTTGTCAGAAAATCCGGCACCAGCTTTGCGGCCCCCTTGGTAGCAGCAACGGTGGCGGCCCTCGACCACCGGCTCGGGGGGCAGGTGTCACGGGAACTGCTGATGGCGCTTCCGGTGCATCGCTCGACGCGCCATCCGGCGATGATGAAGAAGCCATTGCGCCCGATTGCCCGGGAATTTGTAGGCTTCGGCGTACCCGGAGACTCTGAGGCTTGCCTTGCTGATGATCCACATTGCATTACGCTGGTCTTCACGGATGTCCTTCCAGCAAAGCGAGAACTTTCGTTCGTCTTCACTTGGCCGTCGTCCCTAACAGGGCCAGATGGAAAGTGCCGCGGTGCTGTCGACATCACCCTTGCCTACTCACCAGTGGTCGACGCTGCGTTCGATGCAGAATGTCAGCGTATACAGTTGGCGGCTACTCTGCATCAGCTCAACGAGACAATTACTGACGAAGGCGAGATCATTCCTAATCATACATCGCAGCTGAAACATTATGATAATGAGCTGCCACAGAATCTGGATTACACGGAGAAGTATCTACTTGAGAGCGGCCTCAAATGGACGCCGATCAAGCGCTACTTCAGGGAAATGCGTGGCGTCGGAAATCGAAGCGACTGGCGTTTGTCCCTGAGCGCCTTGACTCGGGCCGGTGCTGTTATTCCGGATGAAGGCATCGGTTTCGCGTTGTTAATGACCATCAGCGACCCAAAGGGGGTTGCTCCTGTTTACGACGAAGTTCGAGCTGAGGTCCTTAGACGCGGTTTGCGGTTAGCGGACATTACTACGCAGGCACGAATTCGAGTCTAAAGACTGCTCCTTACCCTCACCGATTTGCACATATCTAACCACAAGGCTAGGTAACGGAAGTGATCAGTTGGTACGGTATGTCGAAACAGGGATTTCGCCGCACCATGTCTGACCGGCAACTTCGGGAGGCACCGTTGAATAGCGTCAGCCAGAACTGAGTGGAGAGAAGGTTCGGGTCAGGTATACTCGCCGATAATGGCTCTGGTCGTCTGAACCGCTGTCGCCAGCTCGGTCATGTCTACCTCCATCAACCCCAGCGCCGCTACATCGAACGACAGTTTACCTGAACCACCACCACCCGCAGAGGCTCGTGCAGCCCGCCCTCGCGCCCGACCCAACGGCGCAGGCTTGGGCTCGCGCAGCTTTTGCAAGGGAGATTGAGCCGCTTTGGGCAGCGCATCTCCCTCAGACCCCTGCGCCCCTGCAGCCGCTCGCACCGCCTGCAATTCCAGCTTCAGCTTCTCGACGGTCTCGCGCGTCTCGTTCATCTGCCGATCCCGGCGCAACCCGTCCTCATCCGGGTACGGGAAACTCCCCGCCTGACCCGCGTGAAGCACCTTCAGCGCCGGATCCTCGAAATACTTGATCCGCCGCGCCCGGATCGGCATCTGCGCGTCGATGACGAGGATCACTTCGTCGAGGTCCATGCGCCGGGCCTGGTCCTCGGTGAGGAGCGGGGTATCCTCCGTTCGCTCAGAGACACTGCGTCCCTCGAACGGGTTGCGCCCGACCGCACGCGACCTGGTCACCACGCGCTTGGTGGTCTTGCCGACAGCCTGGCTCAGCTCCTCGATGGTCTTCTGCTCGGACGGGGTGAGGTAGAGCTTCACGCCCGCGCCGCCCTGCAGCGACCGGCGCGTGTTCTCGCCATAGATCTCGTCCAACGCCGGGATGGTCTGGGTGACGATGGCAAGGTTGCCCCCGAAAGAGCGCAGCGTCTTGATGCTCTCGGCGACGATCGGCATTTTCCCGAGACGGTCGAATTCGTCGAGCATGATCATGACGGGCCAAGGCTCGTCATCGCCGGGCTCCTGCGCCTGCAGCGAAGCGATCAGGTCCGAGAAGAACAGCCGGATCAGCGGGGCCAGCGGGCGGATCATCTCGGACTCGACCACGAGATAGATCGCGTGGGGGCGGCGCCGGATGTCCCGGAAGGAGAAATCCGAGGTCGCGGTGGCTGCGTCGATCGCCCGGTTGTCCCAGGTGTCGAGACCCGAGGTCATCAAGAGCGAGAGGTAGGAGGTCAGGGTGTCGTTGTTGGTTGAGGCCATGCGCTCGAAGATCAACTTGGCCGAGGTGTTCTTCACCTCGTGCGCGCGCTTCAGATATTCCTTTTGCTTGTCACCGCCCGAAGCGGTGATGCGGTAGATCTCACCGATGGTCGGCACGCCGCGCTCGAAGGCCAGAAGGCCCGCCGCCACGAAGAGATCGATGCCGCCGGCCAAAAGCCCGCTCAGCTTTTCGTTGTCGGTCTGCAGGAAGAGCTTCGCGGTGAGCTTCAACTCCATCTGTTGCCGATCGGGGTTGGTCATGGCGGCGATGCGCGCCAGCGGATTGTAGCGGTGGGTCGGGCGGTCCCAGTCGGTCGGCGCGAAGCGGAACACCTTGTCGCCCATGCTGCCGCGGAAACGAGATGTCTCGCGGAAGTTCTCGCCCTTCACGTCGAGCACCACGGCCGAGCCTTTGTAGGTAAGCAGGTTCGGGATCACGAAGCCCACGCCCTTGCCTCGGCCCGTTGGTGCCACGATCAGCGCATGCGGGAAGGTTTTTGACACGAGGAAGGGACGCTTCGATTTCGGGGGGCCGAGCTTGCCGAGAAGGAAGCCGCCACCCGGCTTGGCGAAGAAGCCGTTACGCTTCATCTCGCCCCGGGTCTGCCAATGCGTCGTGCCAAAGCGCGTCAGGGCATCGCCAAGAAGCGTGACGCTAAGCATCAGCGCGGCGATCCCAAAGCCTGCGAGGATCAGGTTCACCCAGAGAAAGTCCCGCGGCGCGCTGACACCGAGGGCTCGGTACTCGCGCGCGAGCAGGGTGACGTCGAAGGCTTGCGTCGACAGACCATAGCGAAGTGTCAGGTAACCAGTGGCCACGACATAGCCGATGGCAAGGCCAACCAGCGTCAGGCTCAGGATCCCGCCCGCGATCTTGCCCTTATCCATGGGTGATCCCCTTCTCGCCATGGGTCGCTGCGTGACGCGCGCGCTGTGCCTCGATCTGTTCCTCGGCCAGGGCGTCCAGCACCCGCTCCATGGCGGGGCCGTGGGCAGTCACCTCGCTGCTTTCCAGATAGGCTTTGGCGAGTTCCAGCTGCCGCAGCGGGTGCTCGGTGAACTTCTCCAGCACATCGGCGTGACCCGCGCGCAGGGCCGTCACCGCGTTTGGTGTTAGGTTACGGTCGATCTGGGCGACGAGGCGCTGCCCATCCGTCTCGTTGAGCGCCTTCACGTCCTCGGCCTCTGCCCGCTGCAGGAAGGTTAGCACATCTGGGGCGGTCTCAGCCATGAAGCGCCGTTCGGCATAGTCCTGTCGCGCCTGATCCTCGATCTCAAAACTTCGCTCGCTGATATAGGCGCGCGATGCCCCCATGGCGCGCAGACGGTTGATTTCCTCCTGCACCGCCGCCCCGAACTCCTCGTCCGGCATCTCGGCACGGTAGCGCGCGAGGGTGCGGTCGTCTTCGCTGATCGGCCCGAGATGCTGCATGGGATCGCGCAAGGCGAGGTCCATGTCGCCGGCATGGAGCGAGCGGTCTTTCTCCTCGACGGCGAACTCCTGTGGCTTGCGGCTGTCAGTGATCTTGTCCCAGGCCATCGAGGCCAGTTCAGCATGATCGGGCGACCGCTGCGCGAAGGCGGTGAAGGCGGCCCGAGCTTCCTCCACCTCAACAGCACCGGCCCGGCGCACGCTTGGGTCGTCCGAGAAGGGATGGTCGAAGTCTGTCCGGCGGAACTGAGCGACGAGATCCTGGAAATCGCGGCGCTCGGAAGGCGTGAAGATGACGGGTTCGCCGGCCGCACGCTCGCGCTCCGGCAGCGTCATGCGTTCGGCAAGGGCAACCGGATCATCCTTGGTGTCGTCCACTTCATCGATGGCCCGCAAGATGCGCGCATCGGTCAGGGTTTCACCCAGGCGGACATGGACGGCTTCCAGCCGGTCCAGCGCTTCCTCGCGGTCCTCGCCCTTCTCCAGATCGAGATCGCCTGCCTTGGCGATGGCGCGCAGATCCTGTGCCAGCCATTGCCGTTCGAGGGCTGCGTTGCCTGCCCCTTCCCGCATGCGGGCGGCCACGGCTTCGGGATCGATGCCCGTGCTCTGCAGCGCCTCGCTGAGGCGCGCCTTCACCGCATCATCATCGAGGCGCTCCATCTGGTCCTCGCGCATGTTCGCCCGCGCATAGACCCCGTCCCGGGATGGCGCGTCGAGGAGGGCAGCCGAGCGGTCCCCGAGCGGGTTCAGATGCGCGACCGAGGCCAGCACATCGGTGAGCTTGCGCTCGATCTCCGGCCTCTCGGCCGCGGGCGCCCGGTCGATCGCCGCCTCGATCTGACGGATGTTCTGAGAAAACTCGGTGATCAGCGTGTCGAACGCTGTTTCGTCTTGGGACATGTAGATGGCTCCGTCAGATTGGATCTGACCGCCACTGGCAAGGATGGTGCTGGCCCGATCGAGCGCCTCGGCCACGTCGTCGAAGTTCGACCGGGATGCCTCGGCAGCCAGACCCCGATAGGTCAGCGCATTGCGCGCCACCGTCTGCAGGGCCGCGGCGAGATCAGCGCCTGTGCGCTGGCGCTCGACGGGCGGTCGGCCTTCGTCACGGGCCTTGTAGACCTCATCTATCTCGGCGCGGTAGGTCGTGACCCCCCGGTCAAGACGCCGTGTCGCCTCGAGCCGGATCCCGTGGACCTGCGCCGCCTCGACCATCGCCAGCCGGAAGGCGTCGTAGTTGAAGTGATGATCCTTCCCGAGAAAGAACATTTCGCCATCCTTGCTGCGGCGGTTCAGAACGATATGCGCATGTGGATGCGCGCGATCTTGGTGTATTGCAGCAATATAGTCGAATTGCGACCCCTCGCCTTGAAAGAACTTCTCGCAGACGGATTCCGTGATCGCGCGCACCTCCTCGCCACTGGTGCCGACGGGAAAAGCCATCAGAAGATGCGAGGTATGCCCGAGCTTAGGGCTGTGCCGCTCGCCCCACTGGTTCTCGAAGCGCCGGACGACCCGGTCGATCTCCGCCCCGGTCAGGGTCTTCTTGCCGTCATGGGTGCCGCGGCTGTCGAGGATGTGGCTCGACTTGGTGGTGAGGTAGGTCAGCTGGGCTTTGAGCTGCGCGCCCGTGTGGCAGCCGCCTTTCGAGATCGGCTTGAAGATGGCAGGCGAGTAGCCGCGTGCCGCCCGGACCATCTGCGCCTTCTTCGACAGCCCCTGCCAACTGCCCGAAACCCGGCTCCAGTCGCGATCGAAGAGGGCAGGGCTGACGCCGCGCGCCTCACTCCGCGCCATGTTTGGCCACCTGCTCCGCTTCCTGCCGTGCCAGACCGGCGAGGGCATTGGTGACCTCTAGGTCCAGTTCGCGACGCCGCGCGCGGAACATCTCCTGGATCTGGTCGGCCATGTCGAAGACGAGCACCGCAAGGTCGCGGATCTCGGCATGGCTGGCCGGGGTATAGGGCAGGCGCTCGCCCTTGAGCTTTGCCTCGTTCAGGCGGCGCGCGACCTGGTTCACGTTGTTGCCGACCCGGTTCAGCGCCGCGCTCATCCCTTTCAGTTCATCCGTCATGCCGTGATCTGGGCGCAGGAGATCGTCGGCGGCCTGCATCAGGCAGCGCATGGCGTCTGACCGGTGGGAGATGCCGCGCCGCGCGAGGGCCGCATCGAAGCCACGAAGGTCGCGCTCGGTGACGCGCATGGTCAGCACACGGGTGCGGCTGTCATTAGCCGAGACGGCGGAACGGCCCCGGCTCAGCACGTTGTAGACGGTCTTGGGTGAGACCTTCAGCGCTGCACTGATCGCACTGACCGAAACGCCTTTCGCCCGTTCCCGGACGATCTGACGGCGCTCCTGATCGGTCAGTCTGCGACTGCTGCTCATGTGAAGTATACGTTCCTATTTCTTGCCAACTTCGTACAAGCCCGCCTTCTCCCAGCACAAGCGGAGAAGGCACCAAGGGCTTGTACTCAATGTAGAAAATCGGCCCCGAGGGCCGATTTGACGTCCTTTGGCAAATGCAGCGCGCAAGGCGCTCAATGCAACGCGTCGCGCGTTCCCTGCATCGCGCATCGCGTCCTTTGGACTGCGTTTTGCGCGCCCTGCAGCACGGTTTCTGGCGAGTGGCAGATGGCCCGTGCTGCCCGCATCGCGCGTGGTGGCCGATGGTCCATGTCCCGTGCGGTATGCGTCGCGCCTCCTGCGTTGCGCCCTATGGCCGATGTCGCATGTCGCGCGTCATCTGGGAACCGCATCGCGCGGACGGGAGAACGTCAGGTGTCGCGAGCGTGGTGCTTTTCGTTCCCTGCGCGATGCACCATGGACCCCGCATTCCGCCTGAGGCAGCCCGCATCCCGTCTTCTGCTTGACGCCGTCGCAGACGGAGGTTAGCGACAAAGAAACATCTTTGTCGCGTTTCACCATTCTTGCGAGAGGCCCGCCCCCATGCCGAACGACAATCTCGTGGTAATCGCCGCGATGGCCCGGAAAGGGGGGAGTGGCAAGACCACGCTCTCGCGCGCCTTGATCAGCGCTGCCGTTGCCGCTGGCCGTCGCGTCCTTTTGATCGATACCGACAGTACTGGCGTGCTCGGCACCTGGCACAAGCGGGCTGAAGCCGCGGGTTTGGGATCGCCCCTGCTGCGCTCTGCGACTGTCGAGAGCGTGGGGGCCGTGGATCGCCGGATCGAGCAGGTCTATGCGGCGGACTCGGCGGATTTCATCTTCATCGATACAGCAGGCGTCGGGGCCGAGTGGTCGGACGGGATCGCCGTTCTGGCCGATCACATCGTGACGCCTGTCATGCTCTCGACCTCGGATCTCGATGTCGGCGCGCAGACGGCTGACTGGTTCGAAAAGCTCCGCGCTCGCGTCGATGATCCCGACAGCCTGCCCCGCCACCACGTGGTCCTGAACATGGTGGATCCCAAGACCACCCGTGCCGATGCTGCCCTCATCGAAGCGGCGATCGCGCGGTTTCCAGTGGTCGAGACCGTGATGATGCGCCGGAACGTTTACAAGGAGATGGACGAGAAAGGCCTCCTGCATGCTGTGGCATTGCATAAGCAGGCCGATCCCAACCCTCTCATGCGCCCCCATGTGCGCCATGTGGTCGAGGCGCTAGAAGAAGCGACCGACATCCTCAACAACATCCTGGCTGCGTGAGGACAGGGTGGTGAGGAAGAAGATCCCGACCATCACGCGGCCCGACCCGGCTTATGCTGCATCCCTGCGGCCAGAGGTGGGAGAATGCCCGGGAAGGGACGAGGTTCTGCGAGCTGAAACGATGCCAGCGCCTGTGACCGTGCAGCCCGCGTCAACGGGCGATCACGCCTCAAGGCACCCGAGTACTCAGCCTGAGCACCCACCCCAGCCGAGACAGGAGACGGGCGCAGCGGCGGCACCTGCGGTTATGTCATCACCATCCCGCGCGCAACGCAGTCCGGCGACGCGCAAGATCGACATCCGGGTGAACGCACTGGAACGGCAGGAGGAAGCCCTGATCGATTGCGGCGTCGATCCGGCCCATGTCATCCGCGCCGCCCTGCGCCGCGCGGTCAAGAACTGGGAGCTCGGGTCCGAGTTCGTCCCACCGTCGGAAGAGCAGCGGACGCGGATCACCGAATGGCGCGCGCGCACTTCGCTGGCGGTCGATGCCCCTGCGCTGACTGCCCTCTTGCGCGCGCATGACCCCCTCGATGTGCTGAGCAAGTGGGCCCTGGTCCGCGGTCAAATCGAGCCACGCGTCTGGGCAGAGATCGACATGCTCCTGGACGAGATCGCCGTTCGCGCTGCAGCGCAGAATGCAGAAACGGATACGCCAGAAACCTGACTATAAAGACAACTTGTCCTTTTGTCGGTGGGTTCTTGCCGAGGCCGCCGACTTCATCTTGCAGTTGCAGAAACCCAACCCTAAGACGTTCAAAACGATATTGCGGCCTCGTTGTTAACAAGTCCTGAGGTCAGTTTGAGAGGAGCACATCGTGACCACTTTTCCACGGCTTACGGCCGAACCGATCATGCGCATCCTCTGCAAGAAGACCGACACGCTGGTGGGCTACCTCTACCAATGGAACAATGGCGACCTGCAGCCGGCCTGGCTCAATGATGCCATGCCCGACGTGCGCTACGAGCCGATGGTCGAGGCCGCCTGACAGGCATGATCTGACTGCGGGCCAGGCAATCAAGGGCGGTGCGGAGTGCCGGTCGCACAGCAGGCCATGCCAAATTCTGCGCGTCATGAGTTATAGACTGGACTTCTATAACTCATGCGTTGGAACGGGGCCCGTTCCGACCGGCCCAAATTCTTTTCTTTCAGCCCCCCCGTCCAACCTACCGAGCCACAGTACTGCGGCTCCTTTGAAGGCGTAGCTTTTGCGGCGAGGGATCATAGAGGCAACGGATCGATCATCCGTGAACGCACGCGCACGGTTCTCGGAGCGGCAAGGGCAGACTGGAGGCCGGTGGCCTTCTAATGTGGTGGCGCCGCGCCCCTGCCAGTATTTACGGTGAAGACCTCTGCCCTGAACGGGCACTGCTTGCATCATCCCGAAGCCCCGCAACGAGCCTCTCGACAAGCTCTACGGCCTCGGTGACGCCTTCGGCGCGAAGTACAAGCCGCTGGCCGGGCCGGTAGCGGGTGTCACCGCTCTTGGCAATATACTCCTCATCGACAAGCCCCTGTCGGTGGGCAAGCAGATGGCGCTGCTGGAACGCCCGCGCGAGTTGGTCGAGGGAAGGGGCGTCGAGATGGGCACCATAGCCCTGCCCCGTCGCCTGCTGCCAAAGGGTACTGCCCTCTGCAAGGTTCTGGAATGCGTTCCGCCTTGCCTTCGGCGGCGCGGGAAGCTCCACAAAAAGAGCTTCGACCACACGCTGAAAGGCGGTGACAGCGTTTTGCAAGCCGTTTTCGATCACGACGCGCACGGTGGTTTCGGCGGTGTCCCGATCCGGCATTGCGGCGCGCACCTGGTCGAGCGCGCCAAGGGTGGCCTTGATCCCTGAAATGGTCTGCTCGAAGACCTGCTCGGCAGCGCTATGCCCGCAGGCGGGGCAGAAATACGCAGCCCCGATCACTGCGTAGCGGCAGGCACAGGACGGACAAGTGATCTTCAGCGCCATCGGGTCGGTGGCGGCTGGGGGCAGCATGACATGCTGCGGCCGGGAATCCACTTTCATCGTCATCGAAATAAAGCCGCCGCGCGGCCTGCTCCGGTTGAACCGGGCAGAATCGGCTTTGAGCGCCTTGCTGAACTGTGCTTTGAACTGCGCGATGGCAGCGGCCTTGGCGTGCTCGACCTGCTGCTGCGTCCACCAGCGATCGCTATGATCGGTATGGCCGCAGGCGGGACAGTGAAGCCGCTCTGCCTCCTTGGCCTTATGCCAATCTTCGCTGAGCATCTTGAACTGGAAAAGGCATTCATCCGATGGGCATTCACGGTCAAAGTAGCCTTCCTCGTCGTCAACAATGAGAATGGAGACTTCGCCGCCGCCTTCGAGGCTCCGCAAAAATCGTTGTGTCTCTTCAAACATCTCGCAACCTCAGAACATCTTGTAGCGCACCGTTCGCCCTAAACCAAATATAGCATTTGCAGGGTGACTTGGAGTCTTCCATTGGCACGGCGCTCTACCCGGTGCCGGGAAGGGCGTGAAGAGGCGGCCTATTCGGTCACCGTCACTTGGGGCTCAAGTTGGGACACGGGCGCGGAGACATTTATCTACCGTCAAAATCGAAGCAGAAACGACCGGCCAAGACCGGCGCTACTGACAGGATGAAACTAGCCGTTACCCTTATCTATCGTCGGCTCTTGGAAGCGGACGAGCAGGAAATTTCCGTTGCCAGGTCTCGATGAGGAAGAGGGCGGCCGTACTGGCGGCATGGATCGACAAACGGGCAATCCGTGCGTCGATACGCGCATAGCCCTTCTCGCGGCCGTGGGCGTCGCCGCCGTGGGTGCGTAGAGCACCGATCCCACCGATGACCGTGGCCAAGCCGGAAAGGATTTGTCGCACATCACCTGCGATCAGGGGCTCGATGTCAGACCGGTCAGGGGACAAACCGAGTGGCTGCTTCACGGCGTTGTAGAGCCCCTGCACATCCTTTTTGGAAGGGAGTGGCTGGCCCAGCTCGATGAGGATCGACCGGCAGACACTCTCGACCGTGCTGCACGCGGCGGTGACGGCATCTTCGGGGTCGGTCTGGCTGCTGGCGAGGGCGCGGTCGAGATCGCGGCTCACCGTGTCGAAGTCGATCACCTCGGACAGCCCGGCCAGCTCCGCCAGGACGGGGACATTCTTGCCCGCCTCGACAAGCCGCATCCGCCCGCCCTGCTGCTGAACCTCGAAGCCGTCGAAGCGCAGCGCGCGGTTAAGATGATCGAGCACGGCGATATGGCGCTCGGGCTCATGGATAAAGTCGCGGGGGTCAGCGGCAGCCTCGATGATCCTCGGGAGCGCTTGATCGGCTTCGAAGCCATTGTTGAGATTGATAAGGCACTGCACCAATGACGGCACGCGGGAGCCATTCACCGTGAAGGCCACATTGCAGGCGCGCATGAATTTCTCGATCTTCGCACCGCTGCGATAGATCCCTATGGGAGGCGACGTGTCATTGCCCCCACCGCCGCTGATAATGTCGGCGATGGCGTCAATGCTCTGGGGCGATAGCGGGAAGGGCATGGCTATAGGTGATCCTTTGCCCAAAGAAGCGCATTGAACGCGGCAAGCTTTGCATCGCTTTCAGTTGAATATGCCTTCCTACCAATCTGAGCAGCTCCCGATGCCCTTCTCAGGACACGCACTGTCCATCCGGCGCCTGCCCGATACACCGTAAGATTGAACCCGTCCGTGTTGATGTAAAGGTTGCCTTGTCTGGATGTGCGCCATTTTCGAGAAGGCCATGCAGCACGGCGACGTGCGGAATTTCGGAGACGCTTCTCCCGCTCCCGGGGCCGCTTGTAGTCCTCTTCCATGTGCTCAGCACAAACACAGCCGACTTGAAGCGAACCGGGATAGTCTGGATGCTCCATGATATGAGCATACCGGATTTCGGCGCTGTCACACATCTCGCAGAGTTGGCTGGGCTCTTCCAAGTCTTCGACCCCGACACAGGTCCAGCCTTTTTTCGGGACGCCTGCCTCTGACCATTTCCCTCGACGCGTGTGACTGTCCCGATCCATCGCCCAACCTACCCCGAAATCCGTTTGAGTTCGGCAGCGTGGGGATCATAGCGATAGCTGGTTATTGTGCCGTCCCTGATCTTCTCCACAGCATCGTTTATGACAAAGAGAGGTACGAGGAACCATTCTCGTGGGACCACAGGCCGTCCAAAGCGATCCATGATCTCGATTTCGAGCCGTGCCGGTTCGAAAATGCGGTGGATCAGGTTTTCCAGCTTGGACCGGTTGATGTTGTAGAGCTCGTATGTCGCAACCACCTCGACATTCGCCATCAAGAATGTCGGTTGCAAATGCGCGCCAGCGATCCGCTTTTCGACGCTCATATTGGTGACGCCGATCTTGTGCACCAGTTCCCGGTTTTCTGTAACAAGCGGATGATCTGACTTGCTACGAAGCACATAGATGATCCCGCTCGCCTCATCGCCATCGATGGTCTGGTCCGAAAAAAGCGGGCCTGCCGATGGGTCAGTGATCCGGCGTCCGGCGTCGTCCTTGTTCAACGCGCGCTGGAGCGAGCGCATCAGCATATTGCTCTCGGTGCCGTTATCAAAGATTACCCGCAGCCGTGCATCCGTACGACCTTGTTCATTCGTAATGGTCTCACCCTTTTCAGCAACATAGGCTTTCTGACCGCCGACGATGAAAAAGCGGCCCTTCTCGATCTCCGCTTTCATCTCGAAAGGGCGCGTTTCGCGCAAACCGGTGTCCAGTTCCTTTTGGACCATCTCGAACAATGGCTTGAACTTTGAGAAATCTTCGCATTTTTCACGGTTGGCGACCTCGTCGGCGGCCTTTTTCTCAGCGGTAGAGCGGACATGCTTCAATTCGGTAAGCGGGGATGCATCTACCGCCACACCCAGTTCCGCCAGAAGCGCGTCATCATCGAGCTCATCCGTGTCCGTCGCTACGAGCGTCGGGCCCTCTGACAGAAGTTCGTGTTTGTCAAAGGGCCCGACGAGATCGTGGCATTCCTGTAAGTCGCGGATCCGATCGAGACGCACTGCATAGAGACGTTCGAAGATATCTCGGTCTTCACCGTGCTGTGGCGGGCGACCGAATTCATCGGCGAACCGAAGGATCTCTTCAAAGCCTGCGATGATGCGTTCTTCGCGTGGTGTGCGGCTGAGCTGCTTCTTGACTTCGACCTCGACGCCAAGCTCAGCAAGAAGGGCATCGTCTTCGTCGGTGAAACCCTTAGCCATTGGCAGCCTCCTGCTTCATGCGGGCGAGATAGGCCACGCCTTCGGCCATTTTCTTCTCCCATGGATCAGGCGATGTGATGGATGGCAGACGGCCCCGCTCCTGCTTGAATTTGACAGCGCGCTTCGCCAGATCGCGCGCCTCGTCCGGTGACAGTTGCACCTTCTTCGCCGAGATCACGGCCTGAACCTGCCGAAGGCTTTCCTCGCTCATCGTCTTTGCCAATATCGAATAGGCTTCGCCGAAGGGGTTGATCCGGTCGATCAAGTCGATGTCGAGCTCACGCACATCCATGGCGAATTTGCGCACCCCGTCGATCAGAGCGGTGTTTCCCGTAGTCTGCGTATCTTCGCCGCTCGAAAGAGCGATCTCCTTTGCTTTCTGGGTCAGGTTCAGCGCGGCCACCGCATGCTGGCGCACGGCTTCCTGATCCTTGGCGTCCAGCTCCGGGAACTTTGCTCCGACGATCTTTCCCATGCGAACCTGCGTCAGTTCCTCAGGCACCAGCTCTTCATCGAAGAGCCCGCGTTCGATCGTGGTCTTGTCTTGAACGAAAGCGGTGATCACCTCGTTGAGGTCTTCCTGGCAGATGCGCTTGGCTTCCTTGCTCTTGGGTTCGACCAGGCCCTTGATCTCGATCTGGAACTGCCCGCTGGCCTCGTTGAAGCCGACATTTTCCTTGTTGGGATCATAGCCGCCCTCGCCGTAATCGAACCCTTCGACAGGGCCGCTTTTCACGGTTTTGGGCGTGAAGTTGAAACGCGGGGCCAGCACCTGCTCCATGAGCAGGCTCGCGGCGATCGCTTTCAGCGTGTCGTTGACCGCCTCGGTCACGGCCTCGGCCGCGGCATCAGGCTCGGCGATCAGGTTGGTGAAGCGCGCACGCGTCTTGCCCTCGGCGTCGCGGGTGGCGCGGCCGATGATCTGCACGATCTCGGTCAGGCTGGCGCGGTAGCCTACCGTCAGGGCGTGTTCACACCAGATCCAGTCGAACCCTTCCTTCGCCATCCCCAGGGCGATAATGATGTCGACATGGTCGCGGTTGTTCTTCTGCGCGGGGTCCTTCAGCGCGGCTGAAACCTTGTCGCGCTTGGCGGGCTCATCATCCACCAGATCGGCGATGCGCAGCACCCGCCCCTCGGGCGTCTTGACCAGTTGAAACCCGGTGGCGGGGTCGGTGCCCTGCCAGTCGCCCAAAGCGTCGATGATGTGCTCGACCTCGCGGTGCTTGTCCTTGGTGCTCTCGCGTGAGTTCACGTTCGGGATGTGCAGGATCGTTTTCTCAGTCGGGTCCAGCACCTTGAGGATGTCGTCGGCGTAGGACCCGGAATAGAAGAAATACCCGATGTCGAGCGACTTCAGGTATTTGTACCCGTTCAGCTGCTCGTAATAGGTATAGGTGACCGTGTCGAACCGCGCCTCGTCCTCGGGCGACAGAACCGCCTCGGCATCGCCGCGGAAATACGATCCGGTCATCGCCACCAGATGCACCTTGTCGCGGGCGACCAGCGCGCCCAGATGCGTGCCCAGCTTGTTGTCGGGGTTGGCCGAGACGTGGTGGAATTCGTCCACCGCGATCAAGCGATCATCGAAGGCCTCGATCCCGAACTTGTCGACGGCGAAACGGAACGTGGCGTGGGTGCAGACCAACACCTTGTCGTCGCTGGCCAGAAACTTGCCCACGGCGCCGACCTTGCCGTCATCCCCGCCGGGGGCGTTGCACAGGTTCCATTGCGGTTGCACCGTCCAATCGGCCCAGAAGCCATACTTGCTCAGCGGCTCGTCGTTGAAGCTGGACCCGATGGATTTCTCCGGCACCACGACGATGGCCTGACGCAGGCCCTGATTGTGCAGCTTGTCGAGCGCGATGAACATCAGCGCGCGGGATTTGCCCGAGGCCGGGGGCGACTTGATCAGCAGGTATTGCTCGCCCCGTTTTTCATAGGCGCGTTCCTGCATTGCGCGCATGCCCAGTTCGTTCGACTTGGTCGAGCTGCCGTTGGCGGCGTATTTGACAGAGACGGAGGGAACACCTTTGGTCATTGCGAAATCCTGTACTCGTTCAAATAGCTGATGGCCCAAGCCGGCGGGCTTGGCCAACTGCGAAAGCCCTTCTCATGCCAGGTGACGCTGTCCGCCCCGATCTTGTCATTCGCTTCCATGAAGCCGACCAGGGCATCATGATCGTAGAGATAGAGATCGTCGCCGTGAAGAAAGGCGATGTGAATGCCCTTGCCGGTGTATTTCCGGTCGATGACAAGGCGCCCTTTGAGCTGAATTTTCAGGAAGGTTTCGCCGTCGATATGCACGGCGATGAAATCCGCGCCCTGCCAATCATCGGTCAGGCGGATGCTGTTGAAACCGTAATCCGCCAGCCGCCCGGCGACCTTCTGGAAGTTGTAGTTCTCTTTCTGCCGTGAGTTGAGATCGGCATAGGCGACACGCTGCAGCTTCATGCGCTCACCTTCGTCGTCATCTTCGTGTACATCTCGAACAGCTTTTCCAGCCGTTCGGTGTCGTTGCGAAAGCGGCGGCCGATGTAGATGCGTTCCAGAACCTCGTCGTTGTGGTCATGCGCGGCGCGCAGGTTGGCGGGCATTTTTTCGGGGTCATAGAGGTCGGCGATGGTGGCGGGGAAATGCGCCTCGCGGGCCAGAAGGATGCCTTCCGCCGCCGCTGTCAGGTCGGCGCGGTTCTTTTCGGTCAGTTTAGGGACAGGGAAAGTGTTCCAGCCTAGGGTGTTGGAATAGCTGAAATCGGTTCGCATCCGCACGCAGACCGTGCCTATCCAGACCCAATGCAGGCGCGAGGCGATCAGCGCCATGTTCCAGAGCGGGGCGTCGTAGAGGGCGAAACACTTATTCGAAATGACGGAGTCATTTCGTAGGAGTGCAACAGGGAGATAATCGCGATTCTCCGACGATACGACTGGAATCACTAGCATTTCACTTTTGGGTTCGTTCATTTCTCGAAATTGGTGGGGACGTTTCACCATGCCATTGGAAACGGCATCTTTCGACTTCTGCCTGTTAGCAGCACCATCATTCAAACGCTTGATGATTTCAGGTATATCACATGCATGTTCGTCAGGAACGTCAGGAAACCAGAGACAGTATCGGTGCTTTGCGTTGATGACTTCTGTTGAGCCGAAAAACTTCCTGATATTTTTTTGTGGTAAACCCTGCTCACCTAAAACGACAGCCGTTTCTCGGTCGAGCAACAAGTGTTCCGACATGCCATAATAGTTCCCCTTCACCATTGAAGGCAGTCCAGAAATTGGTTTGCGTGCGCTCGCCACCCAATGGTTAGGTTGAGCGAGAAGATAACCATTGATATTTGACGCTTTTGTTTTGATGTCGCCATCGAATAGTTCTGCGTCACCCTTGTCCAAGGCCCCACCAACGACGACCACAGTAACACCGGCGTCATTGGCGGCGAGGTTGGACCACTTGAACGAACGAATCCCGAAGAAGAACCTGAGTCCATCATCAAACAATGGCCGCCAGAAGTTTGCGACGTGCTGACCTTGGGCCACACTATTTGTTGCAACGAATGCAAACCTCGCAGGCGTGACCTTGGAAAATTCAAATGCCTTCACGAACCATCCGCAGACATAGTCTAAGAGACCCCACTTCTCGAAGCGGCCATCGAGTAGCGCTTTCATATCGTCTTTTTGTTCATCGGACTTTCGGGCATTTCCTTTGTAAGGCGGGTTCCCGCAGATATAGGTTTCGCCCCCTTCGTTCGCGAAGTCGATCTGCGCCTGATCCGCTGGCTGCATGAACAGGTCATCGGCCTGAAACTTCACCCCCGTCCCCGTGGGCGGGCAGACCGACAGCCAGTCCAGCCGCAGGGCGTTGCCGCAGGTGATCCAGTTCTGCGCGTCCAGCGGCAGGAACTCGGCCAGCGCCTCTTTCTGGCCGCGATAGGTCACGTCGCATTGGTATTCCGCGATGATCAGCGCCAGCCGCGCGATCTCGGCCGAGAAATCCCGCAACTCGATCCCGCGATAGTTGGTCAGGGGAATGTCGGTGCGGCGCAGCGGCTCGCCCCGGCGCTTGTTGATCTCATATTCAAGGCTGCGCATTTCCTTGTAGGCGATGACAAGGAAGTTGCCCGACCCGCAGGCGGGATCGAACACGCGGATCTTGGCCATGCGCGCGCGCAGATTGGCCAGCTTGCGCGCGTTGTCGCCCGCCGCTTCCAGCTCTGCCCGCAGATCATCAAGGAAGAGGGGGTTCAGCACCTTCAGGATGTTCGGCACCGAGGTGTAGTGCATCCCGAGAACCGAGCGCTCCTCTTCATCCGCGACCGCCTGGATCATGGAGCCGAAAATATCGGGGTTGATCTGCGTCCAGTCGAGGCTGCCGATATGGGACAGGTAGCGCTGCGCGATCTTGGAAAAGCGCGGTACATCGGTGCTGCCCGAAAACAGCCCGCCGTTCACATAGGGAAAGGTGTCGGCCCAACGGGGCAGCTTGGCCTCGGCCCGCTTGGGGATGGGCGTGTTCATCGCGCGGAAGATTTCGCCAATCACTTCGTGCGTGTTCGACCCGTCGCGGTTGGCCATCTGATCGATGGTGGCGGTGAACAGGTTGTCGCTGACAAAGATGTCGGTGTCTTCGGCGAAGAAGCAAAAGATCAGCCGCGCCATGAAGTGGTTCATGTCGTGGCGTTTGTCGGCGCTGCCCCAGTCGGGGTTGTCCTTGATCAGTTCGACATAAAGCCGGTTGAGGCGGCTGGTCGCGCGGATGTCAAAGGCGCTCTCTCGGATCTGCTTGACGGTGGAGATACCGGCGAGCGGCAGGAAGAACCCGAAATGGTCGGGGAAATCGGCGTAGCGGCAGGCGATGGTTTCGCCAGTGGTGATGTCCTCGGCCTCCAGATCGATGCCATCGGTGGCGAGGATGAACTTCGCCTTGGCGCGGGTCGTGGCAGGGCTGTCGCGAAGGGCGGTCAGGGTCGCCGCGATATCGCCCGGCGCGCAGGTTTTCAGGTGGATGTTGTTGGTCTGAAGGACGCCGCCGATATCGGACTTGTTCGACGCGCCGGTACGCAGCCGCTTGATGGTCGTGTCCTTGTTGCCGAAGGCCATGAGGAAGGCATAGGGAAACTCGGCCGCATCAAAAGGCTGCTCAGCGAGTTCGGAAACTGCTTGTTCAATCTCAACGGCGTTCATGCGGCGGTCCAGGGGTTGATCAGGTCGATCTCGCAGCCCTCGAAGTCAGGCGTGTTGCGCGTGGCGACGGAGGCACCACGGGAGTGGGCAATGGAGGCGATCTGGCAATCGGCCTGGGCGATCGGCCGCCCGGCGGACCGTCGTGCGGCAGCGATGGTGGCATAGGACTGCGCGGCGTCGCTGTCGAAGGGCAGGATGCGACCGGCGAGGTCCTCGCGCAGGATACGGTCCACGGCGTCAACCAGCGCGGCGCGGCGCTTGCCGTTCCCCATGATCGCGAGGCCGTAGCGCAGCTCTGCCTCCGATATCGAGGTCAGATAGACGTTGAGCCCGTCCTGAGCGGAAAGCCAGTGTTCAACCTTGGGCTCCGGGGCCGGGCGCAACAGCTCCGAGATTACATTCGTGTCGAGGATGATCATGCGTCAGGCCTGGTCGAACGCGGGCGGTTCCCGCATGGCTTCTCGCTGCGGAAGGTCGAGATCAACGCCGCCCAGCGGCGCGACCCGTGCACGGATGGCCGCGGCAAGATCGTGGGATGGCTTCGCTTCGCCGACGACATGGCGCAAGATCTCGCGCGCCTCCTCTTCCATCGAACGGCCATGCTCGGCTGCGCGGATGCGAAGGCGGCGCTTCACGTCATCGTCAAGGTTCCGGATGGTAATGCTTGCCATGATATCCTCCTGAGAGGAGTGTAATCATCGCAATCAATGCGATCAAGACTAATCGCCTAAGTGCAGGGCCTCATAGCCCCGCCGCTTCTTCACCGCTGCCAGCTTCACCAACGCGGTGATGGCCTTGCCTTCATCAGGGTGCGTCTCGACCATCATCTGCCCACGGAAACCAATTCGTCCCCATTCGCGCACGAGGCTTGCGCGTCCGAATAGGTCGCGCTGAACGCTAAGTCGATAGAAGCGACGCATGTTGCGCGCCGGATCAATCCGGCGCATCTGCACGTCGGTCGGGAAGACATCAAGCTGGATCGGGCTATGGTACATGTAGTGATCGACTGAGGTTTCCTACACAATATCAGGTGGAAGTGTGCGCTTCCACCTCGATTTCCCGCGATGGGAAAAAGGGGCTCACGCCCCCTTCTCGAACTTCATGACCGGGATGCCGAGCTTTTTGGCCTTATCGGCGAGGTTCTCCTGGATGCCGGTGCCCGGGAAAACGAGAACACCCACGGGGAGCACATCCAGCATCGCGTCGTTGCGCTTGAAAGGCGCGGCCTTGGCGTGCTTGCTCCAGTCGGGCTTGAAGGCCACCTGCGTCACGCCCCGGGCTTCGGCCCATTTGGCGGCGATGAGTTCCGCGCCCTTCGGGCTTCCCCCGTGCAGAAGGACCATGTCGGGATGTTTGGTCCGGACCTGGTCGAGCTTGCCCCAGATCAGGCGGTGATCGTTGAAGTCGGTTCCACCGGTGAGCGCGACTTTGGGGCCTGCGGGGAGCATCACCTCGGTTTCCGCGCGGCGCTTGGCGGCCAGGAAATCGCGGCTGTCGATGAGTGCCGCGGTCATGTGCTGGCGGTTCACCATCGAGCCGGTGCGGGGGCGCCAGGTCGATCCCGTGTGATGGACGAACTCGGTGGCGGCGTGATCGCGCATCATGTCCATGCAGTTGCGCCGTTCGATCAGTGTCAGACCTTCGGCCGTCAGGCGCTCGAGTTCGGTGGATTTCACCTCGGAGCCGTCCTGCTCGCGCTGAAGGCGGCGCTGCGCCTGCTCGTTCTCGTCGAGCGACCGCTCGATCCGGGCCGTGGCGCGGTGGAAGAGGTTGACCTGGCCCCAGAGCACCTCTTCGAGGTCGGGTTCCATGCGGGTGTCTTCCAAGGTCGCGACGAGGGCGTCGAAGATGTCGGCGACGGCGACCGCGAGGCGCTGCCCGTCGGGCATCGGGCGCGGATCGGGCTCGTCAAAGGGGCGGTAGCCATAGAGCTGCAGCTCGTCGAGCGCATGGGCGGTCTGGGATGCGGTATGGGCGGGTTCATACGCGTCGTCGTGGGTGTGGATCGTCATCAGTTCTTGCCTCCGGGCCTTAACTCGTCCGCGCGACAACCCGCGCGGCCTTCATGGGCTGCGAAAGCCGTCACGGGGGACGCTCCTTCACCCCGCCTTCGGGGCCGGAACGCATGTGGAGGAGGACGGGGGGCGGCTGATTTGTCTTTCGCGATGCAAAGGCGGGGCTCGTCCCCGCCGGCGGAAATCAGTCGCCCACCGTCCTTGAAGGGGCGGCCCCTTTGACGGCCGCCTGCCCATCTCTTGAAGGCCGTGCGGGTGACGGGTGGATGAGATTGCGCGGGATGAGGCGCAGGCGACGGTCCAGAGCCACGACAGGGATGTGACCCCTGCCCCGCACTCCCAGACCCCCCTGCGCGATGCAGCTCAGCCCAATAGGCGATGCCGATCCTCTGGCCCGATCTGACCTGCCAGATGCTGGCGCAGCGCGTCCTTGCCGTTCGCCCGAAGATCATCGTTGAAATCCCCGAGCCGCGGCTCCAGCACCCGCACGCGCACCCCGACCTCGGAGGCTCTGGCGCTCAACTTCTCTGCCGCGCGCTGCCCGGCCGGATCGCGATCGATCGCGACGTAAAGGCGCTTGAGCCCCTCCGGCAACAGGACCACCCCGAGGTGACCCGAAGAGAGTGCCGCCCAGACGGGAAGGCCGGGCACTGCCTCGACAAGGGACAGCATGGTCTCGATGCCCTCGCCGACCACGAGGATGTCGTCATGCGGGGTCAGCCTGACGGCATTGCCGAGGAGGTGGCCCATTGCACGCCGCTGCGTCTCGACAGCCGCTTTCCCCTGTCCGTCAAGCGCGAGCCAGGTGCGATGCACCCCCTGCAAAGTCCCTGCCCCATCGGTAACCGCGGCGATCAGCGCCGGTCTTGGGAGGCTCCGGGTCTGGCCCTCATCCCGATGCCAGCACCTCGGGTGGAAGCGTAAGGCGCCGTTCGCCCCGAATTGGGTGATGCCTCGGGAACGGAGGTAGGTCTCAGCAAGCGTGCCTGTGATCGGGTTCGAGGCAGCAAACAAGCGCGCCGCCGCAGGAGTGCCACCGGGCGCCTTGGCCTTCCTCGGCTCTTGCCTATCCGGGACGACCGGCTGCGGACGGCCAAGATGCGCTCGGGCCTCGGCGAGAAGGTCGGGGAAGCGCGTGATCCCCGTCCGGGCGCGGATGATGTCCAGGAGATCGCCATGCTCGCCTGTGGCCCCATCCGTAAACTTCCCCGCTGCCCCTGGTCCCGACGCAGGGCCCGTCAACCGCACGAAGAGTGACCGGCCGGGGTTGTTCTGCAGATCGCCGACGATCCAGTAGGATCCTTCCCGCCGTCCGGCGGGAAGGTAGGCACGACAGACGCCTTCGGCATTTTCTGCCAGATCGCGCACGAGGTCTTCGGTCTCGGAATACATGGGTCAACAACCTCCGCGCGCATGTAGTCCCGTCACGGGACAACGTGCAAGCAGACGATCAAGTACGGCGATGCCGGCTGAGTCCGTCGGGCAGAAAAGGCGCAGCTTCCAGCTGATGATCTCCGAGAAGAAACCGTCAGCCTTGAGTCGGTCTTTCGCCGCTTCCGTGAAGCCAGAGAGCTCGATCCGGTTCACGCCCATGACGCGGGAGCGGTGCAACTCCATCCCTTCGGCCAGCCGCACCACGGTCTTGCCTTCGAGAACGAGGGCATGAACCTGTGCGGCTGTCAGCTGCGGCGCGTCAGCGGCCAACGTGGTCGCGACCCAAGACGGCGAGACACGGCGACCGATGATGCGCTGCCCATCGTCGGTTTGCAGTCGGTAGACGCGGGTTTCATCCTGTGGGAGCTGCTTCCAGATCGGCAGCAGCAGCCCCGCCACGATGTGCAGCGTGGATTCCGAGAACTCCGGCACCTCGGCCAGTTCCGCGGTCCAGGCGGCGGCGAAGGCTGCGCGGTCTGCTTCCAGCCAGTGGGTGTCCTCCATCATCCGAGCTGGGACGGTGCTGGCCTCTGTCGGCCGGATCAGCCGCAAGCGGGGCTCGATGGTGCCGTCATCCAGCATTAAGCTGGTGGCGGGCACCTGCACGGCGGCACGGCCCGAGCGGCTGTTGACGAGAAGGCGTGCTTTGGGATCATCGAGCCAGTCAAGCGCATCTGCGAGCGCGGTCGGCGTGTTGCGGCGCTTTTCTGCGATGGTCAGGAGCTGGGTCTCCGCGCCGGAGCCGGGATGGGTGTAGATCACCCGAGCGTCGGTGACGCGGAAGCTCTCGGCGCGCAGGGTCTCAAGCCCGAGGTCATACACCCCGGCAGCGATGGCCCCCTCGATCCGTTGATCGAGCAATTCCTCGAAAGCCGAGAAGAGCACGGCCTGCATGTCGATCGTCAGCGCAAGCAGGCGATTGAGGAAGGTCGTGATCGGCGGTAGGTTGTCCTTCAGACCGTTGTCATCGGTCAGGCTGAGACCGGTGGCATCCTCGAAGGCTCCGAGCGAGCATCCCGCGACATCGCCGCGATAGATGCGACGGTAGAGCTGGCGCAGGGCATCGCGGGCGTAAGGCGACTCGAGGTTGTCCTCGGGCCGGAACAGCCCCTGCCCGCCGGTCTGGCGCTGGCCCCGGGTGATGGCCCCTAGCGTGTCAAGCCGGCGCGCGATGGTCGAAAGGAACCGCTTCTCCGCCTTCACATCGGTGGCGACGGGGCGGAAGAGCGGCGGCTGCGCCTGGTTGGTGCGGTTAGTGCGGCCAAGGCCCTGGATCGCGGCGTCAGCCTTCCAACCGGGTTCCAAGAGGTAGTGGACCCGCAGGCGCTGGTTCTTGGCCCCAAGATCGGCGTGATAGCTGCGCCCCGTGCCCCCGGCATCCGAGAAGATCAGGATGCGCTTCTGGTCATCCATGAAGGCGGCGGTTTCCGCGAGATTGGCCGAGCCCGCCCGGCTTTCCACGACAAGCCGCGCCGCAGGGCCCTCGCCCTTGCGCACGATGCGGCGCGACCGGCCCGTGACCTCAGCCACCAGATCGGTGCCGAAGCGCTGGACGATCTGATCCAGAGCCCCCGGCACGGGAGGCAACGAGGCCAGCTTCTCGATCAGCGCATCACGCCGGCGGGCGGCCTCGCGGCATTCGACGGGCTGGCCATCGCGCACCACGGGCCGCGACGACAGATTGCCCTCGCTGTCGGTGAAGGGCTCGTAGAGCTGCACCGGGAAGGAATGGGCGAGATAGTCCAGGACGTATTCCCGCGGTGTGATGTCGACGCGGATGTCGTTCCACTCATCGGTCGGGATCTCCGACAGGCGGCGTTCCATCAGTGCCTCGCCGGTCGAGACGATCTGGATGACCGCCGCGTGGCCTGCCGCGAGATCGGTCTCGATGCTGGAGATCAAGGTGGGGGTTTTCATAGAAGTGAGCAGATGGCCGAAGAAGCGCTGCTTTGCAGACTCAAACGCCGACCGCGCAGCGGATTTGGCCTGGCGGTTCAAGGTGCCGCTGTCACCCGTGATGTTGGCCGCCTCCATCGCGGCGGCAAGGTTGTTGTGGATGATGGCGAAGGCCCCGGCATAGGCATCATAGATGCCGCGCTGCTCCGGCGTCAGCGCATGCTCGAGCATCTCGTACTCGACGCCATCGTAGGAGAGCGACCGGGCGGTGTAGAGGCCAAGCGACCGCAGGTCGCGGGCCAGAACCTCCATCGCGGCAACGCCGCCGGCTTCGATGGCCTCGACGAATTCGGCGCGGGTCGCGAATGGAAAGTCTTCTCCGCCCCAGAGGCCAAGCCGCTGCGCATAGGCGAGATTGTGGACAGTCGTGGCCCCAGTGGCGGAGACATAGACTACGCGGGCATTGGGCAACTTGTGCTGCAGACGCAGGCCCGCCCTGCCCTGCTGCGACGCCTCGGTGTCGCCACGCTCGCCCTTCGACCCGGCGGCATTCGCCATGGCATGGCTTTCGTCAAACAGGATCACCCCGTCGAAATCCGCCCCGAGCCAGTCAACGATCTGGTCGACGCGGGATTTCTTGGCGCCCCGCTCTTCTGAGCGCAGCGTTGCGTAGGTGGTGAAGAGGATGCCCTCGGTCAGCGGGATGTCGCGGCCTTGCGCGAAGCGTGACAGGGGCGTCACCAGAAGTCGCTCCTGGCCGAGGGCAGACCAGTCGCGCTGAGCATCTTCCAGGAGCTTGTCGCTCTTCGAGATCCAGAGCGCCTTACGGCGCCCGCGGCACCAGTTGTCGAACAGGATCCCGGCCGACTGGCGGCCCTTGCCAGCGCCGGTGCCGTCGCCGAGGAAGAAGCCGCGACGGAAGCGAATGGCGTCAGGGGCATCCGCCGGTGCGGCCGAGACCATGTCGCCGGTCTCATCGACGGTCCATGATCCGGCGAGATACGCACCATGCGCTTCGCCCGCGTAGATCACGGTCTCAAGCTGGGCCTCGGAGAGCAGACCGTCGCGCTGCACGGCAGGCGGGAGTTTCGGACGATAGGAGGGTTTCGGGGGCGCGACCGAGGCCATCGCCGCCGACTGCACGAGCTTGGTCGGGTGCGGGGCCGCCCCGGGGATGTCGATCGCCTGCAGGCGGAAGGTCTCGTAGATCGCGTCCGACAGGCGCGCGGCGCCGAGATCGTCCGCCGTCTCGCGCAGGGTGTAGCCGAGGTCTTCGGCATCTGGCGCTGCGACAATTGCATTGGCACTGGCCGATGACGTTGCCCCCAAATGTCGAGCGGGAGGGCCGGACGTACGGGCTGGTTTTTCCCGGAAAGGGGAAGTGGGCTGGGGGCGAGGCAGCGCGCCCTCTTCCAACTCGAGGCGCGGGGGGCACTCGGCCACGATCCGGGTGAGGAGCTGCGGCGCATCGACGGACATCGCCCGAGCCAGATCGGCGGTGATCCCACCCCGTTCGCCACCGCGACATTTGTCAAAGACCGAGATCCGGGTCTCGAAGCTGGTGCCGTGCTTGGCAAAAGCGGCACCGGACACAGCGCCCGTGAACACCAGATGCGCGGTCTCGGTCAGGCGTGTGAAGGTCTCGGCCCAAGCCGGGACATCAGGCGCAAAACCCGCCCCCGTGATGGCCACCAGACGCCCGCCGGGCGCGAGCCGGGCTAGGGCCGAGCGCAGATGCCGGGCCGTCGCCTCGGTCGTCCGGCCATCGACATTGGCCACAACCGAGAAGGGCGGGTTCATCAGGATGACGCTCGGGCGCAAGCCCGCGTCGAGGTGATCGTCGATCTGTGCGGCGTCGAAACTGGTGACAGGGCACCCCGGAAAGAGGAGGCGCAGAAGATCGGCGCGCGTGTCGGCCAACTCGTTCAGCGCGAGGCTGCCACCCGCGATCTCAGCGAGGATCGCCAGAAGCCCGGTCCCGGCCGAAGGCTCGAGGACCAGGTCACGCGGCGTGATCTGTGCGGCGGCCAGTGCTGCAAGCCCCATGGGCATCGGCGTCGAGAATTGCTGGAACCGCTCCATCTCCTCCGAGCGCCGGGTATGCGTCGGCAAGAGGCCCGCCACCTTGGCAAGGATCGGCAGCAGTGCCGCAGGCGATCCAGCACGGGCCAGCAGCGCGCGGCCAAACTTTCGCAGGAAGAGGATCAGCGCCACCTCGCCCGCCTCATAGGCGAGCTTCCAGTCCCAGGCGCCGTCGGCATCGGAGCCGCCAAAGGCGCGCTCCATCTCTACGCGCAGGCGCAGCGCTTCGATCTGGAAGCCTTGGGCCAGATCGGGCTGCAGCGCCTCGGCAACGGCGAGGATCGCAGGCGCGGGATCGCGAGAGAGAACAGGAACGGAAGGCGCAACAGGCGCGAGATAGGTCATCGGGAAACTCCGGAATGAGGGACAGGGACAGGCCCGGACGCCCTCTCTCGGGCACCCTCAGGCCTGATCGTCCCCGACCCTCCTTTCCCTCTTGAGCCGGTGCGTTCCGTTCGCTTGGCTTGAATTTGTTCTCTTTATGTTCTATATTGAAGGCCAAGCCAGAAAGGGAGTTTCCCGATGGACAGCACCACATACACCCTGCCCGCGACACCGAAGCAGATCGCCTATGCGCGGTCACTCGCCCTGCGCAATCAGACCCTTCTGCCCTGGGAGGTTCAGCAGGACCGCCGGTCCTTGAGCGTCTGGATTGAGGCTCAGGCCCAGCTGAAGCCGGTCTCCGACATGGACCGGCTGCCGACCTCAAAGCAGGTGGCCTTCGCGGAGAAACTTGCCCGGATCAAACAGCGCGCCGTTCCGGAAGAGTGCTTCCGCGACAAGGGGCTCATGTCGAAATGGATCGACGGAAATAAGTAGCGGGAATCTTCCGAAAAGATGGTCAGTCAGGCTTGAACGCTGCATTGGCCTTACGCGCGATGTCAGCGCAGCGGTCCATCAAGTCGCCAAAGGGCTCTGGTGTTTTTGCAAGCAGGCCGTCCTCGGCCATCCGGCGATAATCGTCAGCGAGAACGTCGAGGGCTGCACCGCTTGGGGCCAGTTGGAGTTGGCCACAGGTTGCGGCTCCGTAATCGATCCACGTGGCATCCGCCGCCTTCTCTGCAAAGAACATCGTCTTGTGCCGGGCGACAGCGGTCGCAAGCGCGCGATCTTCGATGGCCGCAGCGGCGATGCCCGCATCGTCCAACCGGGCGACATCATGCCAGTGGCGAGAAAAGCGATCCCCTCGCATACGGTTTTGCAAACAGAAGACGTGGATCGCTGTCGCCTTTTCCCAGAACGTCCGTTCCGCATGCATCACGCGCGGGCGGGCAGTGGGAAACTCCACGCCTTCGATCACCGACGCGGCATCGCAAACGATATCGCGTGGGGATGCGGGCTCTCCTGTAGAACGCGCGCCGAATTCCAGCATCACGCTCGGAGAAACGTATCCAGTGCCTTGGGCGAGGTGCGGGTAGTCGATGAACAGCTTGTCGCCATCAATCCGAAGGCCGGCATCGACCCCTTCCCGATCAATTGCCTGCTGCAGGATCGGCTGAATGGTCCCGGCCACCCATTCAGGCAAAGCCTTTCGAACACGTTTCGACCAGCGCCGCTCTTCGCTGGATGTGGCGGGCATGGCGTCTTCACGGCCCTCCAGCAGATCCGGGATCAGCGCTCTGATATCGAAGGTCAGATCCACATCCTCGGAAAACCGGTCAATGACCCGGTAGGCCTTCGACAGCGAGGTGCCGCCCTTGAAGACGAGGTTTGTGCCGATGGGCGATCCAAACAATTGCTGGATCGCCCAGACCACCCAGACGTCCTTTTCGAGGAGATGGGCTGGTCGGCCGAGCCGATCGGCCGCGACACCAAGAGCATCCAGTCGGTCCTTACCGCTGAGGCGCAGGAATGCCTCAGCCATGGACCATCTCTCCGACTAATCGTGCCAGCCAAGTCGGAAACTGCGGCGCGGCGGACATCAGCTCAGTCTTTGCCGTCTCCGTGAGCTTGGATCGCAGGATTTGAAGAGCTTTGGGAGCCTCATCCGGCCCGAGCCATGCCAGCGCACGGACGGCCTGGCCCGAGGTCTTGCTCCCAAGGGCCAACTGCCAACGCGGCGCATGACGCAGTTCGACTGCCTGCCGGCCAAGGCTCAGCACGCGGCTTCGACCGGAAGTAAGGTAAACCGACTTGACCGGCACCTGTGTCGTGAGGCCCAGAGCGTTTGCCGCAGCAGCGCCACTCGGGACGATCGTCTCGCCCCGCTGCATAGCGAGCGCTTCAATCGCCTGTTCAGCCGACGGGCTACGCGGTCCAAAGCGTGTCTGGACCGGGCGCATGTAGATGCCGCGTCCTGCACGGATCAACTCGCCGCGCGCAGCCAGACGCGACAGCGTCTGATCAACCGCCGCGCGCGAGCCGAGATGCAAAAGCCCCTTCGCTGCCAAGGGTACCCCCTCCGGCAACGTCGTAGCGACATTCATAATGCTCTCGGCCATGCGCTCCATGATCGCTCCTTTGTCAGAAACATACGCAGTTTTCTGACAGTTTTCAACCGTGCGCCCTTACCCGAAGCGACGCCCGGCTTCCGTGAACGTGTAATCGTTGACGATGATCCCCTCCTCGATTGCCTCATCCGAGGTGAGGTGGTCGTATTCAGCCTCAAGCTGGCGGTAGAGCCAGCGGGCCAGATCACGCAGCGCCTCGGTCACGACTTCTTCCGCGTCCGCGGTCGGCGGCTGCCCAGACGGGCTGTCGCGAGTGACGTCCACCGACATTGTGTATTCGTGATAGTAGCGGCCCCGATGGCTGACCTCGGCGGCGAGCTGGTAGAAGTTCCGGCGCTGGATGGCCTGCAGCCGGTCCGCGATGCCATGCAGCGTCGCGTCGGTCGGGGCGTAGTCCCGGATACTCGCGGCCGCGCCCTTGGCGTGGTTGAGGTAGCCCTCGAACGACGCTCCGTCGCCCTGGCTCCAGAACCCGGAGAACCAGATACAGGGTTTCTGCCTCGTCCCCCCGCCCATCAGGCGGACGGGCGTGGTCTTCAGGCGGATGCCGAGGCTCTCGCAGACCCGCCGGAAATCCTCATAGACCGCGTCCCACCAATCGTCGTGAGGGCCAAGCTCGCGATACCAGCTGCGCGCCTTTTCCTTGGCCGCATCCGAGAGTTCGGGGAACTGGTAGACGGTGGTGCAGATGATCTCAGGCATGGGGGTCCTCCCCGTTCAGAGCAGTGGCAAGCCATTCCAGGCTGCTGGTCCAGCCGATGGATTTGCGGGCGCCGAGATCTATGACATGCGCGCCGCCGCCAAAGGCGTCGAGGCGCGGCCTGGAGCAGGTCAGGGCGTACTGGAGCCCCCAGAGGCCGGTGAGGTCGAGCTCTTCGGCGAGGCGCAGCACGAAGCGGATGACGGCTTCGACATCGCCGTGCTCGTCGTCATGGATCCAGAGGGTGCTGCCCTCGGGCGTGTGCTGGCGCACTAAGTCGAAGCCAGCGACCTCCGCGTCATCAGCGTCCTGATCCGCGGCGCGGAGTTCCTCGAACAGCGCAAGCGCGCGGGCCGCCTTGTCGGGGGTGCCGACATCGAGCAGGCATGAGAAGTGGGTGAAGTAATCCGCCATGGGGACCTCCTGAATGGGGAAGACCCGGCCGAGAGGCCGGGCGCTGGATTGGGATGAAAGAATGGTTGGGAGCGATCAGCCTGTGGGACTGTCGCCCGCCGCCTGTCGCGCGGCATGCGCGCAGAGCATCTGCCGATAGAAGCGCTTGCGCGCAGCCCGGAAGCCGCGCACGACGCGCGTGTCGGGGTGCAGCGCCCGGACCGCCGCGCGCAGGACGGCGAAGGGCGAAGCCGTCACAGGAAGGCCGAGGCGCTGATAGGCCGGATCGGTCATCTCAGGTGACCTCGACCACGGGAGACGCAAGATGCGGATCGACCAGCGCCTCGATCCTCGCGGTCCGGCCCATCCAGGGCTCGGGCCGGATGGCCTTCACCCAGTCTGCAAAGCTCGGGATGAAGCCGAGGTCTTCCTTAACATGCTGCTCGCCGACCCAGCGGGTCGGGATGATGCGCCCGGTCGAGAGGGTCAGGGTTGTCCCGAAGATCGTCTCGGCCATGAAGATGCCCTCGGCATGGTGACGCAGCGCCCGGTGCCGGAAGTCGGCCGTGATCTCCTTGCTGGCGTCGAACCAGGTGTGCACGGAGATGAAGTCGTCGACCGTGCCACCCCATTTCTTCACTGAGGACAAGGCGTGGTGATAGGGGTGTGCCATCGCCGCCCCCTCAGAAATCATGGGTGAAGAGTTCGGACGAGGTGAAGCGCTCGTTGAACTCGAGATGGATGCAGCGGGCGGCAGCGTCGAAGCAGAACTCGCCCCAGGCGCCGTCGTTGTTCTCCCAACCACCATGGGTGTCGGAGAGGAAGTCGTAGGCCAGCTGCTCGACGACATCTTCCAGCGAGAGCTGCCGCATCTCGACCTCGGGGTCGTCCCAGGTCAGCGCCGCGTATTCGATCTCGGTCGCGGGGAAATCGACGGCGATCTCACCGGACCATGCGCCGATGCTTTCGCATCTGGCCGCTGTCACCGGCGCCGTCAAAGGTCACGGTGACATGGGTGATGCCGGCAGCCATCAGGCCATCGAAGAGGCGGTCCTTGTTGCCTGGGCGCAGCGCTTCGATCCGGGCCGCGCGTTCGGCATGCGCCGCGAAGATCTGGCCCATGTCGACGGTCGGTGGTGCCATCGGCGGCGCGAGGGTGGGTTCAGTCAGGGTCATTGGGTGTCTCCGGTTGGGGGGAAGGGATCGGAGTTGGGCCGGGCGATCTCTCTCCCCCGGACAAGCTCCAATTCCCCCCTGCCCTTCTCTGCCTCTCGGGCGTCACGCCGCGACCTGCAGCGCCCGGGCGGCAAAGGCGCGCCAGAGCGGGTCGACGAGACGCGCATCCAGAAGATCGGCGCGGTGGCGCAGCCGTTGCGCCAGATCGGGCTCGCCCCAGGCAGTCGCGCGGCCCGCCTGCCCGCGCAGCTGGCTCGCCTCGGTCACGACGCCCCGCGCCTCCGCCGCGCTCGTCACCGGGTGGCACCAGGCGACGGCGTGGTTGCTGGCGGCCCCGGCCAGCACGAGGCGGTCGTCGCGGTCGAGGATTGCCAGAAGCTGGGGCGCAGCGTCCGTGGTCACCGCCTCCGCATGGTGGATCGCGCCCTGCATGGCGTCCGCCAGAGTCGCGAAACGGGAGAGGACCAGCGGCGCGGCCCGGCCCGACAGCTGGTCGGCCGGTGCGCGGCGCGACAGGGTCAGGGCGAAGGGGTGGTTGGGGTCAGCGTCGCCCGACCGAAAGGGCGGCACGAAGCCCCGAGGGACTGCGGTCTGGTGAATCGGCAGGGGCAAGTCGAACATAGTGAAATCTCCGACGGCGCGGGAAGCCTCTCTCCCCGCCTCTTCCGTCAAAGACCAAACCGCCGCCCTCTTCCTCGAAGGGGCAGCGGCGATGGGTCCGACGGGCCCTCAGAGCTTGCCCAAAGCTCGCAGGCTCAGCTCCATCCCGGCGCCTACGATGATGTGGTCGTGCAGCGTCAGGCCGAGATACTTGCACCCCTTCTGGATCTCCTTGGTCATGCTGAGATCGGCTTCCGACGGGGTCGGATCGCCCGAGGGATGGTTGTGGATCAGGATCAGGGCGCTGGCGTTCAGCATCAGCGCCCGCTTGATCACTTCGCGCGGATAAACCGGGACGTGATCGACCGTGCCGGTTGAGAGAAGCTCATCGGAGATGATGCGGTTCTTGCGGTCGAGATAGAGGACGTGAAAGCGTTCGATGGGCCCGCGGACGGTCAGAGCACAATAGTCCATCAGCGCCTGCCAGCTGCCGATGACCGGGTTCTGGCTGAGGTAGCGAACGAGGATGTCACGGGCCTCGAGGACGATGGTTTCTTCTTGGGGAGTCATGGGGATCTCGCAGAACTGCGCGCGTCGAGGCCCCCGGCCACTTCTGGGCAGGTCCATTCGGGCGCTTGTCGAAAGGGAAAGTGCGACCGCCGCGCATGCAGGCGGTCGCAGTGGCGGGCCGGTGTCAGCCGACCCGGTCGAGGAGCTTCTTGGCGCGCCCCTCCATGTCGAGGCGGGCGTCCTGCTGGGTCTTGTCGCGCGCAAGCCGCGTGATGCCCTGCACGAAATCGAAGATGCTTTCGGGCGGCCGGCCCTCTTCCATCAGCACCTTTTCGATAATCCTGCCGGATTCAGCCTTCGAGAAGCCGCGCTTCCTCAGGAAATCATCCCGGTCCTCATCCGTCCGCGCCACGATCTGCTGCCGCGCCGCCTTGATGCCATTCACGAAGCCCTGCGGCGAGGAATTGGCAAACCGCGTCAGCGCCGGGGCCGCCTCGTGGGCGAAGCGCGAGGCGGCGTATTTCGAGTGGCGGATCCGGATCTCCTGAAAATCCTCGACGCCCCACAGGTTGCGGTTCTGGCACACCGCCCGCAGGTAAAAGCTCGCCATGCCGAGGGTCTTTGCCCCCACCTCGGAATTCCAGCAATAGAAGCCCCGGAAGTAGAGATCGGGGGAGCCGTCGGGCAACCGGCCCGCCTCGATCGGGTTGTGATCGTCGACGAGGAACAGGAAGACATCGCGGTCCGAGGCGTAGAGCGTGGTCGTGTCGCGGCTGATTTCGACATCGGGGTTGTAGACCCCGGTCGACCAGTCGAGCACACCCGGCACCTTCCAGCGCGTGTCGCCCGTGCCATTGCCCGCGATGCGCTGCACCGCCTCGACCAGTTCATGGTCATGGATGCGGCCGTAGTCGGGGCCGGTCACGGCGCGCAGTTCGGTGCGGCCATCTTCCGTCTCGAAGGTCTTCACCTGCTCGGCGCGGTGGTTGGTCAGGCCGTATTGCAGGTTGATCCCCGCCAACGGCGCGGGCAGCTGTCGCAGGTAGGAGGCCGGTGCGCCAACGATGCTGGCAAGCTGGCCGAAGGCCCAATGCGTCGGCGCGACAGGCGCCTCGGCTTTCGGCAGCATCAGGTGCAACCGCTCGGGGTTGTCGCGCGCGGCCTCGACGCGGATATCCGCTGTTTGCACCACGCGGCTGCGGCTGCGCTCAGAGCGACCCTTCACATTGGCCCAGAGATCATCGAGCGACAGATACCGCTCGTCATCGGGCCGGTTGAACCATTCGGACGACACCCGCCCGTTCCGCTCACCCCGGCTCACATCCACTTTCCAGCCACCTGCCCGCGCCGGTGCGACCGGATCCAGAACTTCCACAACGCCCATCGGCTATCTCCCGCGACGGGCGCCGGGAGCCACTCTCCCAACCCTCAACCCGTCACCGGGAAACCGGCACTCCTCTCACTCTCAAAGCCCGGCTCCGCCGCGTTAACTTCCGCGACGATGTGAATGCACGATCAGTAAAACGCTATCTGGTCCAATAAGTGGAAGAGCAAGTCTACTTGATCTTCTTAAGTTCCTGGATCTCACGGAGCGCGGCACGTTCAAACCGCTTGATCTGCTGAGTGATCTTTTCGTCACCACCGAATGCGGAGGCGCTGCGCCGTCCATAGGAAGAAAAATTTCGCACGATCCGAACACCTTCGTCGTCACGCACCTTCAGGTGAGCGAACCGGCGATACAGGCGCTTGGTGTGTGCCTTAGTCGATTTTCCAGATGCAATATTTCGCTCGGCGATCTTGCGGGTCCGACGCATCGCTCTTTTCATCTTGCGCCATTGGCGAGCGAGGGAGCTTTCGCGAATTGCAGGCCCCGCCTCGTGGAGCGCGAAGCCAAGGTACTGTGCCGCTTTCCCCGCCACGGCGCCCGTGCCCGTAAACTCGGTCCTTTCGGTCTTGTGCGGAGAGATATCCAGCTTCTCTGCCTTGATGAGATCCATGATCTCTGCTTCGGCTGCTGCGGCGTGAGCAGGGTCGCAGATCACCAAGATGTCGTCCGAATAGCGGCGATACAGCGCACCGATGCTGTCGCAGAAAGCGCGTGCAGCCTTGTCGAAGTCAATCATGTATAGGTTCGACGCTGCTGCGCTGATGGGGGTGCCCTGAGGGATGCCTCGCCGATGCCCCTTTGCCAGTTCGGGGTTCGGGTGAAACTTGATGCCATTTGCCTTGAGTTCTTCGACGCTGGCGATCCGGTCCCGACCATTCCCCTTGAGCCGGGAGGAGAACGTGGCGTTCGCCTTGAGTTCTTCCATGTCGACGTAGTGGAAGGCGGTGATCGCCCGAAATACGCGCATCCAGTGTTCGGGAAGTGACGTTACGCCCAGCACTGCCTTTAGGCGGCGCTTCAGGAGCGTGTGGTCAAGATTGTCGAAGAAACTGCTGACATCGAACGCCAAGATCGTGACGGGAGCATGGGTCTTGGCAAACGTAAGCACTTCCGCCGAGAAATCGTAGTTGCCGCGACCGAGGGCACGATAGGCCAGAACGCTATCGGACAGACCTGCGGCGTCATAATGGGCATCCAGCAATTTGTTTATTTCGCTGGCGTAGAACGAAAGTATGCAGGCGTCCCGGTGCGATGCATACTTGATCGGGCGATCCTTCGAGGTGATCGTCCGTTTCCCGGTCTTCGGGCATTTCTTGTAGCGTTTCTCGGACTTCGTGTAGTGAAGCAGCGGGACAAACGAGTGCCGAATCACGAAGTTCGGGTCCATTACCTTCCTAGCGAACTTCTCGCCAACGGGCAGATCGAAATGGCGGTAGCCTCTGGACTTAAACCAATCGAGCCGCATTCAGCCTCCTTATCGCAGAGTTCGGAGGACTGGCCCTGACCCTGGGCTCCGGTTTTTAGGCCGGGCGTCCCCCGAACGCACGCCACCTTCTGTCAGCGCATACGTTCAGCGTCTCACTTCCGAACGCCTCGCAGACACGGGTCTCGAAACGCGAGGTGGTATAATGTAACCGTGGAGGTCCGAGCTATGCTCAGTGTCTCATTCAGTCTGGCTCTGGTCTCGGCGATGCTGTTCGGCATCGTGCTGCCAGGTCACCATAAAGAAGTTGACAAGTTCAACGGCCAAACCCGTGAGCGATTTCCCGCGGGCAGTCACTATTTGGTGAGCCAGTTTCGGCAATTCAAGGTTGCGAAAAGACAATATGGCCAACCTTCGTTGGTGCAGGGAGTAGAGTAACCCGGCGGGTTCCCCCGCCGGGCCTGAGGGGGAGACCCCGTTCTTTTCAGAACGGGATCTCGTCGTCGCGGTCGACCAGCTCGGGGTTTTCGGTCTCGGCCGACTTCGGGCGGCTGAGGAAGTCGACCTTCTCGGCGATGATCTCGCAGCCGTAGCGGTCGTTCCCCATGCTGTCGATCCACTTGGTGTAGTGGATGCGGCCGTGGACGAGGACCTTCATCCCCTTTTCGCAATGCTCCGCGACCGTCTTGCCGAGACCGTTGAAGCAGGTGATGCGGTGCCATTCGGTGTCCATGACCCGGTAGCCGTTCTCGTCGCGCATCACACGGCCTTCCGAGAGGCGGGGGCGGGAGGTGGCGAGGCTGAAGTTGGTGATCTTGGTGCCGCCCTGGGTGGTGCGGACTTCGGGGGTCTGACCGATGTTGCCGGCGAGGATGACGATGTTCTGCATGGTAAGCTCCTGTGTGTCCTGTCTTCGGGACCGTCCCTTCGACAAGACCCGGAAAAAGCCCGTCGGGTGACGCGTGCACGGTGGACGGAACGGACGCCGGAAACCCCCAGAGGACCGGGGTGGAGCGGGCAGCACCGAAGGGGCAACACGGCCCGGACTGACGCGGGGTTGCGCGCGAGAGACCGAACGGGATTAGGGGATTGTCAGTCGAAGGGATGGCCCAGGAGACAGAGATGCGCGGGGAGCTCATGCCAGACCCTGTCACCTTGCGCATCGGGACAGGCTGACCCCCAGTTCAGCACCTCACTGGCGGCAAAACGACGATCACCAGCCTTTGCCACCCCTGCCCCAGCCTTCCGGGAGTTGCGGCACCCTGCCGCGACGGGCTATCGATACCGGGACATTCAGGACACGGAGCGCACCAATGGCTGATTACGATCTCGAGGCACTGTCGCTCGGCGAGCTGAAGAAAATGCAGAAGGACGTCGCCAAGGCGATTGCCACATTCGAGGATCGACAGAAGGCGGAAGCCCGCGCCAAGGTGGAAGCCCTCGCCCGGGAGCTGGGCTACTCCCTAGCCGAACTTGTCGGCACTGAGACGAAATCCTCGCGCGCGCCTGCCGTGGCGAAATATCGGCACCCTGAAAACCCGGCCCTCACCTGGTCCGGTCGTGGACGCAAACCGCAGTGGTTCGTGGAGGCGTTGGAGGCGGGGAAGACCGCGAGCGACCTAGCCATCAGTTGAAGGCTGAATCTTAGCGATCGGCCCACAGCGGACAGTCAGAGCATCAAATCGATTTCCCCGAAGCGGCCGGTCAAGGCCATCGCAGCAAATAGCTAGTGTTCCACACCTGACGTAGGATTCCCAATCCTGCTCTGCCGTGTCATGATCGGTGGATGAGACGCTCCGACATCTGCCTTTACCTTGGCCCCGCCGACCGCGCTGAGCTTCAAGGTCTGCTGACCAACCGCAACACGGCGCGCAAGCTCGCGTGGCGAGCGGGCATCGTGCTCGCGACGGCGGAGGGCGAGGGGACTGTCGAGATCATGCGGCGGACGGGCATGTCGAAGCCGACGGTCTGGCGCTGGCAGGAGCGGTATCTTGACGAAGGCGTGCTAGGGCTCAAGCGGGACAAGACGCGGCCTTCCCGCGTGCCGCCCCTGCCGAGGGCGGTCCGACTGAAAGTGATCGCGAAGACCGTGCAAGAAACGCCACCCAATGCCACGCACTGGAGCCGCGCGACGATGGCCGAGGCGGTCGGCATATCGCCTTCGAGCGTCGGCCGCATCTGGGCGGATGCCGGACTGAAGCCGCATGTCGTGAGGGGCTTCAAGGTCTCGAACGACCCGCTGTTCGAGGAGAAGGTGACCGAGATTGTGGGGCTTTATCTCGATCCGCCGGAAAGGGCCGTCGTTCTGTGCGTTGACGAGAAGTCTCAGATCCAGGCGCTCGACCGGACCCAGCCCGGGCTGCCCCTCAAGAAGGGACGCGCGGCCACCATGACCCACGACTACAAGCGCCACGGCACCACCACGCTCTTCGCCGCGCTGGACGTGAAGTCGGGCCTCGTGATCGGCGACTGCATGCCACGCCACCGCGCCAAGGAGTTCCTGACATTCCTGCGCCGCATCGACCGCGCCGTCCAAAAGCCGCGCGACATCCACATCGTCCTCGACAACTATGCCACCCACAAGACGCCCGAGGTGCAGGCCTGGCTCGAGAAACATCCCCGCTTCAAGCTGCATTTCACGCCCACCAGCGCGTCCTGGATGAACCTCGTGGAACGCTTCTTCGCCGACATCACCACAAAGCGCATCCGCCGCGGGAGTTATGACAGCGTCGATGACCTCGAAGAAGCGATCTACGACTACCTGCTGCAGCACAACGCCAAACCGAAGCCCTTCGTCTGGAGCAAAAGCGCTGAAGACATCATCGCCCGCGAACGCCGTGCGCTTGACGCACTCGATGAAATCAGGGGAAACCGGTAGCAAATGTCAGACTCGGAACACTAGATAAACCTGTTTTCTCGCTTGCCAGTGCCGGGTCTCACTTCCGAGCCACTTCAAGCTTTGCATGCTTTTTCCTCGGCACGTCAGTTGCCCCTTGCCAAATCCGTCAGAGATTTTACGATCAAGGCGTCAACAGGGGCGCTCCATCATGCTGGGGCTGAGATGACGGATGCAAGTCCGCTGACCCTTTAGCTGATCTGGGTAATGCCAGCGGAGCGAGGTGAAGATGTTTTCAGGCGCACAAGTGTCGCTTTATCCGATGTCTGATGATTTCGTCAGCATCATCCTAGATGCAATCAAACAGCTTGATCCATGGCGCGACCAATTGCGGATCGAAACGGATGACGTGTCCACGTTGATCGTCGGCCCTCCCGAGATCCTGTTTCCAGCGATGCGCGATCTGTTCGTGGCTGCGGCGCGCTCTGGGGTGCATTGCACCATGCACGCGACAGTCTCGCGCGGCTGTCCGGGCGAGCCAGATGACCCGATCTGCACGCCCGTTGACAGCCTGACGCCTGACGCCGAACTGCCCGCCCGGATCGAGGCGGCACGGCAAGCCGTCGCCGTAGCGCCGCAAACCGGGCAGATCGTGGCCGCCCAATTTTCGCTCTATCCGCTCGGACTGGGCCACCATATGGACGAGGTCTACGGCTGCATCGACTTCCTGAAATCATCGGGAACCTTCGAGCGGTCAAAGAACTTCTGCACCAAATTGCGTGGCGATGCCGGGCCGGTTTTTGCGACACTCTCGCAGGCGTTTACCAACTTTGGTGCGCAGGCAGGCCATGTCGCGCTTGATGTGACGCTTTCGGCCAACAGCCCAAGCAGAATCTGACGTTGCGGCGCAAACTGCGCCCTTTTCCCAAACCTGAAAAATGGAGACTGCCATGCCCGAGAATTCGGTCTGGACCCTGCGTGAAACTCTGATCGTTGCCGTTCTGGGCGCTGTATTTGGTGTGCTTTATCTCGGCTGGGTGCAGGTCTGGTTGATCCTGCAAGCGATCTTTGGCCCAGTGACGATGGATGCCGTGATGGGCTTTTGGTTCATAAATTCGATCATCGCGGCGGCCATCATCCGCAAGCCCGGCGTGGCACTTGTCTCCAACATTCTTGCGGCAGCGGTGCAGATCATGTTGGGCAGTCCAGCAGGTTTGTTGCTTTTGCTCACAGGTTTCGTGCAGGGGATGGGCGCCGAACTGGTCTTTGCCACCAATCGCTATCGCCGCTGGACGCTGCCTGTGCTGATGGCTGCGGGTGTGGGGGCCGCGATGGTGTCATTCGCCTATACTTGGGTGCGCTTCGATTATGGCGCTCTGGAGCCGGGTCTGCTGGTCGTGATGTTCGCGCTGCGCTGCACGTCGGGTGCGCTGCTGGGCGGGGTTCTGGGCTATACCATCACCAATGCGCTGTTCAAGACGGGTGTGCTATCGGGGCTGAAGATCGACCATGACCGCCGCGCCGCAGCCTGATGCAATAGGGGTCCGCGATCTAGTGATCCGCTACCCCTATGCCACACAGGACGCTGTGGGGGCTGTCGGTTTCGCACTGGCGCAAGGTGAAAGGGTTCTCCTGCTGGGGCCTTCGGGCTGCGGCAAATCCTCGATCCTGCATGCACTGACCGGGTTGCTGCCCAAAAGCATCCCGGCCAGGTGCGATGGCGAGTTGCGGATTTTCGGAGCGGATGTTGCGTCGCGCAGTCCGTCCGAATGGGCTGATCAGGTGGCGTTTCTGTTCCAGGATGCCGAGCAGACCTTGGCAGGGTTCACTGTCGCAGATGAAGTCGCCTTCGCGCTGGAAAACCGAAATTACCCGCCTGATCAGATGGGGGCGGCCATTGATGAAGCAATGGACCGTGCGGGCATTCCGCAAGAGTGGGCCGCGCGGCGCACCGCTACGCTTTCTGGTGGGCAGAAACAGATGGTCGCACTTGCGGCGACACTGGCGCAGGGCAGCGCGCTAATCGTTGCGGATGAGCCAACGGTAAGTCTTGCGCCGCAAGCGGCCAAACGTCTTGCAGAACAGGTGCTGGCCCCAGGGCGCACTGCGCTGGTTGTCGATCATGCGCTGGGGGCGCTGCTCGACCGTATCGACCGCGTGATCGTACTGAACCCCTCTGGGAAACTGCTGATCACAGGCACCCCAGATCATGTCTTCGCCGAACATGGTGCTAGGCTGGTTGCGCAGGGGATATGGACACCTCCTGCTGTGCGCTTGCGGTTGCGCCTCATAGAAGCCGGGCATGTGTTGTCAAAGCAGTGGCGGATGTCCGATCTGCTGGCGCACCTGCCGCCAGATGTTGATCTGGCCCAGCTCCTGCTTCCCGCGCCTGCCAGACCCGGCCTTGAACTGGTTCGGCTTGAGGGGGCCGCCTGCGCCCCGCCCTTTGGCCCTGTTGTGCTGCGCGATATCTCGATCAGCCTGCACGCGGGCGAAGTGCTGGGCATCCTTGGACCGAACGGGGCTGGAAAATCGACACTCGCGGCTTGTCTCGCCGGACTCGCGCCCCTGCGCGACGGGCAGCGTCATGGGCCTGCCGGGGCGATTGCCTTCCAGAATCCAGAAGCCCATTTCACGACCGACACCACGCGTGGTGAATTGGCCGAACTCGGGTTGTCGCCCACGCAGATCACGCAGGCGCTTGCTGACTGGGGCCTGTCCGAGCAGGCGGATCAGCATCCGTTCACATTGTCCATGGGCCAGAAGCGTAGGCTAGCGCTGGCGCTGCTGACTGAAACCGATCGCTGGCGTTTGCTGATCCTTGATGAGCCGACCACCGGCTTGGATTGGCGCGCAACAGTGCGTATCGCGACGCAGATTCGGCGTCTCGCGGCCTCGGGTCGTGCGCTGGCGGTCATTACGCATGACGCAGAATTTGCCCTCTCGGTCTGTCACCGTATTGCTTTGCTCGATCAGGGCGGGGTTGCAGCTATGGGACCGGCGCCAGAAATCCTCTGCGACGCCCCGCTTCTGGACACCATGGGCTTGGCCCCACCAGAGGTCGCGCCGCTTTTGCAGCATATGGTGCCTGCTTAATGTTGAGCCGTCTGCACCCTTTGCCGAAGCTCGCCCTTTGTCTGATCTGGATCATCGCTTCGCTTGTGGTCTTCGATTTGCAGTTTCAGCTTATCGCGCTGGGGTTCGCGGTGCTGCTGCTCTGGGTCGTGGAACGGGTCGCGCTATGGAAGATCCTGCTGCTGATGGTGCCCTTCGCCCTGTTTGGCATGGGCTTTCTGACCACCTCGGTTCTTTTCCAGCGCGAATCCGGATTCGCGGTGCAGATGGCGCGCGAACAGGGGGCGGTGCAGCCAGACCTGTCACCGGGGTTGGTTCTGTTTGCGCGCGTGCTGGCTTGCGGCATGATCTCGGCGCTTTTTGCGCTAACGACGGATGCAGGGCGACTGGTTCGGGCGCTGATGCAGCATCTGCGCCTGCCGGCTCCTGTTGGCTTTGCGATCCTGCAAGCTATGCATCTAGTGCCGGATCTGGGCCGCGAGATGCAAAATCTGCGGATGGCACGTGCTATGCGCGCAGGCCACGCCTTGCGCCGCATCCCTCGACCGCCCGAGGTCATGGCGCTTGTCATTCCGCTTCTGGCCTTTGGTATCCGCCGCGCAACGCGGGCCGCCATCGCTATGGAGGCACGCGGACTTCGGCCTGGTCGTCCACGCAGTCAGCTACCACAACCCGAGGTCAACAAGTATGACATCATCTCTAGCGCTGTCGGGCTGGTTGTACTCCTGGTGGCTCTGCTGCTTGGCTGACGGCAGCACAACTGAAAACCGATATTCTGATGCCGCAGGGTGCAATTCTGGACTATTTCTGTCGACTGACGGCAACATAGCGACCGACTTCTTTCTAGAATCGCTGCAAGTTTAACCCTGTTACCTTACCGTCTGTTCTCCGCCCATCGCGTCCTACGACGTGCGCAGGTGGCACACAGGTCTACCAAGATCGGCACCGCCGATCACTCTATCGGCGATAGGCCCGGAGGCGCATCCGCGCCGTGCCGAGCCCTCGGAAAGTGAGGCCGAAGCCTCACCCGAAGGGATCGTATTCCGAGACGATCACGACCTCGTCGCCGTCGATTTCATCGGCGGGGACGGCGCCGAAGGTTCCATCCCCTGCCTGGAAGACGACGATCGAGACCATGAGCGTGGCGGCGAGGGAGGCGGCGAAGGCGTGAGCATCTTTGCGGGACATCTGTTTGGCTCCTGTCTGGGAGGCGGGGGACCATCCCCCGCGCGACAGGACCCCGCAGGCCCGAAGACTGGCTGACATCACCGGGTGCGTTCGGCTCGTCCGAATCCGCCCGGCGGCACGGGCTCGCCCGTAGTCCGACCCCTCGCGGGTTGATCTCGAAGACGGGATCCGGGGCAAGGAAGGGAATGGCGAGCGGGGGATGGTCCCCCAACGTCAGGAGCCGGTTGTCCCGCTGATGCTTGGAACGCCGCCAGCCTCCCGGGCAGGCTCTTGGTTGAAGAGCTCCGTCTTTGGGGATGGATCCTATGGTGCCCCGCGGCATCGCGGGACGATGGTATGGTCGGTGAGAGGCCCGGCCCTTCGGCAGACCCCTCACGCATTGTCGGGGCTCAGGCGGCCAGGTCCGCGCCCCCTGCCCTTTCGCCGTCCTCGGCACCGACGATCTCGAGCCGCGCGTTGCGATAGCCTTCTCGCGCAATCCAGAGCTCGGCTGCGGTGACGGACTCCGCCAGATGCAGCAATTCAGTGTTGCCCCCGAAGTCGAGGAGCACACGCACCTGCCCGGCCTTCGGTACCTCGGCCACCTCGAAGATCAGACGGCTGTCCGCCGAATGGCTGCGCATGATGGTTACGAGGATCACCCCGTCCGAAGAAAAGTTCCCTTCATGCAGCGTGAAGGAAGCTGGAGCGGTCCAGGTCGGATAGACCCGGGGCGGCTCTTTCTTCACGAGACGGCCGACGCCGTTCGAACGCTCCCAGGCGGCAAGCTTCTTGGTGAACCGTGCTGGCGGCTTGGGACTGCCGTCGGTGTAGCGGATCAGCGCCCCGAGAGGGGCTGTGTCGATGATGGTTGTTGCAGACATGATTCCTCATCTCGAATGCGAGCGCGCGCATTCATCATATTGATAATGCTGTATTTTATGAGAGTGAGGGCGGGTTTTCCCGCCCCCGGATGGCTCAGATCACTCTGCCGCCATCATCGACGCATCGCTGTCCGGCAGATCGGCCGTCAGGAAGGCCGGGAGATCGACATCCTCGGGCTGGTCCGCGTCCTCCCCCTGCCCTTCTACGATCGGCTCGCCGTCGCCTGCCGCCAGATCGGCCCGACGCAAGACCTCGGGCAGCCAGCCGCTGCCCTTGAGGAGCCGCTCGGCTTCCGTGGCCATCTCGCCCTTCTTCAGGTGATCGAGAAGCTGCGCGGTCCCCTCCCCCTTCGCCTCGCGCACGGCCTCGAGGATCCGGGCCTTGGGCACCCGGTTAAGGTAACCATCCACCGTCGGCTCCCAGCCCGCCTCGACCATGTCGAGATCGACGGCCCGCGCCACCAGATCGGCATGGGCCATGCGGCGGGTCAGACCGCTGGCAGAAATGCCCGCCCCATAGGGGTTCACCTTCTCATGGAGCGCGTTGATGCCAAAGCTGACGCAATGCGCCAGCAACGCCTGACGGCTGCCCTCGTCGAGAACGGACAGATAGTCCCAGAGGGCAGCATCATCGCCGAGCGGCAGATCGGCCTCCCAGGCCGCGTGGCGTTCGTCGACGAGCTTCGCCACGACGCTGTCCTTCAGATCGGGCGCCTGCGCCGACATGTAGACATGGCGGACCGAGGCTTCGAGGCAGCTGCCCGTCGCAGAGGAGGTGCGGAAGGTATCCGTCACCAGCTTCAGGAGCAGGAGCGTCAGCGCCACGTCTGGCGACCGCCCGATGGCCTCGCGCAAAGCCAAGGTCCGGTGAGCCGTCAGTTCCATGACCAGCCGCTCGGGCAACGGCTTCAGCGCTCCGTCGTCGTCCTCCTCGGACGGGTCCGCACCGATCGGCTGACCACCCGAGGTGATGATGGTGCCGCCAGCGGGCGTCGCCGATGGTTTCCAACTGGAACCGCCGACATCACCCCCCTGCCCCATGACATCCACACCATCACCATCCTGGACCGCGGTCTCCTCATGCGGCTCGTCTTCGGCCCGGACATAGCCTCGATAGATCGCAAGACTGCCGTCCCGATCCAGCGTCACGAAGACACCCGCGTGCGCAACCTCGGCCGGGTCGTAGTTCAGCGGCCGCTGTTCAAGCGCTTCCATCGCCATCTCGAGTTGACCCAGCCGGGCATCGATCTCCTCGGGGTATTCGTCCTGGCCGGAGTATTCTTCCTCCAGCGCCCGATACTCCGCGAGGAGCGTCGCATGGGCCGCGCTTTCTTCGTCGGTCATCGGCGCGGGATCACCGGCCAGACGCCGCAGACCGTGGCTGTAGCCATAGGGCAGGTCGGTCGCCACCTCGATCCACTTCCAGCCTTCCGAGGCCAGCGCCTCGGCTTCGGCTTGGAGCTTCTCGGAGACCAGCCGATCGAGCAGGGCAGGGTCCTCGAGCCAGCCTCCGTCATCGCCCTGGAAGAGATCGCGCAGGACGACACCGCCGGCCGCCTCATAGGCATCGACACCGACGAAGACCGCGCGGCGATCGGACGCCCGGACCGAGGTTTCCGTCAGCATGCGCCGGATGGCATAGGGCTCCTTGTTCCAGGAGTTCTTCACTGCGTCCCAGACCTGCACCTGATGCGCGTGATCCGGATTTACCGTGAAGGCCATCAGCTGCTCGAGCGTCATGCCATCCTCGGCATAGACCTCGAGCAGGGCAGGGGCCACGGAGGCAAGCTTCAGGCGCTGCTTCACGATCTGCGGCGTGACGAAGAAGGCCGCCGCGATCGCTTCCTCACCCTGACCCTTCTCGCGCAGAGCCTGAAACGCGCGGAACTGGTCCAGCGGGTGCAGAGCGACGCGCTGCATGTTCTCTGCCAGCGAGTCGTCCTCGGCCAGAATGTCGGACGCAGCATCCCGCACGATGCAGGGGATCGGCGCGGCCTTCGCCAGCCTCTTCTGCTTCACCAGGAGCGACAGCGCCTGGAAGCGTCGACCACCGGCCGGGATCTCGAACGTGTCGGTCTCGACACCATCGGCATCGAGCACGGGCCGGACGTTCAGGCTCTGCAGGAGCCCGCGCCGCCCGATGTCCTCGGCCAGTTCCTCAACGGAGACGCCAGCCTTGATGCGCCGCACATTGGACTGGCTCAGCACGAGCTTGTTGAAAGGGATGTCCCGCGACGGGGACAGGGTGATGTTCTGGGCTGCTTTCGCCATCAGATCTTCTCCACGACGGGCGTCGGAAGCCACTCTCCCGATCTCACTTCCCATCACCCCTCAAACCCCCAACCTTTTCCTCTCGAACATCCTGTGACTGCCAAGAGGCGACTTAACAGCTGTTAAGTCATGACGCGCGAGCCATGGCCGATCTGAACTTAACAGCTGTTAAGCCGCACTCCGCCGGCAGATCAGCGCCATGACCATCGGTCCGCAGGAGAACTCGCCAGCTGCGGCTTTGGAGGTCAGCGCGCGGAGATAGCCACCCGGGGATCTGATGTCGGCAAAGCGTTCCAGCATGGCGACGACGACGATCGACGCCTGCTCGGGGCCCATGAGCCGCTGCGCTTCTTCCCAAGCTGATGCACTGATCCCCATGGCGGGCCGGACGTGGCACGCCGCGTCGAAAAGCTGGTGCCAGTGCCGGATATCACCCTGGTAGAAGGTCTTGAGGGAAGGGCAGGCGGCAAGAACCAGGTGGAGCGGGATTTTCGGGACTGGTCGTGTGTCCGGTTCTTCAACGTCAGCAACAGGTGCGTCGGTATCGTCATCGGGCGCGACGGCCGCCGCTCCGCCTTTTTCCAAGGCAGGTTCAAAATCTATAGATTCTTTATTTGAATTATGATGGTGACGCTCAAAACAGGCATCATTGGTGTTCATTTCTTCTGTTTCAGGACCATCGATGAGGTTGCGAGCCTGATCGAGGAGAGCTTCAAGTTCGGCCCGATAGCCCGAGAGGTCCTCAAGCGACAGCTTGCGGCGAAGGGCGCGTGCCGTAAGGGCGGCCGTGTCGCGCAGCTGATCCCAGAGGCCAAGGCCAGGCCGGATCTCCTCTCCGAACTCCGCGAGGGCCGCGAGATCGCGCCGCATGAGGCTGACGACCTCCCTCAACCGCCTGACACGCTCCTCGGCCTCACGTACGGCCTCTGCGGCCCGCGCGATCTCCTCGGACCGGCAGTAGAGCGGCGAGAGCTCGAAGCCGAAAGCCACATGCTCTTCACCGTGCTTGCGGACGTAGCGCTTCCCGTTGGGGCTATCGCGTCGCATCAGCAAGCCGGCCTCGACCAGGCGGGCCAGGTGACGGCGCATCGTGGAGCAGGGCATGCCGTTCAGCCGCTCGCAGATTGCCTTGTTGGACGGGAAGACGACCATCTCGGCGTTCCCGCCAAGCGCATCATCGGGAAAGAAGCTGAGCAGCCCCTGGAGAACCGTCAGATCGCGCTCGGAAACCCCAAAGGCAGCCTGCGCCTTGGACAGCTCACGCAAGAGCTCCCACTTATTGACGGGCTTGCCTGAAACGGACGCCTCGGGTCGCTCGACCACACGCAGATGGGCGTGCGAAATCGGCCGCATAAACGGCGAAATAGGTGTGTACTCCATGATTTTCGTTCACGAAGGCAAAATTTCCCTGGCCCGCGAATCGCTTTGCGCTTGCGGGAAAGGGGCCAGATCGCTACATTCAGAGGTGCGAAAACTGAAGTTTTGTAGCGGGCTGGTCCCGTGCGAAACCTAAGAAAGGTCTCGTGAAGCTTGCTTCTCGGGGCCTTTTTCTTTTCTGCCTGTCTCGTGCCTCCTTTGTTTGTTGCTCTTCCTCAGTCTTCCGAACGCTTCCAGCGCTCGTGAAGCTCGGCGATCAACTGCGGGGCATGTCCCTCCAACCAGCTGACGAAATCACTGTCCTCGGCCTTCAACTCGAGCTTGAGTTGCTTGCCACGACGTCCAGTCGTGACAGTGGCTGCACCGACGCCCGGAATGACCGTGCCAGGCTGCCCGCGAGGGCGAGACGAAGACGCGGTCTGTTCAGGCTTTCCTGCAGCGGAGAGGACAGCCAAGAATGCATTATCGGACTTCTCGTTTATCCCACCTTGGTGGGTGGTCTTCGCCTCACCGGCCAAAGCGGTAAGCCGTTCGCGATCGACATCTTTAGACCCAAGCAACTTCTTGAGCTCTTCCCATCGGGGCCTTCCGATGCCCGGCGCCGCGCCAATGGCCAGGATCAAATCCTCTCCGACGGTGCGAACCACGCTTAACAGCTGAGAAACGCCTGCCTCGGTCAAATTGAGAACCTCGGCGACACCCTTGTTTGTGCGTTCGGATGCGCTCAGATGGTCACCGTCCAGCAAGGCGGCGGCGACAAGCGCGCGTTCGATGAAGCTAAGGTCCCGACGCTCCTGGTTCTCCAAAAGCTGATCGCGAAGCGCCTGATCGCCCTCCATCTCCGTGACGATGGCGCGGACCTTGATGCCGAGTTCCCTGCAAGCTTCCAGCCGGCGACGGCCATAGATCAGGCTGTAACGCTCACCCTCAAGCGGCCGGACAAGGATCGGCACGCGCTGACCATTCTTGGAAATCGAGGCTTTGAGACTCTCGGTATCGATCTGCAAACGGTCATCAAGCCGACCTGCGGTCTCGATTTGGTCAGGCTCGATTTCGAAGACGCCGCCGCGCAGCCTGCGCCCTTCCAGTGCGTCCGGCGCGTTGCGCAGGGTCTGCAACGGCAGCCCGAGTTTAGGCTTTCTTGCCATTTCGGCCCCACGTGTTCTGGATGATCTCAGCGATCTCGTCGTTGACTGCGTTCATGGACTCGATTGCGCGGTCGAATGTCTGACGCGTGAAGTCCTTCTTGTCGGCCTCATAGAGCGTCTGCTTGGTCAGCCCCGCGTCAGAGATAGCCGTCGACTCAACCATATGGTTGGTGAGGACTGATCTACCGAACAGTCCACGGATAAAGGCAATGACCTCGGTCTGTGGGGCATCGCCCACCTTGTATCGGGTCGGTAGGAACCGCAGCCAGTCGAAACGAAGATTTGCGCCGGCATCCCGGATGACACCGAGCAGATCAGCGGTCATGCGCAGGAACTGCGACATGGACATCAGATCGAGCATCTGCGGGTGAACGGTTACAAGGACGCCGGAGGATGCCGACAGGGCGGACATGGTCAGGAAGCCGAGCTGCGGGGGACAGTCGATGACGACGACGTCGTAGTCTGCTTCGACACTGTCGAGCGCATCACGCACCCGCGCGAAAAAGGCGCGCGCACCACCCCGCTGAATAGCGGCAGGCGTCTCGTGCTCGAATTCCATGAGTTCGAGGTTGCCAGGAATCAGATCCAGACCGCGGATGTAGGTCTTGCGGATCACCTCCGAAATCGGAACCGGCTCATCGTAGCGCACCGCGTCATAGAGGGTCCCGCCCTCCATCAGGTCCAATTCAGGCTGGATGCCATGCAGCGCGGAAAGGGAAGCCTGAGGATCGAGGTCGATCGCGAGCACCCGATATCCTTTGAGCGCCAAGCGTTGCGCCAAGTGCGCTGACGTGGTCGTCTTGCCTGACCCACCCTTGAAGTTGACGACAGAGATAATCTGAAGCTCATCCCCGCCACGACGTCCCGGGACGTAGGTGCCAGGCTTTTTTGCATTTGCCTCAAGGGCGTGGCGGATGTCCCAGACATCATCCAGCGTATACCGACGGTGACTTCCCGCAGTCGTTTCGACCTCAGCGATCTTTCCTTCTCGATGAAGCTTGCGAAGATAGGTATGGTCGACCCCAAGCAACTCGGCCGCTTCACCGCTGGTCAGGCTGCGCATGACCTTCTTGGCGTCAGGAGGGAAGTGAGCCGCACGTTGCGCGTGAAGGTTCGACGCGAGAAGCTCTGCGTAGTGCCCGATGGCAATGTCTAGGTCCTGCTCAGCGTCGCTCATCTCTGCCTCGATTCGTGGGCGCGATTTTTATGTGACCACGCGGTATTTTTCGAGACTATTGCCCGACATGCCAGATTCGCGCAAGCTCTTTCTAAATCTGGTGTCAGCCGCTGCATGACGCACAAGAGTAGCCCGGGTACGGGGACAGGCTTGCCCGCGCAACCAGCATGATATACATTACCAAATGTATATCAACGCAGGAGGTCGCCATGCAGGTCGCAAAATGGGGCAACTCGCTGGCCGTCCGTTTGCCCGCGGAGCTCGTCAGAGAGCTTGGTCTCAAGGAGGGTGATCAAATCGACCTGGTCAAGGACGACGGTCGGGTCAGAGTCCGTCGCCTTGCTCGTGCGGATGAGGTGCTGACCGGCCTGCGCCGCTTCCGGGGGAAGTTGTCCTCAGCAGAACGTCTGAGCCGCGACGACGCGCATGAGCGCTGAGTTCGCGGACACGAATGTCGTTCTTTACCTGCTCGACGACGGCCCGAAGGCCGATCGCGCCGAGGTCATCCTGGGGCAGGGACCCCGGATCAGCGTCCAGGTCCTGAACGAGACGCTGGTGAACTGCCGCCGCAAAGCCGGCCTCAGTTGGGAGGAAGCAGCGGCATTTCTCGAAGGCGTACGCTCTTTGTGCCCCGTCGAAGATCTGACTGTGCAGACCCATGACGTCGGCCGCGCCTTGGCGGAACGCTACGGCTTCTCAATCTACGATGCGATGATTGTGGCAAGCGCTTTGGTTGCGGGCTGTACCACGCTGTGGAGTGAGGACATGCAAGATGGCCTGCTGGTGGAAGGCCAGCTTCGCATCGTCAACCCCTTTGCATGAGCGGACAGTTTCCGAGAATGGCGCAGGCCGTAACCCTGAAATCCTTCCATGGCGCGGAAGATTTGCAAGGTTATTTGGCTACTCGAGCAGCCCCAGCCTTTCGGCTCGTTCCAACAGCATCTTAACGGATGACGGCTGCCAGCTTGTCCGCCCGCGGGGTGTGCGCTCGCGCATCGCTTCTAGCCGGGTGCAGATCGCCTGAAGCGTGATGCCGGGATCCGCACCTTTGATGGCGGCAACGATGGCGGGCAGGCGGTCGTTGGTTTCGCGTCGACCAGCGCGGCCCAGCACGGTTTCGGGCAGGAAGCCGTCGCGGACGTAGGCATTCACGGCGCGCAGCAGCCGGCTTTGCGTCCAATGCCGGTCGCGGGGCAGGGGGCCGTTGATGACGCGCAGCACGTCCTCCCAAGCCATGTCGGGCCGCAGGCGGCGCACTTGGGGCACCCAGTCCTGCGCCGTCTCGTTCAGCCGTTCCATATAACCATCCTGCCGCGCCAGCCGCACCTTGCGCAGCGCCGCTGGATCGCGGGCGCGCAAGCCGGGGTTGCCGCCGATCCGTCCCTTGCTGCGGGCTGAGGCCAAACCCGCTTTGGTGCGTTCGCGGATCAGGGCGCGCTCGAACTCGGCCGCGGCACCGAGAACTTGCAGGGTGAACTTGCCCTGCGGCGAGGACGTGTCGATCGGATCGGTCAGAGAGCGGAAGAAGGCGCCTTTCGCCTCCAGCCGCTCGATCACCTCCAGCAGATGCGCGAGGGACCGCGCCAGGCGGTCGATGCGCACGACGACCAGCGTATCGCCCTTGCCGATCCGTTCCAGAACACGGGCCAGCACCGGCCGCGCCCGGTTTCCGCCCGAGGCTTGCTCCTCATGGATCTCAGCACAGCCCGCAGATTTCAGGGCCTGCGACTGGGGCAGGGGGGTCTGATCTTCGGTCGAGACGCGCGCGTAGCCGATCAGGGGCATCAAAACAGGCCGTTTGCAGTTTCACATACCATCAATAAACGACCGTTTGTAAACAGAGGCAAGGGCGCTCTTTGTGGTGCTGCAAATCAAAAACCCCTTGGTTTTCATATGCTGAGCGCGATCAGAGAGATATCGCAGACCACCGCGCGCGCGTGCTATATAGGGTGTGCAGGCGCACCCTAACAAAACACTTTGGTAAAATGCAAAAGCGCCATATTTTGCACATATGAAGCCTCAAGTACCTACGCAGTATAGTAAATTGGACGGTCCTCTAGTTGATGCGGAGGGGATTGAAGAGACGTCCGAGGACGACCTGTGGTTCCTTCCCGGTCCGATGGAAGTGGAGCCGGATTATCTGCTGCCCGGGCCAAAGGCAAAGCCGCGTGAAACCGCAGTCCTCGACGATTGGCGACGCGCCGAGGCGGGCAGTGCCGCCCGTCTCGCCCGTGTGGCTGGCCGGATTGGCGCGCTGGATGATCGTTTGCGGCGTGGCCCGGAGGGCTGGCGGCACAGGCTCGCGCTGATGGAGGCGGCAGACCTCAGCTGGTTTGTGGGCGACCGAATTGGCCCGGATCGGCTGGCACTCTGGATATCCATGCGCTTGTCCGGGGTGCAGGACGACACCGCAGCGCTCGCGCGTGTCGGATGGGCGGTGCGGCGCCTTACAGGCGGTCCCGGCCCAGAGGTGGACCTATCCGCTTTCCTCGATCGCCGTGACCCTGAAAACATGGCGGATGAAGCCGAGCCCTTTGCAGATCGCGCAGGCGTTTGGCTTGACCTGATGGCGCAAGCCGCCGACCTGCACCCGATCACGCGCGCCTGCATGGGGTTTCACCTCTGGAGCCTTGCGGGCCTCGGGCAACAGGGCGACCGTATGGAAGCGGCGGTTACCGCCGCACGCATTGCCGCCAGCGAAGGCGCGAATTCGAATGGGGGGGCCATCTTTGCGCCTCTGGCTATGCGCGGGGCAGGGGGGCTGCGCGCCAGTGGCCCACCTGCCGAGCGCATGCAGCGTTGGCTCGAGGGAATGGAAACAGCATGCCTGACCGCGATGCGGCACCTCGACGATATCCAGGCATGGTCAGCGCGGGCGGACAACATGATGGCACCGCTCTCTGGCAAGACACCACCTGCATTGCGCGCGGTGCTGACCGAATGGCCCGTCGTCTCCGCTCCAATGGCCGAGACCCTGACCGGTGCCAGCCGCGCCGCCGTCCAGCGCAACCTTGCTTGGATGGAAGCGCAAGGTCTAATCCGCGAGGTGACCGAACAGGTGCGTTTCCGCATGTGGCGGGCGATGCCATGAAACACCTCTAAAGAAGCACTCGTTTTGGTGCGTAACATCTGTTGATTGTTCAACGGAGGACCAGAATCGTGACAGACCAAAAATATGAGACAGTCGATTTCGACGTGCGGCTCAGAAATAGTAGTCAGATGGATTTGCGGTGTTTTCACCTATCTGTGGGATCCTCTAGTCGCTCTAGCCTCAAATTCTTTATTTCGAAATCACGAAAGAATAAGTCTCTTGGGCGCACAAACTGGGGCACGAAAATTGCGATCTCCCCGTGGACAGACGGGGTCAGTTTATAGAGCTGGGCGACCGCCCCATGAAGCCGAAACAGCCGATTACCGCTCAGATCTTGATCAATGCCGCCGTCGCGTACATGAAGGCGATGCCGCCCAGAAACCCGACCAGTACGGCTGGTGACATCAGCGCCGCCTGCCTGTCGGCGTTTTGACGTACAAGGTAGGCGCTGACCTCGACCATGACTTGCAGGATCGCACCCGCTCCGACGGCGAGTGCCAGTGCCGACCATTGCGGCGCATAGGCAAGGCTGCCCGCCCACATTCCGAGGATGGCCGGGCCACCGGCGAGCAGGGTCAGAGCGGCAAACGTCCAAAGCGTTGGCCGGGCACGAAGCATCGGGGCGGCGATGCCGATGCCCTCGGTGACATTGTGCAAGGCAAAGCCTAGGACGAGGAAAGTTCCAAGCCCCGCCGACCCGGCGGCGAATGCGCCGCCGATTGCCAGCCCTTCGCCGAAGTTGTGAAGCCCGATCCCGAGGGCAATGTAGAACGCAAGCGCGATGCCTTCCGGATTGCCGCGCCAGCGCCCGATAGCCATCAATAGAAGAAAGCTTGTAAGCGCCGCCAGCCAGACCATGGCAGAACCTTGGAATATCGCGGCCGCTTCTGCCGATAGCTCCAGTGCCTCGGATATGGTGTCGATCAGCAGGAAGGCCAGCAACCCGACCGTCAGCGCCAGCAGAAAGTTCATCCCCCTTCGCCCGACGCCCTTCATGGCCGGATAGAACATCAGGCCAAGCGCTACCGGCAAAAGGCCGACGATCGCCCCGATCACCGCCTGGAGCCGAAGTTGCCCCCAGGTGGGACTTGGCGTCGAAACTGCAACCGCGATCTCGTGCCCAAAGGTCGCGCCTGTGTTCGTCAGCAGATTGACATGATGGGCCTCGCCAAGGACCCACGGATAGGGAATGCGCAGCCAGACCGCATCGCCGCGGGCAATCGGCCCCGCCGGTTCCTGCGTGAAGGTCCAGTATGCATCATCCACGGCAACCTGCGCGACCACCATCGCTTCCGATCCGCCGGCGCGCACACTGAGCGAAATCCCCGACCCATCTAGGATCGTCCGTTCGACGGTCAACGCCTCGACCGGGGGCGCGCCATTGTTGAAGCCGCGCAGCGGATCGAGCGAGGCAATCCACACGAAAGCCCCCAGCATGACGGCCAGCGGCACGAGAACGAAAAGCAGGCGGGTCATTGGCGGGCGGCTGTGTTCGCTCTGATCGGTCATGCTCCGGCCTCCCGCACGTCGAAAAAGCCCATCCAGCCTAGTTCGGTGAACTCGGCTTGATGGGCATGGAACATGTACAATCCATCCTCGTGGTCCGCGAAACTGAACTCGAGGATGCCGCGCTGCGCCTGACACTGCATGATCACATCGACCGTGCGCAGGGTCGGCGTGAGTTGCGAACCGGTGTCGTAGTAGTCGAAGAAATTGCCGTGCAGATGGAACGAGTTGATCGGATCGAACTCGGTCGCATTCATGAGGTAGATACGGACCGGGCGCGACTTGTCGATCCGGATCGGCGCGTTCATGTAAGCCTGGCCGACCGTGTTGACGGCATAGACCTCGTTTTCGCCGTCGAAATTGGTGTCAAAGCCGTTCATCACCATCGCCAGTTCCTGCCATTCGGCGTTTTCCGGGCTGCCCAGCACACGCGACGCGGCAACAGCCGCAAATTCGGGGTGGCGCGCCGGATCTGGATCGACCACGAACAGGCCGTACATGCCCTTGTGCATGTGCCGTTTCAGCGGCAGCGCGTGGCAATGATAGAGATGACAGCCGAAGGGCTTGGCATCGAACTCATAGACGAACTCCTCGCCCGGATCGATCAGCCCGGCGCCTTGAACGCCGTCCATTCGCGCCGAGTGAATGCCGTGAAAATGCATGGAATGGGGATGTGAACCGAGGTTGCGGAAGACGATCCGTAGCCGTTCGCCCTCCTTTGCGCGCAGGGCGGGGCCGGGCACGCGACCGTTGAACGTCCAGGCGGGAAAGAAGACGCCGGGAGCAATCTCGATTTCCATGTCGATGGCTTCGACCTCAAAGGTGCGCAAGGTGCGACCATCCGGCATGATCTCGGTCCGGCCGACCTCCCAGTCGGTCAGCATGGCCGTCGGGTTAAAGCCGTTCCCCGCGTGATCCACCTGGCCGACCATCGTCATGTTGCCATGCGCCATGCCACTGTCATGGGCCGAATACGGATCGACCGCCCCGCCGGGCATCGCATGCCCCGCCATCGGGTCGGGCGTTGCCTGGGATTGCGCGCGGCTCGCGGCCACGGCCGCTCCGCCGGCAGCCACCAGACCGCCGACCAACAGCGCGCGTCGCGACGCCGATACTGGCTCCGTGACCATCGCAGGTGGCGCTGTGGGCCGAGATGTCTCCACGGCGGACGACACCTCGCGCCCTCGCTTGCTGGTATCGACAGGCATGGACGTTGTCCCTTCAGATGACACGCAGGCCAAAGTCCCGGCGCAAAAAGTTAGCATAGGCTAATAATCATCGCTCAGGCTTTACGAGTCAATCCTGATCGTGCGAAGGTGACGGCATGACGGATGATGAGAACCTTGAATCAACCGAGGCAGAGGCACGTGCGGTCGAATCCCGCGCCGAGGCCTTCATCGGTGTGCGCGAGGCGCGGCGCAGCGAAGTGGCGGAAGATTATGTCGAACTGATCGCCGAACTCATCCACGAGAACGGCGAGGCCCGACCGGTCGATATCGCGGCCCGGATGGGCGTTACCGCGCCGACGGTCGCCAAAACCCTCGGCCGTCTGGCGCGGGACGGCCTGATCACTCGCGCGAAATACCGTTCGGTCTTTCTGACCGAGGAAGGCCGGGCGCTTGCCAAGGAATGCAGGCACCGCCACGAGATCGTCTTGCGGTTTCTCCTGAGCCTCGGGCTCGACCCCGAGACGGCTGAACGCGATGCCGAAGGGATCGAGCATCATGTGAGCGAGCGCACGCTTGCCCTGTTCGCGGCGTTTGCCCAGCGGTCATAGGCAGGTGGTTGCCGCTACAACAAGTCGGTTGGCCGAGGATTTGAACGAGCCAATCTTTGGATGTTCCAAGAAACGTGATTTTGTGCCGCTGGCATTCGGATCGCGCGGGTAGTAGATCAAGATCATGAGACGTTGGGCGCGCCTTATCTGCATTCTCTCGCTGGTGGTTTTTGCCATCGGCGCGGTCGCGCAGTCTGCGGGCTCAATTGCCATGGCCTCGTCAATGGTCTCCACGGACGGCGGCATGATGGCGATGGACGATTGCGACGCCTGCGGCAGCTTGGAAGACGGTAAGATGGGTTCCGTCTGTGATTTTGTGTGCAATGCCGCGGGAATGGCCGCTCTTCTTTCGATTCCGGCTGGTACCAGCCCGATCGCTGCCGCCGCGGCCCATGAAATCCAGCCAATGGACATTCCGCACGGAATATCTGGCCCCCCGGCCAAACAACCTCCTCGAGTCTACCTCTGATCTGACACACGGCGCTTGATTGCGCTTCGTGTGTTTCTCCGTGCCGGACGCCCCCAAATGGGCGTTTGCGCGGGGCCATGAACGTCGCTGAGCAATTGCTTTGGCGGCGTACAGTGAAATCAGAGAGTGTTCATCCATGTCCTACCAAATCAGTTCCCGTTTCAGTCGCCGATCTTTTCTTGCAACATCCTTGGCGGGTTTCGGCGCCGCGGCTTTCGGAAAGCCTCTGCGCGCCGAGCCGCAAATCCGCAGCTTTTCGCTGCGCCCCGCGCCGGGACAGGCAAGGCTGGTCCCAGAACCTTATCCCGCAACCCCCGTTTGGGGCTTCAACGGTCAGGTTCCCGGCCCGGAGCTACGGGTTCGGCAAGGCGATCGGCTGCGCATCGTCGTCACAAACGGTCTGGACGAGGAAACCACCGTCCATTGGCACGGACTTCGTCTGCCGAACGCGATGGACGGGGTTCCACACCTGACGCAGAAGCCGATCGCACCCGGAGAAACCTTCACCTACGAGTTCGACGCGATCGATGCCGGGACCTTTTGGTATCACCCCCACCAGCGCAGTTTCGAGCAGGTCGGACGTGGGCTGGCCGGACCGCTCATCATCGACGAACCCAACCCGCCGCAGGTCGACCGCGATGTCACCTGGCTGCTTGACGATTGGCGGCTGACGCAGGACGCGGCGATTGCGGATGACTTCGGCGCAGCCATGGACATGAGCCATGCGGGCCGTCTGGGCAATACTGTCACGATAAATGGGCGTGTTCCCGATGTCTTCGTGGTGCGGCAAGGCGAACGCATCCGGTTGCGGCTGATCAATGCCGCCAACGCCCGAATCTTCGCGCTCGACTTCGGCGACCTTTCCGCGCGCGTCATCGCGCTCGACGGCCAGCCGGTCACTCCGCACGCCGCGCCTGACGGTGTCGTGGTTCTGGGCCCGGCGATGCGTGCGGACATCATGCTCGATTGCCTTGCCGACCCCGGAACCACCGTTCAAATTATCGACCGCGCCTATCGCGATAATGAATTCAACCTGCTGGATGTCGTCTTTGACGACACGCCCTTGCGTGCCACGCCGCCCGATTGGGAGATTGCCCTTCCAGCCAATCCGCTGATCGAACCTGATCTGAACGCGGCCCGTCGTCACGAAATCTTGTTCACCGGGGGCATGATGGGCGCCATGGTCGAGCGCCAGATGGGCCTGAGCCAGTCAGGCAGCATGATGGGCGGAATGATGGGTGGCGTTGTGGGTGGCGGCATGTGGTTCGTCAATGGCGTCGCGGCCGAAGGGCACATGCTCGATCCTTTCCTGACATTGGAGCGCGACGCGAGCCATGTCCTCCAGATGACGAACGCCACGGCGTTCGACCATCCGATCCACCTGCACGGCCACTCCTTCCGCGTCATCAGCCGCGATGGCGTGCCGACCGAATTCCGTGAATGGCAGGACACCGTGCTGATCGCGCCGCGCGAGCAGGTCGAAATCGCCCTGGTCGCCGACAATCCCGGAAACTGGATGTTCCATTGCCACATCCTCGAGCACCAGGCGGCCGGGATGATGGGCGTGATCCGCGTCGCATGAGCAGAGGAGCATGCAGATTGAAGTCGATTGAGATTGGATGTCGGCCAAACCGGCGCAAGGTACTCACCGCGGCACTCAGTATCGGCGTCGCTTCGATGTTGCCGGGGTTCGCACTCGCGGCGAGCGATGGTGATCCAGCGGCACTTGCCTTTGATGGCGATACCATTCTGCTGGCGAGTCGAGGGCTGCTCGTCAGTGACGATGACGGCCGGACTTGGACTGCGGCAGAGACACCGGGGAACGTGCTGTCGCTGGCGACCCATCGCGACCGGCCCGGCCGTGTGGTTGCGGGGCTCGCCGTGGGCGGTGTCAGCATTTCCGAAGATGGGGGCGCTTCGTGGCGCGTCAGCGACGCTGGGCTGCCTGACGGAGAGATCAATGCCGTTGCCATCGCCTCGCGGAACTCGGACATGATCTATGCCTCGGTTCGCGGCGACGGATTGTGGAAGAGCGAGGACGCCGGTGCAACTTGGTCGCTCGCCATGGACCGCCCCTGGCTCGACGACGCAGAGCGCGAACCTCTTGCTCTGGCTTCGGTCGAGCTTGAAACCGGCATGGGCGGTATCTGGATCTATGCGGGCACCGAGGTTGGCCTTGCGCGGGTGCCCGATTGCTTTTGTCGCTGGCAGGACGTGCAGCCAGGCAACGCGATGGACTCATTGGTTGCGGGTGAAGCCCCACCGTCCGAAGCGCCATTGCCAGGCGGTGAACCGATCCTGTCGCTGGCCAGTGCCCCCTCGGCGCCGGAAGTGATGTATGCCGCGCTGCCTTCGGGCCTCTGGGCATCGCAGGACGGCGGAGTCATCTGGCAAAAGCGGGCCAGCATAGCTGCGACCGCCGTTGCGGTTCAATCAAGAGACGAGACCTACATCGCTGCCCTGTTGGGCGGCATCTTGAAAATCAGCCGTGACGGCGGCGCAACCTGGATCGAAACAGGAGAACAATGATGGAAAAAAGGATGCAGAGAAGAAACGCGCTTGGTCTGATTGGCAGCGGCATTGTCGGAATGGTGGGCCTGTCCACATCGGCCTGGGCGCAAGCGACAGGCGATGTGGCGTCCGATTTGGCGGGCAGCGAAAGGCAGATCACCATCTGGCGCGATCCGGGCTGCGGCTGCTGTGATGCCTATGGGGATTATCTCGAAGAGCACGGCTTTACCGTTACGCGTGTGGATGACCGCGACTTCGACAAACGCTCGGTCGAAGTCGGTGTGCCCGCCCAGGGCATCGGCTGCCACTTGGCCGAGATCGACGGCTACTATGTCAGCGGTCTCGTCCCCGTCGACATCATCGAGCGGCTGCTGGAAACCCGTCCGGCGATAACGGGTATCACCTTGCCGGGAATGCCCGCGAATGCACCCGGGATGGCTGCGGTCAAGTCAGGCACGCTAAGGACCTACGCCTTTGGCCCGGAAGGAATCTCAATCTATGCCGATGAATAAGGGGCCGAAAAACCGACTGGCGAAGGGTACGGTCAGGCGGTCAGTGCACTTCGCTGCCCTAGTGTCCACGCTCGCGGCCACCGGCCTCGTGGTGCTGGCCCAATCGGAACCGGTGGACCCGCGTGTCGAGGGACTGACGTTTTTGGGAGAGCCCGTGCTTGCAGCCGAGGTCACGGCAGGGCAACGGCTTTATGCGGACAACTGCGCCAGTTGCCATGGTGCGAACCTCGAAGGCCAGCCCGATTGGCGTCGTCGTCTTGACACCGGAAGAATGCCGGCCCCGCCGCATGATGACACAGGCCACACCTGGCACCATTCAGACCGCATGCTTTTTCAGATCACTAAAGGCGGGGTCGGGGCCGTCGTGCCGGGATACGAGAGCGACATGCCGGCCTTCGGAGAGGATCTGACAGACGCAGAGATCGCGGCTATCCTCGTCTACATCAAGAGCACCTGGCCTGAGCGACAACGTGAGTTCCAAGCCGAAGTTTCGGCCAATGACACGGGCGGGTGAAGATCGACAGGGTGTCAGGATAGTATCTTTCGACCAAAGCCGATCCACCGGGGGACCAATTCGGCAAATCTGTCCTACTCCGCCCCCCGACTCCCGCTTTACCACGCTAATTCGGACCTGACCTGGTTGGCCGTTGACCCGACCGCAAGGCAAGCATGTGCTACCAGGGTCGCGTGCATGCGTTCACGAAAATTTGCCCTTGAACCTCTAGCCACTAGAAGTCCTATCTAGTCGACGAGAATGTATATCGTTCTTGCCATTGATCGCCGGTGGGAACCGAAAGGGTATGACATGCTGACAAGACGACACTTTATTCAAACGACAACAGCGCTCTTTTCGGCGACTGTGGCCAACCCTGTGTTTGCCGATAGCTGGCCCACCGAAGCGCAGAAGGCTGAATGGGACGCGCAAGTCAGCCCGCCCGGCTTCGATCCGGCCACGTCAAACCCTTGGGGGCTACACCCGCGCTTCTTGCCTCAGCGTGTGGACGCGAAGGACGGCCTCGTGCCGGGAGACATCCATGTCGATGCGGTTGCGCGATATCTCTACCACATTGAGGAGGGTGGAACCGCGATGCGCTACGGCGTGGCGATCGCGCGGGGCAACCTCTACGAGCCAGGTGTTTATAACATCAAGCGCAAGGTCAGGTGGCCGCACTGGACGCCGACACAGAACATGATCGAGCGGGATCCCGAAAACGCAAGATGGGCCGACGGGATGGAACCCGGCCCTCAAAACGCCTTGGGATCGCGGGCGCTCTATCTCTATGTCGGAGATCGCGACACCTATCTTCGGATACACGGCACACCCTATCCGAGAAGCATCGGAGGGCGCGCGAGTTCGGGTTGCGTGCGGATGGTTATGGCACACATCAACGAGCTTTATCCGAACGTCGAGATTGGATCGACAGCACATCTTTATTCGGCTGAGGACAGTGTTACCGCGAGAAGTTGAATGAGGTAATTAGCTTTGAGCGAAATGATGTGACGTGCGGGTCGTCGTCACGCTTCCCGCGCGACGCAGATCGGATTGCCGTTCGCCGTGCGCAGCGGCAGCAAGGTCGTTTCAACGGGGCCGCTGTGTTCGTACCAGTAGCACCCGTCTTCCGGCACCAAGCGCGCGGTTGCAACATCCTGATCCGGGGCAGCCATTGCAATCACAGCTTCGGGAACGTTGCCCCGCCGGTCTGCCGCGTCGCCTGGGCCAGTCGGCTGGACTGCGCATCCGGCCGTAAGCGACAGCACCACTGCAACCATCATTTTTTGCTTCAGCATCAAAACCCGCATCAAGCTTCCTTTCGTGACTGTTTTTCTTTGCAGCGGCTGTTCATGCCTCAAGGCATGATAGAGCCGGTCACCGCACCCTCTAGCAATAAAACAAACTGAAATACCACCGTATTTTGCTCTTGAAGCTCTAGCTACTGTAGGGGCTATGTCCTGGTAAAACACCCGAATCCAGAGGTCCATTCATGCCGTCCGACACCCATCGTCACGACCACGATCACGCCGAAGATGCCCAGACAAGCGGCGGCAGCTGCTGCGGGAGCGCCGGAACGTGCGGCGACATCGTTCCGACGACGCCCGCGCCAGCGGGCGGGCGCAGTTTTCAGGTGTCCGGCCTCGATTGCGTCGAGGAGGTAGCAATCCTGAACAAGGTGGTCGGCCCGAAGATCGGTGGGGCCGAGCATCTTGCGTTCGACGTGATCAATGGACGGATGACTATTCTCGACAGCGCCAAGAGTTTATCGGACGGCGAAATTGCAGAACTGGTCGCAAGCACCGGCATGACCGCCAAGCCCTGGGATGCCGAAAACGCGTCGGTCGACCAAGCGGCCCATCTTGCACGCCAGCGGCTGTTTACGGCGCTCAGTGGCGGCTTTTGGGCCGCGGGATTTTTATGGCACATCATCGAGACCGGCATGGGCGGGGCACTCGGCCTCTTCGCAGGGCACGGCGAAGCGCCGATGCCACTGGTCGAGGCAGGGCTATTCGCGGTTGCGATCCTGTTCGGTGTCTGGCTCGTGGCACCCAAGGCATGGTCGTCCGCACGGCGGCTGTCGCCAGACATGAACCTGCTGATGGTCGTCGCAGTCGCGGGTGCAATTGGCCTCGGCGAATTTTTCGAGGCGGCGACGGTCGCGTTCTTCTTCTCACTCTCGCTCTACCTCGAAAGCTGGAGCGTCGGGCGTGCGAGGAATGCGGTTTCAGCTCTGCTCGACCTCGCGCCACCGACGGCAAGAGTTCTTCATGATGACGGCTCGGAAGCGGACGTTCCGGCTTCTGCGGTTGCTATCAACGCACGTTTCATCGTGCGCGGCGGAGACCGCATCCCATTGGATGGTGAGGTTGTCGATGGGGCAGGGGCCGTCGATCAGGCACCAATCACCGGAGAGAGTGCGCTGGTCCCAAAGGAACGAGGCGACGAAGTCTATGCCGGTACGATCAACGGCGAAGGCACACTGACGGTGCGCGCCACGAAGGCCGCCTCGGACACCGTGTTGGCCAAGATCATCCGCATGGTCGGTGACGCCCATGCCCGCCGCGCGCCGGTGGAGCAGTGGGTGGCGAAGTTCGCCCGCATCTACACGCCTATCGTCATGGCTCTCGCCATCGCAATTGCCCTGCTGCCGCCGCTCATTTTCGGTGGGGCCTGGGATTATTGGTTCTACAATGCACTCGTGCTGCTGGTGATCGCGTGCCCATGCGCTCTGGTCATCTCGACCCCTGTCTCCATCGTCGCGGCGCTCACCGCTTCGGCGCGGGCGGGCGTACTCATCAAGGGTGGTGCCTATGTCGAGGCACCGGGTCGGACCACCGCACTGGCCATGGACAAGACCGGCACGATCACCATGGGCGAACCCGAGGTGGCGGCGGTGCATCCGCTGGGCAAAGCATCGGCGCAAGATCTGATGACCCTCGCCGCTGGACTGGAGGCACGTTCCTCGCATCCCTTGGCGCGCGCCATTCTCGCGCGGGCAGAAGCCGACGGCATCAGGGTGTCCGCCGCGGAAGATACCCGAACCGTTCCCGGTAGGGGACTTGAAGGACGCACAGACGGCCGGTCGATCTGGCTAGGGTCGGACCGGTTTGCCGAGGAGAAGGGTTTCGGCGACGCCATTCCGAAGGATTTGCGCGACCGCATCGAAGGGGCCGGCAGCACCCTTGTTGCCGTGGGCGATGAATCCGGTGTGACGGGCATTCTGGAATTGCGCGACCGTATTCGCCCCGACGCCAAGGGCATCGTGGCACAGCTCCACGCGCAGGGCGTGAAGACCATCGTCATGCTGACGGGCGACAACGAGCGGACAGCGCGCGCTGTTGCAGCCGAGGTCGGCATCGACGAGGTCCGTGCCGAGCTTTTGCCCGAAGACAAGGTGACAGCCATCGAAGAACTGGTCAAAACGCATGACATGGTGGCCATGATCGGCGACGGGGTGAACGACGCCCCCGCCATGGCACGTGCGCATTACGCCATCGCGATGGGTGCTGTTGGTTCGGACGCGGCAATCGAGACGGCTGATATTGCCCTGATGACCGACGACCTCGGGAAGGTGCCTTGGCTGATCGGTCATTCGCGCCGGACAATGTCGATTATCCATCAGAACATCGGTATTTCCTTGGCGACCAAGGGCGTTTTCGTTGTCGCTACTGCGTTCGGAGTGGCATCGATGTGGGGCGCTATTGCAGCCGATGTAGGAGTGTCCTTGCTGGTGGTGGCCAACGCCCTGCGCCTGCTTAACAGCCAAGAGGCCAAGGCGCCGCCGTCCGGCGGTGAACAGGTTGGTCCACAGATGACAAAGGCCGCGCTTGCCCACGGACATTGATCAGGCAGCATTTGCAGGGTAACGTAATGTCCATATCAGACCTCACGAAAGAGGCATCGAGCAGTGAAAACCATCCGATTTCCCCGCCGCGCCGTCCTGTTAGGCGGGTTGGCAGCGTTCTTGTCCGGGTGTGCCAGCAAGTTCCGCAGCTATGGCGGACCCGAGGTGACCCGTGTTCGGCTTTACAAGGCGCAGCGCTTGCTTGTTCTCGACGGAGTCGACCGGGTATTGCAAACCTATCCGGTCGGGCTGGGTTTCGCGCCCGAAGGTCACAAGCAATTCGAGGGAGACGGTCGGACCCCGGAGGGCGACTACGTAGTCGATAAGCGCAACCCTGAAAGCACTTATCATCTTTCGGTTGGCATCTCTTATCCGAATGAGGCCGACATCGCCTTTGCCAAGGCGCAGGGCCTATCCCCCGGCGGCGACATTTTCATCCATGGTGGTCCTCGCCCGGGCATCGACCCAACGGACGTCCGCGACTGGACAGCTGGCTGCATCGCGGTCACAGATCGGCAGATCGAGGACATCTATGCAATGGTGAAAGACGGAACACCTATCCAGATCTTTGCATGACGGTTTTTCTCATGCGGCGGTAATGAGCCGTCGCATTGGCCGTCAGAGCCCAGCTCCACGAAGCCAAGATGAGCGCCAACAGCATCCAGTTCCCGAAGCTCGCGTAGAGTGTCGGCGGCCGCGCGGAGGGCAGGCTAGCGTCGATGATGCCCGTTTCACCGGTATCGAGCCGCGCAACGATCTCTCCGTTCGCGTCGATGACCGCGGAGATGCCCGTATTCGCGGCTCGAATGACAGGAAGGCCTTCCTCTACGGCGCGTATCCGTGCGGAAGCCAGATGCTGCTCGGGTCCGATGCTGGTGCCGAACCAGGCGTCGTTCGTCGCGTTGAAAACCCAGTCAGGTCGGAACAGGTCGTCGACCACATGGCCTGGGAAGATGATCTCATAGCAGATCGCCACGGCGACCAGCGGCAGACCCGGAAGCGCAAGCGTTCGCGGGCCCGGACCGGGCGTAAAGTCGCCCAGCCCCGCTGTCAGCCGCTCGATCGGCAACCAGCCGCGGAATGGCACGTATTCGCCGAAGGGCACGAGATGGTGTTTCGCGTATCCGGTCAGGATTCTGCCGGTCTCGTCAAATGCCTGAACCGTGTTGAAATATCGGGTGCCATCCTCGCTCGGTACACGGTCCGGCACACCTGTGAGCAGCACCCTGCCGTCTTGCAGCGCAGCGGCAATGCGGGCCCGCGCCTCCGTATCCTCATCGAGGAAACCCGGAAAGGCGGTTTCCGGCCAGAGAAGAACGTCGAAATCGCCGGGCCGGGTTGAAAGCTCAAGATAGCGCGCGAAGGTCGCCTCGCGGTTCTCGGGCGCCCATTTCTCCCCTTGGGGAATGTTGCCCTGAACGATGCGCAGGTCGACACCGGGTGGCTGTTGTGTATCCGACTGGAGGTGAAGCGTCCCGACGGCCCAAATAGCCGCGATGCCGGCCAGCGCCATGAGCGAAACGGTCAATCGTTGCCGCCCGGACGCCATGACAGCCGCGCCGGGGAGTACCGCGACGAACACCGTGAGAAAGCTTAGCCCATAGCTTCCGACCCAGGCGGCGGTCTGGCGAAGGGCGGCGTAGTCTACAAGTGCGTAGCCGGCGAGGTTCCATGGAAACCCTGTCAGAACGTGACCACGCAACCACTCTGCCACGGTCCAGGAGGTCGCGAACGCGAGGCAGGCCAAGAGACTGCCCATGGCTCCGCGCCGCGTGATTTCGGCGAAAAGCGCGGCGGCAATGGCCGGGAAAATCGCGAGACCTGCGGACAATCCCGCGACGGCCGGGATCGCCATCGTCCCGAACCGCTCGGCCTCGACGTAGAAACTTTCCGCGATCCACGAAATCCCGAAACCGAACTGGCCAAGACCAAACGCCCAGCCGACGAGGAAAGCGCGCCCGAAGGAGAGATCGCGAAGACCGACAAACAACGCGGAATAGGCAACGGGAACAAGCAGGAGAAGCGAGAAAGGCGGGAAAGTCAGAACGGTCAGCGCCCCGGCGACGAAACCAAGCGTCATTCGCGAAAGCAAACGGTGGCGCAGTGCTATGCGGTTCAGAATTTCCGGCTTCACGATTTGATCGGACGCCGCACGCTGATCCATGGCGCGGCGAGCAAGAGCCCCACGCCACTGACAACAAATATATCGGCCATGTTGAAGGCAGGCCAATGTGTTGTGACAATGTAGAAATCGAGAAAGTCTGTTACAGCCCGATACCGCACACGATCGATAACATTGCCCAGGGCTCCGCCAATGATCGCGCCATAGGCAAGTGTTTCGACCGCATTATCGGCGCGAAACAGCATAACCCCCAGCCAAACACAGATGGCAAGAGCGAGAGCGATGAGGCTCCACCACGGCGCGCCGCCCAACATCCCGAAAGTCACGCCGTCATTACGATAAAAGACGAGGTTGAATCCCGGAAACACGGGAATCCCGGCGCTTAAAGTGACGGCATTCGCAACGACAATGGCTTTGGTGATCTGATCGATCGCGAACGCAGCAAGTGCTGCGAAGACGCCGATCATCGGAGATACCTTGTTTAGTGACATTGCCTCATCCCAACCAGACATCAAGGAACAGCATCAGAACGAGCCCGACTGCGAGACCGAGCGTCGCCCTGTTCTGATGGCCGCTGCGATGGGTTTCGGGGATGATTTCGTGGCTGATGACGTAGAGCATTGCACCCGCGGCAAAGGCCAGACCCCATGGAAGCAGCGGTTCCGACAGTGTGATGATGCCGGCCCCGAGCAGACCGCCAATCGGCTCGACCATGCCCGTTAGCGCCGCAATGCCCCAGGCGCGCAGCTTCGGATATCCCTCGCCTAGCAGAGATACAGCGACGGCCAATCCTTCGGGCGCATTCTGAAGCCCGATGCCGACAGCAAGCGGCAGACCGCCCTCCATACCTCCGGATCCGAAGCCGACCCCGACCGCGAGGCCTTCGGGGAAGTTGTGGATCGTGATCGCGATGATGAACAGCCAGACCCGCCGCAAAGACGCCGCTTCGGGCCCTTCGCGTCCCGTCTTGAAATGCTCGTGCGGCAGCTTTTCGTTCATCAGGGCGACAGCGCCCATGCCCAGAAGGATCGAGACGCATACGATGGCCGCAGGCATCGCGCCGTTTTCGAACATCGGCTCTGCCGCATCCAGTGCCGGGATGATCAGCGAAAAGAAAGAAGCGGCCAGCATGACACCGGCAGCGAAGCCGAGCGACAGATCGCGCGTGGCCCGGGACGGGATGCGCCCAAACAGCACGGGAGCTGCTCCGACTGCCGTGAGCGAACCGGCGGCGAGACTTCCGAGAAAGCCGAGCATTATCGGAGACAGATTTTCCATGGGCGGGCCAGATTATCCTTCGGCGTAGCTCGAAAAGACTTCCGTCGACCCGTCCTTGCGGATGAGGAAGACATCATAGGCCTCGCGGTCGTCTTCTGGCCCCATGCCGGGCGAGCCATAGGGCATCCCCGGAACGGCGAGGCCGACGGCGTCCGGGCGCTCCTCGAGAATGCGGCGGATGTCAGCGGCCGGGACATGGCCTTCGATCACGTAGCCATCAATGAGCGCGGTGTGGCAGGAGACCATGCGCTGCGGCACGCCGTTGTCGAGCTTGAAGCGAACCAGCGACCCACCGAACATGTTCTCGCCCGTCGGCGCAAACCCGTTTTCTTCGAGATGGTTCATCCAAGACAGGCAACAGCCGCAACCGTTCGTCTTGCGGACGTCGATCGCCGTTGCCTCTGCGAGGACCTGGGCCGCTGGTAACAGGGCGAGGGTGATTGCCAGAGCTTGGGTCATGCGTTTCATGGGTCAGAGCCTTTCGGTTGTCGTTTCGGCAATCTCGCTGCCGAGGTTTTGATTCAGAAGCGCGCGCGCCTCGGCCAGACGTGAGAGCGCGGCGGTATCATCCGCTTCGCTCTCGGCTGCTTCGGCGAGCCGGTCGTCAGCGAGGGGGTCAGTCGGGCGCCCATCCACGAGGACTTCGTAGTGTAGGTTCGGACCTGTCGCCGTGCCAGTCGCGCCGACGCGGCCGATCACATCTCCCGCCGCAACGCGTTGGCCTTGTGCCAGGCCATCCGGCACGGCGCTCAGATGCGCATAGCGCGTCATGGTGTCGGAGCCGTGGGCGATTTCGACCACTCGACCATAGCCGCCCCGCCAGCCGATGAAACTGACCCGCCCCGGTGCCGTCGATTGAACCGGTGTCCCACGTGCCGCTGCGAAATCGACGCCGGTGTGCATCCGGACGTTGCCAAAGACCGGATGCGTGCGGCGTCCGAACACCGAGCTGAGGCGCGCACCCTCGACCGGCTGTGCGAAGACGCGCAGCACCTCGCCATCGACGTAGATCGTCGCCTGACCGCTGCCGTCGTCCGGCCATACGATCTCGTAAAGCGAACCGCCGATCTCCAATGCGGCAAAGGCAAGATCGGGTTGTCCGATCCTGTCCTCGCCCACACGCGCCTCGCGCCAGAGAAGCCTTAGTGTCTCGCCACCGGCCAACTCGCGGCGGAAATCCACGGTCCCACCCAGCATCTGCGCAAGGTCCACGGAAAAACGGGCGGGTATGCCGGCTTCGTCGAGTGCCGCGAAGATCGAGCTGTCGATCACCGCTTCGCCGGCAAGGGTTACGATCTCCGGATCCGGAGCCACGACCTGTGTGGACAACTGCTCGCCGAAAACCACCTCGATCCGCACTCCGTCCTCGACGGCGAGTGAGACGGTGCGGGGGCTGCCGTCCACGGTCGAAGCGACAGTGACCGAGTGCCCCGGCCGCAGCCGTCGCAGATCGTATTCCGCGCCAAGCGCGAGGGCAACTTCGGCTCTGTCAGGTGCCGCAAGTCCAGCTTCGGACAGCAAGAAATCGAGCGTCTCGCCAGTTGCAATGTCGCGCGACCACATCGACAGCGGTGGCTCGATCGCCCTTACCGGCCTGTCGGCAAACGCGACCTGCAGAAGGGGCAGGGGGCCGACGTCGGGTGCATCTTCTGCCCATACCGTCACGGGCAGCGTCACGGGGATGTCAACGTTCTGGGGGGCTTCAGGACCTTGGGGCATCCAATTACCTGCCTGGGCAAGTTCCGGCGGCACGGGTTCTTTCGACATGAAATCAGAGATGGCGATAGCCGCTCCCGAAACCGTCCCCGCAATTGCGACACCCGCCGCCAAAGTTCTGAGCCTCATGTCGCCCCCTCCATTTCTTCTTCCAGCGCGCGGCGAATTTTCGGCACCGCGAATTCTCTGGGTTCGTGATAGTCGATCATGGTGACGAACCGCCCAGAGGCTGCGAACAGGAAGACGCTCGCGCTGTGGTTCATCGTGTAATCGCCGCTCTCCGTCGGCACCCTTTCGTAGTTGGCGTGGAAGCCGTCCGCGACGCGCGCGATCTGCTCTTCCGGTCCCGTCCAGCCACGGATCGCAGGATGGAAGTAGCCGACATATTCGGCCATCGTTTCGACAGTGTCGCGCTCGGGATCGACCGTGATGAAAACCACGTTCATCTCGTCGGCCTCGTCTCCCAGATCGTCGAGCCATCCCGAAATGTCCGAGAGCGTGGTCGGGCAGACATCGGGACAGTAGGTGAAGCCGAAGAACGCCATCGTCGGGCGACCGATCAGGGTTTCTGGCCCGACCGCGTTGCCCTCATGATCCGTCAGACGGAAATCCATTTCGGTCAGGGCCACAGGCCGCTGCCCGACAGGTTCGGGTCCACCGGGTCCATCGACCTGCCACCAACCGACGAAGAGCATCAGGGCGACCGCCCCGACACCAGCCGCCCCGTACCCCAGGATCGCCCGTCGCCGCATCAGTCCTCCGGCCCCCGCGCGGCGATGCCGAGGATCGGCACCTCGACCGTCACTTCGCCTCCGTCGTCGAAAAGCAGGGTCAGCGGAAAGGTGTCCCCTTCCGTCATCGGTTCTTGTAGCCGCATCAGCATTGCGTGCAGGCCCCCCGGTTCGAGCGCGACGCTCTCGCCCGGGGCGATCGCGATCTCCCCCGCCGGGCTCATGGAACTCACACCTTCGGCATTTGTCTTCGTCTCGTGAATTTCGGGCATCATCGCGAGAGGTGTTGTAAGGCCGATCAGCGTCACTGGCTCGTCGCCAGTGTTGCGGATCGTCATGTAAGCGGCCCCGGGACGGTTCATCCCGATGGAGGCGCGGGACCACGCGTTCTCGACGACAACATCCTCTGGTCCGGCCAGCGCAGGCACCGAGAGCCCTCCAAGGGTCAAAAGCGCCGCTAGTGTGCTGGTCAAAATATACTTTTTCATGGTTCTGATCCTGCCTTTTCCATTCAGCTTTGCGCGGCAGCGACTTCGGCAGCCACCAATCGCCGCAGTTCTGCCTCCCCGAACGGATCGAGCGGCTTGCCGTTCACGAAGAATGTGGGCGTCTGGCGAATTCCCACGGTCTCGACGTCAGCACGATCCTGGTTCAGGATCGCCACGACATCGGGTGCCAGCATTTGCGTGCGCGCGGCCTCGGCATCGAGTCCGGCCGTGGCGGCGATCTGAAGGATCAGGCCAGGCGCCGGGGCACCGTGCGACGCCCATCTCGGCTGTTCCCGCAGAACGGCCTCAAGCACCGGCACGTAAACGTCCTGCATGCGCGCCGCCTCGAGCACGCGGATCGCTTCCTCGGATGCCGCGCCGTGGAAGGGCGTGTAGCGGATCACGACGCGGACAGCATCCCCATGCTCGGCCATGATGTCCTTCACGATGGGATGAAAGGCGCGACAGGCCTCGCAGGCCGGATCGAAGAATTCGACGATCGTGACGGGCGCTTCCGCAGGCCCGAGGATGGGCGAGTAGGGGCGGATCATCGCGTCCGCGAGTTCCGGCGCAACAGGCTCCGCTTCGGCCACCGGGCCGGGGCGGGTTGCAAACCAGGTGGCTCCGCCGAAACCGGCGACGCCGAGGGCGAGAACGGACAGGATCAGGCCGCGTCGGTTCATGTTCGTGTGTCCTTCAATGAAAGGGCCGACAGCGCCCCGATCAGCGCGAAGGCGGCGAGCGCCATCAGCGGGATCGGGATGCCGAAGACCAGTTGGTTGTCATCGCTGCAAGAGGGGCCGGTGGCCGTGCAGGGTTGGATGCGTTCGGGAACAAGACCGACGTACAGCCCCATGTGCCAGAGGGCGATTGCGCCGCCGCCAAGCGCCAATGCGATGCCGTAGCGCCCCACGCGGCCGTCCCGCCACCAAAGGCCGAGCCCGAGGACAATGGCCAAGGGAAACATGAAGGCGCGCTGGAACCAGCACAGCACACAGGGCGTCTGCCCCAGCACCTCGCCGATGAAAAGCACGGCAAGCGAGGCGACAAGCGCGATGATCCACGCCAGCCCGAGGGCTGTTTCTCCGGATATGCGGTTCATGTCGATCAGATCCTCTCTTCCAGATCGGCGAGGATCTCTTCGGCGGAGGTGCCGTAGGGCCACGAGTCGGCAAAGCCAGCGTCGGGATCGAAGAGGAACAAATGCGACGTGTGGCCCATCGTGTAACCATCCGGCGCCGCAGCCTCTTCGACACGCTCAAAGAAGATTGGAAACGTCTCGGACGTGGCGGCGATCTGTTCCGGCGTACCCGTCAGCCCGATGATGCCCGCATCGAACAGCGGGACGTATTCGGCGAGTGCTGGGGGCGTGTCTCGTTCAGGGTCGATTGTGATGAAAATCGGCTGGACCTTGGCGGCATCGTCGCCCAGACCGTCCATCACCGCCGCGACCTCTGACAGGGTCGTCGGGCAGACGTCGGGACAGTTGGTGAAGCCGAAAAACACCAGCATCCAGCGCCCCGCAAAGTCCTCCTCGGTTCGAACCATACCCTGGTGGTCCGTTAGTTCGAATTGAGCGAAAAAAGGCGGTTCGGCGTCGGTTCGGGCGCGGTCGGCACGATAGTCGGACCAGAGCAAAAGCCATACGAAGGCAAGCGCTGCCACGCCTGCCAAAACCCAAAGCAACTTCTGTGCCGATGTAAGGGACAATCCTGTTCGCCTTATTTTGATTCTTATTGCATGTGCGGATACATCCTCTAGCCGCTAGAGGTTCAAGCACGAAATCATGGTATAGCTTGAACTCACGCGTCTGTGAATCCGACACTTGTTTATGCCGACGGCAAAACCTACACAAACTGTATCTTTTTCATGGAGGCGAAAATGCTCACGATCGGTACTCTGTCAAAGAAGACTGGCACAAAAGTGCAGACCATCCGGTACTACGAACAGATCGGACTCATGCCCGAACCTGGCAGGACCGAAGGCGGACAGAGGCGCTACGACAATGCACAGCTCGACCGACTGTCCTTCATCCGCCATTCGCGGCAACTCGGTTTCTCGCTCGATGCGATCCGCGAGCTGCTCGACCTCAGCGACCATCCCAACCGCCCCTGCGACGAGGCAGATGCCATCGCGCGTCGCCAGCTCAAACAGGTGGAGCAGCGCATGGCCCGCCTGAAGGCGCTGCGCACGGAACTGAAACGCATGGTTCACGAATGCAGCGGCGGGCGGACGGGAGATTGCAAGGTGCTTGAGGTGTTGCGGGACCATTCGGAATGCTTGACCGAGCACGAGGAAATCGGGGCATAAGTCAAAAGTTGGGGCAAAGGTGAAAATCTTTGAGCAAAGGGTTGAAGCTATAGTGACTATAGCAATTAGAATTGTTCCAAGACGATTCGAGGAGCGACTCCGTTGCAGATGACCGACCCCCTACTTGCACCCACCAAACTACTGGATTTTGAGGCCGCGCCTCTTGCGCATCTTATTGAGGCCCGCGGCTGGCGCGGCTTATCCGAATACGATCGGATCGGAGCAGTTTATGATTTCGTTCGGAATGAAATCGCGTTCGGATACAATCGAGCCGACGACATCCCCGCATCCGAAGTGTTTTCCGACGGCTACGGGCAGTGCAATACCAAAGGGACGCTCTTGATGGCGCTGCTGCGTGGTGTTGGCATTCGTTGCCGGTTGCATGGGTTTACGATCCACAAAGGCTTGCAGCGCGGTGTTGTCCCTGAGCTGGTCTATCCGATTGCTCCGCAGGAAATTCTCCACTCATGGGTAGAGATCGAATATCAAGGTGCCTGGATCAACCTTGAAGGCTTCATCCTGGATGACGGTTTCCTGACAGTCCTGCAAAAGTCTTTCTCGAACACAGACAGTCTCTGCGGTTATGGCGCGGGCACGGATTGTCTTGGCGCGCCTCCCGTCGCCTGGAACGGAAAAGATACCTACATTCAGAAAACCGGCATCGTGCAGGATTTCGGCGTGTTTGATACGCCGGACGCCTTCTATTTGTCCCATGAGCAATCCTTTGGATGGCTGCGTGGTGCCCTTTACCGTCATATCATACGCCACTGGATGAATGCGCGCGTTCGTAGTTTCCGCAGCGGCCGCCTGAAGACTGACCGACGCGCGACACACGCGCACGCGGAGCCTGCCAATGCCACATGACCACGGGCACGCGCATATCGATCCGAATTCTGGGGACCGGCGGGTTGCCATCGCCATCTGGGCAAACGGGCTACTTACCGTTGCGCAAGTCGTCGGGGGCATATTCTCGGGCAGTCTGGCACTGATCGCCGATGCGTTGCACAACTTTTCCGATATGGCCTCGCTTGTCATTGCCTTCGCCGCACGCAAGATCGCGCGCCGCCCGGCCGATGAGCGCATGACCTTCGGCTATGGCCGGGTCGAAATCGTCGCGGCCCTGATCAACTACACCACCCTCATCGTGATCGGCTTCTATCTGATCTACGAAGGTGGCATGCGCATGATTGATCCACCCGAAGTCATGGGGTGGACCGTAGTCATTCTCGGTGGAATCGCGCTTGTGGTCGACACGCTGACCGCAATGCTGACCTATTCGATGCAGAAGGGGAGCGTGAACATCCGTGCGCTTTTTCTCCACAACCTTTCGGATGCCTTGGCTTCAGTGGCCGTCATAGTCGGCGGGACGCTCATAATACTCTATGATATGCGATGGGTTGATCCGGCCATCACCATCGGCATCGCGCTCTACATCCTGTATCTGTCCTTCACCGAAATAGGGGGCCCAATTCGAACCCTGATGCTTGGGAGCCCACCAGGTATTGATGGAAATGACGTGGTCAGAGCGATCCAGTGTGTCGATGGCGTTGTGGACGTGCATCATGTCCACCTGTGGCAAATGCAGGAGCACGCCGCGGCATTGGACTGCCATATTGTCGTCGAACGCGAACGGATGGGTGAGACCGACAAGATTAAAGAAAACGTCAAATCGGTACTGCATGAACGTTTCTCAATCGAGCATTCCACGCTTGAATTTGAAGCGAGCGACAATGCGCATCAGGAGGCGCAGGTGTTTGGACACCGCTCATGACGATTGCCCAAGGCATACTAGTGGTCGTTGGCCTGCTGTCCGGTCTGGTTTTGATAGGTGCGCTACTTTGGTCAATTCTCCAACCGTCCAGGCGCATCTGGCCTCCGAACCGAGAAAAATCAGTCATACCAAACATCGCATGGGGACTCACATTGGCCGTGTTTGGGGCGGTGATCGGTTTGGGCATCTTGGATTGGAAATCCGCTTCTATGGCCAACGCACTCCGTTGGGCGGTCGGGCCGTTCTTGATCGCAACCGGAAATCTGATTGTCTGGTGGGGGGCATTCAGCATTGGACTGAAAGCCACCAGCGGTGCGAAAGACGAGCTGATCACTTCGGGTCTCTACCGTTTCTCTCGGCATCCGCAGTACCTTGCCGACATGGCCATCCTGATAGGTTTTGGTCTTCTCTTCGCCTCATCTTGGGTTTGGCCTATCGTCATCGTTGGAGTTGCCGCGCTGGCCCTTGCCCCGCTCGCGGAAGAGCCATGGCTGCATGAACAATACGGCTCCAAGTATCGCGATTATTGCGCTGAAACGCGTCGATACCTGTAAACTCGCTGCCTCACGAGAACGTCATCGTTTTTCAGTTGAACCTCTAGCTACTAGAGGTCGTATCCGTCAGCCAACAAAAGAGGGAGG
>NZ_JAANYX010000009.1:0-100047 GCF_012274245.1 Mameliella sp. LZ-28 | reverse complement strand
CCAGAGCCGCCCGCATATCTCTTCAGATACCATCAATGTCAAATAGCGTAGAGACAAAAACCGAACCGGTGCGCCCTAACTTGCTCGGCGCGCCCGCCCGTCATTGCCTCAGATTGTTGCCTCGCAGCCCCCGGAGCATCGCCCCGCCGTCCCGTCCGGCCTCCCGATCAGCGCCTCAGCGCCGCCGGTGAAGGGGCTTTTACGGTTACACATCAAAACCCGCAAGCAGTTTTTTCGCCTCTCGTCATGTTTTTTTCATGAACGCCCGAAAACTACGCAAAATCAGGGGATTGAGAGGTGCGAAAAATCTCGTCTCCGGCGCTAACATCGACGCGTCATGCTGCACCGCGGCAGAGCCCGCCTCCATATCTTGGGTTATCCACAGGCTTACCCCCAAGAGGCCCGCTTTTTGAGCCGATCAGCGCCCTGAATCGCCGCGATTCACCCCTGACCAAGGCCAAAGACGTCTCAGGCGAGTCGGGGTCGGGCCGTCAAACGGACCCGTAGCGCCAGCAAAAGGCAGATCACGCCGAGGTAGGCCAGCGGTTCGATCTGAAACCCTTTCACCAGCATCAGGTAGTGCACGCCCCCCAAAAGTACCGCGGGGTAGGTCAGCCGGTGCAGCTTGCGCCAGCGCGGGCCCAGTCGCCGAACCGACCAGTTGTTAGAGGTCATCACCAGGGGCAGCATCAGGACAAAGCCCGCCATGCCCACGGTGATATAGGGACGCTTGAGAATGTCGGCCCAGATCTGCCCAAGGATCTGCACATCCAGGACCAGCCAGACCAGCAGATGCAGAAAGACATAGGTGAATGTCATGATGCCGATCGCGCGCCGGAACTTGAGCAGGTTCACCCCGGCCCAGCGGCGCAACGGAGTCACGGCCAATCCGGCGATGGCCAGTTGAAGCGCAAATTCCCCCAGCGCATGTTCCAGCGCCTTGATCGGCTCGACACCCAGCCCCCCGGTCAGCCCCTGGTAGAGATACCAGGGTGCCGGAACCGCCAGCAGCAGATAGAGCGTCCACGTCGGCAGCCACCGCGCGCCGCGATTTATGCCATCGGTCAAAGCGGTCATGAGCAGCAAGCCTTTCCATCCTGGATCGGCGGGCACGGAACCGTGCCGTAGGAACAATAGACGCAGCAATCCCCCTGCCTGGGCCGCGAAACCGTTCTGCACGACGGGCATTCCCAGAAAAACTGGCAAGCATCGGTAGGCATCGTCTCTTCCGTGCGCGTGCCGCAGGACGGGCAGGTCAAGACAGACAGCAGAACTGTCATCAGAAGTTCGCCTTGAGATCCATGCCCTCGTAGAGCGATGCGACCTCCTCTTCATAGCCGTTGAACATCAGCGTCGGCTGGCGGCGCGCGAAGAGTCCGCCGCCAATCCGTCGTTCGGTCGCCTGGCTCCAGCGCGGGTGATCCACCGTCGGGTTCACGTTCGAATAGAATCCGTATTCGCGCGCAGCGGCCTTGTTCCACGAGGTCGGCGGTTCGCTGTCGGTCAGGGTGATCCGCACGATCGACTTGATCGACTTGAAGCCGTATTTCCACGGCACCACCAAGCGGATCGGAGCACCGTTCTGGTTGGGGATCGTCTTGCCGTAGATGCCCGTCGCCATAATCGTCAGCGGGTGCATCGCCTCATCCAGGCGCAGCCCCTCGACGTAGGGCCAGTCGAGAACCGGGAAACGCGTGCCGGGCATCTCCTCGGGGCGCAACACCGTTTCGAAGGCAACGTATTTCGCCTCGGGCTTCACCCCCGCCAGCTCCAGCAGATCCGCCAGTTCGAACCCGTTCCAGGGCACGACCATCGACCAGGCCTCGACGCAACGGAAGCGATAGATGCGCTCCTCGATAGTCATCTGGCTCAGGATGTCCTCAAGCGCGTAATCGCCCGGTTTGTCGACCAGCCCGTCGATCTGGATCGTCCAGGGCTGTGTCGTCAGCATGTGGGCGTTCTCGGCCGGATCACCCTTGCGGGTGCCGAATTCATAGTAGTTGCAGTACGAGGTGATATCCTCGAAGGCATTGGGCTCCAGCGCGTCCTGCGCCTGTGCCGCGTTGGGCATGCCCCCCAGCAGCGCGGCACCACCCGCTGCCGCCCCGGCGCCAAGACCCAGCCCCGCCAAAACGCGGCGGCGGTTCATGAAGATCGGCTCCGGCGTGACGTCGGAACGGGTGAGCTTGTTTGTCCAGCGGTTGGCCATGTGTCCTCCTCGGGTGGTCCGTTATCCGACAAGATAGGCGACACGCGCCTCGACCCAAACAAACGATGTCTCACGTTGGCGTAACGCGGCTGTAACACGTCTCCCACGTGCCCTGGCAGGGGCGGCAGGGATCAGACCGCCAGATCACCGCCGATCTGCAGCACCTCTTCGACCAGCAGGTCGAGGTCGGCGCGCCGCGTGCGGTGATTGCAGATCGCCACCCGCAGGCAATGGCGCCCGGCCACAGTGGTGTCGGACAGGGCGGCAATACCCGCCTCCTGCATCTGCAACATGATTTCCGTGTTCAGCTCGCGCAGGTCAGGCTCCGGCTGTCCCGGCACCGTGAACCGGAAACAGACGATGTTGATCGTCACCGGCGCCATCAGTTCAAGATGCGGCACCTCTTCTATCCGGGCGGCGAGATAGGCGGCCTGCGCGATGTTCTGGTCGATCAGGCGGCCGAACTTCTCGACGCCATGTTCCTTGAGCGTCAACCAGACCTTGAGGGCGCGAAACCCGCGCGAGGTCTGAAGGTTGTAGTCATGCAGGTATTCCGTCGCCGCGATGCCTCGGGGCTTTTCCTCCAGGTACTCGGGGTGCACGGCAAAGGTCTGGCGATGACGGTCTGCATCCCGGATCAGCGCACAACCCGCCTCGAAGGGCACATGCAGCCATTTGTGCGGGTCCAGGGCAAGGGAATCCGCCGCCTCCAGGCCGCGCACCAAGTCGCGGTTGCCCGGGGCAATCGCGATCAACGCCCCGATGCAGCCGTCGACATGAAACCAGAGCCCTTCGTCGTCACACAACGCGCGGATGGCGGGCAGGTCGTCGATGGCGCCCGTGTTGACCGTCCCCGCGGTGGCGATGACGCAGGCCGGGCGATACCCCTTGGCGCGGTCCTCGGCGATCAGCTCGCGCAGCGCACCCATGTCCATCCGCAAGTTGCGATCCGACGGCACCCGCCGCAGCGCCCGATTGCCCAGGCCCAGCAGTTCCACCGCCTTCTGGTGACAACTGTGCAGCTGATCCGAGCCGTAAAAGCGCAGGGGTTGTGGTATGGCGCCGACGCCCTCTTCGCGGACATCCACCCCCGCCATCGCATTGCGCGCCGCCGTCAGCCCGATGATGTTCGCCATCGAGCCGCCGCTGACCAGCGTCCCGCTGGCGGTCTCGGGGAAACCCATCATCTGCTTCAGCCAGTCCACCACCTGCCGGTCCATCAGGGCGGCGGCATTGTTGCCGCCGCCAAGGTTGGATCCGTCGATCGCGGACAGGAACTCTGCCAGGGCGCCGCTGAAACTGCCCGATCCCATGTACCACATCCAGAACCGCGGATGGATGTTGCCCATCGGGTAAGGCAACAGGTTCTCCTGCACTTCCCCGTATATCTCGGACAGCGGTTGCGGGCCGACCGGCAGCGGCGCGGCATAGCTCTGGCGCACCTCCCCCGGCATCTCGGCCCAGACAGGCCGGTCGCGCACGTCGCGGATATGGGCAAGTGCGTCATCCACGATCCGGTGCGCCATGTCCCGCAGGACATTCCAATCCGCGGGATCAAGTCCCTCTTCGGCCTGTTCGAAATGCTGGTCGTCCATGTCTCCCCCCAAGGATGAAAAGGTTTTGGATAAAAAATCACGCCGGAACCGTCCGCAGTATATCACAGACAGCCCCATCGCGGGCAGCCGGGGGGAGGGCTGCCCGCGATAGCGATCACGGCGCCCTTGCGTCCACCTGCATCCGGCGAATGGCCTCTTCGAACATGCGGTTCCCGGCGGCGCCATCGTCGCCCAGCCGGACCGAGGGGTAGATCTCGTTCATCTGCACGGACGAGCCGTCATCCTTGACCACCCGCACGTGCCGCCGCCGCATCTGGCGCGGCTCTCCGACCCCGACGGAATGGGCGATGGTCTCGATCTCTCCGATGACGGCCCTGGCATAGGCCGCGACACGCTTGTCCTTCTCGGCGACCACCAGCCCCTTTTGCAGAGAGGGGATATGCGTGGTGATCCCGGTCGGGCAGGTGTTCTTGTTGCACTTCAGCGCCTGGATACAGCCCAGCGAGAACATGAACCCCCGCGCCGAGGTCACGAAATCCGCGCCCAGGCAGATGGCCCAGGCCACGTCGCCCGGGTTGACCAGCTTGCCGCTGGCCACGATGCGGATGCGGTCGTGCAACCCGGCGAGGTCACGCAGGTCGACCATGCGGATCAGCGCCTCGCGCAGCGGCAGGCCCACCAGGTCGATCAACGGCAGCGGCGCCGCGCCGGTGCCGCCCTCGCCCCCATCGACGGTGATGAAATCGGGCGCGTGCTCCTCGCCACGTTCCTTGATCTTCTTGAAGAAGGCAAACCAGGGATCGGCCGAGCCCATACAGGTCTTGAACCCGACCGGCTTGCCCGTGACCTCGCGGATATGCCCGATCAAGTCCAGCAGCCCGTCGAAATCATCCACCTCGCGGTGCCGGTTGGGCGAAATCGCGTCCTTGCCCATCGGTACACCGCGAATGGCGGCGACCTCTTCGTCAATCTTGGCCGCCGGCAGGATGCCGCCCTTGCCCGGCTTGGCGCCCTGGCTCAGCTTGATCTCGAACATCCTGACGTTCGGATTTGCGGCGACCTCTTTCAGCTTGGCCTCGCTCAGGTTGCCGTCCTGATCGCGCACGCCGAACTTGGCCGTGCCGATCTGGTAGACGATGTCGCAACCGCCCTCCAGGTGATATGGCGACAGCCCCCCTTCCCCCGTGTTCAGCCAGACCCCCGCCTGCTTGGCCCCCCGGCTGAGAGCCTGCACCGCCGGTTTCGAGATCGCACCGTAGGACATGCCCGAGATATTGTAGATCGAGGGCGCCAGGTAGGGTTCGCGGCAATAGGGGCCGATCATCATCGGTTCGGTCGAGGCATATTGATCGTCCAGCGGCGGAAAGACCGCGTTCATGAAGATCGGCGTCCCCGGCACGTTCAGGTTCCGGGTCGAACCAAAGGCCACCGTGTTCCCCTTGCTGGAACTGGCATTGTAGATCCAGTTACGCTGCGCCCGGTTGAACGGCATCTCCTCGCGGTCCATCGCGAAGAAATACTGCCGAAAGAACTCTCCCAACTCGGTGAACAGGGCCCGAAAGCGCCCGATGACAGGGTAGTTGCGGCGGATCGCGTCCCCGGTCTGCGTCTTGTCGATGACATACATCACGATGATCAGCGCCACCGCCACGCCGATCATGAAGACGAAGAACAGCGCCAGGTACTGCAGCGCGGCCATCGCGTATTCCATATTCTACCCCCCGAATGTGTTGATTTGTCTCAAGGTCATGCTGTTATTGAATCGATACTCTGCCACCATCACAGACGAATGGCAGCCCGTCTGCGCAATTCGTGAAAGGGAGAGAGCATGAGACACTTCATCAGCGCCGCCGCGCTTGCGCTCGTGGCAAGCGGGGCAATGGCCCAGGGCATCATCAGCTACGACACCGACCAGAGCTTCGACGATGTCGTCTTCGGGCTGGAAAACGCGATCCTCGACGAGGGCCTCGTGATCGACGCGGTCAGTCACACGGGTGACATGCTGGAACGCACCAAGGGCGACGTGGGGTCGGACATCACCATCTTCACCAACGCGGACATCTTCAGCTTCTGTTCGGCCAAGATCAGCCGCGAGGTGATGGAAGCGGACCCGATGAACGTGGTCTTCTGTCCCTACGACATCTTCGTCATCGTCCGGCCGGAGACGCCGGAGACCACCACCATCGGTTTCCGCGAATTCCCCGAAGGCGAAATGAAAAAGGTCGAGGCCCTGCTTGACGGCATCGCCCGCGCGGCCATCGGCCTGGATTGAGCCGACCGCGTCCCGGGTCTGCCCCGGGACCTCCGGCCATTGGCAGGCAGAGAGGGAGAACGGCCCGGCGCCGTTTTCCCGGTTTTTCTGCCGGATCACCAAAAAAATCATGCCCTGAATTCACAAAGATGTAATTGGAAAATCCCTTTGCCTCGGGCTTAGCGGCGGACCCGCGCTCGTCAAGCGGTGCGCGCAGAAATTCCGCCTGATCCAGTGCGCCAATCCTCCCGTAGACCCTTTCGATGTGACGGACACATCGCAACTGCGAAACCAATGGAGGATTTCCATGATCCGTAGAACGTTCCTCGCCGCCACGACCGCACTCGCCTTTGCCGCTCCGGCCTTTGCCGGCGGCCACTCGATGGATATCGTCGACACCGCCAAGGAGGCGGGCAGCTTTGAAACTTTGCTGGCGGCGGCCACTGCCGCGGGCCTTGTCGACACGCTCAAGGGTGAAGGTCCCCTGACCGTCTTCGCGCCCACCGACGCGGCCTTTGCCGCCCTGCCCGAAGGCACGGTCGAGGACCTGCTGAAGCCTGAAAACAAGGACCAGCTGACCGCGATCCTCACCTACCACGTCGTTGCGGGCAAGGTCATGTCGACCGACCTCAGCGATGACATGATGGCCAAGACCGTCGAAGGGTCGGAAATCACCATCGACCTCGACAACGGCGTGATGGTCAACGACGCCAGCGTCGTGACCGCCGACATCGAAGCGTCGAACGGTGTCATCCACGTCATCGACAAGGTGATCATGCCGGGCATGTGACCCGCAACAGGTCAATCCAGGTATTCGGCCCGCACCCTGTGCGGGCCGTTTCCATTTGCGCACAGGCAGGAACCCGCCCCATTTCCGGCGTCTTGCCAGCAGTTCAACCCTTGGGCGACATCTCTCCCCGGTTTCAGCTTGACCATTAGTTAACAAATCGTAAACGAATTGGACGAGGTGCGACTAAATTTTTTGTCTCATTCAATATTAACAAGCGATTAGGAACGAGTGATGCCGACAAATCTGGCCGACAATGAAACGGGCGATTTCCTCGCCAACCTCGTGAGCATGCTGGACGGCGACGACACCTACATCGGCAAAGGCGGCAACGATACGATCCAGGGCGGCGCCGGGGCGGATTTTCTCCTGGGGAATGACGGTCACGACCAGATTTTCGGGGCGGACGGCAACGACACACTGGTCGGAGACACGGGCAACGATACCCTGCTCGGCGGCGCCAATCGCGATGTGCTGCGGGGAAACGCTGACAATGATTTTCTCGATGGCGGCAGCCACAGGGACCTGCTGGTTGGCGGCCCCGGGGACGACACGCTTCTGGGCGGGCGCGGTAACGACGTCCTGCAGGGCGACGAAGGGGCGGATGTCTTTCGCTTCGATACCTTCGACGGGGTCGACGTGATCCGCGATTTCGAGAACGGAACAGACCTGATCGACCTGAAGGCCTTTGGCGCGCTCGACATCACCTCTTTCGACGACCTGGTGCTGAACCAGAACGGCAGCAGCGCCGTGATCTTCTTCGGCAGCGATACCAAGATCATCCTGCAGGACACCAGCATCGCCGAGCTCGACGCCGATGATTTCATCTTCGGGACGCGGATCGGCGCCGACAACAGCCTGCCGGGAACAAGCGGCGGCGATCACCTGGTCGGACGCAGGGGCCGCGACGAGATTTTTGGCGAAGGCGGCCACGACACGCTGGTCGGCCAGGCGGGCGATGACACCCTGCTCGGCGGCGCTGGCAACGATACCCTGCTGGGCAATGCCGACAATGACCGGCTCTATGGCGGCTTGGATGCCGATCACCTCAACGGCGGTCCCGGGGACGACACGCTCGACGGGGGACAGGGCAACGACGTGCTCCAGGGGGACATCGGCGCGGATGTGTTCCGCTTTGCCATCTCGGATGGGGTCGACGTGGTCCGCGATTTCGAGGACGGAACCGACAAGATCGACCTGACCGCCTATGGCCACCTTGGCATCACCTCGGTCGATGATCTCACGATCACCCAGAACAACGCCCACGCGGTGATCTATTTCGACTCCGACAACAAGATCATCCTGTGCAACATGGACGTGGCCGACCTCGACGCCGGCGACTTCATCTTCGGCACCGGCACAGAAACGCTCGATTTCGACAGCGGGCTGTTCCAGTACGACGCCACTGCCAACCAGTTCACCTACGAACAGGGCGGTTTCGTGGTGGATGGGGCGTTGAACATGGGCCTTGGCGTCTCGGGGCAGATCGGGCTCATCGACCTGGATGGCGACTGCGAGTTCGAGCTGGGCCTGGCGGACACCGATTTCGGAACAGGCCGCAGCGACAGCATCACGATCGACATCGGGTCACAGGTGACCGGCAAGAGCTTCGATCTTGTGGGTTTCGATCTCGACGCCTTTTATCTCGACGGGTCGGACAACACGATCAGCCTGCGCAGCGGCGCACCGGGCGCCGGCTCCGTGGCCACCTTCAACGAGGATGGCGACGGGCTGTGGGACATCGACGGCGGCCCCGAGGACCTGACATTCGATCAGATGTTGCCCTACTTCGAGGACATGGAGAGCCTGCACATCACGATCACCCTCGACGACATGGGCGACTCCGCGGATCTTGGCGGGGGCCTGGGGATCGACAATATCGTGCTGCAATACGACGACGTGCTGGCCATCGTCTGATCCTGTCCGCCGCTCTACAGACGTCCCATGCGCTGATTGCGCAGGTACCGACGCTTGCGGCGCGCCAGCCGGTCCTCGTCGAGGGTCGACCGGTTCAGCCTCAACAGGGTCTCGATTCCGTCTTTCGGGCGCACGTTACCTGGCGGGGTCGGCGTCAGCCCCTCATCAGGCAGTCCCAGCAGGTCAAGCGCCAGGCCCAGCGGCCCGACGGCCCGTGCGCGGCTGGTTTCGACACCGGTACTCAGCACCCGGGCACGCCCCCGCAGCCCGGCCCGTACCGCCTCGACCCGATCCGCCAGCGGCAAGGAATCGGTCAGCCGCGCGCGGTAGGTGTCGAAATCCTCCGTGATGCGGTGCCCGCGCAGGTTTTGCCAGTAGATGCTTCTCATCCAGGCGTCCTCGTCACGCGTGGTGAACCAGACGGTGATCTCGGCCTGCGGATATCGGTCGTCCAAGGTCGTCACCACCGTCCGCAACAATTCCGGCGCCTCATCATAGCCCGCCCCGGGCCTGCGACCGGGAACAAGCCCGGAAAGATCCTCGGAGGTGATGAACAACGGCTTGTCGGGCGGCGGCAGGACCGCGTTCAGTTCCCGCCGCATCCTGTTCAGCTTTCTCTGTTCCGGTCTGATTGCATAGCGTCGGGCCAATTGCGCAACAGGGCGCAGGCCGCCGGGCAGCAACAGATTCAGGTTCCGTGACAGCCGGTCTGCATTGGCGGCCGCGCAGGACTGCAGGCTGCTTGTTCCGGTCTTGTGGAACCCGGCATGTACCAGAATACGCATGGTCTCACTCGCAGATTACCGGGGCAGTTTAGGGTGCCTGACCTCGGCCCGCCACTCGGGAACGAAAGTCAAAGACAGGTTCCGAACACTCAAGTGGGGGAACGTACTGTCTGAACCGTCCGCGATTTCCAGCTTTGGGCGCGCAGGCCCACACTGGCAGGCCATATGCCAGGACGGCTGCGGTATTTGGTTTCGATCCCTCCGGATTCGCGGATGCGCACAGCCCGCTACACCTCAAGTGGAATCCGGTTGATCGAACTCTCCCAGTGGGGCAGGGTTCAAATTTGCCATCCATCCGATCAGACCAATCCATCGACCAGGAGACACCATGTCCATGTTTGCAGAACCCCCCGTGCGCTCATCTATCAGCACGATGGTTGCCTCCGTCGAAAATGGCGTGGACCGAGAGACTTACACCATCCGGAAACTGAAGGCCGGGTTCGAAGCCCTGGACGATCCAGCGGCAACCGTGGTCGGTGTCGAAGGCGCCTACGTCGAGGCGTCAGACGTTCCTCTCGTCTATGACCATCCGGTGCTGTCGCATTCCGATGACACGATGCTGAAACTGCGCGTGCGCTGCGCGATAGACGAATTGAACGCCGCTTCGCCGATGCTCCCCGGCGAAACCCTGGTGCACGAGCGCTTTGCCTTCCTGTCCGAACCCTGGGAGGTGTTTCCGTCAGGAACGGTCTTTGTCGACCGCCAGACCTCGATGGCCCGGCTGCTCTACATCTATCGCAACGTGGTCGTGGATGCGCAGACGGGCGCCTTGCGCTTTGACAGCGCGGCGGCGGCAGAGCCGACCGATGCGCAACTGGGGCTGGGTGAGGCCCCCGTGATGGTACTGGCTGCGGCCTCGCTGCCGCACAGCATTGCCGTGGACGTGGCCAAGAAACTGGCAGACCAGATGGCCAAGGACGCGCTCAAGGCGATCAGCGGCAACCTGACCCAGATCGCGGGCGGCGTGATCGCAGGGGCCATCGCCGGGGCGATCATCGACACGATTCTCGGGGCGCTGTTCCCGGAGGACAAGAAATCGACCCTCGACGCCTATTTCGAGGGCATGCAAAAGCTGATGCAACAAGAGCTGAAGCAGCAGACCATCGACGAAATTGCCGGGACCTTCGTTGCGCTGCGCAACGAGCTGACCAACGTCTACGCGCCCGCCCGGCTGCAATCGGACCTTCGGGTCCAGCAGGACCGCAAGAACCTGTTCGACTACCATCTGCACGACTACTCCAACACCTTCTTCATCGGTACGGACGGCATGCTGGGGACGCTGATGGATGAAAAATACCAGCTGGCCTGTTTCCCGGTCTTCCTGCTGGGGGCGGGGATGCACCTGTCGATCCTGCAGGAAATCGCCAATGTCGACCCAACCAACAAGGATGAGAATTTCGATCCGCTGAAGTCGAGCTATGGCGTCCCCAAGACCGGCTCTGTCGCGAAATATGCCAAGCAATACGCGGACCACGCCGACAAGGTATGGGAAAAGATCCGCGAAAAACGCAAGAGCCGCGTGGTCTACGGCGCCGAACATGGCGTGGTGTTCCGTCACCACTACCTTGTCGGCTATTACGCCGACGAGGCGATCGATGCCGACAAGCACCTGAACCGGATCAAGTACGAATACACCAACGACAAGGACGGCAAGAACATCCCGGTGCCCGGCAGCAGCAAGGCCGACGTGATAAAGGCGATGGAGGCCTACCAGGACAAGGTTCTGGCCGAGCTGGAAGCCAGCCTGCCCGACCGCAAGAAGGTCGTCGCCGGGTGGCGCAAGCTCGTGGACAACCCGCTGAACATGGAAACCTCCTGAGGGCGCGACCGTCCGGTTTCGTTTGCCGGCAATCGTTGGGCCTGTCCGCGCGGGCTTGAAAAAAGGCGGGGTCTCCCCCGCCTTTCCTCTTGCCTGTCACCGGGATCAGTGGACCACGGCATCGTCCGGCTTGGGACGGTTCGTTGCCCTCACACGGTCACCGATGATCAGACCATCGGCCCCGGCAGAGACGACCACCACGTCGCCGTCCGCCACGTCGCCCGCCAGCAGCATCTCGGCCAGCGGATCCTGCAGCGCCCGCTGGATCACCCGCTTGAGCGGGCGCGCCCCGAACACCGGATCATAGCCCTCGTCCGCCAGCCAGGTCTTGGCCGCATCGTCCAGCTCCAGCCGGATCTTGCGGGCCGCCAGCCGCTTGAGCAGGCGGGCCATCTGAATATCGACGATTCCCGACATGTCCTCGCGCTTGAGGCGGTCAAAGATGATGGTCTCATCGAGACGGTTCAGGAACTCGGGCCGGAAATGGGCGCGCACAGCATCCATCACGTCCCGACGCGCCTGGCTCGAATCCGCGCCCTCGGGCAGTTGACTCAACGCCTGAGACCCAAGGTTCGAGGTCAGCACGATCAGCGTCTGCTTGAAGTCCACGGTCCGGCCCTGTCCATCGGTCAGCACACCGTCATCCAGCACCTGCAGCAGCACGTTGAACACGTCCGGGTGCGCCTTCTCGACCTCGTCGAACAGCACCACCTGGTAGGGACGCCGCCGCACGGCCTCGGTCAGGACACCGCCTTCGTCATAGCCGACATAGCCCGGAGGCGCACCGATCAGACGGGCCACCGCGTGTTTCTCCATGAACTCGGACATGTCGATGCGCACCATCGCGCTGTCGTCGTCAAAGAGATAGTTCGCAACCGCCTTGGTCAGCTCGGTCTTGCCGACGCCGGTCGGGCCAAGGAAGAGGAAAGAGCCCAGCGGCCGGTTCTCGTCGTTCAGACCCGCGCGCGCCCGGCGCACCGCATTGGCCACCGCCGTCACCGCCTGGTTCTGACCGATGACCCGCCTGTGCAGCTCGTCTTCCATCCGCAACAGCTTTTCGCGTTCGCCTTCCAGCATCTTCGAGGTCGGCACACCGGTCCAGCGTTCGACCACCGCCGCGATCTGCTCGGGGCCGACGGCCTCTTCGACCATCACGTCCGATTCCTCGGTTTCGGCTTCGTTCAGCCTGCGCTCCAGTTCGGGAATGCGCCCGTACTGCAGCTCACCGGCCTTGGCGAAATTGCCGTCACGTTTGGCCGATTCCAGCTCGGCGCGCAGGTGGTCCAGTTCTTCCTTCAGGTCGCGGGCCGAAGCCAGCTTGTCACGCTCCGCCTGCCAGCGCGAGGTCATCTCGGCCGACTTCTGCTGCAACTCGGACAGGTCCTTTTCCAGCTTGGCCAGCCGATCCTTGGAGGCCTGGTCGTCTTCCAGGCGCAGCGCCTCGACCTCGATCTGCTTTTGCAGGATGTCACGGTCCAGCGCGTCCAGTTCCTCGGGCTTGCTGTCGACCTCCATCCGCAGGCGGCTGGCGGCCTCATCCATCAGGTCGATGGCCTTGTCCGGCAGGAAACGGTCGGTGATATAGCGGTGCGAGAGCGTCGCCGCGGTCACAAGGGCCGAGTCCGAGATCCGCACGCCGTGGTGCAGCTCGTACTTTTCCTTGATCCCGCGCAGGATGCTGATCGTATCCTCGACCGTCGGCTCCTCGACCATGACCGGCTGGAACCGCCGCGCCAAGGCCGCGTCCTTTTCGACGTGCTTGCGGTACTCGTCCAGCGTGGTGGCACCGACACAGTGCAGCTCACCCCGCGCCAGCGCCGGTTTCAGCAGGTTCGAGGCATCCATTGCCCCATCCGCCTTGCCCGCGCCGACCAGCGTGTGCATCTCGTCGATGAACAGCACGATTTCGCCCGCTGCCGACGTCACTTCGGAGAGGATGGATTTCAGCCGCTCCTCGAATTCGCCGCGATACTTCGCACCAGCGATCAGCGCGCCCATGTCCAGCGCCAGCAGGCGCTTGTTGCGGAGCGATTCCGGCACGTCGCCGTTCACGATCCGCAGGGCCAGCCCCTCGGCGATCGCGGTCTTGCCGACGCCCGGCTCACCGATCAGCACCGGGTTGTTTTTGGTCCGGCGGGACAGCACCTGCATGGTGCGGCGGATCTCGTCATCGCGGCCGATGATCGGGTCGATCTTGCCTTCGCGGGCGCGCTCGGTCAGGTCCAGCGTGTATTTCTTCAGCGCTTCATAGCTGTCCTCGGCGTTGGCGGTATCCGCCGTGCGCCCCTTGCGCACGTCATTGATCGCCTCGTTCAGCTTCTGCGGCGTGACCTTGCCAGCCTCCAGCGCCTCTTTCGCGGGGCTGCGGACCATCGCAAGCGCGGTCAGCATCCGCTCGACGGGCACATAGCTGTCGCCGGCTTTCTGGGCCAGCTTCTCGGCCTCGTCCAGCACCTTGCCGGTCGCGGAATCCAGGTAGACCTGCCCTGCGTCACCCGAAACCTTCGGGATCTTGGCCAGCTTGGTGTCCAGCACCTGCACCACCCGCTTCGGCTCACCGCCCGAGGCGGCGATCAGGTTCGATGCCATCCCCTCTTCATCGTCCAGCAGGGCCTTGAGCAGGTGTTCTGGCGCCAGCTTCTGGTGGCTTTCCCGCATCGCAATCGTCTGCGCGGCCTGAATGAAACCACGCGCACGTTCCGTGAACTTCTCCAAGTTCATATCTGTCTCCTTCCATCAAGCGCCCCTTGAAGTGCGCCGCGCCTGGCCTTGCAGCACGCGGGCTTTTCGGGGCCTCGCTTCCAAGATGGTCGCGGCTCACGATCTGTTCAAGTGAGCGCCGTTGCAAAAAAGCAACGCGCGCCATCTTGACCTTGTGCGCAAGGGCTTTCATGTGATCCCGAACCCCAGAGCAGGAGCCCGCCCCATGTCCGATGACCGTCTGATCGTCGCCCTCGACGTCCCCAACGTGATCGAAGGGCTCGACCTTGTCGACCGCCTGGGTGACGCCGTGTCCTTCTACAAGATCGGGCTGGGGATGCTCACCGGCGGCGGGCTGGCACTGGCGAACGAGCTGAAGGGCGAGCACGGCAAGCGCATCTTTCTTGACCTCAAGCTGTTCGACATCGGCGCCACGATCGAGGCCGCCGTGCGCGGCGTGGCCCAGTTCGACCTCGACTTCCTGACCGTCCACGGCGACCCGCATGTGGTGCGCGCCGCCAAGGAGGGCGCGGCAGGCTCGAACACCAAGATCCTTGCCGTCACGATCCTGACCTCTCTCGACCGCGATGACCTAGATGCCGCCATGATTGCCGAAGGCCCGATCCCCGACCTGGTGCAGACCCGCGCGGGCCGCGCCTTCGAGGCAGGGGCCGACGGCATCATCTGCTCCCCCAACGAGGCGGCGCTGGTCCGCGCCCTGCCCCAGTCCGAAGGCCGGCTGATCGTGACGCCGGGTGTGCGGCCCGCGGGCGCGGACGTCGGCGATCAGAAACGCATCGCGACCCCGGCCCAGGCGATCCGCGACGGCGCCGACCACATCGTCGTCGGCCGCCCGATCCACCGCGCCCCCAATCCCCGCGCGGCGGCACAGGCGATCCTGTCGGAAATGGCCTCGCCCCAGGCGCAGCGGCCCAAAGGATCCTAGGCGTCAGTCCTCGTTGATGTCGCGGTCCCAGACACGCGTCTGACCCTTGCGCACACCCACCAACCGGCGCATGGCCAGCCAGGCCAGCGCCGAAAGCACCGCAAAGGTCAGCAGCGCCAGCGGCAGAGAGCCGCCGATGAACAGCCCGCCCGGCCCGGCCAGCAGGAACAGCAGGCCCATCGCCAGCGCGCCCAGCGCAAAGCCCAGGAAGATGAACCCCGGCGCCAGCAGTTCGAGGATCGCCAGGGCAATCCCGCCCGCGATCCAGATCCACCAGACGTCCCAGCCCCAGTTCATCACCGCGACCCCTTCAGCATCTTGAAGGCATCGGCAAAGGCATCCAGCGCATTGGCCGGCAGGATCACGGTCTGCTTGCCCTCACCCTTGCCCACAGCGGTCAGCGCCTCGACCTGTTTCAGCGCCACCTGGTACTGCGCCGCCTCGATGCCGTTGTCCTGGATCGCCTTGGCGACGACGCCGGTGGCATAAGCCTCGGCATCGGCGGCGATGCGGCGCGCCTTGGCAGCCTGCTCGGCGGCGTAAAGCTCGGCATCCGCCTGCAACTCGACGGCCCGGCGCTGACCTTCGGCCTCTGTCACCAGGGCCCGGCGGGCACGTTCGGCGTTCAGCTGTTGCAGCATGGCCTGGCGCGTGGCCTCGTCCAGGTTGACGTCCAGGATCTCGGCCCGCGTCACCTCGATCCCCCAGTTGTCCACCGCGTCCTCGACGTTGCTCTTGATCTCACCGATCAGCTCGCTGCGGTTCGATTGCACCTCGTCCAGTTCCATCCGGCCGATTGCGGCGCGGACGATCCCGGCCACCGTGGTGGCAATCGCACCGTCCACGTCCCGGATGCGATAGACGGTCTTTTCCGGCTCGAGGATGCGGTAAAAGACGCTGGTTTCCACCTGCACCAGAACGTTGTCCGAGGTGATCGCATCCTGCGTCGCGTCGGGCAGCTGCCGTTCGAGGATGGAAATCCTGTGCCGCACCTTGTCGATGAAGGGCACGATCAGGTTGATCCCCGGCCCCAGCACCGTGCGCAGCCGGCCAAAACGTTCGACCACGAATTTCTCGGATTGCGGCACGATCCGCACCCCCAGCAGGATGCAGAGGATGACGAATGCGGCCAGCAACAGCCAGACGATATTGGCGCCGGCAAACTCCATCGCCACCTGATTGTCCATGATTGAGGTCTCCCGGAAATGCGTCGCGCCCAGCATCGCAGAGCCCCGGTGGAGAGGAAAGCCCGCCGATGCGGGCGCTTGCCCCGCCTGCCGTCATCGCAGGGCCAAGCCTCTATCAACGCATGGGCGCGAAAGGTGTTCCCGCGCCCTCGGCGCACCGGCAAACTGGCGCCCAAATCTCCAAAAACCGGCGAAAATTCGCGAAAATCCCCCTGCGCCGGGGGTATTCCTGACCTGTTGCCCCGATGAAACGCGGTCATTCTGACCCTACCTCTTGAATATAAGCCCGAAAAACGGGGCATGAGGTTAGGAGACCGATATGAGCACGTGGACCCCCCGCATCGACCAGGTGCGTTACAACGCCGCCGAGCAATGCTTCGAGGCCCTGGTCACCGTCGTCACCCCCCAAGGCCTGCTGCGGGTCGCCAGCCAGTACGCGGCGCCCGTCACCACCGATTTCGAAGAGGCCGCGCGCGGGCTGTGGATGCGCGCCCGCCTGTCGCTGGGCACACCCGAACGGCTGCAACTGCGCCTGCCTGCCGTCGAGATGCCGACCGCCGCCTGATCCACCCCTTTCCAGGGTTCGGCTCTTTACACGCCTGTATGAGCCGCACCGCCGCGCCCCCTTGTCCCTCGGGCGTGGCGGCGTCCTGCCGGGGCCCGCGCTATTCTGCGGGTCCCGGCCTTTTTTCCAGGTAGTCCCGCAGGATCTCGCGGAAATGCGGAATCGCCTCGTCCGAGGCGATGAAATCCGCCGGCAGCATCACCAGCCATTCCTCGCCCTCGTCGCCAAAGACCACGTCATCGACGATGGCCCCCGGCAGATGCGCCGCGAAGAACCAGCTGATCTTGCCCGCATCGTCGCGCAGATGCACAACGTGCAGGTCGCCCTCTGCCAGCGTCAGGCCCAGTTCCTCCTGCGTTTCGCGCAGGGCACAGGCCTCGGGCGTTTCCGCCCCGTCGCGTTCGCCGCCGGGAAAATCCAGGTATCCGGGCCAGGGGATCGACGGTTTGCGGTCACGCCGCAGAACGATCAGGTCGCCGCCTGCAAAAAGCATCAGCTTGGCGCCCGTGAACTGTTGTCTCGGATCGCTCATGGCGCCCCTTTCTGCGGCGCATTATACTGGACCCATGCCCAGCCTGTGCCGCGATTGCCTGACCCAGTTCGACACCGGACCCCGCTGCCCGGCCTGCGGGCGGCCGCGGGTGATCTCTCATGCCGAGCTCTGGGATCTCTCCATTGCCCACATGGACTGTGATGCCTTTTATGCAAGCGTTGAAAAGCGCGACAACCCGGAACTGGCCGACAAGCCGGTGATTATCGGTGGCGGGCGGCGCGGTGTCGTCTCGACGGCCTGTTATGTCGCCCGGATTCGCGGCGTGCGTTCGGCCATGCCGATGTTCAAGGCGCTGGACCTCTGTCCCGACGCCGTCGTGGTCAAGCCGCGCATGGCCGTCTACGCCGAGGTCTCGAAACAGATCCGCGCCATGATGGAGGAACTGACCCCCGCCATCGAACCGCTGTCCCTGGACGAGGCATTCCTCGACCTCACCGGCACAGCGCGGCTGCACGGCGCGCCGCCCGCTGTCATGCTGGCAAAACTGGTCAACCGGATGAAATCCGACCTGGGCGTGACCGGCTCCATCGGCCTGTCCCACAACAAGTTCCTGGCCAAGATCGCCAGCGACCTCGACAAGCCGCGCGGCTTCGCGGTCATCGGTGCGGCAGAGACGCAGGATTTCCTGCGCCCCAGGCCCATCCGCCTGATCTGGGGTGTCGGGCAGGCCACCCAGGGCGCTCTGGAAAAGGCCGGCATCCGTACCTTCGAGGACCTGCTGCGCTGGGATCAGCGCGACTTGACCGCCCGCTTCGGCTCTATGGGTGAGCGCCTCTGGCACCTGGCAAGGGGCGAGGACAAGCGCCGCGTGACGCGCAACGCGCCGATGAAATCCATCTCGAACGAGACCACCTTCAACGAGGATACCGCAGACGCGGACATCCTGGACGGGCATCTCTGGCGGATGGCGGAAAAGGTCGCGGACCGAGCCAAGGCCAAGGGCGTGGCGGGCCGGGTGGTGACGCTGAAACTGCGGAAATCGGATTTCCGGATCGTGACGCGCCGCACCGCCCTGCCCGGCGCCACCCAGATCGCCGACCGGATCTATCGCACCGCGCGCGGGCTTTTCGACCAGATGCCGCCCGGACAGCCTTACCGGCTGATCGGGGCGGGGATTTCCGACCTGGTGCCAGAGGCGCAGGCGGATGTTTCGGGCGACCTGCTGGACCCACAGGCCGAAACCCGCGCCAAGGCCGAGCGCGCCACGGATGCGATCCGGGCACGCTTTGGCGACGGGGCCATTTTGAAGGGCCGCGCGCTCAGGTAGCGCGCACCCGGAAACCGCCGGGCCTCACGCCCCGCGGCGCATCAGGTCGTCTTCCTCGCCCGTCGCGTCATAGCCAAAGGCCTCCAGCCCCGCTTCGAGGTTGTTGGCCAGGTGCGGTGTCCCGATCAGGTAATCCGCCGTCGGTGTCGTCGCCTCGGCCACGGCGGTGCCATAGGCCTCGTCCCAGTCCTCGGCGTCAAAGGCGCCCCGGCCGATCCACATGACCGCGACCAGCGCCGCCTGTTCCTCTTCGTCCATCCGGTCGATCAACCCGCGCAACTCGCCCTCCGCGCGGCTCAGCTCGCGCGCCATGACGATGACCGCGGCCACCTTCCTTGGGCTGATGTTCTGCATTTCGCGTCTCCTTCTCTGTCATCGACAAGAGATGACGCGAAAAGAGGAGTCAAACCTTGATCTTACGCAAACAGCCGATAGTACAGCCAGTCCGGCAGGAAACGGCTGCCCCGGAACAGCCAGGAAAAGCCGCGTGGAAAGGCCCGCTGAAACCCCTGCCCGGACATGTGCCGAAAACAGATGTCCGCTGCCCTTTCCGGGTCCATGATAAAGGGCATGGCAAAATCGTTCTTGTCAGTCAGCCGGGTGCGGATATAGCCCGGCACCAGCAGTTGCACCTCGACCCCGGTCTTGCGCAGGTCGGCGTACAGCGATTGCGCCAGCACCATGACCCCCGCCTTGGACGAGACATAGGCCGCCGCCCCCGGCAGGCCGCGATAGCCCGACAGCGATCCGGTCAGCACAAAATGCCCCCGGTCGCGCGCCACGAATCGCGGCACCACGACACCTGCCAGACGCATCGCCCCGGTGAAATTCACATCTGCCATCGTGTTGGCACGCTCCGCATCCCAGTCCTGCGCCCCGAAGGGCCAGTAGGCGCCGGCCACCTGGATCACCCCGTCGATCTCTCCGATCCGCTCTGCGACGGTCTCCAGCGCTTGGGCGTCGGTCACGTCGACCACTTCCACCTGCGCCCGCGACGGCAAACCGTCCGCCAGCGCCCGCAGGCTCTCTTCGCTCCGCGCGCTCAGGATCAGCTCGACACCCGCCTTGCTCAGACGCCGCGCCAGCGCCGCGCCCAGCCCCTCGCTGGCGCCAACCAGCCAGTACCGCTTGCCGGTCCACTCCCTCACGCGGCCTCCTTGCGCCGCATGGTCGCCACCAGCTCGGCCACGGTGATGCCGAACTTGCGGAACTGCGACCGGTTCACGATGGTCCCGTTGGGCGCCAGATACATCCAGTCCACGGTGTCCAGCACATGCCCGCCGGCGTCCTCGGGCAGGCGGATGCGATAGCGCAGCCGCACCGAAGGGCCGCTCTGCTGTCCCTCGCCTTCGCCCACCACGTCCGGCGCGGTCGCGCGGATGCGGCCATCATTGCCCAGCGTCAGCTTCCATTGGCGGTGCTGCTCGGCCCCGGACTCATAGCGGAAATGCTCGTCCATGACGCCCTGGTTGCCGTCCCAGCGGGCCTCGAACTCGCCAACGAAACGCGAGGTGACACGCCCCGTCGGCCCATAGATCACGCCTTCGCAGATCAGCGGGCCGTTCAGGTGGGTGCGCAGGTCGAACCGCGTGCCCGTGTCATCCGCATAGTCGGCGGGCGACTGCCCCAGAAAGCCAAAGCGGCGCTGGCGCAACAGGGCAAGCGCCAGCACGATCACAGCGCCCAAGAGAGTATAGAGGAATGCAGTCATCACGATGCCTTTCTGATGGCCTCGGGCGCGGGGCCGCCGCTGACCTCGCGCGCGGGCGGTTCGGGACGGGTGCGATAGCGCGCGCCCTTCCACCACAGTTTGAGGGCCTGCCAATGGATCAACGCCAGAACCCGCCGCGCACCGAACGGCCGCCGCAGGGCGGACAGCAGGATGGCCCGGTCGGTCAGAGGTGCGCGCGGCCCGCAGAGCGTGGCGATCACGCCGCCCTTGTCATGGGCAAAGTCGATCCAGACCCCGACACGATCCGCGCGGATGTCGAACCGAAAGGTATAGCCCCCGGCGATGGGCTGGAACGGCGAGACATGAAACAGCTTTTGTGCCTCGATCCGGTCGCTGGGCGTGATCGGCGAGCCGTCGGCATGAGCACAGAGATAGCAATGCCGGTCGCCAAAGGTATTCGTCACCTCGGCAATCACAGCCCGCAGCGCGCCCCCGTCATAGGCCAGCCAGAAGGATACCGGGTTGAACACATGGCCCAACAGGCGCGGCTGCGCCAAAAGCATCAGCGGCCCGTCAAAGGCGATCCCATGCGCATCCAGCACCTCGCGCGCCCAGGATGGCCCCCGCCCCTGTCCCGGCGCGCCGCCGTGGTCCCTGTCCTGCACCGAGGTCAGGTTGCCCCGGTTGCGCGAAAACAGGCGTGGGCCGCGCACATCGGCCTCGGCATCCAGCAAGACATAATCCACCGAATAGCGAAAGGCATTGGCCACATCGCCCTTGCGCCCGTGGAAGGAATGGCCCCGGATCAGGTCGAGACTGCTCATGCCACCTCCTTGACCGATCCCCGCGCAAGGATGGCATCGGCCACGTCCGCCGCGCTGGCCAGCCCGTCCTCGTGAAAGCCGTTCTTCATCCAGGCACCGCAGAACCATGTCCCGCTTTCGCCGTTCATCGCCGCGATCTCGCGCTGCGCCTGCAGGGCGCCCTGATCGTAGACCGGGTGCCGCAATGTGACCTCGTCGTGGATCAGCTCGTCACGGATCGCACGGGTGGAATTCAGCGTCACGAAGAGCGGATCGTCCTGCGGGATCGGCTGCAGGCAGTTCATCCAATAGGTCAGGTCGATGCAGTTCATCTCTTTCCGGGGCGCCTCGGTATAGTTCCAGGACGACCAGCAGGCCCGGCGCCGCGGCATCAGCGAGGTATCGGAATGCAGCACCACGCGGTTCGGCTGATAGGCGATCTTCTCCAGCGCCGCCCGTTCCGCCGGGCGCGCATCCGACAACAGCCGCAGCGTGTCATCCGAATGCGTGGCAAAGACCACCTCGTCAAAACTTTCCCACTCACCGCCCTCCAGCCGGACCTCGACCCCGGCGGCAGTACGGCGGACACCACCAACCGGCGCGCCCAATCGCAGGTCCACCCCCTGCCGCATCAGCGCCGCGCCCAGCCGCCGGACATATTCAACCGACCCGCCCTGCACCGTGTACCACTGGTGCTGGCCGGTATGGCTGAGCAGGGCGTGGTTCTCGAAAAAGCGGATCAGCGCATAGGCCGGGAAGTCCAGGATCTTGTCGGTTGGCGTCGACCAGATCGCGCCAGACAGCGGCAGCAGGTAGTAGTCGCGGAACCAGTCCCCTGTCCCCATGCTCTCCAGGAAATCGCCCAGCGAGACAGATGGGTCTCGCGCCGCATCCAGCGCGCGCGAGTTGAATTTCATGATGTCCCGGATCATCGCCAGGAACCGCGGGTTCAGCGCGTTGCGCTTCTGGGCAAAGACGGCGCGCAGGTCCCGCAACCCGTATTCCATCGCCCCGCCGCGCAGGCTGGCGGAAAAGCTCATGTCCGACTTCGCCACCGGCACCTCCAGCCGCTCGAACAGAGAGGTCAGCAGCGGGTAGTTGGCATAGTTGAACACGATGAAGCCGGTATCCACCGGCTGAGTCCCGTCCTTGCCCGCCAGCTTTGTCCGGGCATGACCGCCCAGGCGCGGATCCGCCTCGATCAGGGTGACACGGTGCTGTTCGCCCAGCATGTGCGCGGCCCCCATGCCCGAGATCCCGCCGCCGATCACGGCGATCCTGCGTGCGGCGGTACTGCTGGCTTCGAATGGCATGGTCTGTCCCGTTCCCTGAACTTGATGGTCTTTCCACCTTGTTACGGCCGGACACCCCGCGCGGATGAAAAAAGCCCGGAAAACATTTTTTCGCATCCGGTGATCCGAACCCGCACCCCCTGCGTATTCCTGATATGTTTGGCGCGACTGAACCTCTCGACACCCGCGACGCTACGTCCATTGCGGCTTCGGCGATCAACCGGCATGTCAGGGGTAATGACCGTGACAAGGCCAAACCCGTGAGCGCAGGGACCGCAGACGAGAATGCCCCGGACTGGGCGGCGGTGCTGATCCGCATCCGCGACAACCGCGACGAAGCGGCCTTTGTCGCGCTGTTCCGGCACTTCGCGCCCCGGGTAAAGGCTTTCCTCATGCGCTCGGGCGCCGATGCCGCCCAGGCGGAGGAATGCGTCCAGGACGTCATGGCCACCGTCTGGCAGAAGGCGGCTCAATTCGATCCGGCGCGCGCCTCGGCCGCGACATGGATCTTCACCATCGCGCGGAACCGTCGGATCGACGCCCTGCGCAAACAGAAACGACCCGAGCCCGAGGATCTGCCCTGGGGCCCCGAGGCAGAACCGGACCAGGAAGACCGGCTGGGCCTGCAACAGGAAACGGAACACCTGGGAGAGGCGCTTGCCTCTCTCCCCGCGAAACAGCGGGACCTGATCGAAAAGGCCTATTTCGGCGATCTCACCCACAGCGAGATCGCCGAGGCCACCGGGCTGCCGCTCGGCACGATCAAGTCCCGCATCAGACTGGCGCTGCAGCGCCTCAGACACGCTATGGACAGGAAGTGATGCTTCGATGACGACGATCCGACACCACCTGACCGACGACCTCATCATGGGATATTCCGCCGGCACCCTGCCCGAGGCCGTCAATCTCATCATCGCCACCCACGTCTCGCTTTGCGACGATTGCCGCGCTGCGGTCGAGGCGCACGACGCGCTTGGCGGCGCCGTTCTGGACGCGACAGAGGCCGAGACGCTGGACGAGAGCTGTCTCGACGCCACGCTGGCAATGATCCGGGCGATGGACGCCCCCACGCCGCGCGACATCGCAATGCCTCGGGATGCGATCGCCCCGGCGCCTCTGCTGGATTACATCGGCGGGTCTCTGGAAGCGGTGAAATGGCGCCCCGTGGGCATGGGTGTCAAACAGGCGATCCTGAAAACCTCGCCCGAGGCGACCGCGCGCCTGCTCTACATCCCCGCGGGCACGGCCATGCCCGATCACGGCCACCGCGGTCTGGAACTGACGCTGGTCCTGCAAGGCGCCTTCCAGGACGACGAGGGCTATTTTGCGCGCGGCGACATCGAAATCGCCGATGCAGAACTGCACCATACCCCGGTCGCGGACATCTCGCAGGATTGCATCTGCCTCGCGGTGACCGACGCGCCGCTCAGGCTCAAGGGCCTGGCACGTCTCGCCCAGCCCTTCCTCAACATCTGAGCGCCCGCGCGCACCGCCCGGACCTGCGCTCAGCCTGTTCCCCGGAGCCCTCCCTCGCTTGATGCCGAAAAGAGACGGAGCGTCCGGCGATGCAAGGGGCCGCAGGCCCGCGCTCGCGCGGCTTGCCCTTGCATCGCCGGACGGTCTGTCTCAGGCAACAAGAAAGCGAGGGAGGGCGCCGGGGCACATGGCGATGCTTGTTCCTTGGTGACTCCGGAAGCGAAAAACAGGCGCAGCCTGTCGCAAAGGGTCGGCGGGCGGGCGCCTTTGCGGCGCAAGCCGCAAACAGTCCCGTCCCGGCGGCCCGGCAAACGAAAAGGGCGGGAAACCCCGCCCTTTCCAACAGCCCTCTCAGGCGCTCATTTCTTGCGCTTCTTCGGCGGCATCAGGTCGGTGATCGTGCCCTCGAACATCTCGGCGGCAAAGTTCACCGTCTCCGACAGCGTCGGGTGCGGGTGGATCGTGTGGCCCAGGTCCACCGCGTCCGCCCCCATCTCGATGGCCAGCGCCGCCTCCGAGATCAGGTCGCCCGCGTTGGTGCCCACGATGCAGGCGCCGATCACCCGGTCGTCCTCGGGATCGAACAAGAGCTTGGTCACACCCTCGCTGCGCCCGTTCGACAGGCTCTTGCCCGACGCCGCCCAGGGGAACACGCCCTTCTCGTACTTGACGCCCTTCGCCTTGGCCTCGGTCTCGGTCAGCCCGCACCAGGCCACTTCCGGATCCGTGTAGGCCACCGAGGGGATCAGCTTGGCATCGAAATGCCGCTTTTCCCCGGCACAGACTTCGGCCGCGACCTTGCCCTCGTGCACCGCCTTGTGCGCCAGCATCGGCTGGCCCACCACGTCGCCGATGGCAAAGATATGGCTCACACCGGTCCGCTGCTGGCTGTCCACGCTGATGAACCCACGGTCGTCCACCGCAACACCGGCCTTCTCGGCGTCGATCAGCTTGCCATTGGGCTTGCGCCCCACGGCCACCAGCACCTTGTCGAAGGTATCGGAAAAGCTCTCGCCCTTGTCGTCCTCGAAGGTCACCTTCAGCCCGGCATCCGAGGCCTCGACCGCCGTCACCTTGGTCTTGAGGAAGATGTTCTCGTACCGGCCCTTGATGCGGGTCATCAGCGGCTTGACGATGTCCTTGTCGGCGCCCGGAATGATCTGGTCCATCAGTTCGACCACGGTGATCTTCGATCCCAGCGCGTCATAGACACAGGCCATCTCCAGCCCGATGATCCCGCCGCCCAGCACCAGCATCCGTTCCGGGATGTCGGCCAATTCCAGCGCGCCGGTCGAGTCGATCACCCGCGGGTCGTCATGCGGGATGAAGGGCAGCGCCACGGGTTCCGACCCGGCGGCGATGATGCACTGGTCAAAGGAGACGGTCTTGACCCCGTCCTCGCCCTGCACCTCGATCATGTTCGGCCCGGTAAACTTGCCGTAACCGCGCACGACCTGCACCTTGCGCCCCTTCGACAGGCCGTCCAGCCCGCCGGTCAACTGGCCGACAACGCCATCCTTGAAGCTGCGCAACTCGTCCAGGTCGATCTCCGGTTTGGAGAACCTGATCCCGTGCGCGCCCATCTCCTCGGCCTCGGTGATGACCTTGGCAACGTGCAACAGCGCCTTGGACGGGATGCAGCCGACGTTCAGGCAGACACCGCCCAGCGTCGGGTTGCGCTCGATCATGACCACCTTCTTGCCAAGGTCGGCGGCGCGGAAGGCCGCCGAATAGCCGCCGGGGCCAGAGCCCAGCACAACCACCTCGGCATGCACATCGCCGGGGCCGCTGGCGCTGCCGGTGGCCGCCACGGATTTCGGCGCCTCGGCGGCGGGAGCCTCGTCCTTCGGCGCCTCCGCACCGGCATCCGCGCCTTCCAGCACCAGGATCACAGATCCTTCGCCGACCTTGTCGCCTTCCGAGACCTTGATTTCCACCACCTTGCCCGCGGCGGGCGAAGGCACTTCCATCGTGGCCTTGTCGCTTTCCAGTTCGATCAGCGGGTCTTCCTCGCTGACCGTGTCGCCCACGCTGACCAGGATCGCAACGACGGGCACCTCGGTGAAATCACCGATATCGGGTACTTTGACTTCCATCGTCCTCACCTCACCACATCAACTTGCGCATGTCGCCCAGCAGCGTCTTGAGCGTCACGACAAAGCGCGCGGCCAAGGCACCGTCGACGGCCCGGTGGTCATAGGACAGCGACAGCGGCTGCATCAGGCGCGGCACGAAGTCCTCGCCGTTCCAGACCGGCTGCATCTTGGACCGGGTGAGCCCGAGGATCGCCACCTCCGGCGCGTTCACGATGGGGGTAAAGGAGGTCCCCCCGATCCCGCCCAGCGACGAGATGGTAAAGGTGGCGCCCTGCATGTCCTTGGACTTCAGGTTGCCTTCGCGCGCGGCCTTGGACAGTTCCATCAACTCCTTGGAAATGTCGACCAGCCCCTTGCGGTCGGCGTCCTTGATCACCGGCACCATCAGCCCGTTCGGCGTGTCCGCCGCGAAACCGATGTTGTAGAAGTCCTTCTTGATCAGCTTGTCACCGTCCGGATGGATGGACGAGTTGAACTCCCAGTGCTCTTTCAGCGCCGAGACGCTGGCCTTGATGACAAAGGACAGCAGGGTGACGCGATAGCCGTTTTCCTTGGCCATCGTGTCCATTTCCTTGCGGTACTTGTCCAGGTCGGTGATGTCCGCCTCGTCATTGTGGGTGACATGCGGGATGTTCAGCCAGGACCGGTGCAGCGCGGGGCCGGAGATCTTCTTGATCCGGCTCATCTCCACCTCTTCCACGGGCCCGAACTTGGAGAAGTCCACCGCCGGGATCGGCGGGATGCCCATGCCACCGGACACGGCACCGCCACCGGCCGCCGCCGGGGCGGTCTGCGCCTTCAGCGCCTTTTCCACGTCCTCGCGCAGGATGCGGCCCTTGCGGCCCGATCCGTTCACCTTGTTCAGGTCCACCTCGACCCGGCGGGCATAGGCCCGGACCGACGGCGAGGCATGCACCTTGGAGAACCCGGCATCCGTCTTCGGCGCCGGCGCGGGGGCCGCGGCAGGCGCCGCCGCCTTGGGCGCTTCGGCCTTCGGCGCCTCGGCCTTGGGCTCTTCCTTGGCCGCCGGGGCGCCGTCCGCCTCGACGATCAGGATCACCGCGCCTTCGGACACCTTGTCCCCCTCGGCAACCTTGATCTCCTTAACAACGCCCGCGGCAGAAGAGGGCACTTCCATCGTCGCCTTGTCCGACTCCAGTTCGACAATCGGGTCTTCCTCGGCAATCGTGTCGCCCACGCTCACCAGGACCGTCACCACCGGCACATCGCTGAAATCGCCGATATCCGGCACTTTTACTTCTACGGTCATATTTCCTGTCTCCTCGTGCGCCGTATCAGACCAGACGCGGGTTCGGCTTACCGCCGTCGATGTCGTATTTCTTCAGCGCTGCCTCCAGATCCTTGTCCGAAACAGCCCCCTCGCGCCAAAGGTCCACCATCGCCGCCGCGGCGATGTGATTGGCGTCCACCTCGAAGAAGCGTCGCAGGTTCACGCGGCTGTCCGACCGGCCGAAACCGTCCGTGCCCAGCACCGTGTAGCGCCCCGGCACGCAGGCCCGGATCTGCTCGGCGTAGTTCTTCATGTAGTCGGTGGCGGCGATGGTCGGCCCGGTGATGTTCGCCAGCACCTGCCCCGCGTAAGAGGTTTTCTGCTCGGCAAAGGGGTTCAACCGGTTGTGCCGCGCCACGTCCTGGCAATCGCGCGCCAGTTCGTTGAACGAGGTCGCCGACCAGATGTCCGAGGTCACACCGAAATCTTCCTGCAGCATGTCGGCGGCCTTGATCGCCTGCACCAGGATCGTGCCCGAGCCCATCAGGTTGACGTGCTTCTTGGCCGGGTTGGCCGTCTTGCGGAAGCGGTACAGCCCCTTGATGATGCCCTCTTCGGCGCCCATCGGCATGTCGGGATGCTGATAGTTCTCGTTCATCAGGGTGAGGTAGAAGAACACGTCCTCCTGATCGACGAACATCCGCTGCAACCCGTGCTGCACGATCACCGCGACCTCGTAGCTGAAGGTCGGGTCATAGCTGATGCAGTTCGGGATCGTGCCCGCCAGGATATGGCTGTGGCCATCCTCGTGCTGCAGGCCCTCGCCGTTCAGCGTGGTCCGCCCGGCGGTCCCGCCCAGCATGAAACCGCGCGCCCGGCTGTCGCCTGCTGCCCAGGCCAGGTCGCCGATCCGCTGGAACCCGAACATCGAGTAGTAGATGTAGAACGGGATCATCGGCACGCCGTGGTTGGAATAGGCGGTTGCCGCCGCGATCCAGTCCGCCATTGCACCGGCTTCGTTGATGCCCTCCTGCAGCACCTGGCCGTTTTCCGATTCCTTGTAATAGGACATCTGTTCACGGTCTTCGGGCGTGTACTGCTGGCCCTTCGGGTTGTAGATGCCCACCGAGCGGAACAGGCCCTCCATGCCGAAGGTGCGGCTTTCGTCCGGCACGATCGGCACCACCTGCTTGCCCACCTGCTTGTCGCGCAACAGCGTGGTCAGGATGCGCACAAAGGCCATCGTGGTGGAAATCTCGCGGTCGCCGGTCGATTCCAGCTGGCCCTTGAACTTGTCCAGTCCGGGGATTTCCAGCTTGGGCGCCTCGGTCGAGCGTTTCGGGAAGGCCCCCCCCAGCTCCTTGCGGCGCTCGGCCAGATAGGCTTTCTGCGCGTTGTTCAGACTGACAAAGGGGATGTCCTTCTCCAGCTCTTCATCCGTGACCGGGATCTTGAACCGGTCGCGCATCGCCTTGAGCTGGTCCAGCTGCATCTTCTTCTGCTGGTGGGTGGTGTTCTGCCCCTCACCGGCGGTGCCCATGCCGTAGCCCTTGACCGTCTTGACCAGCAGGACAGTCGGCTGGCCCTCGGCCTCGGTGGCGCGCTTGAAGGCGTTGTAGACCTTTTTCGGATCGTGACCGCCCCGGCGCAGCGCCCAGATCTGGTCGTCGGTCCAGTCCTTCACCAGTTCCGCGGTCTCCGGGTACTTGCCGAAGAAATGCTTGCGGATATAGGCGCCGTCCTTGGACTTGAAGGTCTGGTAGTCGCCGTCGATGGTCTCGTCCATCAGCTGGCGCAGCTTGCCGGAGGTGTCCTGTTCCAACAGCTCGTCCCAGCCCCGGCCCCAGAGCAGCTTGATCACGTCCCAGCCCGAGCCGCGGAAGTTGCCCTCAAGTTCCTGCACGATCTTCGAGTTGCCGCGCACCGGCCCGTCAAGACGCTGCAGGTTGCAGTTGATGACAAAGATCAGGTTGTCCAGCCCCTCGCGCGCGGCAAGGTGGATGGCGCCGATGCTTTCCGGCTCGTCCATCTCGCCATCGCCGAGGAAGGCCCAGACCTTGCGGTCCTGCTTTTCGATCAGCCCGCGATTCTCGAGGTATTTCATGAACCGCGCCTGGTAGATCGCCATCAGCGGGCCAAGGCCCATGCTGACGGTCGGAAACTGCCAGTAGTCCGGCATCAGCCAAGGGTGCGGATAGGACGACAGCCCGCCGCCGTTCACCTCGGAGCGGAAGTTCTTCAGCTCTTCCTCGCTGATCCGCCCCTCCATGAAGGAGCGCGCGTAGATGCCCGGGATCACGTGGCCCTGGAAAAACACCAGGTCGCCGCCGTGGATCGCGGACTTCGAGCGCCAGAAGTGGTTCAGACCGATGTCATACAGCGCCGCGGAAGAGGCAAAGGAGGCGATATGCCCGCCGTATTCGCTCGATTCCTTGTTGCGCTTGACCACTGTCGCCATCGCGTTCCAGCGGTTGATGGTGCGGATACGCCATTCCATCTCGGTATCGCCGGGCACGTCGACCTCGTCATCCGGCGAGATGGTGTTCTGGTAGGGCGTGGTGGCCGAGAAGGGCAGACGCGCCCCTGCGGCCCGGGCGCTTTGGACCGCCTTGTCGAGCAGGAAATGCGCGCGGTCTGCCCCGTCACGCTCGATCACGTCCTCGATCGCGTCCTGCCATTCCTGGCTCTCGACGGGATCGACGTCCTGGGGGGTATCTTTCATATGCCCTCTTCCCTTTGCTGCGCCCGGCGCGGCGCGATTGGTTTAATCTTGAACAATCAGGTTTGATATTGGGGTGCAACCGGCGTCCGCCCCGTCTCTCCCAATCCTCCCGACGGTTGAGCAGGGTGTATCAGTCCGCGTGCCCTCGCGGCAGGCGCGTAGCTGCATAACATCCATGCACCCAGCGCATGACACTTTGTTTAATGCTAAACAACCTCCCTCGCGCATCCGACACCTCCTCCCGCCCCGGGTTCGGGGCGGTGCCACGCGGGCGGGATACCGGCGCGGTTCTGTCGACCACGTCCGGATTCCTGCGCAACCCCGCGATTCTCTTTGAGTATAACGCGCTGAACCGCATTCGGTTCAACCGGTCTGACGACATTCAACTGAGGCGATATGTACGGCGCCCTCGCGCCCTAGCGCTGCGCCCGCACCGCAGCGGCCGTCTGCCCCGTCGGGCCGGGCGCCTCGCGCGTCAGGACAAGCCCCCATGCCAGCGCCGTGATCCCCGCAAGCACCGCCAGGAACAGCCACTGCCGCCGCTTCTTTCGATGCCAATGATCCGTACTGCGGAAATCGATCGTGTTCTTGTCGCTCATGCCGCCGGTCTAGGCGGTGGAAAGGGCAGGAATTGGGCACCGTTCGGGCAGAACCGCGCCCACAGCGCAAAAGCGCCTATTCCGCCGGATCGCCCAGCCGCAGGACCGGGATTTTCGGCGCCTCGACCTCTTCGAAATCGAACTGGTCCAGCCGGTGTGCCCGCTTGCCCGCCTTGTCGGCGCTGATCTTGATTTCCTCGATGTCCCGCGCCGCCTGCCCGAAATGCCGGTCCAGGTTCGCCACCCGTCCCGTCAGACGCTCGACATCGCCATAAAGCAACGCCAGCTCGCGCCGGATCGCCCCCGCCTGTTCCTTCATCCGCGCGTCCTTCAGCACCGCGCGCAGCGTGTTCAGGGTCGCCATGCAGGTGGTGGGCGAGACGATCCAGACCCGCGCCTCGAACCCCTCGCGCACCACCTCGGGAAAGCGCGCGTGCAGTTCTGCATAGACCGCCTCGGAGGGCAGGAACATCAGCGCGCCCTCGGCAGTCTCCCCCTCGATAATATAGCGCGCGGCAATGTCCCGGATGTGCTTGCGCACCGACAGGCGAAAGGCCTGCGCCGCGCGCGCCTGCATCTCTTTGCCCTCGGCCTGCATCAAGGCCTCGTAGCCTTCCAGCGGGAACTTGGCGTCGACCACGATCGGTCCCGGCGGCTGCGGCATGTGGATCAGGCAATCGGCCCGCCGTCCGTTCGACAGCGTGGCCTGCAGGGTAAAGGAATCGGCGGGCAGCGCCTTGCCCACGATCTCGCGCAGCTGGATCTCGCCAAAGGCACCGCGCGTCTGCTTGTTCGATAGAATGTCCTGCAAGGACAGCACGTCACCCGACAGCTTGGTGATATTGGCCTGCGCCTTGTCGATGGCCTGCAAGCGTTCCTGCAATTCGCCCAGGGACCGCGCCGTGCGCCGGGCAGAGCCGTGCAGCGATTCCCCCATGCGCTCCTGCACCTCGGCCAGCCGCCGCTCCATCAGCTCCAGCATCGCGGTCTGGCTGCTGGCCTGCGCCTCTGTAACATGGTGCAGCCCCCCGGCCAGCCGTTCCTGCCCTTCGGACAGGCCCTGCACCCGGTGCGACAGGTGGCTGACGTGCTGCAGCACCGGCGCGCTGGCCCGTGCCGCACGTCCCGCCGCCCGCACTGCCAGCACAAGCAGCAACAGCATCAGCAGGACAACACCGCCGCCGCCCAGCACCACCAGCACCACAGGATCATCAAGACTGTACGCGACGCCGCCGATCTCGATCATGTGCGCCCGAACAGCCGCTCGATATCCGCCAGTTTCAACTCGACGTAGGTGGGCCGCCCGTGGTTGCACTGGCCGGAATGCGGCGTCGCCTCCATCTCGCGCAACAGCGCGTTCATCTCTTCGGCCCGCATCACGCGGCCCGAGCGGACAGAGCCGTGGCAGGCCATGCGCGACAGGATCGCCTCGATCCGCTCCTGCAACAACCCGCTGTCGCCCGTGTCCGACAGTTCGTCAAGGATGTCGCGCACCAGCGCCTCGGCGTTGACCTCGCCCAGGATCGCGGGTGTTTCGCGCACGGCAATCGCCCCGGCGCCAAAGGGCTCGATCCGCAGGCCCATGCGCTCCAGGTCCTCCGCCCGCGCCAGCAGCCGGGCGGCATCGTCCGGCGACAGGTCGACGACCTCGGGGATCAGCAATCCCTGCGCGGGCACACCCTTTTCCGCCATCTGCCGTTTCAGCTTTTCATAGACCAGCCGCTCATGCGCCGCGTGCTGGTCGACGATCACCACGCCGTCCTCGGTCTGGGCGATGATGTAATTCTCATGCACCTGTCCCCGCGCCGCCCCCAGGGGCAGCGAGACCCCGTCCCGGGCCTGCCCCGGGACCTCGCCGTCATTCGGGCCATGAGCGGGGCGGTGGTCCGCACCCCCGTCCCGGACCTGATCCGGGACCTCCCGGGACAGCGGAACAGGCTCCACCACCCGCCCGGAATAGCCGCCATTGAAATCCGCAAACCCCGGCGCCTGGGCGGCGTAGCTCGACTGGCGCGCGCCCATCGAGGGCCGGTCCATCTGGTAGACGCGCGGCCCCGAAGGTTCGGGCCGCATCGCGCCCAGCGTCGCCCCCGCCACCGTGGTCGAGGCCCGGTGCCCCGCCTCGGCCAGCGCGTGCCGCAGGCCCGAGACGATCAGCCCGCGCACCACGCCCGGCTCGCGGAACCGCACCTCGGATTTGGCCGGGTGCACGTTCACGTCCACACGGTGCGGATCGCAGTCCACGAACAGCGCCACCGCCGGGTGCCGGTCCCGCGACAGGAAGTCCTGGTAGGCGCCGCGCAGGGCGCCGATCAGCATCTTGTCCCGCACCGGACGGCCGTTGACGAACAGGAACTGCGCCACGGCAGAGCCGCGCGAATAGGTGGGCAGCGCCGCGTAGCCGGTCAGCCGCACCTCTTCGCGGTCGGCATCGATGGGCAGGGCGTTCTCGATGAACTCCTGCCCCATGATGCGGCCCAATCGCCCGCGCAGCGCATCGAAGAGGTCGCCGGTTTCCGGGTCGACGCGGAATGTCACCCGCTCCTGCCCGCCGCTCACGTCGCGCAGAGTAAAGCCCACCGAGGGTTCCGCCATCGCCAGCCGTTTCACCGTGTCGGAAATGGCCATGACCTCGGCCCGGTCCGAGCGCAGGAATTTCAGCCGCGCGGGCGTGGCATAAAAGAGGTCGCGCAGGGACACCACCGTCCCGGCGTTCAGCGCACAGGGTTTCACCGCCCCCGACACGCCGCCGGCCACGGTGATCTCGGCCCCCTCGGCGCCCTGCGTGCGGCTCTGCACCGTGAGCCGGCCTACCGCCCCAAGCGAGGGCAGCGCCTCACCGCGGAAGCCGAAGGAATGGATGTTCAGCAGGTCGCTGCCGTCGATCTTTGACGTCGCATGACGCGACAGGGCCAGCGGGAGGTCCTCGGGGGTCATGCCGCAGCCGTCGTCGCTCACCCGGATCAGGGTCTTGCCGCCGTCCGCGATGTCGATGCGCACCCTGCGCGCCCCGGCGTCGATGGCGTTCTCGACCAGTTCCTTGACCGCCGAAGCAGGCCGTTCGACCACTTCGCCAGCGGCGATGCGGTTGATGGCGGCCTCGTCCAGCTGTCGGATGAGCGGGCGGATATTGCGGTCCTGCGTATTCATCCCACAAGACTTAGCAGGTCATCCGCGATTCTGAAATGGGGACGGCGCGCATGGTAACGCGAAAACCTGCTCACGAAATACGACATTAGTCGGGTAATAATTGATCGTGTTAGCGCCTTGCTCGTGAAAGATAATTGCTTTAATAAATACGATACACAAACCAAAGGAGGCAGTTGTGCCAGTTCCCCTGATCACCTTCGAAACCATTTCCGCCCTCTATGGCGAGACTTTCGCCAAGACCTTCTTCCGCCCGGTATCGGCGATCAAGAAGGCCGGCTGACCGCTGACGCCCCGGCGGCGGGCCGGGGCCAGACCGATCCGGCACGCCCGGATCCACCGGACGGCGGCACATGCGCCCGCCCTCCAGACCGCCGCTTTGCGGCCCCTTCCCCACAGCCCCTCCTGTTGCAACGCGCTGATATTCGACTATCTGAATGTCGAGGCCGGCGCACAGCGCGCCCGGCAAAGCGGATCGAAATCCAGCCAGACGCCGAGGAGACAGGAAATGAAGACCGAAACCGTGGGCGACGCCAGCTTCGAGACATGGACCGTCGAAGAGGTCGCCAAGGGCATCGCCGACAAGTTGATCGTGGTGATCGACGTCCGCACCCCCCAGGAATACATGTTCGAACATATCGAAGGCGCGTTGCTGATGCCGATGGCCTTCTTCAAGCCCGACGCGCTGCCCGGCCAGTCGGACAAGCGCATCGTCTTTCACTGCGGCTCTGGCGTGCGGTCGGAACGCGTCTCGCGCGCGGCCCTCGACGCCGGCATAAAGACCATCGCGCACATGGAAGGTGGATTTGCCGCCTGGAAGGCCGCGAAACAGCCCTATGTCGGCACCAACATGGCCACCGGCGCCCCGCAGCGCGTTTCCGCCTGACCGGACCCCGCGTGACCTGCGTCAAGGCGCCGGTCACGCAACCCCCTAGACTGGTGTCACGCGATCTACGGAGGATGCCATGATCGAGGTTCAGACCACCGGCCACCCCGGTCTCTACGAGGTGCAGGTTTCCGGCGTCGTGAGCGACACGGACTATGCACAGACGCTTGTCCCCGCGCTCGAGGCCGCCATCGAGGAACACGAAAGGATTCGCGTCCTGGTGATCTTCGGCCCGGATTTCCGGGATTTCACCCTTGGCGCCCTGTTCGACGATGCGCGCATGGGCCTGCGCCACTGGCGCGGCTTCGACCGGCTGGCCGTGGTGACGGACAAACCCTGGATTCGCCGCGCCGTCACCGGCCTGTCGGTGCTGATGCCCTGCCCGGTCCGGGTCTTTCCGTTGGAACAGGCCGAGGACGCCCGGCGCTGGATGTCCGAATCCCTGGGCGCCATTCACCAGGTCGACCTCGGCGACGGCGTGCTGCACATCCAGCTGCGCGGCCAGCTCGACAGCGCGATCTACGCCGCCGAATCCGGCGATCTGGATGCCTTCATCCGCGCCAACGACCGCTTTCGCCTGTTGATCGACGCGCGCGATTTCGACGGATGGCAGGGCCTTGGCGCGCTGTTCGAACACCTCAAGGTGGTGCGCGACCATTACCGCCTGATCGACCGCGCGGCGATTGTCGGCAACGCCGCCTGGCAACGGCTGGGGGAACGGGCGCTGCGCACGCTCAGCGGCGCCGATACCCGCTTCTTTACCGCCGACGAGTTCGAGACGGCAAAGGTCTGGATCAAGGGCTGAGCGGGGACTCCGGCGCCGTCTTGGCAGACCGGCCAACGGACCCAAGCCGCGCAAGGGATTTCGTGCGACCGTCCCGCCGGCCCCGCCGCCCCCGGCCTATTCGGCCGGGACGCCCATGTGCCCTTCGGCCTTGAGCTGCTCCAGCGCCTCGTCCAGGCTCTTGCGCGCCCGTTCGACCAGCGTGTCGATCTCGTCCTTCGAGATCACCAGCGGCGGAGAGATCACCATGCGATCATAGACATGGCGCATGATCAGGTTGTTGGCGAAACAGCGTTCGCGGCAGATCAGCCCGGCGGTGCCCGGTTCGGCAAAGGGCGCACGCGTCACCTTGTCCGGGGTCAGGGCAAGGCTGCCCATCATGCCGACGATCTTGACCTCGCCCACCAGCGGGTGATCCGCCAGGCTTTCGAAGCGCTCCTTCAGATAGGGCCCGGTCTCGTCCCGCACGCGATCGACGATGCCCTCTTCTTCGAGGATGCGCAGGTTTTCCAGCGCCACGGCACAGGCGACCGGATGGCCGGAATAGGTGTAACCGTGGTTGAACTCGGTGTTCTCGATCACCTTGGCCACGTCGTCCGTGACGATAGAGGCGCCGATCGGTTGATACCCCGAGGACAGGCCCTTGGCGACGGTCATGATGTCGGGCTGAATGTCATAGGTCTGGCTGCCGAACCAGTTGCCGGTGCGGCCAAAGCCACAGATCACCTCGTCCACGATCAGCAGGATGCCGTATTTCTTCGCGATGCGCTGGATCTCGGGCCAGTAGGTCTCGGGCGGGACGATGACGCCACCAGCGCCCTGGATCGGTTCGGCGATGAAGGCGGCGACCTTCTCGGGGCCGATTTCCAGGATCGCGGTTTCCAGCGCCTGCGCGCGTTCAAGGCCGAATGCCTCGGGCGTGGCATAGCCGCCTTCGCTCCACCAGTTCGGCTGGTCGATGTGGTGGATGCCCGGGATCGGCATTCCGCCCTGCGCGTGCATCCCCTTCATGCCGCCCAGGCTGCCCGAGCCCACGGAGGACCCGTGGTAGGCATTCCACCGGGAAATCACCACCTGGCGTTCCGGCTGGCCCTTTTCCTGCCAGTAGGTCCGCACCAGCCGCAGGTTGGTGTCGTTCGCCTCCGACCCCGAAGAGGCAAAGAAGACGTGGTTCAGGTCGCCCGGCGCCAGTTCCGCCAGCTTCGCCGCCAGGTTCAGCGCCGGCACATGGGTGGTCTGGAAGAAGGTGTTGTAAAAGGGCAGTTCCAGCATCTGCCGATGCGCTGCATCGGCCAGTTCGCTGCGGCCGTAGCCGATGTTCACGCACCACAGGCCCGCCATCCCGTCCAGGATGCGGTTGCCGTCGCTGTCGGTCAGCCAGCAGCCCTCGGCCCGGGTCACGACCCGCGCACCCTTTTCGGCCAGCCCGGCCCCGTGAGTGAAGGGATGCAGGTGATGCGCGGCGTCCAGCGCCTGCAGTTCGGCGGTGGGCGAATTGGGGGTAAGCAGGGTCATGCGCGGCCTCCGGATAATGGTCGGGCGCAGAATATGATCAAATTTCTGGAAGTCAATCGAATCAGGTTGCGCAAGCCCCGTGTTGCGCGGCCAGTGGCAAGGGTGCCTTTGCGCAGCAAAGGTCACCCGCCACACCCCTCCATGCCAGGCGCAGCCCTCGGCCAGGCAAGGTTAACGATCCCCTGCCGGTTTGTACAAAATGCTGAAATCGCCGTACGTTTTGTACAAAACGTACAGACTGACCGGTTCAGTTTCCAGCACCCGGACAGCGCCTTGCGGGACGGCGGGCGGGGCGATCTGCGCATCGCGCAGGAGCGTCCGGACGGCGCCCCGCTCAGAGGCTTTGCAGGATCATCTCCATCCCCTGCGCCACGTCCTGCTCGATCGCCCGCGCCGCCGCGGCGCCGTCCCGCGCCTCCAGCGCGCGCACCAGGTCCTTGTGGCAATCCGGCAGGTGACGCGTCCCCATCTGGCCGCAGACCACCCGCAGCGACGGTCCGAACCGCAGCCAGAGCGACTCTGTCAGCGCCTTCATCACGGGCGCCTGTGCGGTGTCGTTCAACACGGAATGAAAGGCATGATTCTCGCGCAGGTAGCCTTCTATGTCGCCCCGCAGGATCGCCCGGTCCAGCCGCGCGTCGATCTCCACCAGCCGCGCCACCTCCTCCAGCCCGGCCCGTTCCGCCGCCCGGACCGCCAGCCGAGGCTCCAACGCCAGCCGCGCCTCGGTCAGTTCCTCCAGAGCCGCCGCCCCCAGCACCGGCACCTCGATCCGCCGGTTCCCCAGCGCCTGCAGGGCCCCCTCGGCCGTCAGCCGCCGGATCGCCTCGCGCACCGGCGTCATCCCGGCCCCAAGCCGTTCCACAAGCCCCTGGATCGTTACCGGCTCCCCCGGCGCCAGCGTCCCGAACAGCACCGCCTCGCGCAGATTGCGGTACACCTGTTCATGGGCCGGCACCCCCGCTTGCGTCCGTGCCTCTGCCGCATTTTCCGCCATCGCCGTCCCCCCGGGCCACACCGTTTTCGCCATCCCTTGCGCAGGACAGCAGGCCGTGGAAACATCGCCGAAGTTGCACGACAGCGCAACTTATGATCAAAATTTGGGGACGGGGCGCGAAAGACCCCCGCCACCAACCGGGAGAATAACATGACCAAGACACTTGTGACGATGACGGCGTCCCTTGCGCTGGCGGCCGGGATGGCTGCCGCCGAGGAGGTGCGCGTCTACAACTGGTCTGACTACATCGACGAAAGCCTGCTGGAGAAATTCGAGCAGGACACCGGCTATGAGCTGGTCTACGACGTCTTCGACAGCAACGAGGTCCTGGAGACCAAGATGCTGGCAGGCGGCTCGGGCTATGACGTGGTGGTGCCCACCGGCACCTTCCTGCAGCGCCAGATCATGGCCGGCGCCTTCCAGAAGCTGGACAAGTCCAAGCTGCCCAACATCGACAACATGTGGGACGTGATCGCGGACCGGACGGCCAAGTACGACCCCGGCAACGAATACGCGATCAACTACATGTGGGGCACCACCGGCCTCGGCGTGAACGAGGCCAAGGTCAAGGAAATCCTGGGCGACGACGCGCCCGTTACCTCCTGGGACCTGATCTTCAAGCCCGAGAACGCGGAAAAGCTGGCGGAATGCGGCATCCACATGCTGGACGCCCCGGCAGAGATGATCCCTGCCGCGCTGAACTACATCGGCGAAGATCCCGACAGCCACGATCCGGACGTGATCGCCCGCGCCGAAGAGGTGCTGATGCCGATCCGCCCCTACATCCAGAAATTCCACAGCTCGGAATACATCAACGCGCTGGCCAACGGCGACATCTGCGTGGCGGTGGGCTGGTCGGGCGACGTGCTGCAGGCGCGCGACCGCGCGGCCGAGGCCGACAACGGCGTGGTCATCAGCTACTATGCCCCTGACGAAGGCGCGCAGATGTGGTTCGACCAGATGGCCATTCCGGTCGACGCGCCGAACCCCGAAGGTGCCCATGCCTTCCTGAACTTCATCATGGATGCGCAGAACATGGCGGCGGCGTCGAACTACGTCTACTACGCCAACGGCAACAAGGCTGCGCAGGAATACCTGGCCGAGGACGTGATCGGCGATCCGGCGATCTACCCGGATGCCGCGGCGCTGGACAACACCTTTACCACCACGCCCTTCCCACCGCGCGTGCAACGCACCGTGACGCGCCTGTGGACCAAGATCAAATCGGGCACCTGAGCCCAAATCCGGACCGCGTCCCAAGGGCGCGGTCCGCCTTCTGCGTGGTGACTTATCATGGCCGAATCCGTCTTTGCCCCCTGGAATGATCCAGAGGCAAAACCCCTCATCCAGTTCAAGGGCGTGACCAAGCGTTTCGGCGATTTCACCGCCATCGACGACCTCACCCAGAACATCTACGAACGCGAATTCTTTGCCCTGCTCGGGCCGTCGGGCTGCGGCAAGACCACCCTGATGCGCATGCTGGCCGGGTTCGAGGAACCGACCGAAGGCCAGATCCTGCTGAACGGCGTCGATATCGGCCATGTTCCTCCGAACAAGCGGGCAGTGAACATGATGTTCCAGAGCTACGCCCTGTTCCCGCACCTATCGGTCTACGACAACATCGCCTTTGGCCTGCGCCGCGAGAAAAAGCCCAAGGACGAGATCCACGCGCGGGTGAAGGAAATGCTGCGGCTGACGCGGCTTGACCGTTTTGCCCAACGCAAGCCACACCAGATTTCCGGCGGCCAGCGTCAGCGCGTGGCCCTGGCCCGCAGCCTGGCCAAGGCGCCAAAGCTCCTGCTGCTCGACGAACCGCTGGGCGCGCTCGACAAGAAACTGCGCGAGGAAACGCAGTTCGAGCTGATGGACATCCAGGAAAAGACCGGCACCACCTTCATCATCGTCACCCACGACCAGGAAGAGGCGATGACCGTGGCCAGCCGGGTCGCGGTGATGGACGAGGGCCGCATTGTCCAGGTGGCGACGCCCGACGTGATCTACGAGGCGCCGAATTCGGTCTATGTCGCGGATTTCATCGGTGATGTGAACCTGATCCGCGGCACGGCGCGGGCCCGGCCGACGGACACCCCACCCGAAACGGTGGCCAAGCCGGAACCAGAGCCGAAACCGGCGCCCGCGCCCAGGGAAACGGCCAGCGCCCCCGCGCCCGAACGCGCCGCACCGCAGCCCAACACCCTTGGCCGGGCCTTGCATGACAAGCTGCTCAGCCCAATCTTCGGCAAATGGCTCGAGGATGAGCCGCGCCGCCTGCCGCCGCCTGCCGCCCCCGAGGCGCCAAAGCCCGCCGCCCCCGAGACACCGGCCCCGTCCCCTCAACCACAGGATATTCCGCCCGGCGGGCTGGAAATCGACTGGTCCGAGGGGCAGGCAGCGATCATTGCGGCGAACGGCGATCCCGCGCTTGCCGGCGAAAAGGTCGTCCTGGCGCTGCGCCCCGAAAAGCTGGGCATTGCCAAGACCCGCCCAGAAGCTCCGAACACGCTGAAAGGCAAGGTCATCGACATCGCCTACCTCGGCAATATCTCGACCTATCACGTCGAGATCGAGGGCGGCGTCATGGTCAAGGCACAGGCCGCCAACACGCGCCGCATCGCGCGCCGTGACATCACCTGGGAAGACGAGGTCTGGCTGAGCTTCACCGCCACCGCCGGCGTCATCCTGAAGGACGAATGATGCGCCGCGCCGTCCTGATCGCCGTTCCCTACCTCTGGCTGCTGGCCCTTTTCCTGGTGCCCTTCATCATCGTCCTGAAGATCTCTCTTTCGGACATCGCGCTGGCCCGACCGCCCTACGCGCCGCAGCTGGACCTGAACGAAGGCTGGGCCGGGATACGGGCCTTCTTTGCCGGGCTGGACTTCGAGAATTTCACCTTCCTGACCACCGACGATCTCTACTGGAAGGCCTATCTCAGTTCTGTCCGCATCGCCGCCGTTGCCACGCTCTGCACCCTTCTGGTGGGCTATCCGATTGCCTACGGCATGGCCCGCGCGCCGCATGAATGGCGCCCGACGCTGCTGATGCTGGTGATCCTGCCGTTCTGGACCAGCTTCCTGATCCGGGTCTATTCCTGGATCGGCATCCTGTCGACCGAGGGCGTCTTGAACCAGTTCCTGATGGGCATCGGCCTGATCGGTGAACCGCTGACGATCCTGAACACCAACACCGCCGTCTACATCGGCATCGTCTACACCTACCTGCCCTTCATGATCCTGCCGATCTACTCGGCGCTGGAAAAGATGGACGAAAGCCTGCTGGAGGCGGCAGAGGACCTGGGCTCGTCCCGGCTCGCCGCCTTCTGGCTGGTGACGATCCCACTGTCGCGCAATGGCATCGTGGCAGGCTGTTTCCTGGTCTTCATCCCCTCCATCGGTGAATTCGTGATCCCCTCGCTCTTGGGCGGGTCGGATACGCTGATGATCGGCAAGGTGCTGTGGGAAGAGTTCTTCTCGAACCGCGACTGGCCGGTGGCCAGCGCCGTGGCCGTGGTGCTGCTCTTGATCCTGATCATCCCGATCGTGCTGTTCCAGCGGTCCGAGGAAAAGGCGCGGGAGGCCGGACGATGAGACGTTTCAGCTGGTTCAACGCCACCTCGCTGACCCTGGGTTTTGCCTTTCTCTACCTGCCGATGATCCTGCTGGTGGTCTATTCCTTCAACGAAAGCCGGCTGGTGACGGTCTGGGCCGGCTTCTCGACCAAGTGGTACGGCGAACTGCTGCAGAACGAGGAATTCCTCGACGCTGCCTGGGTCACGCTCAAGGTCGCCTTCTTTTCCTCGACCATCGCCACGGTGCTGGGCACGATGGCGGCCTACGTGATGATCCGCGCGGGCCGCTTTCCGGGGCGGACGCTGTTTTCCGGCATGATCTACGCGCCGCTTGTCATGCCGGAAGTCATCACCGGCCTGTCGCTCTTGCTGCTGTTCATCGGCATCGGGCTGGACCGGGGCGTGCTGACCGTGGTGCTGGCACATACGACCTTTTCCATGTGCTACGTCTCGGTCGTGGTCTCGTCACGGCTCAGCACCTTTGACCAGGCGCTGGAAGAGGCGGCGCTGGACCTTGGCGCCTCGCCCTTCGAGAGCTTTACCCTGATCACCCTGCCGATCATCGCGCCCGCCGTGATCTCGGGCTGGCTGCTGGCCTTTACCCTGTCGCTCGACGACCTGGTGATCGCCAGCTTCACCACCGGGCCGGGTGCCACGACCCTGCCGATCAAGGTCTTCTCCGCCGTCCGGCTGGGGGTCTCGCCTGAAATCAACGCACTCTCCACCCTGCTCATCAGCATCGTGACCGTGGGTGTCATCACCGCCTCGCTGGTGTCGAAACGCGCGGCGGTCCAGCGCCGGCGCGAGGAACAGGCCGCGCAGCGCACCGCGTGAGCCGGCTCTACGAACCGGCGGCCTACGGGCCTCAGGGGGCCTGTTTCTGGGCCGATACGGTCACGCCAGATGACTGGCCGCGGCTTGACGGCGACCTGACGGTCGATGTGGCCGTGATCGGGGGCGGTTTTGCAGGTCTGAACGCCGCCCTGCACCTGGCCGGGCGCGGCACGTCGCTTGCCGTGCTGGAGGCAGAGCACCCCGGTTGGGGGGCCTCCGGGCGCAACGGCGGGTTCTGCTGCCTCGGTGGCAGCAAGGCCCCCGCTGCGCTGCTGAACGGGCGGTTCGGGCAAGGCGCGGCGCAGGACTGGGCCGCGACCGAGAAAGCCGCCGTTTCCCATGTCGAAGCACTGATCGACCGCCACGGCTGGCAGGTCGACCGGCATTCACAGGGCGAAACCCTGCTGGCGCACAAGCCCCGCGCCTACCGCGCGCTCTGCGCGGAGGCCAAGGAGACCGCCGCCACCTATGGCGTGTCGCCAGAAGTGCATACAACAGACGACCTCGCCGCCCGGGGCCTGGGCGGACCGTGGCATGGCGGCATGACCCTGCCCATCGGCTTTGCCCTGAACCCACGCAAGTATCACGCGGCACTGGCCGGCCAAGTAGTGGCAACAGGGGCGCGCCTGTTCGCCCACAGTCCCGTCACCGGGATGGAGCGAGACGGCAACCTTTGGCGCCTGACGACCAATGGCGGCACCGTCACCGCCCAAAACGTGATCCTGGCCACCAATGGTTACAGCCACGAGACCCTGCCTCCCTGGCTGCGCGCCCGCACCCTTCCGCTGCAATCCAATGTCATCGTCACCCGCCCCCTGAGCGCGGCGGAACAGCAGGCGGCGGGCTGGTGGTCGGACCAGATGGCCTATGACACGCGGCTCTTGCTGCACTACTTCCGCAAGATGCCCGACGGGCGGTTCCTGTTCGGGATGCGCGGCGGTCTGCGCGCCACGCCAGGTGCCGAGGCACGGCTGTCGCGCCGCATCCGGGCGGATTTCGCGCGGATCTTCCCGGCCTGGAAGGATGTGGAGATCACGCATGAATGGTCCGGCCTTGTCTGCCTGATGCGCAACCTCGTGCCCTTCGTCGGACCGGTGCCGGATCATCCCGGCCTGTTCGCCGCGCTGGGGTTTCACGGCAACGGGGTCGCGATGGGATCCTATGCCGGGCGACTGGCGGCGGATCAGGTGTTGGGCGACCGCCCCGACGCCCCGAACTGGCTTGCCACGTCGCCGCCGCGCTTTCCCCTTGGTCGTCGGCGCCGGTTGTTGATGGCGCCGGCCTACCTGATGGCAGAGGCTTTCGACCTGTAGCGCCTTGCCGGACCGCGTGCCTCCCTTGGGGCCGGCGCCGCGCCCGGACCGCGCCTCACCCCTGCGGGGTCATGTTGGGGCGGGCCTTGCCACGCTGGATGCCCAGTTGCCGTTCGCGCCAGATGATGATCCCGCCCGCCGCGATCACGATGGCCGAGCCGACCAGCACCATCACCGTGGGCACCTCGTCGAAGAAGACATAGCCAAAGAGGATCGCGAAGAGGATCGAGGCATAGTCGAAGGGCGCCACCACCGCTGCCCCGGCAAAACGATAGGCCGAGGTGATGAAGATCTGCGCCACACCGCCGATCAGCCCCGCCCCCACCAGCATCGCCAGCACATGGGCATCCGGCACGACCCAGCCAAAGGGCAGCGTCAGCAGCGAAAACCCCGTCGCCGTCAGCGAGAAATAGAAGACGATGGCAGAGGTCTCCTCGACCGCGACCATGCGGCGGATCTGGATCTGCGCCAGCGCCCGCATCACCGCCGAGGCCAGCACCAGCGCCACCCCCAGCATGGCCGCATCGTCCACGCTGTCCAACGTCAGCCGGGGCCAGAGCACGATGCAGACCCCGACCAGCCCCAGCACGACCGCCGACAGCCTGAACAGGCGCAACCGCTCGCCCAGCAGCAGAGCGGCCAGCAGCACCGTCAGCATCGGCGCGGCAAAACCCAGCGCCGTCACCTCGGGCAAGGGCAGCAACCCCAGCGCGGCAAAGCCGCAGCCCATCGCCGTCACCCCGATCAGCCCGCGCCAGACGTGCAGAACCGGGTTCTTCGCCTTCAGCCCGGTCTTGAGATCGCCGCGCATGGCCAGCCAGGCCACGATCACCGGCATGGCAAAGAACGAACGGAAAAACACCGCTTCTCCTGTCGGCACATGGGCTGAGCTCGCCTTGATGAGCGAGGCCATGATGGTGAACAGAACGACAGAGGTCAGCTTCAGCGCGATGCCACGCAGCGGGGACATGGGGGCTCCTTCGGGGATGGCGCAACACTGGACCTGCGCGCAGCGAAGGTCAATCGCCCCCTGGAACCCAACGTCAGGTCAACCGGTATCGCGGCAATGTTTGCGGAAGGCGCGTTTCAAAAGATCCAGTTCCGCACGCAACAACGAAACTTCGGCGCGGATGTCTTCTGCTAGCGCCTCACCCGCGACCAGGGTAAAGCTGGCCAGCACGCATTCCTCCCGCGCGTCGCGGATCAGGACGGTGCTGACCCCGTCGCCCAGGGCCTCGACCGGGACGGGCACCTCGACGACCCAGCGGCCCGGCTCGGCGGTGTCGGTCAGGGTGACGCCGTGGATCGGGCGGTCCTCGAAGCTGGCCACGATCTCGGGCACCTGTTCGGCGCCCTGCTGCTGCCGCACCAAGAGCCCCTCCCAAAGGCCATCGCGGAACCGGGTCTTGGTCAGTGTGAACACGCTCATGGCTTGGCCCCTCCGGCAGTCACAGCGCCGCCCTGCGACGGCGGCTGAAGGTCAGGTCGTGCAAGGTGACCTGGTTCATCCGTGGACCTTCAAAGATCAGGTCCAGCCAGATCTTCTCGACCCGTTTCTCGTTCAGGCGTGAATAGGCCAGGTCGAATTCCACCTGCACGGTCTCCGCGTTCAGCGGCAGTTCGCGGACCACCTGTTCGGTATTCGGCCCGTGCTTGACGTTCAGACGGGCAAAGATCTCCAGCGGGCGTTCCATCTCGACGATGGTTTCGATCCGCACCAGGTGCTGTTTCGACAAGGCCTGCGCCGCCGCCTCTGGCAGTTCCACCGCCAGCGACAGATAGGACCCCGAAAAGCCAAAGACATCCAGTTGCAGCCCGTAGGCCGCAAGATCGGCGGCGCGCCGGTTGCGGACCTGGCGCAGCGTGATCTCGGATCGCGGGCAATCGTGGAACAGCCGCGCCTCTTGCCCCAGCTGGGTCTTGCTCTGGACCTCGGCGATGCCCTGCACCGGCAGCGGCCCGCTCCATATCTCGGGGCGCCATGCCCAGTCCGCGTCCCTGGGACGCGGAAAGGACTGGTTGCCGACCTGCGGCAGCGCAAGCCGCGCATCCGCGACATGCAGGACCTCGTCCAGACGCGACCGCAATCGCCGGGCCAGCGCCCTCTGGCGGCGCAATTCGGCCAGGTCCATCCCGGCTGCGGCACGCGCCAGCCGTGTCCAGCGCCGCAGCATGGCGGCATGGCCTGCCCGGCTCAACCAGTCCTGCACTGTCGCCCCCGTGTTCCCTTGCGCCCCTGACCTGTCACGCCGGGGCGCGATGGTCACGGGGAATGGTTTCCGTATCGGAAACTATTCTGGCAAATCCTAACGATTGAATAAACGCCCCAGCATGCCGTTTGCCGGTTTCGGCTGCGCGGCACTGGCCTCCTTGGGGCTGAGACGCGAAATATTGTCCCTGACCCGACCAAGCATGGCCTCGCCCCGGTCGCCCGCCAGCGCGCTGCCGCGCGGGGCGTAAAGCGCAAGCCCGACCAGGCGCCCGCCCTGCAGGAAGGCCGCCCGCCAATAGCGCGGGTCGCTGCCCTCGAACATCGTGTCGCCGCCGCTGGAAAGATGCGCCGTGACGCGGCCCCGCCGCGAATCGCCATCCAGCAGTTCGGACCCCGCCGCCTGCGCCAGCGCCTGCGGCGTGGGCAGGTCCGTGGTATCGCCGCGCGGCCCCACCGTGACGGTGACCAGCACCGGCGCCACCGGACGCCCCGCCTGTCCGCCGCTGAGGATATGGCACGAGGCGATGACCGCGAACCCGCGTTCCGGCCCCGCGCGCTTGGACTCCGGGTCGAGGCAATAGCCATCGGGCCCGGCAACCACCACATCGCCCCCGGCAAGGCTGGCCTTGGCCAGCGGTGCCCGCCGTTGCCCGCCCCCTCCGGCAAAGAAGGCGGCAAGACCCGCGCGCGCCTCGGCGTCGGCGCCATCTGGGTTCGACCCCGGCAGGGTGTTTAGACAACCGGCCAGGAACAGCGCGCCGGCGGCGCACGTCATGAGGCTGCGCGCCGCCACCGGGTCAGAGATCCGCGTAGACGTGTTTCTCGGCGGCGCCGCCGGGATGGGTCACCGCGCCCTTGTAGGTCTCGCCGACAAGTTGCGCGTATTTCCACAGCGAACCGGAGGCGTAAATCGTCTCCCTGGGGCCGGACCAGGCGTCCTTGCGGGCGGCCAGTTCCTCGTCGGTCAGGTCGACGGAGATAGCGCCGTTCACCGCGTCGATGGTGATGACGTCGCCGTCCTGCACCAGCGCGATCGGTCCGCCGTGCGCCGCCTCGGGGCCGACGTGACCGACGCAGAACCCCCGCGTCGCGCCCGAGAACCGGCCATCGGTGATCAGCGCCACCTTCTTGCCCATGCCCTGACCGGACAGTGCCGCCGTGGTGGCCAGCATCTCGCGCATGCCGGGGCCACCTGCCGGACCCTCGTTGCGGATGACGATGACCTCGCCTTCCTTGTAGGCGCGCATCTTGACCGCCTCAAAGGCGTCCTCTTCGCATTCGAACACCCGCGCCGGCCCGGTAAAGACCTGGTCTTCGGCCGCGATGCCCGCGACTTTCACGATGGCGCCCTGCGGGGCAAGGTTGCCCTTCAGGCCCACGACACCGCCGGTCTTGGTGATCGGCGTCTCGATGGGATAGATCACCTTGCCGTCGGCCTCGCGCTCGATCAGGTCCAGTTCTTCGCCGATGGCGCGGCCGCTGGCGGTCATGCAGTCCTCGTGGATCAGGCCCGCCTTGCGCAGCTCCTTCATCACCACCGGGACACCGCCCGCCTCGTACAGGTCCTTGGCGACGTAGTTGCCGCCCGGCTTGAGGTCGACGAAATAGGGCGTGTCACGGAAGATCTCGCAGACATCGTCGAGGTAGAATTCCAGCCCCGCCTCATGCGCGATGGCGGGCAAGTGAAGCCCGGCGTTCGTCGATCCGCCGGTACAGGCGACGACACGCGCCGCGTTCTCCAGCGATTTCCGCGTGACGATGTCGCGCGCGCGGATGTTCTGTTCCAGCAGGTGCATCGCGGCAATGCCCGACGCGGTGCCATAGGCATCGCGGCTTTCATACGGCGCCGGCGCGCCCGAGGAATTCATCAGCGCCAGGCCGATCGCCTCGGAGACGCAGGCCATCGTGTTGGCGGTGAACTGGCCGCCGCAGGCGCCGGCTGAGGGGCAGGCCGCCTTCTCGATGGCGCGCAGCTCCTCGTCGCTGTTGGCACCGGCCTGGTGCTTGCCCACCGCCTCGAAAACATCCTGGACGGTGATGTCCTTGCCCTTGTACCGGCCCGGCATGATCGAGCCACCGTAGATGAAGACGGAGGGCACGTTCAGGCGCACCATCGCCATCATCATCCCCGGCAGCGACTTGTCACAGCCCGCCAGGCCCACGATGGCATCGTAACAATGGCCGCGCATGGTCAGTTCCACCGTGTCGGCAATGGCCTCGCGCGACGCCAGCGAGGCACGCATGCCCTCGTGGCCCATCGCGATGCCGTCGGTCACGGTGATGGTGGTGAACTCGCGCGGGGTGCCGCTGGCTTCCTTGACGCCCAGCTTGACCGCCTGCGCCTGCCGGTTCAGCGCGATGTTGCAGGGCGCGGCCTCGTTCCAGCAGGTTGCCACGCCGACCAGCGGCTGGTGAATCTCTTCCTCGGTCAGCCCCATCGCGTACAGGAACGACCGATGCGGTGCGCGCGCCGGGCCTTCGGTGACATGGCGGCTGGGCAGTTTGGTCTTGTCGAATGGACGCTTGAGCATGGGCTTGGCTCCTCCCGTGGAGTGGGTTTTTCTTGGAATAACCAAGCCCCGAAAGCGGCACAAGCGTCAAGCGCCGCTTGGTATACCAGCGGGGCCTCCGGCGGCAGGCGTCCGGTGGGACGGCGGGCGGGGCGAATTTCAGCTGGCTGAAAGAGCGGCGCCCACCGCCCCGAACCATCCGTCACCCCGAGCCGATCAGGGCCCCGGCGGCAAAAACCAGCGCCCCGCCCAGGACAACCTGGAAGGTGGCGCGCAGGAACGGCGTCTCCATGAACTTGTTCTGGATCCAGGCAATCGCCCAAAGCTCGATGAAAACGACGATCAGGGCGATGGTCGTCGCGGTCCAGAAATGCGGGATCAGGTAGGGCAGCGCATGGCCCAGCCCGCCCACCGTGGTCATCACGCCAGAGGCGATGCCGCGTTTCGTCGGCGACCCGCGCCCCGACAATTCGCCATCGTCCGAAGCAGCCTCGGTAAAGCCCATCGAGATCCCCGCGCCGACAGAGGCGGCCAGCCCGACCAGGAAAGTCGTCCAGGGATCGTGGGTGGCAAAGGCGGTGGCAAAGATCGGCGCAAGGGTCGAGACCGACCCATCCATCAGCCCCGCCAGCCCCGGCTGCACCCAGGTCAGGACGAACTGCCGCTTGGCGCGGTCGTCTTCCTCGTCCCGGGCCTCTCCGCCCAGGTGCTCGGCTTCCAGTTCGTGCGCCCGGTCCTCGTGTTTCGCCTCCATCGCGGCCAGGTCACCCAGCAGCTTGCGGGTGTCCGCGTCCTGCGCGTTCTGCGCCGCCATGTGATAGAACCGCTCCGCCTGGCGCTCCATGCTGGCGGCCTCGTCGCGGATCCGTTCCAGCGACAGGTTTTCGGTCAGCCAGACGGGGCGGCGGGCATAGTATCCCGCCACATGTTCGCGGCGGATCAGCGGGATCACCTCTCCGAACCGGGCGCTGTGCAGGTCGATCAGCGCGCGGCGATGGCCGTCCTCTTCCTGGGCCATACCGTCAAAGACCGCCGCGGTGTCCGGGTAGTCCGCCCGCAGGCGTTCGGCAAAGCTGCGATAGATGCGTGCGTCATCCTCTTCCGAGGAGATCGCAAGTGCCAGCACTTCCTGTTCCGAGAGGTCACGAAAGCGGCGGCGGTTTCCCATGTAAAGCATGTTGGGCCTCTTTTTAGAATTATTCTAAACAGTAGTCAGCATTTGCCCAAGCGCAAGCGCCAAGTCCCGCGGTTGGCCAATCTGCCGCATTCGTTGCCTGCCTCTTGCAAATCATACTAAACCGTATAGTTTAATTAACTGAACCGTTCGGTTCGATTTCCAAGATGGAGCCAGTCATGAAACGCATCCTCCTTGCCCTCGCCGCCGCTGCTGCCCTTGTCACCGGTCCCGCGCTGGCCGACGTCGGCCCGGTCTTCCTGCCCGACCTCACCTTTCCCGCGCCACAGCCGCATCCCGACATGTCCTCGCAGGGTTGCGCGGGGCCGCAGGTCTGCAAGTGACGCCGCGCATTCCTTGCCCAAACTGAACCGAGCAGTCTATAATCAACCCTGCGAAAGAGAGGGGCGCAATGAACACACAACCGGCGGTCCGGAAAGGGCGCAAGTTCGACCAGGTGGTCGATGGCGCGCGCGACATCTTTTTGCGTGACGGCTTCGAAGGCGCCAGCGTCGACGACATCGCGCGCGAGGCGGGCGTCTCCAAGGCGACGCTCTACAGCTATTTCCCCGACAAGCGCCTGCTCTTCATCGAGGTGGCCAGCGCCCAGTGCCGCAACCAGGCCGACCAGGCCCTGCTGACGATGGACCTCACCCGCCCCCCGCGTGAGGTCCTCGCCCGCGCCGGGCGCAAGTTCCTGGGCTTTCTCTATTCCGAGATGGGGCAGCGGATCTTCCGGATCTGCGTCGCCGAATCCGACCGCTTCCCAGAGCTTGGCCGCCAGTTCTACCAGAGCGGGCCGATGATCATGCGCCGCGTGATGACCGACTACCTCACCGCCGCCTGCGAGCGCGGCGAGTTGCAGATCGACGACATGACCCTTGCCTCGGACCAGTTCGCGGAACTCTGCAAGGCGGACCTCTGGCCCAAGATCATATTTGGCATTCAGTCCAGTTTCAGCGATGACGACATCGCACGAGTCGTGGATGGTGCCGTCGAAACCTTCATGGCACGCTACGGAACATGACAAGCGCCCCCGGCGGGCGCGCTGGGAGACACGATGAAGACCGTATCCGAAAACAAATGCTTTGGCGGAACCCAGGGCGTTTACACGCATGCCTCCGACGCCTGCAAATGCGACATGACCTTTGGCCTGTTCCTGCCCGAAGAGGCCGCGCATGTGCCGGTGCCCGTGCTCTGGTATCTCTCCGGGCTGACCTGCACGCATGAAAACGCGATGGTCAAGGCGGGCGCACAGGGCTGGGCCGCCGAACACGGGCTGGCGCTGATCTTTCCCGACACCTCGCCGCGCGGCGACGATGTGGCCGACGACGAGGCCTATGACCTGGGCAAGGGCGCCGGTTTCTACGTCAACGCGACAGAGGCCCCCTGGGCGCCGCATTTCAACATGTGGGACTACGTGGCAGAGGAACTGCCTGCGCTGGTGGGCGAAAATTTCGCGCTCGACATGGGGCGGCAGGCGATCACCGGGCACTCGATGGGCGGGCATGGCGCGCTGACCCTGGCGATGGGCCTGCCGGGCCGTTTCGCCAGCGTCTCGGCTTTTGCGCCGATCACCCATCCCTCCGCCAGCGACTGGGGCCGCAAGCAGCTGGGCGCCTACCTGGGCGCGAATGAGTCGACCTGGGCGGCCCATGATTCCACCCTGCTGATGCGGGACAAGGGCTTTGACGGGCCGGTGCTGATCGACCAGGGCGGCGATGACCAGTTCCTCGATCTGCTCAAACCCGAATGCCTGGCCGAAGCGATGGCCGCCCGCCGCCAGGATGGCGTCTTCCGGATGCAGAAAGGCTATGACCACAGCTATTTCTTCGTCTCGACCTTCATGGAAGACCATGTCGCCTTCCACTCCGAGGCGCTCCATGCGTGACCCCGTCCCGGCCCTGCGCCGGGACCTCCTTCCGGGCGGGGCCTTGCGATGACGCTTTACGTCGACGCCGACGCCTGCCCGGTCAAGGCAGAGGCCGAAACCGTCGCCACCCGGCACAGGCTGGCGATGGTGCTGGTCGCCAACGGCGGGCTGCGCCCCTCGCGCAACCCGCTGGTCAGCCTGCAGATTGTCCCCGACGGCCCCGACGAGGCCGACAAGTGGATCGCCGACCGCGCCGGCCCCGGCGACGTGGTCATCACCAATGACATCCCCCTGGCCGCCAAATGCGTCGAGGCAGGCGCGCAGGTGCTGCGCCCGGACGGCTCTGCGCTGACGCAGGCCAACATCGGCGCGCAACTGGCCATGCGCGACCTGATGAGCGATCTGCGCGCCGCCGATCCCTTTCGGCCGGGCTCGGGCAAGGGGTTTACAAAGGCCGACCGCAGCCGTTTCCTCGACGCATTGGAACGGGCCGTCCGGCAGGCAGGGAAAACAAGGACATGACCATCAAGGCGGTGATCTTCGACATCGGCAACGTGCTGATCGAATGGCAGCCCGAACGCTACTACGACGCACGGATCGGCGAGGACCGGCGCCGCGCCATGTTTGCCCAACTGGACCTTCACGGCATGAACGACGTGATCGACCGCGGCGGCGATTTTCGCGGCACGGTCTACGACTGGGCAGAGAAAACCCCGGAATGGGGCGAGGAAATCCGCCTCTGGCACGACGACTGGCTGGAAATGGCGAAACCCGCCATTCCCCGTTCCGTCCGCGTGATGCGGGCGCTGCGGGCCAAAGGCACGCCGGTCCACGCGCTGACCAATTTCGGCATCGGCACATGGGAAATCGCCACTCCGGCCTATGACTTCCTGAACGAATTCGATCAGGCTTTCGTCAGCGGCCACATGGGCGTCATCAAGCCCGAGCCCGAGATCTACCAACAGGTCGAAACGCAACTTGGCCTGCCCGGTCAGGCGCTGCTCTTTACCGACGACCGCGCCGACAACATCGCCGCCGCCGCCGCGCGCGGCTGGCACACCCATCATTTCACCGGACCCGACGGCTGGGCGCAAAGGCTCGTCGCCGAGGGCCTGCTGACTGAAAGCGAGGCGCAATGACCACCATCATCCCTTTCGACGAAGGCGAGAAAAACCTCGACTGGCTTGGCCTTGCGCGGGCCTTCGATGCGGGCCACCAACTGCCCAAGGCGGAAATCGAGGATGTCTTTCTCTACCGCGGCAAGGACACGCTGCTGAACCGCTCGGCCTGGATCGACGGGCTGGGCATCGCGGTCAAGGCGGCCACGGTCTTTCCCGGCAACCCCGGCAAGGGCAAGCCGATGATCGGCGGCGCGGTGAACCTATTCGACGACGGTGACGGCAGCCTGAGCGCAGTGGTGGATTTCCACCTCGTCACCAAGTGGAAGACTGCCGGCGACAGCCTCTGCGCGGCGCTGAAACTGGCCCGCCCCGACAGCCGCAAGATCCTGATCGTCGGTGCGGGCACGGTGGGCGCATCCCTGCACCAGGCCTATTCCGCCGGTTTCCCCGAGGCCGAGTTCACCGTCTGGAACCGCACCCCCGACAAGGCCCGCGCCTTCGCCGAAGAGCGCGGCATCGCCTGGGCCGAGGATCTTGAACAGGCGGTGGGCGCGGCCGACATCGTCACCTCCGCCACCATGAGCACCAACCCCCTGCTGAAAGGCGACTGGTTCCGCCCCGGCCAGCACATCGACCTGATCGGCGCCTACCGCCCCGACATGCGCGAGGCCGACGACACCGCCATCAAGCGCGCGCGGCTCTTTGTCGACAGCTACGACACCACGCTGGCCCATATCGGAGAGCTCAAGATCCCCTTCACCAACGGGCTGATCACCGGCCATGACATCGTCGCGGATTACTATGCGCCGGAACTCTTCCACCGCCGCAGCGACGAAGAAATCACCCTGTTCAAGAACGGTGGCGGCGCGCATCTCGACCTGATGTGCGCGCGCTACATCCTCGACGCCTGGCAAGCGGCATGACCCTGCTCGGCGGCGCGCTGGCGCTTGCCGCGCTCGGCGCCGCCACCCTGCCCGCTTGGCGCGAAACCCGCCGCCAAAGAACCCCCGACCTGCAGATCAGCGCCCCCGGGCAATTCGCCGAACTGTCCCAGGGGCGCACCCATTACCAGTGGTCCGGCCCCGAGGACGCTCCGGTCGTCGTCTGCGTCCACGGGTTGACCACCCCTTCCTTCGTCTGGCGCGGGTTGATCCCGCACCTGACCGCCGCCGGGGCGCAGGTGCTCAGCTACGATCTCTACGGGCGCGGCTTTTCCGACGCGCCGCGCGGCCGCCAGACCGGCGCCTTCTTCACCCGGCAACTGTCCGACCTGCTGGAGCATGAGGGGATCGACACGCCCGTGACCCTTATGGGCTACTCGATGGGCGGCGCCATCGTCACCTGCTTTGCCGCCGCGCATCCGGACCGCGTGCACCGGCTGGCCCTCGTGGCGCCCGCCGGCATGGGCCACGATCTCGGGCCGATCGCCCGCTTCACCACCGGCGTGCCCATCCTGGGTGACTGGCTCTTCCACATGGGCTATCCCCGCCAGTTGCGTGCGGGCATCGAGGCAGAGCGCGCCCTGCCCTCTTCGGTTCAGGGAATCGCGGACCTGCAACTGGCCCAGCTCGACCGGCGCGGCTTCCTGCGTTCGGTGTTGTCCTCGCTGCGCGGCGTTCTGCGCGCGCCCCTGCAAGAGGAACACCGGAAAATCGCCGGCGCCGGGATACCCGTCACGGCGGTCTGGGGCCGCGAGGACAAGGTGATCCCGCTCAGCGCCCTGGACACGCTGACCCAGTGGAACCGCACCGCCCGGCAAGAGGTCATCGACGGCGCCGGCCACGGCCTCACCTATACCCACACGGATCAACTCGCCCGCGCGCTCGACCTCTGACCACCCGGCGTTTCTTTGGGCCGAAAATACCTCCGGGGGAGGCTCGCAGAGCCGGGGGGCAGCGCCCCCCTTGTCCTCAGGCCGTCACAGGCACTGGCAACGCCCGGTTTTCCCGGATCGGCAGGTGCACCAGCGCGCTCAGCGCACCGACGCCCACGCCGATCCACCAGACCATCGTGTAATCCCCGGTCGCGTCATACAGCCGCCCGCCCAGCCAGACCCCCAGGAACCCGCCGACCTGGTGGCTGAAGAAGACGACGCCATACAGCGTGCCCATGTAGCGCAGCCCGTAAAGATGCGCGACCAGGCCAGAGGTCAGCGGTACCGTCGCCAGCCAGAGCGAGCCCATCACCGCCGAAAAGACCAGCACGCTGCCCGGGGTGATCGGCATCAGGATAAAGGCCGCGGCGACCACCGTGCGCGCGGTATAGATCAGCGCCAGCAGGTACTTGCGCGGAAAGAGATTTCCCAGCCAGCCCGCCGTCAGCGTCCCGGCGATGTTGAACAGCCCGATCAGCGCGATCGAGGCCGCCCCCAGCGCAGAGGTCGTCGTCACCCCCAGCGAATGCAGCGTGCCGCCCACGGCGATCGGCCCGCACATCTCCGTCACCAGCGCCGGGAAATGCGCCGTGATGAAGGCCAGCTGGTAGCCGCAGGAAAAGAACCCGATGAAGATCAGCGAGAAAGAGGGATCGCGGAACGCCCGGCGCAGAATCACGCCCATGCTTTCCTCGATCTCGGTTTTCGAGGCCGCCGGCGCCCGCATCAGGGGCAGGGTCAGCAGCACCGCCAGGATCGCGCCGGCGAAGACGAAAAACACCATCTGCCAGGCCATCAGCCCCAGCAGCGCCTCGGCCACCGGCGCGCCAACCACCTGTCCGGCGCTGCCCGCCGCCGTGGCAATCGCCAGCGACATCGACCGGTTCTCGGCGCTGGACGCCCGGCCAACCACCGCCAGGATCACGCCGAAGCCGGTGCCCGCGATGCCGAAGCCCACCAGCACCTCCAGCGCCTGCAGCGAAAACGGATCGTTCGACAGGCCCGACAGCACCAGACCGATGGCATACATCACCGCGCCCAGGATGATCGCCACCCGGTCGCCCAACCGCTCGGCAAAGGCGCCGAACAGCGGCTGGCCGATGCCCCAGGCCAGGTTCTGGATCGCGATGGCCAGGCTGAACTCGGCCCGGGCCCAGCCGAATTCCTCGGCGATAGGGATCTGGAAGACCCCGAAACTGGCCCGGACGGCAAAGCTGACAAGGATGATGATGCAGCCGACGATCAGGACCGGGGTGAAAAGCGGGGCACGGGACGACATGATGAAACCTCCGGAACACGGGCGCCGAGAAGTCGCCCGTTCGACGCCCGGCGTCAAACTCGAATGCGTGATGGTTCGGTTCAGAATTCCTTATGCGTCGCCGCGCCAGCCGGTCAGCCGCGCGCCGCCGGTCAGGTGATCGACAAGGTCGCTGGCCCGCACCTCCGGGTCCTCGGTCTCTGCGATCCGTGCCAGTGCCCGGTCACGCAGGGCGGCGGGCGTCTCCTCGAAGGAAATGCCCACCTCGCCCTCGCCTTCGCAGAGCGCTGGCAGGCCCAGGACCGGGCGCAGGTCCTGCACCTGCGATCCGGTGAGATCCAGCACCGCCAGCTCCGGCAGCCCCTTCAGCGGCGACAGGTCCGTCACCCCGGTGCGCCGGATCGACAGCTGGCGCAGCCCTCGGCACCGCGCAAGGGGCGTCAGGTCGGTGACGGCGGTGCCGTCCAGCCACAGTTCTTGCAACCGCCCTAGGCCCGCCAGGGGCGACAGCTCCACGACCTCCGTTCCCTCCAGGAACAGGTTGCGCAGGTGGGTCATGCCCGACAGCGGCGACAGGTCCGTGACCGGCGTGCCCCGCAGGTCCAGCTTCTCCATCCGGGTCAGGCGGGCCAGCGGCGCCAGGTCGGTGATCCGCGTGCCCTCCAGGTCCAGCCAGGTGATCCAGTCCAGCCGACCCAGCCAGTCGGGCAGCTCTGCCAGGAACCAGGGGTTCGAGAGGTTGAGAAAGGACAGGCCGTCGCGGCGGTTCATCTTGACGTGCTGCAGCACCTCGCGCAGCTCATCCGCCAGCCGTTCCTCGTCCTCCATCCGCGTCCCCCCTGCCTGTCACCGCCACCGAGCGACCCTGCCACGCCGCCCTGTCCCCCCGCAAGCTGCACGGCGCCTCTACACAAGGCCCCGCGCATTGGCTATGCGAGGGCATGGCCACTGTCACAGACGTCTACCAATCCCGCGTCGCGTCGGGAAAGATCAAGCCGGACGAGGCGCAGACCGCCGTCCTGCCCGAACTGGAACGGCTGCGCACCGATCTGGCGCAGCCGGTCAAGCGCGGCTTTTTCCGCAAGACCATCGAGGCGCCGCAGGGCCTGTACCTCTGGGGCGGCGTCGGCCGGGGCAAGTCCATGCTGATGGATCTCTTTGTCGACACGCTGGACGTGCCCGCGCGCCGGGTGCATTTCCACGCCTTCATGCAAGAGGTCCAGGCCGCGATTCACGCCCTGCGCAGCCAGGGCGCCGAGGACCCGATCAAGCCCGTCGCCAAGGACATCAGCGACAAGGTGCGCGTGCTGGCCTTTGACGAGATGCAGATCACCGACATCGCCGACGCGATGATCGTGGGCCGCCTGTTCGAGGCGCTGTTCGACGGCGGCACAACCGTCGTCACCACCTCGAACCGCTTGCCGGACGATCTCTACAAGGATGGCCTGAACCGGCAGTTGTTCCTGCCCTTCATCGCCTTCCTCAAGGAGCGCATGGTGGTGCGCGAGCTGGCCTCGGACCGCGACCACCGGCAAGACCGGCTGGCCGGCGCGCAGGTCTTTTTCACCCCCGCCAATGCCGAGGCCCGCAGCCAGATCGACGCCCTGTGGGAAGAGCTGACTCACGGACTTGAGGAAACCCTGACCCTGCACGTCAAGGGCCGCGAGGTGGAACTGCCGCGCTATCACAACGGTGTCGCGCGGGCCTCCTTCTTTGACCTCTGCGGCCGGATGCTGGGCCCCGCCGACTATCTCAAGCTGGCCGAAAGCGTGCGTGTCCTGATCATCGAGAACATCCCGCAACTGTCGCGCCGCAACTTCAACGAAGCCAAGCGTTTCGTCACCCTGATCGACACGCTCTACGAGGCGCGGGTCAAGCTGATCGCCTCTGCCGCAGCGCAGCCAGAAATGCTCTATGTCGAGGGTGAGGGCAGTTTCGAGTTCGAACGCACCGCCAGCCGCCTGCGCGAGATGCAGGCCGCCGAATGGTCCACCTGACACAGGTCCCCCCAAGGGCGCAAAAAAATGGGGCCGGCAGAACCGGCCCCAGTCTTATGCTCGTTGCTTGCCTGTAGTCTTCTTGGTCACAAAACCGGGATGGTCAGTTGCTGGCCCACCCGGATCTTGTCCGGAGTGGTGATCTTGTCGCGGTTGGCGTCGTAGATCACCGTGTACTGCATCGTGTCGCCGTAGAAGCGGTAGGAAATCGCCGCCAGGCTGTCGCCCGGCTGCACCGTATAGACCTCGGCCCGGGCAAGGGAACGGGCACGGGGCCGCGTCACCTCCGGCTCGACCCCCGCCAGCCCGCTGTCCGCCGGAACCTTGGTCGCCCCCACCGAGCGTTGCACCAGGGTCGCCAGCAGGGTCGTCGTGTCCACCTTGCCGTCCGAGGTGATCAGCGCCTCGGGCACCGCGATCCGGCCGCTGTCGCGCGCCTCGTTCAGCAGCGCGTCCAGGTAGGCATCCGATTGCCCCTGCCGCAGGGCCTGCACCACCAGCGTCTGCAGATCGCCGGAGTCCGGCGCACCGGCGCCCTTGGCATCGCCGGTCAGGTTGGCCAACACGTCCTGCGTCATGGCCATCAGCGCGTCCCCCTCGGCGCCCGCCGCCGGGGCCTTGCCCAGTTCGGACAAGAGCGCGGTCGTGAACGCCGGATCACCCGCCGGCGCCTGCGCGGCCTTGACCGCCGCCGCAATCGCCAGCGCCGGGTTCGATTGCGGTGTCGGAGCCGGGGCCGTGCCCGCCGGCTTCTGCGCCTCGCGCACCAGGGCGGAGAGGACCGCCGTCACATCCGCCGACGGAGCCGGGGCCGCCGCCTGCGGCGCCTCGACCGACCGGGCCAGCGCACGCGGCAACGGATCGGGCGCCGGCGCGGCGCGTGTCACCAAGTCCGGCTCTGCCGCCATCCGGTCACGGATATGCGCGGCCCCCGGCTGGAACACGATCAGGGCGGCGGTCACGGCCACGAACGCGATGCTGAACAGGATGATCCGGATCATCTGCCGCCCCCTCCCCCTTGCGCGGCCATCAGGCCGGAACCTTGACGGTCAGGCCCAGGAGCAGCCACAGCTGCATCCCGCCGCGATAATACTGGATCTTCTCGGGCGGATAGCCCGCGTCGGTCAGGTTGCGGATCGCGCGCGGGCTCTGGTCGCACCACGGCCCGTTGCAGAACATCAGCAGGTCCAGCGCATCCGAGAAATCCCAGCGGCTGCCCAGCCTGCGGGCGCCCAGCGCCTCCAGGATCTGGTCACGGTAGGGGTTTTCCGGCTCCAGCGTCGAAAAGGGCACGTTGACCGCCCCCGGGATCGTGCCCTTGGCGAACCATTCCGGCAGCCGGCTGTCGATCAGCAGGCCCGACCCCTTGGACACCTTGGTTTCCAGGAAATCCATCACCTCGATCTCGCCCACGGTGGTCACGCCCTTGCCGGCGGAAATCGGGTGGATGCAGAACGGGGGACAGGGCCGCGAGGTCTTGGTGAATTCGGTTTCCAGCCGGTGCGAGGTATCCTGGATGCGCTCGATCACGATGTTCTCGCCGTTGACCCAGATCGACCGATAGGCCGCGTCCGGCGTGATCTTGACGTCCTGGGCAAGGGCGGGCGCGGCAAGCAGACAGAGTCCGAGCGCAAATGCGCGGCGCATTTTGTGCAGCATTTCGAATTGTCCCCAAGATACGGCGAAACACGTCATCCCCGTGTGTTTCGGCGTGGCAGCTTGGGCAAATATAGGCAACGCCCCGCGAATCAGTCAAGACAAAGTGATTCGCGGCCTACAACTTTCTGGGGAAATCAAGCCGAATCAAGAACCTGATTCGGCGTGATCCGTGGCGGCACATGCCGCCGCGTCAGCTCATCCCGTCGCGCAGGACGGAGCCGGCCAGGTACAGCGATCCGCAGATCAACACCCGTGCCTCCGGCGTCTCTGCCACGATGGCCCGCAGGGCCGCGCCCACGTCCTCGGCCATCAAGGCCCGATGGCCCGAGTCCGCGGCCATGCGGGCGGTGTCCTCGGCGGACAGGGTGTTGGCCTCGCCGGGGATGTTCACCGCCGTCAGGCTGTCCGCCACCGCCGCCAGCGGGGTCAGGAAGCCGCGCGCATCCTTGGTGTTCAGCATCCCGCAGATCAGGTGGGTCGGACGTTCTGGCAGGCCGCCCAGGTGCGCGGCCAGCGCCTTGCCTGCCGCCGGGTTGTGCCCGCCATCCAGCCACAACTCCGCCTCGGGCGCCATCTCGGCCAGCGGCCCCTGCCGCAGCCGTTGCATCCGCGCGGGCCAGGTCGCCTGGGTCATGGCGCCTTCAAAAGCCGCCTCGCCCAGCCCAAGGAGCCGCAGCACCGCCAGCGCCGCGCCCGCATTCTCGATCTGGTGGGCGCCCGGCAGCGCCGGCATTGGCAGGTCCAGCAGGCCGTTCTCGTCCTGGAACACCAGCCGTCCGCGCTCTTCCCAGGCGTGCCAGTGCTGCCCCTGCGCCAGCAAGGGCGCGCCCAGCGCCTCGGCCCGCGCCTCGATCACCTCCAGCGCCTCGTCCGGTTGCGGGCCGACCACGCAGGGCACGCCGCGCTTGATGATCCCGGCCTTTTCCCCGGCGATCCGCGCCAGCGTGTCGCCCAGGTACTGTTCATGGTCCATCGAGATCGGCGTGATCACCGTCGCCGCCGGACGCGCCACCACGTTGGTTGCGTCCAGGCGCCCGCCCAGCCCGGTTTCCAGCAAGACGTAATCCGCCGGAACCCGGCTCATCGCCAGGATGGCGGCGCAGGTCGTGATCTCGAAATAGGTGATCGACGCGCCGCCATTGGCACTCACGCATTCATCCAGAACCTCGGTCAGGGCCTGTTCGGAAATCAGCTCGCCGCGCAGGCGGATGCGTTCGTGGAACCGTGCCAGGTGGGGCGAGGTATAGGCGTGGCAGGTCTGCCCCGCCGCCTCGATCCCGGCGCGGATCATGGCCTGGGTCGATCCCTTGCCATTGGTGCCCGCCAGGTGGATCACCGGCGGCAGCTTTTCCTCCGGGTGGCCCAGGGCCTCCAGCAGCTGCCAGACCCGGTCAAGCGTCAGGTCGATGATCTTGGGATGCAGCGTCATCATGCGCTGCAGCAACTGGTCGGACCCAGGCGCGGCTACGGTCATCTTGGGAGAACCTATCGAAAGGCGGAGATCACTCCGCGGAATCGTCCAGTGCCGCGTTCGGCTCGGCGGCGGGCTTCAGATCGTCCGGGCCGGGTGCGGGCAGGTCGCCCCAGGTCGCCGGCGGCATCTTCATCAGCATGCGGGTGATGACGATCAGCTCTTCGCGCATCTTGCGGCGGTCCGTCACCCGGTCCAGCATCCCGTGTTCCAGCAGGTATTCCGCGCGCTGGAACCCCTCGGGCAGCTTTTCGCGGATCGTCTGCTCGATCACCCGCGGCCCGGCAAAACAGATCAGCGCGTTCGGCTCGGCGATCTGCACGTCACCCAGCATCGCATAGGATGCGGTCACGCCGCCGGTCGTCGGATGGGTCAGCACGACGATGTAGGGCAGCCCCGCCTCGCGCAGCATCTGCACCGCAACCGTGGTGCGCGGCATCTGCATCAGGCTCAGGATGCCTTCCTGCATCCGCGCGCCCCCGGCGGCGGAAAACAGCACCAGCGGGCGGCCCAGCTTTACCGCCTCCTGCGCGGCGGCGATGATGGCGTTGCCGACATACATCCCCATCGACCCCGCCATGAAGCTGAAGTCCTGCGCGGCGGCCACGATGGGCGTGCGGCCGATCTCTCCGGCGGCCACCAGCATGGCCTCCCTTTCGCCGGTGGCCTTCTGGGCGGCCTTCATCCGGTCAGGGTATCGTTTCTGGTCGCGGAAATGCAGCGGGTCGGCCAGCGGTTCCGGCACCGCGACCTCGGTGAACACGCCGCCGTCGAACAGAGCCAGGAATCGGTCGCGCGGCGTGATGTGCATGTGATGTCCGCAATTGGTGCAGACGTTCAGGTTGTCGCTGATCTCGCGGTGGAACAGCATCGTGCCACAGCCGTCACACTTGGACCACAGGTTCTCCGGCACCTCGCGGCGCGAAAAGATCGAGTTGATCCGGGGGCGGACGTAATTGGTGATCCAGTTCATGAAGTGCTCGCGCCGGTTCCAGGATGGGCGAGAAATAGGCAAGCCGCCCCGGAATTGCAATCAGCCAAAGCCAGCGGCCCCGCCCGCGCAGGCAAACCCCTGCCACGGGCGTAGGGCGGGGTTCACCCCGCCGCCCGCTACAGCCGCAGCGCCACCCGTGCCGCCAGCCAGCTGACCCCGATCAGCGCCAGGTCCAGCGGCAAGACCGCCGCCACCGCCGCCTCGTCGCCGGGCCCAAAGGGCATCTGCCGCAACGCCAGGCCCGACATGTCCCCCTGCATCGAGGTCACCGCGAAGGCCATGAAGTTGTTGACGAAATGCAGCCCGATCGCCGGACCAAGGTTGCCTGCCCGCGCCGTCAGGTCCGCCGCCGCCAGCCCGAACAGCGCGCTCCAGGCCGCGATCAGCGCCGCATTGCCACCATAGACCCCCGGCAGGTAGTGGCCAAAGCCGAAAACCACGGAAGGCAGGCCCAGCCAGATCAACGGATGCCGGACACGCGCCGCCAACTGCGACTGGAAATAACCGCGGAAAAAGACCTCTTCGGCGCCGGTCTGGACCAGCACGGCCACCAGGGTCGTCGGCAGGAACAGCATCCAGGTGTTCGCGGGCAGGCCCGGCACCGTCGATGCGTGGAAGTCCCAGGGCGGCAACAGCAACAGCGCGGCGTTCAGCAGCGCCACCGCCCATGTCACCCGCAGGAAATCGCGCCAGAACAGCGGCCAGGGGCCCAGCAGGCTGCGCCCCGGCCGCTTGTGCAGGATTTCGGCCACCGCCATCGCGGCGATCCACAGCGCCCCGCTTAGCAGCAGCACAAGGGTCAGGCTGCCGGGGGTGTCGCCGCTCTGCAGGTTGTCCAGCAAGGTCAGGTAGGCGTCATCCGCCATCAGGCTGCCCAGCACCGCGATCACGCCGCGCGCCAGGGCGAACCAGATCACCACGATCAGCACCAGCCCGACAGCCAGCCGCCACAGCTCGGCGCGGCCCTCGGCCGGCAGGGTCATGAACTGGTGCCGCCTGTAGCCCATGCCCCGGTCAGGCCGTCCGGGCCGAGGCCGCGCGCAACACCTGCGCGTAGCCCTCCGCCAGCATCATCCGCCCCGTCACGCCCTTGTCCCGCAGCATCGCGTGCAGGCGCGGGAGGTTATGCGCGGGTACATGCATCACCAGGTGGTGTTCGAGATGGTAATTCACCCAGTAGGGCGCCAGGAACAGCCGCTCCAGCGGGCCGGCCAGGGTGGTGCGCGTGTTGCGCAGCGGATCCTCCGAGAACTCGACCGCGCCATGTTCGGCGATATTGCGAATACGCAGCACCATCTGGAACCATGTGAGCAGCGGCAAGAGCCACAGCGCGACCCACAGCCACCAGCCGCCCAGCGCCCAGAACACCGCGAACAGCACCCCGTTCGCCACCAGCGCCCGGGTCAACACCGGCCCGTGAAAGGCCTGCGCCAGGTCCTGGCTGCTGACGCCCTCGGTCTCGCCCACCAGCCGCAGCGCGAACATCACCTGTGCCGCCCGCTGCTTGATCCCCGTCTGCCCGGTGATGTCCCGGATCAACTTGCGCCGCAGCGAGGCGCGGGTGGTCGGAAAGGGTTTCGACAGCCGCAGGTCCGGGTCCTGCTCGGTCTGCGTGTGGCGATGGTGCATCAGGTGATAGTGCCGGTAGCTGGCCAGGTCCGCCAGGATCGGCGCCCCGCAAAGCCAGACACCGGCAAACTCGTTCAGTTTCCGCGACTTGAACAGCGCATTATGCGCCGCCTCGTGCATCAGGATCGCCAACCCCAGCTGCCGCGACCCGATCACCATGACCGCGAGCACGAAGGTCAGCGCATTGGGCCACCACAGGAACACCGCCAGCGCACCCAGGATCAGCGCCCAGCAATGCAACAGCAGCGCCGCGCCCCAAAGGTCGGAACGGGCCGAGAGGCTGCGAATCTCCTCTGTCGTCAAAAAGGCCTTCCCCGGTGTCATGTCCTCATGATCCGGGGCGAGGGGCATGGCTGTCAACGGCGCGCGCCCCTGACGCGGCGGCAGCACGGTGGCCCCGCCACGAATGCCGGGGCAGTCCCATCGCCGTTGACCCCGCCGCCCCCCGTGCTACAGCAACGACATGCTGGACATCTTCCTCAAGACACTGCCCTTCTTCGGCCTGATCGGGCTGGGCTATGGCGCCGCGAAATCGCGGTTCTTCTCGGAAGAGGCCAGCGCCGCGCTGACCAAGTTCGTCTTCTTCTTTGCCCTCTCGGCGATGCTGTTCCGGTTCTCCGCCAACCTGCGCTTTGACGAGATCTTCGAGCCGCGCCTGGCCAGCGCCTATCTCTGGGGCACCGCCGTCACCTGGGGGCTGGGCATGGCGGTGGCCTTCCTGCGCGGACTGGACGTGCCGACCGCCTCGATCGAGGCGCAATGCGCCGCCATCGGCAACACCGGCTTCCTGGGCGTGCCGATGCTGGCGCTGCTTTTGGGGCAAGAGGCCGTGGGCCCGATCATCCTGATCCTCTCCATCGACCTGATCGTCTTTTCCTCGTTGCTGACACTGCTGGTGACCGGCGCGCGCGAGGGCCACATGGGGCTGGGCATCCTGTGGAAACTGCTTCTGGGCCTGCTGAAGAACCCGATGATCGTCTCCATCGGGTTGGGCCTGATGGTCTCGGCCAGCGGTTTGCCGGTGCCCGAGGCGGCCAACAGTTTCCTGACCACCCTGGGCAATGCCGCCACGCCCGGCGCGCTCTTTGCCATCGGCGCTTCTCTGGCGTCGAAATCCGCCGAGCGTATCCAGATCGCCGCCTGGCTGAGCTTTGCCAAGCTGGTGCTGCATCCGCTCTTCGTGGGGCTGGGGGTCTACGTCTTCTTCCCGGTCGACGCCTACCGCGCCTCGGTGGCGGTCTCTGCCGCCGCGCTGCCGGTGGCGGGCAACGTCTTTATCCTGGCACAGCACTACGGCATCGCGCCGCAGCGCGTCTCGGCCTCGATCCTGATTTCCACCACCGCCAGCATCGTCACGGTCAGCGCGATTATCGCCACGGTCACCAGCTGGTGGCCCTGACACGGCGCTGAGAGGCATCCGCCGGTCAGCTCTGGTTGGCGCCGCGCATCTGGCGGATGCTGCCCCGGATCGCGCGCCAGTTCTCGGCCTCGCGTTCGTTGCCGTCATCGCGGGACTGCCGTTCCCGCTGTGCGGCTTCCGCCTCGGCCTTGCCGCCATGCGCCCGGTACAGGGCATGTGCGATTTCCGTCGCCTTGATCGCATCCATGAGTCCATCCTCCTCTGATGTCCTGACGATAAGACACGCCGCCCGGACCTCCTCCGGGGCGGCGTCAGGATCAACGCACGAGGCGGGCTTGGGGTTCCCTGCGGTCCCGCTCAGTCGACCCGGCGCAGCAAAAGCTGGTTGCCGCTGGTGCTGCGCTTGGTCTCGAACACCTTCAGCTCCGCGACCAGGTCCGACAGCTTGCGCTTGCCGTAACTGCGGGTGTCGAAATCCGGGTTGGCGGCGGTGATGACTTGGCCAATGTCCCCCAGGCGATACCACTCGTCGTCCTGGTCGATGGATTCCATCGCCTTGAAGATCAGGTCGCGCGCCTGCGTCAGGTCGGTCTTGGCCTTGGGCTTCCCGCCCGAGGCCTTCTCGGGCGCCGAATCCAGGTTCTCGAGAAAGATGAAGCGCTTGCAGGCCTTGCGGAAGGCGTCCGGTGTCTTCTGCATCCCCATGCCGTAGACATCCAGCCCCTGTTCGCGGATACGGCTGGCCAGCCGCGTGAAATCGCTGTCCGAACTGACCAGAACGAACCCGTCGAAACGGCCCGTGTGCATCAGGTCCATCGCGTCGATCACCAGTGCGATGTCGCTGGCGTTCTTGCCCACGGTATTGGCCGGCGAGTGATGCGGCACGATGCCGAAATCCGCCTGCACCTTGTTCCAGCCCGCCATCTGCTGGCTGGAGAAATCGCCGTAGCAACGCCGCACGCTGGCCTCGCCCAGGATCGCGATCTCGTCGAAGATCGCCTTGGTGTATTTCGGCGAAGTGTTGTCGGCGTCGATCAGCACCGCCAAAAGTGTATTGTCGGCCATTGAGCCTCCTTTTCGCCCCGGTAGGGCCATCCGGGTGCAGTGTGACAGCAATCGCGCGCCGCAACCACCCGGCCCTCACAACATCCGGTACATCACCAGCGCGTCCACATATCCCTGATCGGGATGCAGGAAGGCGCCCGGCAGGCGCCCCACCACCTCGAACCCCGCGCGCTGCCAGGTCGCCACCGCGCGCGTGTTCGTCGAGACGACAAAGTTGTACTGCATCGCGCGGAACCCCAGTCGCGGCGCCATGTCCAGCGAATGCGCCAGCATCGCCCGCGCCACGCCGCGCCCCTGCGCCGCCGCGGCGGTGACGTAACCGCAGTTGCAGACATGGCTGCCGCCGCCTTTCTGGTTGCGCACCATGTAATAGGTGCCCAGCACCTCGCCCGCATCTTCGGCGACAAAGACATGCCGTTCCGGCCCGAACCAGTAGTCCAGCGCCGCGTCGCGCGGGATGTCGGGGTCGATGGCATAGGTGTCGCCGGCGCGGAACACCGGCTCCAGCATGGTCCAGACCGCCGCGCGGTCCGCCTCGACGGCCTCGCGTATGATCACGCCTGCCCCTCCGTCCTGATATGGATCACCGCGCCGCAGTGCTTGCAGTGCACCGCGTCCGCGTCATGCAGCACCAACCCGCATTGTTCGCATTCCTCGCGCACCTTGTTGGGGCGGATCAGCACCTGCACCAGCCGCAGGAACAGGGTGACGCCAAAGATCATCACGACGACCGAGATCAGCCGCCCCACCTGACCCTGCAACGTGATATCCCCGAACCCGGTGGTCGTCAGCGCCGTGACGGTGAAATAGAGCGCGTCGGCATAATTCTGGATCTGCGGGTTGAAGGTATACTGCGTGGCATAGACCAGCCCCGTCATGATGAAGATGAAGACGCCCAGGTTCAGCACCGCCAGCACCACGTCCTCGTTGCGGCGGAAATAGGCAAAGTCGCGCTTCAGCTGCGCCGACAGGTGGTAGGTGTGCAACAGTCGCAGCGTCCGCATCACCCGCAGGAATCCCAGCCCCTCACCCGCCAGCGGCGCCAGGAAAGAGACGATGGCGATGAGATCGGCAATCGTCACCAGCCGCGTCATCAGCCGCACCCGGTTGGTCGAGATCCAGAACCGCGCGCTGAACTCCGCCAGGATGATGACGCCGAACACCGCGTCCACCGCCTCGACGAAGGGGCCGTGCTGGGTGAACGAGGTGGCGATCACGAAGAGGATGGTGCCGATGTCAAAGAACAACAGCGCGTAGCGGAACCTGTGCGCCCGGTCGCTCTCACCGACATAGAGCTCGCGGATCTTGTTGCGCATGGGCCGTCCTTTGCTGGTCTCGGGGCAGGGTAGGACGGTTTTCCGGGAAGGGAAAGATGGCGGACCAAATGGAGCAGAGCGTCGCGATACGTTCCCGAGCCGCCGCGCAGGAGGTCCCCCCAAACGAAAACGCCGGCCCCTCAAGGACCGGCGTTTCCGGAATCGCAGGGCGGGGTTCACCCCGCCGCCCAGATCAGTAGACGACGACCGACCGGATCGATTCACCCGCGTGCATCAGGTCGAACCCCTTGTTGATCTCGTCCAGCGTCAGCGTGTGCGTGATCATCGGGTCGATCTCGATCTTGCCGTCCATGTACCAGTCGACGATCTTCGGCACATCGGTCCGGCCGCGCGCGCCGCCAAAGGCGGTGCCGCGCCAGGTGCGGCCCGTGACCAGCTGGAACGGACGGGTGGAAATCTCGGCCCCGGCGGGCGCCACGCCGATGATGATCGACTCGCCCCAGCCCTTGTGCGCCGCTTCCAGCGCCGTGCGCATGACGTTCACATTGCCCGTCGCGTCAAAGGTGTAATCCGCGCCACCCTTGGTCAGGTCGACCAGGTAGGGGACAAGATCGCCCTCGACCTCGTTGGGGTTGACGAAATCGGTCATGCCGAACTTCTCGGCCATCGCCTTCTTGTCGGGGTTCAGGTCGACGCCGACGATCTGGTCGGCCCCTGCCAGCCGCAGGCCCTGGATCACGTTCAGGCCGATGCCGCCCAGGCCGAACACGATCGTGCGCGACCCGATCTCGACCTTGGCGGTATAGATCACCGCGCCGATGCCGGTGGTGACGCCGCACCCGATGTAGCAGACCTTGTCGAAAGGCGCGTCGGGGTTGATCTTGGCCAGGCTGACCTCGGGCAGGACCGTGTGGTTCGAGAAGGTCGAACAGCCCATGTAGTGCAGGATCGGCGTGCCATCGAGCATCGAAAACCGCGAGGTGCCGTCCGGCATCAGGCCCTGACCCTGGGTGGCGCGCACGCTCTGGCAGAGGTTGGTCTTGGGGTTGAGGCAGTATTCGCACTGGCGGCATTCGGCGGTGTAAAGCGGGATGACATGGTCGCCCGGCTTCAGCGAGGTGACACCCGGGCCGACCTCCAGCACCACGCCCGCGCCTTCATGGCCCAGGATCGCCGGGAACAGCCCCTCGGGGTCGGCGCCCGACAGGGTGAACTCGTCGGTGTGGCAGATCCCCGTCGCCTTGATTTCCACCAGGACCTCGCCGGCCTTGGGGCCTTCCAGGTTCACTTCCATGACCTCAAGCGGCTTGCCCGCTTCCAGGGCTACTGCGGCTCTTGTGCGCATTGTCGATCCTTCCCGTGGATTTGAAATTGCGCGGACTCTGATGCAAAGCGGGGGCCGTCGCAAGCGCGCGCCGGGCCTTTTTTGGGGCGCGTCGCCCGGCGCCGGACACCCGATACAACCGCTGGTTTCCCAAAGGTCAGGGGGCGACCGGAGGCCGGGCAAATGCGACATGCGGGCTGCCGCTCCTTTCCCCCGGTCCCGCCCTGTCCCGCCTGCGGCCTTTGCGCCCGTTAACCGGATTTCTGCCCCGCGCGGCCCCGGCGCGTCAGAGATCGCGCCGCGTTTTGTACAAAATGCTGGAATCGCCGTACCTTTTGTACGTTTTGTACGATTCGCAGCGGCGGGGCGGGTGTGGCACCTGTCATCTGCGTTGTGGTTCGCGGACACCTCACCCCCAAGGTCTTGTGTTGCGCTTGCGGCGTACGCGCCGTTACCCCACCGCGCGCTCTCGAAACCCCGCCTCCCGGACTCGACTCCGCGCCCCGCGAAAGCTAGAACATAACAAGAACACGCTGCCCGCGATTCCCCATGCCCAACCGCCGCATCCTCTCGCTCTGGTTTCCCCGCCTTGGCGCCGAACGCCTGATCCGCGCCCAGCCCCACCTGGCCGAGGTGCCCTTTGCCACCGTCGCGCAAGAGGGCGCCGCACAGGTGCTGGGGTCGCTGTCCCTGGCCGCCTCGCAGGCCGGGCTGCGCCCCGGCCAGCCGCTGCGCGACGCCCATGCCATGTGCGCAGGCCTGCTCACCCGCCCCGCGCAACCCATTCAAGAGAAAGACTTTCTTGGTGCGCTGCACCGCTGGGCGGGCAAGTTCTCGCCCTGGGTTGCGGTGGAACCGCCCGACGCGCTGGTGATCGACCTGACCGGCTGCGCGCATCTCTTCGGCGGCGAGGAACAGCTGGCACAACAGGCCACGCAGGACTGTGCCGACCTTGGCCTGACGGTGCATTTCGGCATCGCCGACACGCTGGGCGCGGCCTGGGCGCTGGCGCGTTTCTCGCAGCAACAGGCCGCCCCCGCCCGCACCGGCGACGCCATCGACCAAGAGGCCCCCGCCACCCGCGCCCGCGCCGGCAAGCGCCGCCACTGGACCCGCGGCGGCACCGCCCCACCACGCCCCGCTGCGCAGGGCCTGGGCACGCGCATCGCGCCCCCCGGCCAGGGCTGGCGCGCGCTCTCGCCCCTGCCCATCGCCGCCCTGCGGCTGGAACCCCATGTTATCGAACAGCTTTCCCGCCTCGGCCTGCGCCGCGTGGGGGATCTCCTGGGCCAGCCCCGCGCGCCGCTGGCACGCCGGTTCGGGCGCGGCCTGGTCGACCGGCTCGACCAGGCCACCGGCGCCGCGCCCGAGCCGGTCTCGCCCAGCGCGCCGCCCGATCGCTTTGCCCTGCGCATGTCCTTTCCCGATCCCATCGGGCTGGAAGAGGACGTGGCCGAGGCCCTCTCACGCATGACGGAACGGCTCTGCACCACGCTCAGGGCCAGCGGGCGCGGCGCCCGATCACTGCGGATCGAGGCGCACCGCTGCGACCACCAGATGCACTGGCAGACCGTCACCAGCGCCGTGGCCAGCGACCAGCCGCACAGGCTCATGCCCCTGATAAGGCTCAAGATCTCCGGGCTGGAGGCCGGCCCCGGCATCGACATGCTGCGACTAGAGGCCGTGGTGCACGAACCGCTGCACGCCCGCACCCGCACCGGCCACCTGGAGGCCGCGGAACAGGGCACCCGCCGCGTCCAGGGCGGCGCCGCGCTCGATGACCTGATCAGCCGGCTCGGCGCCCGGCTGGGGATGGAGACGATCACCCGCCGCGCCCCTGCCGACAGTCATATCCCTGAAAAGGCGTCACAAATCCTGGCCGCTGCCTGGTCACAGCCCGCACGCGTCTGGCCCGCCCCCCCGGTAGCCCGCCCCCTGCTGCTCTGGCGGCCCGAGCCTGTCACCGCCCCCGACCTGCCGCGCCCGCCGCAGCGGTTCCGCTGGCGCGGACGGGACTGGCAGGCCACCGCGCAAACAGGCCCGGAACGCATCGCGCCTGAATGGTGGCTCGACGATCCCGACTGGCGCTCGGGGCCCCGCGACTACTGGCGGGTGGACACGGATCGCGGCGAAAGGCTCTGGCTCTTCTACGCGCATGGGGGCATGGCCTCACCCGGCTGGTTCTGCCAGGGCAGCTTTGCCTGAGCGCCCCCGGCTTCTTCTTTGCAAAAATACTCCCGGGGGAGTCGACCGCAGGGAGACGGGGGCAGCGCCCCCTGCCCCCACTGGCCAACAGCGCAGCGCCATGCCAAAAGCACACCGCGCAGCAAAGGACAAAGCCCCATGCAGATCGCCTCTCTCATCGCCAAACCCGGACAGCTCGACCCGGCGCTGGTCGACAGCCTGCGCAACGCGCTGGGGGGCGGCACGGTGAGCTGGCTTTCCCCGGACGAGGCCGCCGAATTCCCGTTGGAGACAACGCCCGGCAACCTCGACGAGATCCGCGCCTCCATCGCGGAGATGGCCGACCTGAACGTCCTGACCGAGGCGAACCGGCGCAAGCGGATGCTGCTGGCCGACATGGACAGCACCATGATCCAGCAGGAGTGCATCGACGAACTGGCCGAAGAGGCCGGCGTCGGCGCCCATGTGAAAGAGATCACCGCCCGCGCCATGAACGGCGAGCTGGATTTCGAAGGCGCGCTGATCGAACGGGTCGCCCTGCTGAAGGGCCTGCCGGAAAGCGTCATCGACAAGGTGGTCGAGAGCCGCATCACGCTGATGCCCGGCGGCAAGACCCTGCTGGCAACGATGCACGCGGCGGGCGGGCATTGCGTGCTGGTCTCGGGCGGGTTCACCGCCTTCACCACGCGGGTTTCGGCGCTGCTGGGCTTTGACGAGAATCGCGCCAACACGCTGTTGATCGAGAACGGTGAACTGACCGGAGAGGTCGGCCGCCCGATCCTGGGCCGTGAGGCCAAGGTACAGGCACTGGACGAGATCACCGCCCGGTTGGAGATTTCCGCCTGTGACGTGATCGCCGTGGGTGACGGCGCCAATGACCTGGGCATGCTGACCCGCGCCGGGCTGGGCGTGGCGCTGCACGCGAAACCCTCGGTCCAGGCGCAGAGCGACCTGAGGGTCAACCACGGCGACCTGACCGCGCTGCTCTACCTGCAGGGCTATGCCAGGGGCGAATTCGTCACTGCCTGACCAGACCCGCCACGGGGCGGATTTCGCCGGTCACCAGCCCGTCCCAATTGCGAATCGGCGGGTTCAGGAAGCGCGCCACATCAGGGTGGTCCGCGTCCAGCACCCCCAGCCGCACCATCAGCGCCGCGATCACGCATTCCGAGGCGCGTGTCGCCCCGTCCGCGATCTTGACCGCCACGCCTAGGCCGCGCGCGGGCAGGATGGCGATGAAATAACCTTCTGCCCCGGTCTTCAGCGCCACCGGCTCTTTCGCGGCCTGCATCAGCAAGGTACAGGCGCGCCCCTCACCGGCGACAAGTATCGGATGGGCGATCATCGCCTCGACCAGGTCCGCCGCCGCCCGCGACTGGGCATCGCCGCGCGCCGCGGCGCCCGCAAAAAACGCCATAGCGCGCGCCATCCCCGTCATCGTGGTGGCGAAGTTCGGGGCCGAACAGCCGTCGATGCCGAACCCCGGGCTGGTCTCGCCCGTCACCTCCTCAAAGGCTTCGCGGCAGGCCATCTGCACCGGGTGCGCGGGATCGACGTAATCCGGCCCCGCCTTCAGGTGTTGCGTCAGCGTCAGAAAGCCGATGTGCTTGCCGGAACAGTTGTTCAGCACGCGCCCCGGCTTTTCCCCGTCGCGGATCATCGAGAAGCGCAATTCCTTGTCCCGCGAAGGCTGAGGCCCGCACAGCAGGTCATCCTCGGTCAGGCCCCGTTCGGCCAACCAGTCGCCCACCAGCCGCGCATGCAACGGCGCCCCGTTGTGCGAGGCACAGGCCAGCGCCAGCCGCTCGCTCCCCAATCCGGCGGCCCGTGCCGCGCCCGAAGAGACCAAGGGCAGCGCCTGCAGCATCTTGGCCGAACTGCGCGGCAGGATCACCGCTTCGGGATCACCCCAGGCATCGACAATTCCGCCCGTGGTGTCACAGACCACGGCGTGCCCGGAATGCCAGCTTTCGATCACGGGGCCGCGATGAACCTCGACCAGGGGAACCGCTGTCATGAATGACCTCCAACAGTTGAGCGATAATCTGCCACCGGGGCTTTTACGCCCGACTTCTTTCAGGCTATTGTCCCGCCGTCGAGATAAAAACCCTTTCGTGCGCGGGCCATCCGGGACATTCAAGGCCCTGTACGTAAGTCGAGGTAGAGACAGCTGGAGGCTGCAGGAATGATGTCAGGTCTGGGTCGGGGATTGGGCGCGCTCGCCCTTGTGCTGAGCGCGACGGCAGCAGGCGCGCAGGATAGCAGTACGGCGCGCGTGGACGCGATGACCGACTGGTCGGTGTTCGAAGAGGAAACGCCCCGCGAATGCTGGGCCGTGACCACCTACAAGGAAAGCGTCAACACCAAGGACGGTCGCGTGGTCGCCGTCACGCGGGGCGAAATCCTGTTGATGGTCTTCTTCCGCCCCGAGGCAGGGGTCAGCGGCCAGGTCGCCTTTACCGGCGGCTATCCCTTCGCGGACGGGTCGACCGTCAACGTGGTGATCGGCGACAGCGAGTTCGAGCTTTACACCGAGGGCGAATGGGCCTGGCCGGCCACGCCGCAGGACGACACCCGCATCATCACCGCGATGAAACGGGGCGCCGACGCCGTCGTGTCCGCGGTCTCTTCGCGCGGGACCGCAACCAAGGACACCTTCTCGCTGCTTGGGTTCACCGCCGCCTTCGAGGACGCCGAGGCGCGCTGCTCCTGATCGGGGCCGAACGGCACAGCGCCGTTCCCGGGTATTTGGACCAAGAAGAAACAGGGGCCGCGTGACGGATGTCATTCGGCCCTTTGGCTTTGCCCGCGAATCCTGTATACGGCGGGCTTCGCGCCAGACAGGAGCCTTTTCGCATGACTGCGACGACGCCCATCACCCAGGATCTCTTGACCATCCCCCGCAAGCTGCCGGAGGGACCGATGAACATCATCGGATTGACCCGCCCGCAACTGCGCGAGGCGCTGCTGGCCGCCGGCACGCCGGAAAAGCAGGTCAAGATGCGGGTGAACCAGGTCTGGCAGTGGCTGTATCACTGGGGCGTGCGCGATTTCGACGCCATGACCAACCTGGCCAAACCCTATCGCGCGCTGCTGGCCGAGAATTTCGTGATCTCGCTGCCCGAGATGGTCTCGCGCCAGGTTTCGGCGGATGGCACGCGCAAGTACCTTGTCCGCATCGCCGGCGGGCACGAGGTCGAGGTCGTCTATATCCCCGAGGAAGATCGCGGCACGCTGTGCATTTCCTCGCAGGTGGGCTGCACGCTGACCTGTTCCTTTTGCCATACCGGCACGCAAAAGCTGGTTCGCAACCTGACGGCGGGTGAAATCGTCGGCCAGATCATGCTGGCACGCGATGATCTGGACGAATGGCCCGAACCCGGCACCGGCACCGGCGAGAGCGGCCCGCGCCTGTTGTCCAACATTGTCCTGATGGGCATGGGTGAGCCGCTGTATAATTTCGAGGGCGTGCGCGACGCGATGAAGATCGCGATGGACGGAGAGGGTATCGCCCTGTCCCGCCGCCGCATCACCCTGTCCACATCCGGCGTCGTGCCCGAGATCGCCCGCGCCGCCGAGGAAATCGGCTGTCAGCTGGCGGTCAGTTTTCACGCCACCACGGATGAGGTGCGCGACAAGCTGGTGCCGATCAACAAGCGCTGGAACATCGAGACGCTGCTGACCGCGCTGCGCGAATACCCGCGCCTGTCGAACTCGGAACGCATCACCTTTGAATACGTGATGCTGAAGGACGTGAACGACACCGACGAAGACGCGCGCCGGCTGGTGAAGCTGATCAAGGGCATCCCGGCCAAGATCAACCTGATCCCCTTCAACGAATGGCCCGGCTCGCCCTACCAGCGCAGCGACTGGTCCCGGATCGAGAAATTCGCCGATATCATCTACAAGGCCGGTTATGCCTCTCCGATCCGCACGCCACGGGGCGAGGACATCATGGCGGCCTGCGGACAGTTGAAATCCGCCACCGAACGGGCGCGCAAGTCGCGCGCGCAGATCGCGCAGGAAACCGGCCTGGGCTGAGCCCGGAAAAAATTTCGCATCGGGTCTTTACCTTCCCATGACTGGAACCCCCATATCCGGTCGCAGGAGGCACGAGCCATGACACAATTGCGATTCGAAGTAACTGGAATGACCTGCGGCGGATGTGCCGGGCGGGCCAAGCGCGCGCTGGAAGGCGTCGAAGGCGTGTCCGAGGCAAACGTCAATCTCGCCAACCGTATGGCAACGGTTCAAACCAACACAGAGGCCGGGGATCTGCGCGACGCGCTGAAGACAGCCGGCTATCCCGCAGCAGAACAGCGCATCCGCCTGGCCATCGAGGGCATGAGCTGTGCCTCCTGCGTGGGCCGGGTGGAAAAGGCGCTCTCCGCTTTGCCGGGCGTACTTGAGGCGCGCGTGAACCTGACCGCCCAGACCGCCGAAGCGCTGGTTCTGGCGGGCAGCGTCGATCCCCAGACCCTGGCCGAGGCCGTGACAGCCGCGGGCTATCCGGCCACGCCGATGGACGGCGACGAAACCCCGGACGCCACCGCCCGACAGGCCGAGGAGGCCGCGGCGCTGAAACGTCAAACCCTGATCGCGGGCGCGCTGACCCTGCCGGTCTTCCTGGGTGTCATGGGCGGGCACATGATCCCCGCGCTGCATCACTGGATCGACGCCACGCTGGGACAAACCCTGTGGTGGACGGTACAATTCGTGCTGACGACGCTGGTTCTGGTCGGGCCGGGCCGCCGGTTCTACCGGATCGGGCTGCCGCTGCTGGCCAAGGGGACGCCGGACATGAATTCTCTGGTGGCGCTGGGGACACTGGCCGCCTGGGGTTATTCCTCAGTGGCGCTCTTTGCCCCGGCGCTGTTGCCGGAAACCGCCCGCGCCGTCTATTTCGAGGCGGCAGCGGTGATCGTCACGCTGATCCTCATGGGACGCTGGCTGGAGGCGCGCGCAAAGGGCCGCACCGGCGCCGCCATCCGGCACCTGCTGGACCTGCGGCCCGACATGGCCCGCGTGGAACGTGCGGACGGGACCGAGGAAATCAAGTTTTCCGAACTACAGAAGGGCGACATCCTGCAGGTGCGCCCCGGCGAGCGCATCGCCACGGATGGTATCGTGATCTCTGGCCGCTCCTTTGTCGAGGAAAGCATGGTCACGGGGGAACCCGCCCCAGTAGAAAAATCAGAAGGCGCGCAGGTCATCGGCGGTACGGTCAACGGCGCCGGCGCCCTGCGCGTGCGGGCCGAGGCGGTGGGCGGCGACACCGTCCTGTCGCGCATCGTCTCGATGGTGGAACAGGCCCAGGGCGCCCGGCTGCCGATCCAGGCGCTGGCCGACAAGGTGGTGCTGTGGTTCGTACCTGCCGTTCTGGTCATCGCCGCCGTGACGGTTCTGGCCTGGCTGATCTTCGGTCCCGGCCTGACCTTTGCGCTGGTCGCCGCCGTTTCTGTCCTCATCATCGCCTGCCCCTGCGCGATGGGTCTTGCCACGCCGGTCTCGATCATGGTGGGCACGGGCCGTGCCGCCGAACTGGGGATCCTGTTTCGCAAGGGCGAGGCGCTGCAACGGCTGGACGGCGCCAAGGTGATCGCCTTTGACAAGACCGGCACCCTGACAGAGGGCCGCCCGGCACTGGTCCGGCGTGAGACCGCACCCGGCTTTGACGCGGAAACCGTCCTGCGCCTGGCCGCCAGTGCCGAGCAGGGATCGGAGCATCCCATCGCACGCGCGCTGGAACAGGCCGCTGGCGCCGCCCCGGCCCCGGAAGAGGTCGAGGCCATCCCCGGCCACGGGTTGCGCGCCCGGGTCGAGGGGCAGAGCGTCCTGGTCGGCAACGCCCGGCTGATGGCACGCGAAAACATCGACGTGACCGCACTGTCCGACACGCTGCACCAGATGGAACGCGCCGCACAGACCCCGGTGCTGGTTGCCGTGGACGGCACCCTGGCGGGCGCCTTCGCGGTGGCCGACCGGATCAAGCCGGGCGCGCGCGCCGCGGTGGACGCCCTGAAACAGACGGGCTTGCGCGTCGCCATGGTCTCGGGCGATGCGCGGCCCGTGGCCGAGGCCATCGGCGCGGACCTGGGCATCGACCAGATCGAGGCCGAAGTCCTGCCCGAGGGCAAGCTGGACGCCGTGCGCGCCCTGCGCGAACGTTTTGGCCCGGTGGTCTTTGTCGGGGACGGCATCAACGACGCGCCCGCGCTGGCCGAGGCCGATGTCGGCCTCGCCATCGGCACCGGCACCGATGTCGCCATCGAAAGCGCCGACGTGGTGCTGTCCTCCGGCGCCGTCGCAGGGGCCGTCAACGCGGTTCATGTCAGCCGCGCGGTGATGCGCAACATCCGGCAGAACCTGGTCTGGGCCTTCGGCTATAACGTGGCGCTGATCCCGGTGGCGGCGGGTCTGCTCTACCCGCTCACTGGCATGATGCTGTCGCCCATGCTGGCGGCAGGTGCGATGGCGCTCTCCTCGGTCTTTGTCCTGACCAACGCGCTGCGTCTGCGCGGGCTGAAAGGGGCGCTAAGCGACGCCCCTGCCACCGCCCCGGCACCCCGTACCCGCGAGGTGACGGCATGAACATCGGAGAGGTCGCGGAACGCGCCGGACTGCCGGCCAAGACGATCCGCTATTACGAGGACATCGGCCTGGTCAAACCGCCGCGCGATGCCAACGGCTACCGCGCCTTCCGCGAAAGCGACCTGCACAAGCTGGCCTTCCTGGCGCGCGCCCGCGCGCTGGGATTCTCGATCGAGGATTGCCGCGTACTGGTCGGCCTCTACCAGGACGATCACCGCGCCAGCGCCGACGTCAAACGCGTGGCCGAGGAACACCTGACCCGCATCGACGAAAAGATCGCCCAGCTGCAGGGGATGCGCGACACGCTGGCGACGCTGGTCAACGCGTGCCACGGCGACAACCGGCCCGATTGCCCGATCCTCAAGGACCTGGCCGAGGGCAGCTAGGCCGTGCTCTCTGCCTGCGCCACCGGCACCATCGGCAGCGGGTCGGGGCGCAGGAAACCCTCCATATGGCCACGCGACAGCTCCCAGTGTTGCAAGGCCAGGTCGGCGGCCTGGTCCGCCGCGCCGCTTTCGATTGCGGCGATCAGGGCCTCGTGCTGCTGCACGGCCTTCTTGACCAGCTTGCGTTCCTTCTTGGTGCCGGGGCTAAAGACCCCCCGGCTCAGGCGCGTCTGGTCGATCAGCACCCGGTTCAGCGCGGGCAGCATGTAGGGGTTTACCGCCATCTCGCCGAGCTGCGTGTGAAACCCATGATCCGCAAGAGCCGCCGCCCCGTCGTCCCCGCCCTCCAGTGCCTGTTGGAACCGCAGTTGCGCCGCCTTCAGCGGATCCAGCCCCGCGCCGCCACGGACCTCCGCCGCCAGCCGCGCAGCCGTGGCCAGGATCAGCGGTGCGGTCTGCATGAGCGCGCGCACCGTGGCAAGCTCCAGCGAGACCACCCGCGCGCCGCGGTTCGCCTCCAATCGCAGGTATCCCTCACCCGCCAGCACCTGGAAAATCTCGCGCAGCGGGGTACGGGACAGGCCGTAGTCGGCGGCAATCCGGCCCTCGTCCAGCTCTGTGCCCGGGGCAAGGTCCTGCAACAGGATCCCCTCTCGCAGCGCCTCGCGGCAGATTTCCTTTGGACTGGCGGTCATCGCGTTTCCTCTCCAGGGTCCTTCAACACGGCTTGCATACCTAAAGTATACAGCGCGTATCGGTCCAAGGTCACGCAATCCCCGGCTTTGCTCTGGAAAATTCCCTGAACGGTCCTCAAGCCGCGCAGCACCGGGCCTGTGCGCCCGGCCCTACGGGAACCCTAGTGCGAATGCCCCGCGTGGCCGTGCTGGCGCGCGTCTTGGGCCTCGATCACGACGTCGATCTCCAGCTCTCCGGCCGAGGTCAGCAGGATCACCTCCCAGTGGTGACCTTCTTCCAGCACCGCTTGCAGCCCGTCAAAGCGGATCGCCAGTCCGTCCGGCTCCAGCGCCAGCTGCCGGCCCGGGGCCACCGGGATCGGCGGCAGGGACTCGAATCCCATCTCGCCGTCCTTCATGCGAAAGCCCACCAAGTGCCCTTCCAGCCCGCTGTCCAGCCGGGCGCCCAGGATCTCGACCCGGGCCGTGCCCTCATTGTGCAGGTCCATGAACAGCAGCGCATGATCTTGATCGGTGGCATTGGTCCAGGGATGCAGGATTTCCAGTCCCCCGATCTCGAAGGCATGGGCCGGTTCGTCGTGATCATGCCCCTCTTCGGCCAGAACCGGGGTGGTCATCAGCATGAGCGCGGCAAGCAGATGTTTCATTGGCGTAGGTTCTCCACAACAGGGCGCGTCAGAACGACAAGCGCCGGAACAAGAGACAAGACGGACATGGCCGACAGAAAGCCCAGCGCCAGGTTCACCTCGGCCCAGGTGATCGTGGCCGTCACCAGGACATCGGTCCTGTGCGTCACGATCCGCGACAGGACCAGGGCCGCGGCATAGCCGAACGCCAGCCCAAGCATCGTTCCCGCCACCAGCAGCGTGACGCCATAGCCCCAGACCACCGCCATGACAAAACGGCGCGGCGCCCCCAGCGCCCGCAGCATGGCCAGCTGCCGCTGGAAAAGACGCGTGAGGATGAACAACCCCAACAGGACAGAGGCCGCCACAAGCACCTGGGTCACGATGGACATGACAGACATGGCCTGCCGCACATCCCCCATGACCCGATAAAGATCGGCCAGCACGGTGCCCGGAAAAAAGGCCATCGTCTCGCCGCCCACGGTGAATTCCGAGCGCAGCGCATAATTGGCCCAGAGTTCGCCGGCATGGACGATCACCGCCGGGGTGCCGGGGAACAACTCGGGGGTGAAAGGCGGGCCGATCCTGTCACCTTCTTCGAAGCGGTGGCCGTTGGCCAGGCCGTGAACCTCCCAGACGGTTTCGACGGGGATCAGGATGGCCCGATCCCAGGGAGAGCCGCTGCGCGCCATGCGTCCGACCACCTCGATCCCGACGCCGTCATGGGCCTCGGCATCGGCGCCGCTGCCGCGACCGTGGGCCGGCGTGAAGCGGTCACCGATCTGCAGGTCGATGGCCGCCCCCACCACGGCCTCTCCGGACCGGGCAAATATCCGCCCCTCGATCTGGCCGTCACTGAGGTAGGTGACAAACTCCGCGATGGTGCCGACGACCGGTGCGCCATCGTGGCTGTCCCCGAAGGCGATGGGCGCCGCGATCTGCACCTGCGGGTGGTTGGCGATCCGGTCATAGGCCTCCCCGTCCAGCAGCGGCACGGCACTGGGCTGCAGAAAGACCGCCGCCAGCATCATGGTCAGTTCCGACCCCGGCGCCGTCACCACCAGATCGAATTTCTCTGCCGCCTGGGCGCTGCCGGTGCGCAGCCCACGCTCCTGCGCGATCAGCCCGATACCCATGCCGGTCGACACCGCGATTAGCAGTACGAACAGCAGGTTGGCCCAGCGAAACCGCCACATCAGCGCGCGGACCAGCGGCAGGGGCCGGAACCCGCGCAGCAGGATGCCCCCGATCACCAGCAAGGGCAGCAAGAGCGCCCCGGCGATGATCAGGTCTTGCGCGAGGACCGGCAGGCTGTCCCAACTGTCCCTCATGCGGCCTGCACCCCGGTATCGTCCGTGACTTTCCCGTCCTCGATGGTCAGCACACGGTCCAACCGTTCGAGCAGATGGGCATCGTGGCTCACCGCGATCAGGGTCTTGCCGCCGGCACGCGCCAGGCCGGTCAGATCTTCGATCAAGGCATCGGCGGCCCGCCGGTCCAGGCTCGCGGTCGGTTCATCGGCCAGCAACAAGCCCGGATCGGTCGCCAGGGCGCGGGCGATGGCCACCCTTTGCCGCTCACCTCCGGAAAAGGACCCGACCTTGCGGTTGCCCTCCGGGACGGCCAGACGTGCCAGCGCCTCGGCGGCACGGGTGGCGATTGGCGCTCGGTCATGGCGCGTCCTGAAAAGCCCGGAAAGCCCCGCGTTGGCCTGCGGCGAAAGTTCCTCAAACAACAGGAAGTCCTGAAAGATCAGACCCATGTTTTCCGAGCGAAAGACGGTTCGTCGTTCGGGCCGCAGGCGGGTCAGGTCCACCTCTCCCCAGCACAGGCGTCCGCGTACCTCGATCAACCCGCTGAGCGCGTGCAGGAACGTCGATTTCCCGGCACCGGAAGGCCCCCGTATGCCGATCAGTGCGCCGGCGGGGGCGGAAAGATCACCAACTCTCAGCAGGGTCCGGGTGCCCGCCCGCACCTCGAGATCCTTGATTTCCAGGGGTAACGCCATCAGTCCGCCACCCCATGCGCGCCGCTTGACCGGTTGACCCCATGTTCAGGCCGGGCGCTTGCATTCACGGGTTCGGGGGACAAGGACGGCATCAGGCGGTACGGCATTCCAATTAGGGCGAAGACGCTTCACCCGTTTCGTTATGTTATAACGTACATGCCGCGCCGCGGCTGTCAAGCCTCAGCCAAAGGCGGCATCGTAGGCAGCCACCAGGTCCTCGGCACGCGCCTTGACGTCGCCGGCAGTGCGCCCTGGCTTGTACAGGCTCGATCCGATGCCGAACCCAGTGATCCCGGCCTTTTGCCAGTCGGCGAAATCCTCTGGGCCGACGCCGCCCACGGCATAGGTCGCAGCCTCTGCCGGCAGCACCGCCTTGAGCGCCGAGAACCCGTCGAGACCCAGCTTGAACGCGGGAAAGAACTTCAGCCCGTCGGCGCCGTTGCGCAGCGCGGTGAAAGCCTCTGTCGCAGTGAAGACGCCCGGATAGGACAACAGCCCCGCCGACTTGGCCGCCACGATCACGCGAGGATTGCAATCGGGCGAGACCACCATGCCCGCCCCCAGTGCGGCCAGTTGACCGACCTCGACCGGGTCCAGCACCGTACCGGCGCCGATCAGCGCAGTGTCGCCGGCATGGGTGATCATCCGCCGGATGCTGTCGAACGGGTCGGGCGAATTCAGCGGCACCTCGATCTTGGTGATCCCGGCGGCTATCAGCGCCTCGGTGACGGGGGCGGCCTCGTCGGGGGTCAGGCCGCGCAGGATGGCGATAAGCTCTCTGGTCATGTCGGGTCTTTCATCTGGTGATAAGCGGCGGTCAGACCGGCCAGCGTGATGTCACCGGCGGGCAGCAGACGAGGCTGCACGCCCTGCGGTTCAAGCGCCGTGGCATAGGCCGTGGCAAGCGCGTCCTCGCCCAGGATCACCACCTCCTGCCCCAGCCAGTAGGGCCGCGCGGCGGCCAGTTCGGCCCCGATCAGAAGGCCCGACAGGCGCGCGCGGGATGCCGCCGATCTGGTCCCGTGCAACAGCGCGTCGGCGCGCAGGGTGAACAGCGAGGCGGCAAGACCCGCGGGCCGGGACAGCGAATCGCTCACCGCGCTGGCAAAGACCTCTGCATCCCAGCCGTCTTCGGTCATCGTGTGGCGCAGGACCGACTGGCTGCTCAGCAGGGCAAAAAGCTCGCCGGTCATGAAGGTCCGAAAGGACACGATCTCTCGGGCGCTGATGTGAGCCCATTTCGTATGCGTTCCCGGCAGGCACAGAACACCGTCAAAGCGCGGTTCCTGCACCAGGAACCCGGCGATCTGGGTTTCCTCTCCGCGCATCACGTCGGCCGGGCGGTCCTGCTGGACACCGGGCAGGATCTGCACCGACAGGCGCGCATCCTGCACAGGCGGGCGGATACCCCGAACCGGCGGCTCGCAGGGGACAGCAGCATAGGGGGCCTCGGACCAGCCCTGCCGGGCGCCCGCCATGCCGCAGATCATCACCGGCACCGTCGTATCGGGCAAACGGTCGCCCAGGAGGTCCAGCAGTGTCGGCTCGAAAGCGTCGGGCGTCAGGCGCGACATGCCCTTGTCCGATTCGATCAGTTCCAGCGGGCGATCATCGGCGTCCATCGGCCAGACCCGCAACCGCGAGGTCCCCCAGTCCACGGCAATCCACGAGAGTGCATCTGTCGGCATGGTCCCTGCTCCCTTCCGATCCCGGCGCCGGACATGGTCCGGCCCCTTCAATGACCCTGCCCTGACCAAGGATGCAAGCCCCGCGCGGGTTGACAACACGGCCCGAACCGCGCGCTATCGCCCGAAACACGACCGGAGGAGACCCAATGTCCCAGCTTTTCTCGCTTGCCGACCGACGCGCGCTTGTCACCGGATCTTCGCAGGGGATCGGATATGCCCTTGCGCGCGGCCTGGCCGAGGCCGGGGCCAAGATCGTCCTGAACGGGCGCGACGCGGGCAAGCTGACCAAGGCCGCCGAGAGCCTGCGCGGCACCGGCGCAACGGTCCGTGAACTTGCCTTCGATGCCACAGATCATGATGCCGTGCGCAAGGCCATCGACGGGTTCGAGGCCGAACATGGCGCCATCGACATCCTGGTGAACAACGCGGGCATGCAGTACCGCACCCCGCTGGAGGACTTCCCGGCCGAGATGTTCGAAAAGCTGCTGCAGACCAATGTCGCCAGCGTCTTTCACGTCGGCCAGGCCTGCGCGCGGCACATGATCGGGCGCGGACGTGGCAAGATCATCAACATCGCCTCTGTCCAGACCGCGCTGGCCCGCCCCGGCATCGCGCCCTACACCACGACCAAGGGCGCGGTCGGCAACCTGACCAAGGGCATGGCGACCGACTGGGCCCGCCACGGGCTGCAATGCAACGCCATCGCGCCGGGCTATTTCGACACGCCGCTGAACGAGGCGCTGGTCAACGATCCCGAGTTCTCCGCCTGGCTGGAAAAACGCACCCCCGCCGGGCGCTGGGGCAAGGTCGAGGAACTGGTGGGCGCCTGTGTCTTCCTGTCCTCGGATGCCTCCAGCTTTGTCAACGGGCACACGCTGTATGTCGATGGCGGCATCACCGCCTCGATCTAGGTTCAGACTGCAGGGAACCGAGCGCGCGTGCGGTTGGCAAAGGCCACCAGAGACAACATCACCGGCACCTCGACCAGCACGCCGACGACCGTCGCCAGCGCAGCGCCCGAATTGAGGCCAAAGAGGCTGATGGCGACGGCCACGGCGAGTTCGAAAAAGTTCGACGTACCGATCATCGCGCAGGGTGCCGCGATCCGGTGCGGCACCTTCAGCGCATAGGCGGCGCCATAGGCCAGCGCGAAGATGCCATAGCTCTGCACAAGGATCGGCACGGCAATCAGGACGATGACCAGCGGCCGGGCCAGGATCACCTCTCCTTGCAGGCCAAAGAGAATGGCGACCGTGGCGATCAGCCCGACGACCGACCAGGGTTTGACCCTTGCGGTGAACCTCTCGACCGCTTGCTGGCTACCTAATGCCCGCCGTGTCAACAGGCCCGCAATCAGCGGCAAGACCACGTACAGCACCGTTGCCAGCACCAGCGTTTCCCAGGGCACGGAAATCTCTGCTACGCCCAGCAGAAAGGCGACGATGGGCGCAAAGGCAAAGACCATGATGATGTCGTTCACCGACACCTGCACCAGCGTGTAGGTCGCATCGCCCCGGGTCAGCTGCGACCAGACAAAGACCATCGCGGTACAGGGCGCCGCCCCCAGCAGGATCAGACCGGCGGTGTATTGCGCGGCATCCTCGGGCGCGATCCAGGGGGCAAAGACATGGTCGAAGAACAGAACCGCCATCAGCGCCATCGTGAAGGGCTTGATCAGCCAGTTGACCGCCAGCGTCACGATCAGCCCCTTGGGCTGCCGCGCCACGCCGGAAATCGCGCCGAAGTCCACGCCGACCATCATCGGGTAGACCATCGCCCAGATCAGCACCGCCACAACCAGGTTGATGCTTGCGACCTCGGCCGCCGCGATGGCCTGCACCAGGCCGGGCGCCATCACGCCGATGCCCAAGCCCACCAGCATGGCCAGCGCCACCCAGAGGCTGAGATAGCGTTCAAAGGTGCCCATCACGGGATCGGCGGTTGTTTCGGTCATTGGTCAGGCTCCATGTCGGCTGGCGCCGTCGGCGCACAAGTGATCCGGTTCAGGATCGGTTGGCAGAGGTCGGGCCGACCGCCGCAGCAGTCCTGCATCAGGAAGGACAACAGACCGCGCATCGCATCGAAATTCGCGAAATAGCGCACCGACCGCCCCTCGCGCAGGGACCGCACAAGGCCCGCCCCGGACAGGATGTTGAGATTGTTGGACAGGGTGTTGGGGCGGATGTTCAACCGGTCCGCTATCTGGCCCGCGGTCACGCCATCAGGCCCGGCATTGACCAGCAGGCGGAACACGTCGATCCGGGCGTCATGCGCCAGGGCGGACAGCGTCGCAATGGCATCCATCTTTTCCATATTTCATGTATATTCGAATTAACGGTGATCGCAAGAGGTCGCCAGCGGACCTGCCGCCTGGCGGCGGGATGCCGCGTCGCGCTCGCCCGAAACGAAAAGGGGCCCACGAAGGCCCCGATAAACTGGATGGTCATATTGGTCGGAGTGAGAGGATTCGAACCTCCGGCCCCTGCCTCCCGAAGACAGTGCTCTACCAGGCTGAGCTACACTCCGACCGTGGCGGGCGGGATAGCCCAGCGCCGGGGCTTTGGCAAGGCTCAATCGTGCGCTTGCCGCGGGTCTTTCGCGCGCGGCGTCCGGTCTTTCCTGAAAAACCGCACACGGGGCACGATCCCGGTCTCGAACCGAGTCCGGGACCGCAGCACCGGACGGTTGGTCGAGGATTTTCCGCCTTCGCGCAGCACGATGTAGGTGCCGCTGGCGATGATGATTCCCGCACCCGCTGCCGTCCAGGTGTCGGGGTATTCGTTGAAGAAGACCGCCCCGGTGAAAACCGCCCAGAGGATCTGCGAATACTGCATCGGGGCGACCACCACGGCCTCGCCCGCCTTGTAGGCCATGATGACCAGCGCCGAGGCTGCAAACGCCATGACGGACATCAACGCCAGCCCGCCCAGTTCCAGCGCCGGCATCGGCTTGTAGACAAAGGGCAGCGCCGCGCCCATGACGATGAAATTCGTCAGGATCGGATAAAGCAGCATGACGACGCTGCGTTCGTCTTGGCCGATCTTGCGCACGATGATCGAGGCCAGGGAGCTGGCAAAGGCGGCAACCAGCGCCGCCAGGTGCCCCAAGCTCAGCTCTGTTCCGCCGGGGCGCAGCACCACCAGAACGCCGCAGAGACCGACGACCACCGCAATACCGCGACGCAGACCCACCTGTTCGCCCAGGATGGGAATCGCCAGCAGGGTGATCAGCAGGGGGGCGGCAAAGAGAATCGCATAGACCTGTGCCAACGGCAGAACGGAAAAGGCATAAAAGGCCGACAGACCCGTGATGACAGCAGACAGGGTCCGCACCATCAGCCACCAGGGATGCACCGGCCGCAAAGTGCCGGGCTGCGATTCGCGGATCAGGATCAGCGTCAGCAGCGGAAAGGAAAACAACCCGCTGAAAAAGACGATCTGCACCGGGCTGTAACTGGCCCCCAGCCACTTCACGATCACGTCGTGAAGCGAGAACACCCCGAAAGCGAGCAGCGCCAAAAGGGCGCCTTTGGCGTTGTGAGACATCCGGAATCCGTAAAGCTGAGTCGGTTGGCGCCGCTTGTTAACGCTATCACAGGATGATTGCCGCTGGAACGCAAGGGGGATGGGCGCAACTTTGCCCGGTCAGGGGCAGGGCTGGTCCGTCCAGTCATCGGTGTTGCCCCGCCAACAGCGTTGACGATGGCCAAAGGCGACAAGCTGCCAGCCTCCATCAGCGCGGAGGAACTCGAACCGGCGTTGAAGGGCACGGGTAGAATCGTCGGCCAGACCGTCCTCCGTGACCTCGATAACCAGCCGCCCGTCCGTGATCCCTGCGGTCAGGTCCAACCGGGGCAGGCCCTCGCCTTCACCCGGAAACCCAAGGACCAGGTCCTGGACAAGGGACATCGGCATGTCCGTCACCTGCGCCGATGGCACACGGAAATCGGAGTAGCCGGGCAGGATCTGGACCTCCTCGGCGACGAGGGGCGACGCAAGGAGGCAGGTGATCAGGGCGGGACGCAACATGGGCAGAAACCTTTCGGGCCGGACAGGGTGATCCTGTCCGGCCCGGGCATCCCTGTCGAGACGGGATTTATTACAGCGAGGCGTCCAGCGCGGCAACGATGGCGTCGCCCATCTGGCTGGTCGAAACCGGATCGACGCCTTCTTCGCCCAGCAGGTCCGCGGTGCGCGCACCGTCGGCCAGCACTTTTTCCACGGCCTGTTCCAGGCGGGTGGCCTCGTCGCCAAGGTCAAAGCTGTAGCGCAGCGCCATCGCGAACGACAGGATGCAGGCAATCGGGTTCGCCTTGCCCTGGCCCGCAATGTCGGGCGCCGAGCCGTGCACCGGCTCATACAGAGCCTTGGGACGGCCATTCGCCATCGGCGCGCCAAGGCTGGCCGAGGGCAACATGCCAAGGCTGCCGGTCAGCATGGCAGCGGCATCGGACAGCAAGTCGCCGAACAGGTTGTCGGTCACGATGACGTCGAACTGCTTGGGCCAGCGGCACAGCTGCATGGCGCCCGCATCGGCGTACATGTGGCTCAACTCGACCTCGGGGTAATCCTTGCCGACCTCGGTCACCACCTCGCGCCAGAGCACGCCGGATTCCATGACGTTGGCCTTTTCCATCGAGCACAGCTTCTTGTCGCGCTTCATGGCCAGTTCGAACGCAGAGCGCGCCACGCGGTCGATCTCCGACTCGGTGTAGCGTTGGGTGTTGATGCCCACGCGCTCGTTGCCTTCTTCGATGATGCCGCGCGGCTCGCCGAAATAGATGCCCGAGGTCAGCTCGCGCACGATCATGATGTCCAGGCCGGCGACCACATCCTTTTTCAGCGACGAGAAATCCGCCAACGCGTCAAAGCACTGGGCCGGGCGCAGGTTGGCATAGAGGTCCATTTCCTTGCGCAGGCGCAAAAGGCCACGCTCGGGCTTCACGCTGAAATCCAGCACGTCGTATTTCGGGCCGCCGACGGCGCCCAGAAGGACCGCGTCCACCTCTTGCGCCTTGGCCATCGTGTCATCGTGCAGCGGTGTGCCGTGCGCGTCGTAGGCCGCGCCGCCCACCAGGTCCTCGGACACATCAAAGGCCAGGTCGCGCTTTGCGCCGTACCAGTCGATGACCTTGCGGACCTCGGCCATGACCTCGGGGCCGATGCCGTCGCCCGGCAGGATGAGAAGCGAAGGGTTGGACATGGTCGGGCTCTCCTATTCGTGACGTCAGGCCCCTAGCGCGCGGGGGCAGTCTGGTCAATATCACCCCGCCTGTCGCGGCCCACATGGGCCGACAGCCCTTCGGCCAGCGCCTCCCAGACGCGGCGAATCCGCGGCGTGTTCCGGACCGCCTCATGCGCCGCCAGCCAGAGCGGCAGCGTCGGCAGCGGGATCTGTGGCAGCACCCGCTCCACCAGCGGTTCGGCATCGCCGATGTTGCGTTGCGCAAAGCCGATGCCGCAGCCTGCCTTTATCAACTCCCAATAGACGGGGTGATGATCGGTGCGGGTGGCGAACCAGTCCCGCTGTGCCTCCACGCCCATCTCGCGCATGCCGCGCAGGATCAGGTCAGAGCGGTCATACCCGACCAGGTCATGGTTCAGGAACGCCTCGAAAGTCTCCGGCCGCCCCCGGCGCGCGATGTAGGATTTCGCCCCGTAGAGCCCCAATTCCAGTTCGCCCAGGTGACGCGTGACGATGTCCAGCTGTTCGCTGCGATACATCCGCACGGCGATATCGGCCTCACGGTACAACAAGTTCTCAGACCGGTCCGTGGGCACCAGGTCGATACTGATCTCCGGTTCTTCCTCGCGCAGTTTCGCAAGAATTGGCGGCAGGTGGTATTGCGCGGTAAAGACGCTGGCTGTGACGCGCACGGGGCCTGAGAGCGTCTCTGCCCGGCCCGCGGCGGCCAAGCTCAGCCCCCGCATGCCCTCGGCCATGCGCTGCGCGTGGGGCAGCAGGTCGGCGCCCGCCTCGCTGAGCGCCAGTCCGCGCGACTGGCGGCGGAACAGCTCCAACCCCAGTGTGGTCTCGATCTGGCGGACCTGCCGTCCGGCGGTCGGTTGCGAGATTCCCAGACGCCGCGCCGCCTCTGACAGTGATCCGGTTTCGGCCACGGTCAGGAAGGTCTGGACCAGCGACCAGTCAAGCTTGGTGACGATTGTATCCATTCATTCATGAATACATGAGCTGCGCATTCTGGCAATTCCTCGAATCTGATGAATGGGGCACACTTGGGGGCACGTGAGATGGAGGATGGTCAGATGACGGGCAACGTGCTGATCCTGGGCGGCAGCGGGCGGTTCGGACGCAACGCGGCAGAGGCCTTCTGGAACGCGGGTTGGCGGGTTGTGCTGCTCGACCGCGAACAGGACGACCTGGCGCAAGCGGCACAGGGGATGGATATCATCGTGAACGGCTGGAACCCGGCCTACACGGACTGGGCCACGCAGATACCACGTCTGACTGAACAGGTGATCGCGGCGGCGCGCACCTCTGGCGCGACGGTTATCCTGCCCGGCAACGTCTATGTCTTCGGCAAGGAGGCGCCGGAGGGGTTTGGGCCCGAAGTCGCCCACGCGGCCCGGAACCCCCTTGGCCGCGTGCGGATCGAGATGGAGCAGACCTACCGCGATGCGGGTATCCCCGTGATCCTTTTGCGGGCCGGAGATTTCCTGGATACCGCGGCCTCCGGCAACTGGTTCGACCTGCAGATGGCGCCCTCGCTAAAGAAGGGCGTGCTGACCTATCCCGGCGACCCGGATGTGCCGCATGCCTGGGCCTTCCTGCCCGACATGGCGCGCGCTGCGGTCGCCCTGGCGGAACGGAGCGAGATACTGCCGCGATTCACGGAGGTGAACTTTCCCGGCTACACGCTGACCGGGCAGGACATGGCCAGGCAGATCGGCGAGATCCTGGGACGCGGGGTGAGGGTCAAGCGCATGGCCTGGTGGCCCCTCCGCCTGGCCGCGCCGGTCTGGCCCTTGGGGGCGAAACTGGTCGAGATGCGCTACCTCTGGGACAAGCCGCATCGCCTGACACATGAAAGTTTCGACGCGCTCCTGCCGGACTTTCGGGAAACCCCGGTGGACGAGGCACTGGCCGCCGCCGTGGCGCCAGTGCTCAAGGCAGGGTCAGATCGACCCAGACGAGACCATGCGGCCCAAGATCCGGCGACGGCGGCGTGACGCCGCTGTCGCCGACAGACAGCGCCCGGTCTGGCAAGACATAACTCACCCGCATCGGCCCCGTGCTGTCCCAGGTCACGGTCTCCGCACCGGGCATTGGATCCTGCAGGCGCCCATGTTCCAGCACCCGGCGCGCGGCGTCATGCAGCCCGTTGCCGCGTGCGGGATCAAGATTGAGATTGCCGATCATGACGACGGGCGTATCGGGCGAATGACCGAGCTTGCCGTCAAGGACATGAGTCCAAAGCAGAACCTCATCCCGATTGCGGCGCCCGTTGCGATCCTCGGGGCCGTCGAAAACCGGCGGTGTGACCGCAAGCGTCAGCAGCGTCAGCCCCCCGCCCGGCGTTGCCACGCGCAATGCCCAATGCGCGGAACTGGAAAGGCGCTGCACATCGTGTGCCGGGTCGTCAGGGGCAATCGCGCTGTCCGGCACGTCCTTCCACAACAGCGCGGAATGATCGACCCACAGGTCCACCGGATAGCGCGACAGCAGCGCCATACCGCCCTGCCCCGCGAACCAGCCAAAGCCCTGCGCATCGCGCGGACCGCCACGATAGCCGTCCCCGTCGATGTCCAGCCCGGTCGCCATTCCGGTATTGGGCCGCAAGGCAAAGAGATACGGATAGTGCAGGCCCTGGTCAGCCAGAAGGCTGTTCAGCTTTCCCAACGCGACCAGACCGGCGTCATAGTCGATGTCGGTCAACAGCAGAACGTCCGGCCCGACCGAGACGATCGGCCCGAGGTCCGGCGGCGCCTTTTCCAGGTCGGCCAGCATCAGCCCCGGCCCCTTGCGGCTGAAATCACCGTGCCAGGTGGCCAGGCGCACCGGGTCGGCACAGGCCGCCCAGGCCACGAGAACGTAGCTGAGAAAGAGGATCAGACCGCCTGCAGGTCCGCCTGCGCGTAGGCGCGGCGGCGCTTTTCCTCGATCAGGTCGGCAATGCGCATCAGCGCCACCCCCCTCATGATCAAGCTTGCCGGCAGAAAGGCCCATGCGCTCATCGTCCAGATCAGTGTTTGCGGTTCGGCCCAGGACAAGGACGTCGCATGAACCCCGGCGGCCTTCAGCAGCGCCGGAATCAAGAATGGCAGCAGGAACCCTAAGGCTACGTTAACGTGGCTGTCCCGGCGCAGGCGCCGCAGGATGTCACCACCTGCGGTAGGGTCGTAGAGCGGCAGGTTGATCCAGAAATTGAAGGCACCCCGCCCCAGCGGCCAATCCAGGATCCGCACCAGCGCCACGAACAGCAGGATCGTGACAAGGGAAATGACATAGGCCAGGCCTGCCAGCGGACGGATCTCTTCGACCATCGCCTCTCCGGGTACGGCCAGCAGCATCAGGTGCACGGGCGAAAAGGAGAAATCCATCGCCTCACCGATCATGCGGCCAAAACCGATCAGACCGTCCGTTAGGGGGGTCGGCAACACCGCGCCCCGGCAAATCAACGTCAACAGGATCACGGTCAGCGCAAGCGAGAAGAAACGGATGCGGTTGAACGGCGGGGCCGAACGGAACTCGATCAGCGAGGGCGCGTCGGCAAGATATTCGACAAGGGTCAGGATGGCGGCAACAAGGCCGATCAGGGCGATCATCTGGGTGGTCTCGGCACGGGTTCCCGGCATCAGCAGCGCAGGAGTCGCCACAAGCAATGCAACAAGGAATGCCCGCGCCCCGGCGGCCACCATTCGCGTGATCACAGTTCTGCCCTTTCGTTCCGGACGGGAGCGATACGATGCCGCGCCCTTGTTCCATCCCGAGCCCGCACTTTACGGCGGGTTGCCTCAATCTTGCCCAAGTTTTGCCCCTTTTGCCCAGATCGCTCAAGCATTCAAGGGAGGCTTGCTCAGATTCATGGCCCTTTCGGGGAGGTACTGGTGCGGGATTGCATCAATTCCAAGGCACGAAAAAGGCGCGTGAAGAACGCACCGCAATATCTTGGGGGAAAAGAAAAATCCGCCACAAGAGGACTGCCCGAAAATCGGGCCATCCGTTAACCCGGCATTAGCGAGTGTGGCGATCACCGCCCCTGGCGGCGCCGGAAACACCCCCGCCGCGAGCCGCGGCGGGGGCGAGTCTCATTGGATCAGACCCAGGGGCGCGCCTGTGCGGCCTGCGCCTCGAAGGCATCAATGGCCGGCGCCTTTTCCATCGACAGGCCGATGTCATCGAGGCCTTCGAGCAGGCAGTGCTTCTTGAACGGGTCGATTTCAAAGCTGAAGCTCTCGCCGTCCGAGGTGGTGACGGTCTGCGCCTCGAGGTCGACGATCATCCGCGCGTTGGAGCCTTTTTCGGCGTCCTTCATCAGCACGTCCACCGCCTCTTGCGGCAGCTTGATCGGCAACAGCCCGTTCTTGAAGCAGTTGTTGTAGAAGATGTCGGCAAAGGAGGTCGAGATGATCGCCTTGATGCCGAAGTCCTTCAACGCCCAAGGCGCGTGTTCCCGCGACGAGCCGCACCCGAAGTTGTCGCCCGCCACCAGGATCTCGGTCTCGCGATACTGCGGCTGGTTCAGCACGAAATCGGAAATCTCGTTGCCCTGCCGATCATAGCGCATCTCGTCGAAGAGGTTCACGCCCAGGCCGGACCGCTTGATGGTCTTCAGAAAGACCTTGGGGATGATCATGTCGGTGTCGATGTTGACCAGCGGCATGGGCGCCGCGATCCCGGTGAGTTTTTCGAACTTGTCCATCGGTCAGACTCCTCAGGCGTTTTCGGTCATCAGCGCGCGTACGTCGGTCAAGTGACCGGTCAGCGCGGCAGCAGCGGCCATCGCGGGCGACACGAGGTGCGTCCGCCCCTTGTAACCCTGGCGGCCCTCGAAGTTGCGGTTCGAGGTGGAGGCACAGCGCTCACCCTCGGACAGCTGGTCGGGGTTCATGGCAAGGCACATGGAACAGCCCGCAAGGCGCCATTCGAAACCGGCCTCCTTGAAGATATCGGCCAGGCCTTCTTCCTCGGCCTGGGCGCGGACAAGGCCGGACCCGGGAACGATCATGGCGCGCATGCCGTCCTTGACCTTTTTGCCTTTCACGACCTCGGCGACGGCGCGCAGGTCCTCGATCCGGCCATTGGTGCAGGAACCGATGAACACGGTGTCGATCTGGATGTCGGTCAGCGGCGTGCCGGGCTGGAGACCCATGTAGTCGAGCGACCGCTGAGCCGCGGCGACCTTGCCGCCCTTGAAGCTGTCGGGCGCGGGCACGACCGCCGAAATCGGCAGCGCGTCCTCGGGCGAGGTGCCCCAGGTCACGGTGGGTTCGATCGACTCGCCCGGGATGGTCAGCACCTTGTCCCAATGCGCGTCATCGTCCGAATAGAGCGTCTTCCACCAGTTGAGCGCGGCCTCCCACTGGGCGCCCTTCGGCGCGTGGGGGCGGCCCTTGACGTAGTCAAAGGTGGTCTCGTCCGGCGCGATCAGGCCGGCGCGGGCACCTCCCTCGATGGCCATGTTGCAGATCGTCATCCGGCCTTCCATCGAGAGGTTGCGGATCGCTTCACCGCAATACTCGATGACATAGCCGGTGCCGCCGGCGGTGCCGGTTTCGGCGATGATGCGCAGCACGATGTCCTTGGCGGTCACGCCCGGCGCCAGCTTGCCGGTGATCTCGACCTTCATGTTCTTGGACTTGGACTGAATCAGCGTCTGGGTAGCGAGGACGTGTTCGACCTCGGAGGTGCCGATACCATGCGCCAGCGCGCCGAATGCGCCATGCGTGGCGGTGTGGCTGTCGCCGCAGACCACGGTCATGCCCGGCAGGGTCCAGCCCTGTTCGGGGCCGACGATGTGCACGATGCCCTGGCGGATGTCCGACACCGGGTAATAGTGGATGCCGAATTCCTTGGCGTTGGTGTCCAGCGCGGCCACCTGGATGCGGCTGTCCTCGGGCATCTGGTCGGGGTTGTCGCGGCCCTCGGTGGTGGGCACGTTGTGATCCGGGACGGCGATGGTCTTGTCCGGCGCGCGCACGGTGCGGCCCGCCATGCGCAGCCCTTCGAAGGCCTGCGGGCTGGTCACCTCGTGGACGAGGTGGCGGTCGATGTAGATGAGGCTGGTGCCGTCTGCGTCCTCGTGGACGAGATGGGCATCCCAGATCTTGTCATAAAGCGTCTTGGGGGACATTGGTCCTCTCCCGTTGATTGGCGAATGGCGTGTCGGAAGGGTGGCGCGGGCACGCGCCGGGGATCAGGCGCGCGCCTGTAGCCGGGCCAGCACGGTGTGCGTGGCGCCGTAGAAACGTTCGCGCAGGCGCGCGCGGTCTGTCCTGTCGACATGGGGTTTCATGACCCCGCCTGATACAGCCTCGCAAAGATTCCCGCAAGAGAGCGCCGACGCTCGTCGGGACCGCTCTCAATGGGCAGAGCAGGTGCGCCCTCAGGCCACCTGGCCGGGCGCCAGACGGCGCCGCAGCGCCTCGGGCACCTGCCGGGCCGAGGAGATGCGCGGCAGGGACATTTCCGGGATGGCACGGTCCTCACCGTAAAGCGCAGTATACTCGGCATGGTTCGCAAAGGCGCGACGGCCGATGTAGTCGATAAAGGTCTCTGCCGGGGCGCCTTCGGCCAGGATGACCGCGTGTTCCTCGGTCTCGACATGGTAGAGCGTATAGCCCTCGCCCAGGTCCGACAGCGGCACCCAAGTGATACCCGCGCCATTCACCAGTGCGCCCGCGTCGATCAGCATCCCGTCGATCAGCAGGGCATGATCCGCCGTCAATACCAGATCCCGTTCCGGACAGCCGCCGCCCAACGCCCCGGCGCGGACACGCACGGGCATCAGGCGCTCGGCCGGGCCGAACCGGGTCGAAACCCGCTGAACCCCGATCCATTTCACCCGCACCACCTCGCCGCCGTGCGAGAGGATCTCTGATCCAATGTGCAGGTCCTCGACCGCCACGCGGCCTGTGGGCGTCGAAATCCCCGTACCTGTCAGGAAACAGGCGGGCATGTTCTCGTTCAGCACGTCGCTGGGATCGATGGAGTTCGGGAATTCGGAATAGGGTACGTTCGCCTCGGTCGAGCCGAGCAGGTAGCCGAACTGGTCCTGGATAAAGTAGAAGTCGCGCCCGCCAAAGGTTACCTTGCCCAGGTAGGTTGCGTCACTGGCGGAGTAGTCGGGGTTGATGACCTCTCCCTGTTCGACTTCCTCGTCGATCGGGCCACCCTGTTCCTCGTAGATCGAAGAGCCGTAGACCGGGTTGTTGATCGTGTCGCCCTGCTTGTTCCAGCCAGACGGCACGCCGCCGATGGTAAACTGGCTGTAGTAAGTAGCGGACAGAACGGTGAACTGACCCATGAATGCTCTTCCTCTCCAATCAATGACCCGCCGTGAAACACGGCTCTCCCGGGTTTGACCGACCCTGTCAGCTTATCCGCAAACTGGCAATGAAAAGCGCCGACGGCGAGGATTTGCCGGGCACGGACCCATGACCGTCCCGGGCCGTGGACAAACTGACGCGGCCCCCTTGTGGCATCTCCGGATCTGGCCCATTTTCCGGCGGTTCGCGGGGAAATCCGCGCAAGACTTCCGAAAATCTTGATCCGAGTGACGGGGCAATGCGTACCCGTTACATGAGGAAATGAGGCATCCGATGCGCAGTGCATTGAACATCGTCAACCTTGGCTTGATCGCCGTGCTGATCGTGGCGGCGTTCAGCGTGCAGGCCCGCGTGGAATCAAGCGGGATCACCCCGCTGACCGTGCTGGTGGAATGATGCCGGGACACCGGTCGCCCTGTCGGGCGGACCGGCCTCACGGGTGCCAAAGCCGCGCCGCCTCAAGGGGCGGCGTCATTCGTTAGCAGACATTGACAGGCGATCAGGTCGCGTCCGCCCAGAGGTCGGTCGAAAGGTATTTCAGACCACTGTCGCACAGTACTATCCCCACCGTGCGGCCCCTTTCCGGCCCGCGCAAAAGGTCTGCCGCCGCTGCAAGGTTCGCGCCCGACGAATAGCCGGCGAACAGCCCCTCTGTCCGCGCCAGCAGGCGGGCGTGGTCCCGCGCCTGCTCGCCGCTGACGGTCAGGGTTCCCGACAGCGGCGCGTCACGCAGATGCACCAGGTCCGCCATGCCATAGCCGCCGCCCTGTATCGGGTGGTCCGGATGCCTGGTATCCCCGCCGCCGATGGCCTCGGCGCCCCGGGGTTCGACAGCGTAACAGCGCACGCCCTTGGGGGCGAGAAACCGTGCCGTGCCCGCCAGCGTCCCGCCGGACCCCACGAAATCCGCAAAGACCTCGATCGTGCCGCCGGACTGCTGCCATAGTTCCGGCCCTGTGCCGGTTTCATGCGCCGCGGGGTTGCCCGAATGGCCGAACTGGTCAGCCCGAAAGGCGCCGCGGTCTCGCGTGATGCGCTGAGTTGCCTCTTCGACCAGCGCCAGGTCCGCACCGGACACCTGCCCCGGAACACCCCCCGGCGCCTGGTCGACCAGCACCACCTCGGCGCCCAACGCCGCCATCATGCGCGCCCGTTCGACCGAATTGCCCCGGCTCATCACCGCGATGAACGGATGCCCGAGAATGCCGCAGACGATGGCCAGCCCGGTGCCCATGTTGCCCGAGGTCAGCTCGACCACCGGCTGCCCGGGTTGCAACACGCCGCTTTCGCGCGCCGCCTGAATGATGGCGCGGGCCGCCCGGTCCTTCTTGGAAAACCCCGGCAACAAGAAATCGGGCTTGGCCAGGATACGCCCCTCGACCCCCAGCGCCGCGCAGGCACGGGTGAGGTCGATCAGCGGCGTGTTCCCGATGGCGTCAATGGCAGAAGTGAGGATCATGGCCGGAAGCTGCGCCGCCCTCCTCGGCAAGTCAAGCAATCCAGAGGGTTGCGCGGTTCCCGCTTTGCAATACTCTTTGAAGTTCCCGAGACCCGCGCCGACGGAAGGTGACATGGACCCACAGGAGACGCTGCCGCTGGACCCCGAGGCACTGATCGGCCTCTGGGAATTCCTGCTGGCCGAAGGCGAGTTGCTGTGGCGACAGGCCATGCGGCCCTGGACCACCTACCAGATCGGCATCATCCTCGCCGTCTTTCTATTCGCATGGGGACTGCGCGCCCTGATCCGGCCGCGCTATTCCGACTGGCTTCGCAGCCGCGAGAACTGGCCGAAATGGCGGTTGCGGATCGGGCTGATCGTGCAGCGGCGGATGCGGATGATCCTGTTCGTGGCGATGATCTGGGTCGCCTACCTGGTGATGAAGGAACTGACCTGGTCCTACCGCTCGCTCTTGTTGCGGGTGGTGGCGAACCTTTCGACCGCCTGGCTGTTCATCGCCTTCGCGACCCGGCTGATCGCGAACCCTGCACTTGGCGTGGTGGTGCGCTACGGCGCCTGGACATGGGCCACGCTGTCGATCCTCGGCTGGACCGACGAGGCGGAAAACACGCTGGAATCCATCGCGATCACGATGGGGGAGACGCGGCTGTCGATGTGGCTGATCATCAAGGCCGTGGTGATCATGGCGGTGCTCTTGGCGATGGCCCGGCTGATGGCAGGCGCCTCGGCAGCCTCGATCCGGCGCAACACGGCGATCAGCCCATCGATGCAGGTGCTGGCGGTCAAGGTCCTGCAGGTAATCCTGTTTGGCTCGGCCTTCTTCATCGCGCTGAAATCGGTGGGGGTGGATCTGACCGGCCTGGCGGTGCTGTCGGGCGCCATCGGCGTGGGCCTCGGCTTTGGCCTGCAAAAGGTTGTGTCGAACCTCGTCTCCGGGATCATCATCCTGCTCGACAAGTCGATCAAGCCCGGCGACGTCATCAGCCTGGGCGAGACCTTTGGCTGGATCGAGTCCCTGGGCGCACGCTATGTCAGCGTGGTCACGCGCGATGGCCGGGAATATCTGATCCCGAACGAGGATCTGATCACCGGGCAAGTGGTGAACTGGTCGCATTCCAACGACTTCGTGCGGCTCGACATCCACTTTGGCACCTCCTACCAGGACGATCCGCACGAGGTGCGGCGCATCGCCATCGCCGCTGCGCAAAGCGTGAACCGGGTGCTCAGCCACAAGCCCCCGGTCTGCCACATCATCGGCTTCGGCGATTCCTCGGTGGACTATGTCCTGCGCTTCTGGATCACCGACCCCACGGGCGGGCTGACGAACATCCGGGGCAACGTGTACCTCGCCCTCTGGGACGCCTTCCAGGCCAACGACATCTCGATCCCCTTCCCGCAACGCGAGGTGCGGGTGCTGAAGGATGCAGATCCAGCCGCGCCCGTCATGGACTGACGGACGCGGCCACGGAGTGCTTCAGCCGATCACCTCGCCGATCAGCATCTGCGGCTGGCAATCGGTGAATTTCGGGATGTCATCCAACAGCGGCTGCGCCTTGGCCATTCCCTCTTTCAAGGCGGCCCCGTCCTTGAAGACCAGCGTCGCGATGGCATGAAAGCCCGGCGGCGTATCGGGACCGCCGGACAGCCCCTTGGTGGCAATGGCGGTCTTCATGTAAGGACCCCAGATCTCGGCCACCATCTTGAGATGCGTGTTGACGTAGTAGTCATAGTCGAAATGGGTGCCTTCCGTCGCCGGATAGAGCACCTGAACGCTGCTGGACATAACACTTCCTCCCTGTTGTCCGTCCGGTTTACCACAGGTGGCGTGCCGTTACGTCTCAATTTGCAAACCCGTCCCGAGGGCTGACAAACCCATGTCGCGCGCGCATAGTCGCCCCAGATCCAGGAGGGGACCATGAGCGAAGATATCGTCATCCTGAGCGGTGCGCGCACCGCCATCGGAACGTTCGGCGGCAGCCTTGCAGGCACGCCGCCCATTGACCTCGGGACAGCGGCGGCAAAGGCCGCGCTGGAACGCGCGGGCGTCGAGGGCGGGCAGATCGGACACGTCGTGTTCGGCCATGTCATCAACACCGAACCGCGCGACATGTACCTCAGCCGCGTGGCGGCGATGCAGGCGGGCATTCCCGACAGCACCCCGGCGATGAACGTCAACCGGCTCTGCGGGTCCGGCGCGCAGGCCATCGTTTCTGCGGTGCAGTCGCTGATGCTGGGCGATGCGGACTTCGCGCTGGCCGGCGGAGCCGAGGCGATGTCGCGCTCTCCCTTCGCGATCACCGATCAGCGCTGGGGCGCCAAGATGGGCGACGTCAAGACGCTGGACATGATGCTGGGCGCGCTGAACTGCCCCTTCGGCACCGGCCACATGGGCGTGACAGCCGAAAACGTTGCCTCGGAGCATGACATTTCCCGCGAGGCGCAGGACGCCTTTGCGCTGGAAAGCCAGGAACGCGCCGCCAAAGCCATCGCCGAAGGACGGTTCGCCGAGCAGATCGTGCCGGTGCAGGTGCGCAAGAAGCGCGACATGGTGGATTTCGACACCGATGAACACCCCAAGGCCACCACGCTGGAGGCGCTTTCCGGCCTGCGCGCGGTCTTCCAGAAAGACGGAAGCGTGACGGCTGGCAATGCCAGCGGCATCAACGACGGCGCGGCGGCGCTGGTGCTGGCGCGTGCCTCGGCGGCCGAAGGCGCCGGCCTTAAACCGCGCGCCCGCGTGCTGGGCTATGCCCATGCCGGTGTGCGCCCCGAGGTCATGGGCATCGGCCCGGTTCCCGCGGTGATGTCCCTGCTCGAGCGTACGGGCCTAGGCGTTGCCGACTTCGACGTGATCGAATCGAACGAGGCCTTTGCCGCGCAGGCCCTGGCGGTGAACAAGGAACTGGGCCTCGACCCGGCGAAGGTGAACCCAAACGGCGGCGCCATCGCCCTTGGCCACCCGGTCGGCGCAACGGGAGCGATCCTCACGGTCAAGGCGCTTTACGAGCTGGAACGCACCGGCGGATCCAAGGCGCTGATCACTATGTGCATCGGCGGCGGCCAGGGCATCGCCTTGGCGATAGAGCGGATCTGACACCGGCCAACGGAGACAAGAGCGAGGGGCCAGCCCCTCGCGCTCCCCGAGGTATTTTTCAAACCAAAGAAGCAGGTGGCGCGGCGCTCAGGCCACCGCGTGGGCAAGGGCGCATTGCTTCCACAATACGGTGAGGGCCTCGACCAGGTGGTCGATGTCGGCGTCCGAATGCAGCGGCCCCGGGGTAAAGCGCAGGCGCTCGGTGCCCTTGGGCACGGTTGGATAGTTGATCGGCTGCACGTAGATCCCCCAGTCGCGCATCAGGATGTCCGCCAGCATCCGGCATTTCACCGGGTCCTTGATCATCACCGGGATGATGTGGCTGTCATTGGCCAGGTGCGGGATGCCCTGCCGGTCCAGCGCCGCGCGCAGGCGCGCTACCTGCCGGCGTTGCTGCCGGCGCTCGGCGTCGGAAACCTTCAGATGCGCGATCGAGGCCTGGGCCGCGGCCGCCACCGCCGGCGGCAGCGCGGTGGTGAAGATGAACCCCGAGGCAAAGCTGCGGATGAAATCGCAGAGCGCCCGCGAGCCCGAGA
>NZ_JAANYX010000008.1:0-103620 GCF_012274245.1 Mameliella sp. LZ-28 | reverse complement strand
AATGTCAAATAGCGTAGAGACAAAAACCGAACCGGTGCGCCCTAACTTGCTCGGCGCGCCCGCCCGTCATTGCCTCAGATTGTTGCCTCGCAGTCCCCGGAGCATCGCCCCGCCGTCCCGTCCGGCCCCCCGATCAGCGCCTCAGCGCCGCCGGTGAAGGGCTTTTACGGTTACCCAACAAAACCCGCAAGCAGTTTTTTGGAGAAATCGCCAAAAAATACAAAATACCTTTCAAGACATTGTTTTGAAGGTAAATTTTAGAACCGCCCTGCGCATTTTCCAGTTCAGCGAAGACAGGCAGATGCCTAGATGCCCCCTGCCCCGGCATTGAATCACGCCCCCGGTGATTCAATGCCCCGTTCTGTGCGCAAGGCCGCCTCAGGCCGCGGGCGCATAAGGCACGCACGCTACACGCACCGCCGCGCCCCGACAGTCAGCCCCCCTTCCCGGCTAGGCGCCCAGGCCCAAATGCATGCGCACCGCCGCGGGAATCAATCGCGCCGAAGATGCCCTTGGCACCGGCATCGCCGCGATGCTCCGCTCTTCGCCGTACAAGGACAGGTAGTCCTGATAGTTGTCGAAGGCCTGGCGACGGACAAAATCCACGTAGGTTTCCACTGGCAGCCCGTTTGCCAGGATGATGTCATGCGAATCCGTTTCCACATGGTGATAGGTAACGAGGTCCGGTTGCTGTTCCATCGGCACGGTCTGAATGCTCGTCCCGTTCACCAGTGCCCCGGCATTGATCGCCACACCGTCGAGGATGACCGCATGGTCGGAGGTCAGCACCAGATCACGGTAGGGCGCCCTGTCGCCGAATGCCCCGGCGGTGATCCGGACAGGCTGCACGCGCGCCGAAGCAAAGGCCTTGTGCACGGTCTGGCGACCCATCCACCGGACCGGAACAGTCCGACCGTCCGCCGTCGTGACAAGATCGCCGATCTTCAGCGCCTCGACCGCGCGCTCGCCGTCCGGCGTGGCAATCAGCGTTCCGGAGGCAAAACAGGCCGCATCGCTGCTCAGAACCTGGGACGACGGATCATCCGCGTATACATTGACCCCGATGGCTGTGCCGAACTGGGCGCCATCGGGGGCATCGAAGACCACGAAGAAAGCCGTGTTGCCGGCCACGGTATCGGCACTGCCGAAGACATATCCCTTGGTTCCGTTGAACATCCCGCTCCCGAGGTAGAAACCGGTTCCCCCCGATACCCCGCCAAAGGACATGGTGTTGACGTCGAACCCTGTGATGGCGACCTCGTCACCGGGCAGGATGCTGCCATCATCCAGGACAGCGGTGATCGTTCCTTCGTCGTCTTGCCAAGTAGCGGCTAACCCGTCCGAGCCGACGGAACTTCCGAACGTAAAAGATGTGGGCATAGAATCATTTTCTCCACTGCAGGGGTTTGGATCAGCCTGGCGCGGCCTCCCGACAACGGGGGGGCTGATCCGGTGGCCACGCCCGGCGCGGAGAAGCTCCGCACGCGGGACCCTACGGGGGAGCGAAACGGCCCCCCAGCCGCGTCTTTGTTGATTTCCGGTAGAGTTTGTTTGCGAACGACCACAGCGCCCCTGCATTCGACAGGGTCAGGTGCGGGAGGCTGCCTGTCGTTCCAACCACTGGCGCGGCGGCAGCCCGGTCCAGCGGCGGAAGGCCGAAGAAAAATTGCTGACACTGGAATAGCCGAACCTGTGCGCCACAACCTTGATTGGCATGCCCTCTTGCAACGCGGTACAGATCGCCGCCAAGCGAACCTGTTGCAGAGACCGGTTGAAGCTGATCCCGAACTCGACACGATACGCCCGATCCAGGCGGCGGGGCGAGACCCCGAACTGGTTGGCGATTTCGGCAAGCGAGGGCGGATCCTCTGGGCACTCCTGCAAGAGCGCATGCGCATCGCGGGCAAGGCTGCCAGCCAGGGGCGTCACATTCGGCACGCCATCCTCGCACAGGCTTTGCAGGTGAAATCCCAGGATCTGCTGGGCCGCGGCGCTCACCATGCGGCGCCCCAGCGGCGAGTTGTTCGACAGGGCAGTCATCAATGCCTGTCGCAGGTGTACCGGCAACGCCCTTGCGCGGTGGTAGGTGTTGCTTCCGCCCTCGAGCAAGGGGCGGATGCCCTTGGGAACCGGGCCGCCGAACCAATCCTTGACCGTCTCAAGCGAGACAAGCGCACCGAAGATGGCATTGTCGCCCGCTCCGAAGCGATACAGCGCCCCGGAGACACTGGGCCGGATCAAGCCCGGCGCACTGTCCTGGTAGCGCCGGCCACAGGCAAGCTCTGCCTGGAAACCGCCCTTGAGCACGACCTGGGTGAACACGAAACCCGAGTTGCGCGAACTCGTAACCTCGACGCTGTCCGGTCCGGAGGTCCGGAATCGCGACAGGCTCCAACTGACACCACTGCCGTCCGTGCCGGGTTGTCTTTGCCAGGTCATCTCGACGGTTCCGGCCTGCCGCTGGACGACGTTATGTGCCCGGCCGTTCCCGAGATAAAGCTCGATCGGCGATACACGCCCGTTACTCATGACATTGATCCTGTGCCGTTACTGTTCGCAGCGGACACAGGGCTAACGTGTTTCAAAAGTTAAGAAAAGTCTGCGATGACTCAGTTCGCACCGCTGCCGCCATTGCACTCCGTCACAACCGAGGACAAGGACCGGCAGTCAATCGTTCCCGGTTGAATAAACTCGAGCGCAGGACAATCACCAGTGCGCCCTATTCAGACAGGCCTGGCCTGCCCTCTTTCCTAGGCCGCAGCCGGCCCGTCCACGATCATCATCGGGCACCCGCGCGAGCAGCGTTCAACCCGGCTGTCGATGCCATAAAGACGGCGGATCAGCTCCGGGGTCAGAACCTCCAGCGTATCGCCACAGGCCAGCAGCCGCCCCTCGGCGAGGGCAATCGTCGTCGTGCAGCAGCGCATCACCTGATTGAGATCATGCAACGCAAGGATCATCACCGCGCCGGTTTCCTCGGCATATGCGCGCAGCGCCTCCAGCACTTCGAACTGGCGATAGAGGTCGAGCGCCGAGGTCGGCTCGTCCATCAGCACCACGCGGGGGCGCGCCACCAGCGTCTGCGCAACGGATACCGCCTGACGCTGGCCGCCGGACAATTCCGGCAGTTGGTGATCCGCGAGATGTGCGATGCCGAACCGGCCCAGAACCTCGTCCACGGCTGCCAGTTCACCCGACGACAGGCGCCATCCCCCCTCCCCCTGCTTGAGCGCGAGAATGATGGATTCGTAGACCGTCAGCGCCGCGTTCATGCCCGTGTCCTGCGGCATGTACCGCAGGTCCGCCTGCGCGGCGCCGTTCAGCCGCACGGCCCCTGCCCCGCGCAACTGCCCCGCGATCCGGCGGAAGAGTGTCGACTTGCCGGCGGCATTCGCGCCCACCAGCGCGGTCAACATGCCACCCGCGATCGGCGGCGTGCTCGCCTCGGTCAGGATCTTCCGGCGCCCGTAACCGGCACCGACACGCTCAAGCGTCAGGCTCACCATGACTTGCGTCCTTTCGTCAGAATGAGGGCCGCAAAGAACGGCACGCCGACCAGCGCGGTGATGATCCCGATGGGCAGGACCGCGCCCGGCAGGATCGCCTTGGACAGGACCGAGGTCGCCGAGAGGATCACCGCCCCAGACAGCATCGCTCCGGGCAGGAAGAACCGCTGGTCCTCTCCCAGCAGCAGGCGCGCCACATGCGGGCCGACGATGCCGATAAACCCGATTGTTCCGACGAAACTGACCGGCACCGCCGCCAACAGCGAGACCAGCACCAGCGCCTCCAGCCGCAGATGCTTGACCGGCACGCCCATTGCCGCCGCGCGGGTCTCGCCCAAGCGGATCGCGGTCAGCGCCCAGGCGCGGCGGGCAAAGAGCGGCGTGCAGATCGCCAGGATGACGGCGGTGACCGCGACCTTGCCCCAGGTCGCCTTGGTCAGGCTGCCCATTGTCCAGAAAACCACCGCCGAAAGCGCCTGTTCCGAGGCGAAATACTGCAGCAACGCCAGCGCCGCGTTGAAGGAGAACACCAGGGCGATACCGAGGAGAACGATGGTTTCCACGGTCACGCCACACAGGGTGCTGAGGCCGAAAATCAGCAGCGAGGCCGCCATCGCCATGACAAAGGCATTGATCGGCACCATCAGCGACAGCGCCGCCGGGAAAAGCGCCACCCCCAGAACCATAGCCAGCGCCGCGCCGAAACTGGCGGCCGCGGAGAGTCCAAGGGTAAAGGGACTGGCCAAAGGGTTGGCAAGGATGGTCTGCATCTGGGCGCCCGCCAGTGACAGGCTCGCGCCCACGGTCACGGCAAGAACGGCCATCGGCATCCGGATGTCCCAGACAACCACCCGCATCTGCAGCTCCGCCGCGCCGGGGGCAAGGATCGTCTTCAGTACATCCCAGACCGCGTACCGCGCGGGTCCCAGCGACACATCCACGGCAACGGACACGACAAGGAGCGCGGAGAGCCCGGCCAGGATCGCGATACGCCGGGCAACCAATCCGCGATAGGCACCGGCATGCGTGGACATCTCTGTCGTGACTGTGGTCATGGGCGCTCCGTCAGGAAAAGTTGGCCCAACCCGGGCCACCCTGCACGTTCATCGGATCAGTTGGTTTCGGCGGCTTGCAGCGACACCCAGTAGCCCGGACGATAATCCACCGGCAGAAAACGCTCGTGCAGTTCCTGCAAGGTCGCCTCGGGGTTCATGTCGGGGAACAACTCGGGGTGCAGCCAGGTCGCCAGGCGTTGAACCGCGACAAAGCTGTAGGGCGAATTGTAGAACTGGTGCCAGATGCCGTGCACCTGCCCGGTCTCGACCGCCTTCACGCCGGTGAAGGCGGGGCGCTCCATCAGCGCGGCCAGTTTGCGCCCGGCCTCTGCCACGTCGGACCCCGGCCCCATGCCGACCCAGTCGCCGCCGGGCACATAGGCCTCCCAGTTGCCGCCCGTGACCACGATCTGATCGGGGTCCGAGGCGATGACCTGTTCGGCGTTCACCGTGCCGAAGGTGCCGGGAATGAACTCGCTGCCCAAGTTCGTGCCACCCGCAAGCGCCACGAAACGACCGAAGTTGCCGTCGCCGAAAGACATGCAGCAATCTTCGGAATAACCGCCGGCCCGTTCGACAAAGACCAGCGGACGGTCCAGGTCCGTCTGCGCCTCGATCACGTCGGTAACGCGGGCGATCTGCGCCTGGTAGAAATCGTTGAACTCGGCCGCCTTGGCATCTTCGCCATAGAGCTTGCCGATGATCTGCATAGACTTCGCCGTGTTCTCGAAGGGTTTTTCACGGAAATCGACATAGACGATCGGGATGCCGACCTTGGCCAGCTTGTCCTCGTAGCCGGCCTCGTCGGTCGCGGCCTTGGCCTCGAGGTTCATGATCATCACGTCCGGGTTCAACGAGACAGCCTGTTCGATGTCGAAAGTGCCGTCCTTGAACCCGCCAAAAACCGGGATCTCTGTCAGAGCCGGGAAAGTCTCGGCGTAGATCTCATAGCTTTCGGGCGAGGCCTGGCGGAAATCGTCACGCCATCCGACCACGCGCTCGAACGGGTTTTCAGGGTCCAGCACCGCGGCAAAGAAGATCTGCCGCCCTTCGCCCAGGATCACGCGGTCGACCGGCCCGTCGACCGTGACCTCGCGACCGGCGATGTCGGTGAGGGTGATGGGGTCGGCTTGCACGAGGCTGGCTGCGATGAGGCTCAGCGCCGAGGCGCCGAGTAGGCTGCGAAGGGTCATTTGGAATCCTCTTGGTATCGGATGGTGCACCGCTATTAATTCCGATTGTTTCAGTCAACAACTAAGTTGACTTATTCAGTCAACATCTGCGACATCCCGCGAAACCGACCAAGAGGCCCGCAGATGCAGACAGCCCCCCTCAGCAACCGAAACCTGCGCGACGAGATTCGCGACTACTGGTCCGACCGCGCCGCCACCTTCGACGACGATCCCGGGCACAGGATTTCCGACGGGGCCGAGATGTCCGCCTGGGCGGCGCTGTTCCGCCGCCACCTCGGCCCGCCAGAAGGGCGCCGCCTGCTCGACCTGGCCTCCGGCACCGGAGAAATCGCGCGGCTCTGCCAGGGGATGGGATTTGTGGTCACCGGGCTGGACTGGTCGGAACCGATGCTGGAGCGGGCCCGCGGCAAACTGCCCGAAGTCACCTTTCTGCAGGCCGATGCGGAACGGACAATGCAGCCCGAGGCCAGCACCGATGTGATCGTGACACGGCACCTGGTCTGGACGCTGGTCGATCCGGCGGCGGCCTTCGCCGAATGGCTGCGCATCCTTGCTCCCGGCGGGCGACTTCTGGTGGTGGACGGTGACTTTGTCACCAAGTCCTTGGCTGCGCGCCTGCTGGGCGGGCTTCGCCGCGCGCCGGTCAACGGCCAGCGCACACGACACCAGAGAATCCTGAGCCAGGTCCATTTCTCGGGAGGCGCCCGCGCAGATCAGGTGGCGGACATGCTTGAAGCGGCGGGATTCACAGATCTGCGGGTCGACACGAACCTCGGGCCGGTCCACCGCGCGCAGGCAAGGCAGTTCGGCTGGCAAAAGGCCCTGCTTCGCCGGTCGGAACACCGCTATGCGATCAGCGCCAGGAAACCGGCCCCATCCTGACGGGCTGCCGAAAGGCCCCTGCAGACCAAGCGTGCCACACGCCCGGACAAGCGGGCCAATAAATCCGGAAACAGGACCTTGGTCGCTTGAAACCATCATGGCCTGAAGCGCGACACCGGGAAGAGACATCCAGCGCCCAGCGGGCGTGACCACTTGCCCGCAGCCCTTCGCGACAGCCCGCGCCGCAAGCTATTGCAGAAGAGCGGAACAACGCCTTGACCTAATTGGGGTCTTGGCCCTTGCCTCGGCTTGATATGGTGCGGGTGGAGGGACTTGAACCCCCACGCCTTGCGGCGCCAGAACCTAAATCTGGTGCGTCTACCAATTTCGCCACACCCGCAACGTCGCGCTGAATAGCAAAGCGCCGTGACCGAGGCGAGCGGAAAATTCTTGGAAAAGCCTATGCAATTGCAGGCGACATAAACCGGATCTTGGCCTATCCTGCCGCAAAACAAGAAAAGACCGGCAGTAACATACAGGAACAAGAAACGATGGCCCATGACATGGTCCGGCGTGGCAACGGTGTGGAGTCCGTGTGCCAAGCATCCGCCAATGCCCCCTGCAATGCGCTCCCTCTCGGCACTCTCGTGCTGACGCTCGATGGCGCGCTGCCGGTGGAATACCTCTCCTCTGGGGACAGGATCATCACGCGCGACAGCGGGACGGCACGGCTAGCAGCGCTGCGGCCCCTGCGCCGACGCCTGCCAGCGGTTTTCGTGGCACCTGGCAGCCTCGGGCACATGCGGCCCGACCTGACGCTGGTCCTGCCCGCCGCACAAGAGGTGCTGTTGCGCGACTGGCGGGCCAGGACGCTGTTCGGCAAGGACCGGGCGCTGGTGCCCCTGTCACGTCTTATCGACGGCAAGTTCATCCGCAGCGCGGGCACAATCGACATGCAACTGGTCGCACTGGCCTTCGACGCGCCGCACATCCTTTATGCGGACGGGTTGGAACTGGCCTCTGCCACGAGAGACGTCACCGCCTGACAGGCGTCACAGCCCGAGCCTGCGAAACACCTTGGGCAGCTCCTCGGGCAGGTCCTCGGCGACCAGGCCGGGGCCGAAACTGCGCGCGGACTCAACGTGCAGCCAGGCGCCGGTTTCTGCGGCCTGCATCGGTGCAAAGCCACGGGCCAGCAACCCCGTGATGAAACCCGCCAATACGTCGCCCGATCCGGCAGTGGCCAGCCAGGGCGCCTCCCTGTCGTAGACTGCCGCATTGATCGAACAAGCCCCGCTTGGGTGGGCGATCACCGTGTCGGGCCCCTTGAACAGCACGACGCAGCCCGCGCGGGCGGCAGCGTCCCGCGTTGCGTCCACCTTGGAATAGGCCGGGCCGCGTGTTGGTTCCTTGTTCAACCTTTCCGCGATGTCGGGGAAGAGCCGCGCGAACTCCCCGCCATGCGGTGTCAGAACGCAATTCGCGTGCAGCATTGCAAAAAGCGTCTCGGGACAATCCGCATAGGCGGTCAAGGCATCGGCATCGAGCACCACGCGAGGCCCGTGCCTTGCAGCCAACGCCACAGGCACCAGATCGCGTGCCCGCTCAACCCCCATGCCGGGCCCGAGACATAGCGCGTTGAGGCGCCTGTCCTCCAGAACCTCGGTCAGGTTGCTGGCATCCTCGACCCGGGTCAGCATCAGTGCGGTGATCCGGCTTGCCACCTCCATCTGCGCCGCACCCGGCACACCCATAGTCACCAGCCCGGCCCCGATCCTGAGGGCGCCGCGCGCCGCCAGACGCGCTGCGCCGGTTTTGCCGAAACCGCCGGACAGGATCAGCGCGTGGCCGTGGGTGTACTTGTGGTCGAACTTCCGTTTCGAAATCCTTGGGAACGAGTCGTCCGACAGGCGGGCTTGGTCCACCAGATGCACCTGGCTTTCACCAAACACGTGGTCCAAGCCGATATCCTTGACGACCAACGAATTGCAGCGCTGATACGAACGATCCAGATAGTGCCCAACCTTTGCCGAGTGGAACGATACCACGAGGTCGCTGAAATCCCCGCCGCCGCCAAGCATTTTGCCGCTGTCCGCGCAAAGTCCCGATGGCATGTCCACGGCCACAACTTTTGTTGTCGTCTTGTCGTGCGTTGCGGTCATGATCAGTTCGCGCCCGACCTCTTCGGGCAAGGGCCGTGTAAGGCCAGTCCCAAAGACCGCGTCGATGAACAGGTCCGCGGTGGTTTGCTCAGCGTTCAAGTCTTCCCAAGACGAGACGGCGCCCATCTTCCGCCACAGCTCATAATTCACTCTCGCATCCGGTGGCAGCTTTTCGGCATCGCCATAAAGGAACACCCCTACGTCCCACCCGCGCTCCTGCAACAATCGCGCCACGACAATCCCGTCGCCACCATTGTTCCCCGGCCCGCAGAGAACGACCGCCCGATGCGCGCCCTGCCCCAGTTGCGGCCATTCCTCGAACACCGCCTCGACCACGCCGGCACCTGCCCGCTCCATCAACTCAAGGCCCGTCACGGCGCCGCTGTCGATGGCCGCCTGCTCGATCTGGCGCATCTGCGCCGAGGTCAAAAGCTCTGTCATTTTGCCTCGCGATTCAATTCTGCACTATTTTTGCGCAACTCGCACAAAATTTGACCTCGCCCAAAAATTCGCTCTTCGCTTCCGGCCCTCGCGGGGCCTATCGGATTGTGGCGATCATCCAGAAGTGATCTGCCAAGTCCACGAAGAGCGCAAGGGAGAGCGAGGTCTCATGAAAAAGATCGAAGCGATCATCAAGCCATTCAAGCTTGATGAGGTGAAGGAGGCGCTGCAAGAAGCGGGCATCCAGGGTCTGTCCGTCGTCGAGGTGAAGGGCTTTGGCCGCCAGAAGGGCCATACCGAGCTCTACCGTGGCGCGGAGTACGTCGTCGACTTCCTGCCCAAGGTGAAGATAGAGATCGTTCTTGACGACGACCAGGTCGATGCCGCCATCGAGGCCATCGTCGAGGCCGCCAAGACCGACAAGATCGGCGACGGCAAGATCTTTGTCAGCCACGTCGAACAGGCCATCCGTATCCGCACCGGCGAAACCGGCTCGGACGCGCTGTAATTCCAGAAATTGACCGCGGCACTGCTGGGCCGCAGGCATCCCCAAAGTATGACAGAAAGGGACTCAACAGTTATGAGCAACGCTGTTCTCGACATGATGAAGGAAGAGGACGTCGCCTACGTCGACATCCGGTTCACAGACCCGCGCGGCAAGCTGCAGCACGTGACCGTGATCGCAGATGAGGTGGACGAGGATTTCCTCGAAGAGGGCTTCATGTTTGACGGCTCCTCGATCGCCGGCTGGAAGTCGATCGAAGCCTCGGACATGAAACTCATGCCCGACCTGGAAAGCGCCTATATCGACCCGTTCTACGCCGAAAAGACGCTCTGCCTGCATTGCTCGGTCGTCGAGCCCGACACCGGCGAACCCTACGAGCGTGACCCGCGCGGCACCGCCGAAAAGGCAGAAGCCTACCTGAAGTCCTCCGGCATCGGCGACATCTCGTACTGGGGTCCGGAAGCCGAGTTCTTCCTGTTCGACGACGTGCGCTTCTCGAACAAGATCAACAAGGTCTCCTACGAGGTCGACGCGGTCGACGCATCGTGGAACACCGACACCGAGTACGAGACCGGCAACATGGGTCATCGTCCGGGCGTCAAGGGCGGCTATTTCCCGGTCAACCCGACCGACGACGCGCAGGACCTGCGCTCGGAAATGCTCTCGACCATGAAGCGCATCGGCATGAAGGTCGACAAGCACCACCACGAGGTGGCGTCCTGCCAGCACGAGCTGGGCCTGATCTTTGGTTCGCTGACCAAGCAGGCGGACGAGCTGCAGAAGTACAAGTACATCATCCACAACGTGGCACATGCCTATGGCAAGTCCGCCACCTTCATGCCCAAGCCGATCTACGGCGACAACGGCACCGGCATGCACTGCAACATGTCGATCTGGAAGGACGGCAAGCCGCTGTTCGCGGGTGACAAGTACGCCGACCTCAGCCAGGAGGCACTGTACTTCATCGGCGGCATCCTCAAGCATGCCAAGACGCTGAACGCCTTCACCAACCCGTCCACCAACTCGTACAAGCGCCTGATCCCCGGCTTCGAAGCCCCGGTTCTGCGCGCCTACTCGGCCCGCAACCGGTCCGGCTGCGTCCGTATTCCGTGGACCGAAAGCCCCAAGGCCAAGCGCGTCGAGGCCCGTTTCCCCGATCCGTCGGCGAACCCCTACCTGTGTTTCGCAGCGCTGCTGATGGCCGGCCTGGACGGCATCACCAACAAGATCGATCCCGGCGAGGCGATGGACAAGAACCTCTACGACCTGCCGGCCGAAGAGCTGGAAGGCATCCCCACCGTCTGCGGCTCGCTGCGTGAAGCCATCGACTGCCTGAAGGCCGACCACGAGTTCCTGCTCGCCGGCGACGTCTTCACCAAGGACCAGATCGACGGCTACATCGAACTGAAGATGGAAGAGATCGAACTGTTCGAACACACGCCGCACCCGGTCGAGTTCGGCATGTACTACAGCTGCTGATCGCCACGCGATCTACAGCGGAACGGGCGCCCCTGCGGCGCCCGTTTTCATGTCCGCCCCTCCCCCGCGCGTGGCGGCAGCCCGCCACCCCGCGCTCTACCCTCTTGGCGCCTCCTCCAGTCGCGGCTAACCTTCCAGGAAACCTGTCCGAACCGGAGCCCTGCCATGCGCCGCCTCGCCCCTGCCCTTGCCTTTGCCATTCTGACCGCTGTCCCCGCCTTTGCCGCAGGCTGCGGGAACACCGCCTCGGGCTTTGACGCCTGGAAAGGTGAATTCGCCGCCGAGGCGCGCCGCGCCGGGGTCGGCGACCGGGGCATCAACGCCCTGATGAACGCGCGCTATTCCACCAAGACGATCGGCGCGGACCGCAACCAGAAGGGCGTAAAATACAGCTTCGAACGGTTCGTGCAGATCCGCCTTGGGTCGCTCGACAGTTTCGCCAACGGTGCCCGTAACCGGATCAACCAAAACAAGGCCTTTTACGACAGCCTCGAAAAGCACTTTGGCGTTCCGGCAGGCATCATCGTCGCCATTCACGGCATGGAAACCGGCTATGGCCGCACGATGGGCACCGAACCTGTGATCAATTCGATCCTGACGGTCGCCTATGACTGCCGCCGCCCGCAACTGTTCCGGCCCCATGCCATCGCGGCGCTGAAAATGGTGGATCGCGGGATGCTGTCCCCGAGCCAGAAGGGCGCCTTTCACGGCGAATTGGGCCACACCCAGTTCCTGCCCGGCAATGCCATGCGCTACGGCGTCGATGCCACTGGTGACGGACGGGTCGATTTCTACAACCAGGCCGATGCACTGGCCTCGACCGCCAATTTCCTGCGCCAGAAGGGATGGAAGCGGGGGCAGCCCTTCGGACCTGGCACGCATAACTTCCGCGTCCTGAACGAATGGAACGCCGCCACCGTCTATCAGCAGGCCATCGCGGCCGCGGCCGAGAGGATCGGCCGCTGAGCCCGATCCGGAAACAAAGAGCGCAAAACCGCGTAATTTTCCCCGAATCGCCCGATTGTTAACATGTTTCGGGGTCAGTCTTTCCCTGTGCGGACAAGAATGCCGCCACAGGAGAGCAGAATGACCTTCGAATACCCCTACGCGGGGATGATCCTGCCGGACGTGCGGGATCTGCACCCCGAGCCCTATCTCGAAAGCGCCGCCAAGGTGCTGGCCCGTCTTGATCCACGCCCGGACGCCAAGTCTCCGACACGGCGACAACCGGGCCGCGTGATGGGCCACCATCTGGGCATCTCGGTGCTGTCCGAAGAACTTAGCGACTACGGCCCCCGGGTGGTGCTGGAGGTGGTGACCGCCGACGGGACACCGCCCGACGAAACCGACGCTGCGCGCCTGTTGTCGGACACTGTGCGCGCCGCGCTGGATCACTCCTCGGCGGACATCCTGGAATGGTTCGCCCCCGATACACTGATCGACCGGGACGATTTCATCCGGCTGCGCAACTTCGTCTCGCCGCGCCGCATCGGCCGGGTCGACACGGAAATCGAGGACGCACTGTTCGAAAGCGCCGCCGCCGCGCAGGGCATCTGCGGCACGCTCTACCCCAAACGCTCGAAACCGGCCGACATCCCCAACCTGCCCGCCGTGGTGGCGCAATCCGCGATGCAACGGCGCCCGTCCAGGTTCGGCCTGCGGCGCGCCAGCCAGATGATGGCCGTGACCAGCCTGATCGCCGTGCTCAGCACGACCGGCCAGATGGATTATTTCCTCAGGCAGTTGCTGCAGTGACCGCTTCGCTGCGCACCAGGTAGGTGTGTATAGAAAAGACCACCGCGCGGGTCCGTGGCAGGCGCAGGATGCACTGCCGCTCTGACCTCCAGAAGGGTGCGGCGGCGGGATCGACCGGCGCGCGCGGGTTGTGCATCGAGCGTGGATGAAACAGTTCTGACTCGGCGTATCGCAGGGCATTGAACCGCCACAGCGGACGCCCCGCCTGCACCCCATCGAACAGTCTTTGCACCCGGCGCGCGATGTTGTCGTCGAAACTGTCGACCGGCGCGTGGATATCCGTCATCGGACGCATGAATTTCTCGTCCAGGCGCCAGCTGGCCGGGAAACATAGCACGGCCCCGGTCAGCACATGCTGATCGCCATGCTTTTCCATCAGGCACAGGTCTTCCTGCACGATCCGCCCCAGCGTTCCCAGCGGATCGGTCCTGTCCAGCGCGACACGCGCGCCATCGGGGCAAAGAACACTGTCTTCGGCCCGCGAAAACCCGTCAGGCAGCGCCGCAAGCACCGTTTCCAGCAACTCTTCCGCCGCCGGGACGGCCCCGGACGACAAGGCCAGCACCTCGTTGCGGCTGTCGGCCAGCAGGCGGCGGCGCTCTGCCATCTGCCCGGCATAGGCCTCGTCCACGATCAACCATTCCGACGGGTCCAGCGGCGCGATCCCCGGCAAGGGGCGCGGCGCTGTGACATCATACGGGATTCGGTCTTGCAGGATCATGCGCGCAGGCTAGGCCCGCGACGCGGCCTCCGCCAGCCGCGCGACCCCACGTCACCTGAACGAAAGCGGTCGAAAAACGACCCGCTGTACGGTCGCAATTTCGCGCGCCAGCCCCGGGGCGCCCCGGCAGGCTGATGCAACCAGCCTTCGGAAGACGCCATGAACACCCATTTCCGCGATACCCGCAAAATCGACCCGACACGCGGCGCCCTGACCGGCGACAACACCCCCAACGACATGGACCGGATCGAGATCGGCCCCACGCGCCTTGCACTGGGCGAATGGGCCGCGGCGGGGCTGGAACTGCCCGACTTGCAGGAGATGCGGCGCTATCGATGGCAGCGGCTGACCGATCATGTCGTGGCGCGTGATCTTGCCGGGCTGCTGGTCTTTGACCCGCTCAACATCCGCTACGCGACAGACAGCACGAACATGCAGCTTTGGAACACCCACAACCCGTTCCGGGCGGTGCTGGTATGCGCCGATGGGTACATGGTGATCTGGGACTACAAGAACGCACCTTTCCTGTCCTCGTTCAACCCGCTGGTGCGCGAGGCGCGCTCGGGCGCGGACCTGTTCTATTTCGACCGGGGGGATTGCGTCGACGTGGCCGCCGACCGCTTTGCCGCCGAGGTCGCCGACCTGCTGGCGCAGCACGCGCCCGGTAACACACGGCTGGCGGTGGACAAACCGATGATCCACGGGCTGCGCGCGCTCGAGGCGCAGGGCCTGACCGTCTTCCCCGGCGAAGAAGTCACCGAAAAGGCCCGGTCCGTGAAGGGGCCGGACGAGATCAAGGCCATGCGCTGCGCCGTCAACGCCTGCGAAGCCGCGATGCACGAGATGGAGCGGTTTACCCGTCTGAACGTCCCGCGTGGCGACGTGTCCGAGAACGACATCTGGGCCGTCCTGCACGCCGAGAACATCCGACGCGGCGGCGAATGGATCGAAACGCGCCTGCTGACGTCGGGCCCCCGCACCAATCCCTGGTTCCAGGAATGTGGCCCGAGGATCGTGCAGAACAATGAAATCGTCGCCTTCGATACGGATCTTGTCGGCAGCTACGGCATCTGCGTCGACATCTCGCGCACCTGGTGGGTGGGTGATCGGGCACCCCGGCCCGACATGATCGATGCCATGCGCCACGGGCATGAACACGTCATGACCAACATGGAGATGCTGCGCCCCGGTGTGAACATCCAGGATCTGTCCCGCAACACCCACGTCCTGAGGCCCGAGTTCCAGCGGCTGAAATACGGCTGCCTCATGCATGGTGTGGGGCTTTGCGATGAATGGCCCCTGGTGGCCTACCCGGACCAGATGGTGGACGGCGCCTTCGACTATGAGCTGGAGCCGGGTATGACGCTTTGTGTCGAGGTGCTGGTTTCGCCGGACGGCGGCGATTTCTCGATCAAGCTGGAGGAACAGGTGCTGATCACCGAGGACGGCTACGAGAACCTCATTTCCTACCCTTTCGACCCGATGCTGATGGGCACCTAGGGCGTCACGCCCCGGCCTTTACCCGGTGTGCCATGCGCAGGACCGACTCTGCCTGCGTGAAGTCCCGCAATCTGTCCAGCGGCACCCATGCCAGCGCCTTCGACTCTGCCGTGGCGTTTGGCTCACCCGCTTCGGCCCGCATCAGGAACCGGACGTCATGGTGCAGGTGCGCCGGTTCGGTCCCGCGCGGCGGGATCTCGTGGATATCGACGTCGAAGACGTCCTGCGACAGCAGCGCGATCCGCGCCAGCCCGCTTTCCTCGTAGGCCTCTTTCAGGGCCACGAAGCGCGCATCCGCGATGCCGTCGCAATGGCCCCCCAGCTGCAACCAGCGATCCAGCTTGGCGTGATGGGTCAGCAGGACGGACCGCCCGTCCGGCGACAGCACAAAGGCAGAGCCGGTGACATGACCGCCGATGAATGGGTCGCGCGAAAAGGCGGCAAGCCCCCACCGTGCACAAAAATCCCTCAATCGGTCCCATTCTTCCCCGTCCCGCGCGTCACGCGGCACGAAACGCCCGATACCGTCAATCTGCATCCAGATGCACCCGTGCCAGAACCCCTGCATGATCCGATCCCCAGAGCGGTCGCGTCTCAACTTGTCCGCCGCCGGGCGCCCAGACCTGGTCCAGCGGCAGCGGGATCGGCAACGCCTGCCCGGCGGGCCAGCCATGTGGCGCCAGCCAGTAGGTCGGTTGCAATGGCCCGGCGCGCCGCACACCCGCAGCCCGCGTCAGTCGCCGCACCGAATGCCCCCAGGGCATCATGTTGAAATCGCCGGACAGGACCACTGGCCCCTCCAGCCCGGCCAGCACCTCTTCCAGCGCCTCTGCCTGAGACGCCTGGGGATGCGGCCAGGGCCAGCGCAGGTGCACCGACAGAACCCAGACCGGCCCGTGTGGCGTGTCCAGGTGCAGGCCCGCCACTCCCTGCCCCGGCAGGCAAAGCGTCCCGCCGGGCAGCACCGGGTGGCGCGAGAGCACGGCATTGCGGCTCCAGCTGTAGAAGGGACAGGTGGCGCGATGTGGATAGACCGGTGCCAGCCGATCAAGGATATCGCCATTGCGGCTGGTCAGTTCCTGCAGGGTGATGACGTCCGGCGCCTGGGCCAGCATGTCCGCCGCCAGTTCTGGGATCTGCGCGTTCCGGTACAGAAGGTTCTTCTGGTAGACGGCAAATCCGCCCGGTGACGGCGCGGCCAACTTCATGACAACCGCCTGCCCCAACACCACCAGTGCCGCGCACGCCAGCCCCCAGCGCAGCCAGCGCGGCCAACCCGTCCAGACCACCGCCAAACCCGCCAGCGCCACAAGCGGCAGGCGCGCAACAGCCAGGGAGTCTCCTGCCGGGTGCAGCGCCCCGCCCCAGGTGGCCAGCGCGACCAGCACCAAGACCCCTGCAACAATGCTCACCAGCGCGCGCATCAAACTCACCATGCCGTGACGCTCCTGACAGTTTGCTTGTGAGCCGCCCCGGCCCGACCCATTCTCTGACCCAACCACAAAACGTCAGGACGACCCAATGCCCACCGAACGCATCACATTCCCCGGTCATGCCGGCGACAGGCTGGCCGCACGGCTGGACCTGCCCGAGGACACACCGCTCGCCACTGCCCTCTTCGCCCATTGCTTTACCTGCGGCAAGGACATCGCCGCCGCGCGGCGCATCGCCCAGCGGCTTTCCGCGATGGGGATCGCGGTGCTGCGCTTTGATTTCACCGGGCTGGGCCATTCCTGTGGCGAGTTCGCCAATACCACCTTTCACAGCAACGTGGGCGACCTGAAGGCCGCCGCCGACTACCTCGAGGGACGCGGCATGGCGCCCAGCCTGCTGATCGGCCATTCGCTTGGCGGGGCGGCGGTCCTGCGGGCGGCGCCCGACATTGGCTCGGCCCGGGCCGTGGCGACCATCGGTGCGCCCTTCGATCCCGATCACGTCACGCACAACTTTGCCGATGCGCTGGACCGGATCGAGGAAGAGGGCCAGGCACAGGTGGACCTGGGCGGCCGGCCCGTCACCATCGGGCGAGACTTCGTGCGGGACGTGAAAGCGCAGGAACTGGAACCGGTCATCGGATCGCTGAAAAAGGCGCTGCTGGTGCTGCACGCGCCGCGCGACGCCGTGGTGGATATTTCCAACGCCACGCGGATCTTCACCGCCGCCAAACATCCCAAGAGCTTTGTCACGCTGGACGATGCCGACCACCTCGTCTCATCCCCCGAGGATGCGGAATATGTCGCCGAGGTGATCGCGGCCTGGGCCGATCGCTACCTCGACCTGCCCGCACCTGCCCCGCCCATCGGCGCGCCAGAGGGCGTGGTGCGCGTGACAGAGGCCGCCGCCGACGGCTTTCTGCAGGACATCCAGAACGGGCCGCATCACCATGCGCTTGCGGACGAGCCCGAGGCCTATGGCGGCAGCAACCGGGGCATGTCGCCCTACGGGTTCCTCTCGGCGGGGCTGGGCGCCTGTACCTCGATGACCATCCGCATGTACGCCCGGCGCAAGGGGTGGCCGCTGACCGGGATCAGCGTGGACGTGACCCACGACAAGGTTCATGCCCAGGACGCGGGAACAAGCGCGACGACACGGGTGGACCGCTTTGTGCGCCGGATCACGCTGGAAGGCGACCTCGATGCCGACCAACGCGCCCGGCTGCTGGAAATCGCGGACAAGTGCCCGGTCCACAAGACGCTGGAACAGGGCGCCGAAATCGAGACGGAACTGGCCTGAAGCCCTCTTGCCTCCGGTCCCTGATCCGCGCCACTGTCGCGCCGCAACATGGGGGGGCAGCATGAAGGCATATCGTCAGGTGGCCGTGATCGGAGCGGGCATGGTGGGGGTCTCCACCGCGCTCTGGCTGCAGCGCATGGGATGCGAGGTCACGCTGATCGACCGCGAAGGCCCGGCGGCCGGTGCCTCGACCGGCAACGCGGGCATCATCGCGGCGGGGGCCGTGGTGCCCCTGCCCGTCCCCGGCCTGATCTGGAAGGCACCGCAGATGCTGTTCGATCCCCGACAGCCACTGTTCCTGAAATGGGGCTACCTGCCGCGCCTCCTGCCCTTCCTGTTGCGCTACATGGGGCACGCACGGCAGGCCAAGGTCGAGCAGATCACCCGCGCGCTGACCCTGCTGCTGCAGGACAGCGCCGACCAGCACCAGGCCCTGGCAGAGGGAACGGAGGACGTCCAAGTCGTCCGGCCCGGCAGCTACCTGCACGGCTATGCCAGCAAGCAGGCCTTCGAGGCAGATGCCTATGGCTGGGACCTGCGGCGGCGCAATGGCTACACGGTACGCGAGATGACGCCCGGGGACATGGCCGCCTTCGACCCGGTGTTGGCGGGGCGCTTTGGCTATGGCGTCGACAGCCCCCGGCACGGCACGATCACCGACCCCGGCGCCTATGTCCGCGCGCTGGCTGCCGCCTTCGAGGCAGGTGGCGGGCAGATCGTACAGGCCAGCGTGACGGGTTTTCGCGAGGAAGACGGACGCGCCGTGGCCGCGCTGACCGACAAGGGCGAGATAGCGGCACAGGGCTTTGCCGTGACGCTTGGCGCGTGGTCGGGCGGGATTGCAGGCGCCCTTGGCGTCACGGTGCCACTGGAAAGCGAACGCGGCTATCACGTCGAATTCCATTCCCCCAACATCGAATTGCGCGCGCCGGTGATGGTGGCCTCGGGCAAATTCGTCGCCACCTCGATGCGTGGGCGCCTGCGGGCCGCGGGCATCGTGGAGTTCGGCGGCTTGAAAGCCCCGGCTTCCCGCGCGCCTTTCGACCTGATGCGGCGCAGCGTGGCGCGCATCTTTCCCGATCTGACCTACAGCCACACCAGCGAATGGATGGGCCACCGGCCCGCCACGTCGGACTCCCTGCCCGTGATCGGCCCCAGTCCCCGGCTGGCCAATGTCTATCTGGGCTACGGACATCAGCATATCGGCCTGACAGGCGGCCCGCGCACCGGGCGCTGGCTGGCGCAGATGTTGGCGGGCGAACCGGTGAACGCCGATCTCTCGGCCTTCGCCGCCGATCGCAGGGGCTGAAACGAAAAAGGCCGGGCGATGCGCCAGGCCTTTCGGTCAATCGGATCGTTGGGGATCAGCCGCGCGCGCGGCCCACCAGTTTCCAGGCCAGCGGCAGGATCACGGCAGCCAGCGCCAGCTTGATCGCGTCACCGACGAGGAAAGGCGTCAGGCCCCATTCCAGGATCGGCTTGTCCCAGCCGTAGAGCATGCCCCAGCCAGATCAGGCCCGGGAAGTAGATGATGACGTTGCCCAGCAGCATGGCGCCAGCCATCTTCGGGGCCGAGCGGTCCCAGCCAGCACGGGCAAGGACACCCAGCGCGACGGTCGCCAGGACGTAGCCTAGGAGGTAGCCACCGGTGCCGCCCATCATGTATTCGATGCCGAAGGCCTCGACCGAGGAACCCGCGAAGACATCGAAACCCAGCGCGCCGATGATCATGTACCCAAGGATCGTCACCAGACCCAGGCGCGGACCGTAGGCGGCGCCGACGGTCAGCACGGCAAAGGTGCCCATCGTGATCGGGACGGGCCACATCGGCACCTTGATCTTGGCCGCAGCGGCCAGCACGGCGATGCCCAGCACCACCAGCGCCACCTGCTTGAGGCGCAGCGCAGCGCCCTCGTTGGCGCCGAAGGCTTCGGCCAGGACATTGCGGTTTATCGTCAGGTTCATGGCGCTCCCCCTCGCCATGAATATTTCACTCATGTTGTTGCTCGACTTGCTGCGTCGCCGCAAGGGAGCATCGAGCAGATGTGCAAACCCTGCCAACCCAGCCATTTGCAAAATTTAGGGAAACAGGTTGCAAAGCCGGGACTCAAAGCGGACCCAGCCGCCCCAGCAAACCCGGCATCTGCCGCAACAGGTCCAGCGCCATGTTCGCGTCCCGCACCTTGATATCGACCAAGGGATGCTCCCAGTCCTGGTCGCGCACGGCATGAATCCGAAAGGCCCCGTTCTCGGCGTCGTTCTCGGGATAGTACCCCAGGTCGACCACCACGGCGCGCTTTGAATACTGCGCGAGATCCTCGATCAAGTGATCCGGTGTCAGCGGCTCCAGAGGCTTGACGATCTGCCAGCCAGCCACGCGAAACACCGAATTGATCTGCAGTGCCAGTTCCATAGTGTCCCCTCTTTTCGCGTCAGACTAAAATGAGGCCGCCGAAACGGCGACCCCAATGATCTTGTCGAGATGTGGCAAAGGCGGAAACCCGCCGCGTCCTGCTCTCAACTCAGCACCGGCGCAGCGCCATTGGCGCGCGTCGAGGCAAGGAATTCCGGCATTCAGCCGGCACCCTGAAATATGCGAACGACGATGCTGCCCCAAAGGAGGATCAGGACCGCCCCGACAAGCAGCACCGCGCCTCCGCCGCCCATCGGGCGCAGCTGCGAATGCGCATGTGCAAGGATCGTCCAGAGGGAAATACCAGCGGGCAGCCCGTAAAATACACCAATATGCACGGGCCACAGCAGAAGGAACACGACGCTGAAATTTGTCACGCTGCCGGTCGCGAGGGCAAGATTGGCGAGGATGAGCACCAGCAGGACCACGAGCACCAGAAATGCGGTGATGCCAAAGCCCCCAAGCATGAAACTCGCCGGCGTCATGAAGCCGTGACGCGCTGCCCATTGCAGCAAGGCGAAAATGCCAATCAGACCGACCGGTGCCAGAAACATCAGACCAGCCACTTCGATCCCGATGAATAACCCAACTGCCTGCGCGTTGTCATGCGCGAAGGCGCCCTCGGTCCGGGTCGCCGCTTGCAGGAACACCAGATCAAGGATGACGCCGCAGACTGCGCCGCCCGCCATCGCTCCGGCAATCGCTGCCAGGCGCGGAAGCCCGCCATGATCAAACTTTGCGGTTAGCGTTGGCGAGAGGCGAAAGACAGACATGGGACGAAGGCTGAAACAACGCCCGTTGCGCGTCGTTGCCCCAGATCAAGGCCTGCAAAAGAAAAACGGCCCCGCACAAGGCGGGGCCGCTGGAACATTTCGGTCGAGCCTCAGCTGATCCGGTTGAGCAACTCGCCCAGTGACTGTTTCGCGTCGCCGTAGTACATCCGCGTGTTCTCCTTGTAGAACAGCGGGTTCTCGATGCCCGAGTAGCCCGTGCCCTGCCCCCGCTTGGAAACGAAGACCTGCTTGGCCTTCCAGCATTCCAGGACCGGCATCCCCGCGATGGGAGAGTTCGGGTCTTCCTGGGCCGCCGGGTTCACGATGTCGTTCGAGCCGATGACGATGGCCACGTCCGTGTCCGGGAAGTCCTCGTTGATCTCGTCCATCTCCAGCACGATGTCGTAAGGCACCTTGGCCTCTGCGAGCAGCACGTTCATGTGCCCGGGCAGACGGCCCGCGACCGGGTGGATGGCGAAACGCACTTCCTTGCCCTGGGCGCGCAGCCGACGGGTCAGTTCAGCCACATTCTGCTGGGCCTGAGCCACCGCCATGCCGTAGCCGGGGATGATGATGATGCTGTCGGCCTCTTCCAGGGCCTGCGCCACACCGTCCGCGTCGATGGCAACCTGTTCACCCTCGACCTCCATCGCCGGGCCACCCGTGCCGCCGAAGCCGCCCAGGATGACGCTGACGAAGGACCGGTTCATCGCCTTGCACATGATGTAGGACAGGATCGCACCCGACGAGCCGACCAGCGCGCCAACCACGATCAAGAGGTCGTTGCCGAGGCTGAAGCCGATCGCCGCCGCCGCCCAGCCAGAGTAGCTGTTGAGCATCGAGACCACGACCGGCATATCGGCGCCGCCGATGCCCATGATCAGGTGATAGCCGATGAAGAAGGCCGCAACCGACATCAACAGCAGGGTCCAGCCGCCCGAGTTGCCCATGTAGATCATCAGCAGCAGGATCGAGATCAACGCCGCGCCGGCGTTCAGCATGTGGCCGCCGGGCAGCTTTTTCGCCGCCGAGGTCACCTTGCCCGAGAGCTTGCCATAGGCGATGACGGACCCGGTAAAGGTCACGGCACCGATGAACACGCCCAGGAAGACCTCGATCTTGAGGATGTTGATCTCTGCCGGGGTCTTGTGCGCGACCTTGGCCGAGAAGCCCTTGAGCGCCTCCAGCGCCTCGGTGGCGCCCTCGGCCTGCAGCGCGGCAACGGTGTTCATGACCAGTTCGGCGTTATAGCCGACAAAGACGGCCGCCAGGCCGACCAGTGCGTGCATCCCGGCAACCAGTTCCGGCATCTGGGTCATCTCGACCTTGGAGGCCAGGAAGTAGCCGATGATGCCGCCTGCGGCGATCAGGATGATCGACAGGATCCAGAGGCCCGAACCCGGTCCGATCAGCGTTGCGAAGACCGCCAGCGCCATGCCGACGATGCCGTACCAGACCGCGCGCTTGGCGCTTTCCTGGCCAGACAGGCCGCCCAGCGACAGGATGAAGAGGACAGCCGCGACCACATAGGCCGCCGTGGTAAATCCGTATTCCATTGGTCCGTGTCCTCTTTACGATTTCTGGAACATGGCGAGCATGCGCCGGGTCACGAGGAAGCCGCCGAAGATGTTAATCCCGGCAAAGAAGACCGAGATGGCGGCAAGGATGAGAACAAGCGTTCCGCTGGTTCCGATCTGCATCAGGGCGCCAAGGATGATGATCGACGAAATCGCGTTCGTGACCGCCATCAGCGGGGTGTGCAGCGAGTGGCTGACGTTCCAGATCACCTGGAAGCCAATAAAGACCGACAGGACGAAGACGATGAAGTGCTGCAGGAAGCTGGCCGGGGCGACGAGGCCCACCAGCAGCATCAGCACACCGCCGATCCCCAGCAGCGTGAACTGCTGCTTGGTCTGCGCCTTGAAGGCCGCGACTTCCTGGGCGCGCTTCTCCTCGGGCGTCAGCTCCTTGGGCTTTTCCTGCTTCTTGGCCGCGATCGCCTGTACCTTGGGCGGCGGCGGCGGGAAGGTGATCTCGCCCTGGTGGGTGACGGTTGCGCCACGGATCACGTCATCGTCCATGTTGTGATTGATCTTGCCGTCCTTGTCGGGCGTCAGATCGGTCATCATGTGACGGATGTTGGTGGCGTAAAGCGTCGAGGACTGCGTCGCCATGCGCGAGGGGAAGTCGGTGTAGCCGACGATGGTCACGCCGTTGTCGGTGACGACCTTCTCGTCCTTGACGGTGCCTTCGACGTTGCCGCCCTTTTCGGCGGCCAGGTCGACGATGACCGACCCCGGCTTCATGGCCTTGACCATGTCCTCGAGCCACAGCTTGGGCGCCTCGCGGTTGGGGATCAGGGCGGTGGTGATGACGATGTCCACCTCGGGGGCCAGCTCGCGGAACTTGGCCAGCTGCGCCTCGCGGAACTCTGGGGACGAGACCGAGGCATAGCCGCCGGTGGCCGCGCCGTCCTGCTGCTCTTCCTCGAAGTCGAGATAGACGAACTCGGCGCCCATCGATTCGACCTGCTCGGCCACTTCGGGCCGCACGTCAAAGGCGTAGGTGACTGCACCCAGCGCGGTCGAGGTGCCGATGGCGGCCAGGCCGGCAACACCGGCGCCCACGACCAGAACCTTGGCCGGGGGTACCTTGCCCGCGGCGGTGATCTGCCCGGTGAAGAACCGGCCAAAGTTGTTGCTGGCCTCGATCACGGCGCGGTAGCCAGCGATATTGGCCATCGAGGACAGCGCGTCCATCTTCTGGGCGCGACTGATCCGCGGCACCATTTCCATCGCGATGACGTTGGCGCCCTTCGCCTTGGCGATGTCCAGACCTTCCTGGTTGCCGCCCGGATTGAAGAAGGTGATCAGCGTCTTCTCTGGTGTCAGGTGCTCCAGCTCGTCCAGCGTCGGAATGCGCACCTTGGCAATGATGTCTGCCTCACCCCAGAGATCGGCGGCACTGCCGACAACCTTGACGCCCGCAGCCTCGTAATCCGCATCGGAGAACTCTGCCCGCGACCCCGCGCCGGATTCAATCAAACATTCATAGCCCAGCTTTTGCAGCTGGCGGGCCGAATCCGGGGTCATCGCAACGCGATTCTCTCCTGCTTCGACCTCTCTTGGCGTCCCTATCTTCACGGTATTCCCCTTTGTTCTCAGGTACTCCTACGCCCCTGATGAGGCGTTAATTCGCATTTCAGCGCAATCATGCGGCTCTGCAGCGACAGGCAGCGCGGGTTGTAAAACACACCATGACCCAAAGTTAAAGCCAGACAACTATTATTGCGCAACATGCAGCAATATCGAAACAATATTGCGCACGATCGTATACCAGCCCGACACATCGGCGGAATATTCCTAGTGGTTTCGGTAACTTGCCCGGTGCAACATGTGCCGGACCCCCGGCCCGGGAACAACCGTGGTCGGCATGCTACGGGCACCATGCGACCACAGGTCACTTCTACCAAAGGATTAGTGCTTAATCCGCAGTCATTCGGCGATCAGACCCACCGCCGCACATCCTTTTCGTAGCGGGCAAAGGCGGCGCGGAATTTCCGGCGCAGTCGATCCTCTTCGGGCGTGATGAAACGCCGTTCGATCACCCAGACGAAGATCGGCACAAGTGGCAGCGCCAGGACCGCGTCCCAGTAAAGGATCATCCCCAGGAGGATCATTGAATCGCCAAGGTAGATCGGGTTGCGCGACCGTTTGAAGATGCCGCTTGTCACCAGCCTGTCCGCCTCCTGGTGCGGGATGACGGTGGTCCGATGGCGCCGCATCTCGTAGAACGCCAGCGTCATCAGGACTATCCCGCCCCCGACCAGCAGCCCACCAAGAAGATCGGCGACGACAGGGCCAAACCCCAGACCATAGCCGAAATGGGTCTTTTGCACCCAGGCCAGACACAAGGCCCCCAGCAGCCAGACCGGCGGCATGTCGATCCATTTCATCACCAAGCACTCTCCTGCAACTGTTGCTCCGGACCGGCGAAGCCTATTCGGGATGATAGGCACCGTCCCTCAGCCACCCCTCATACCCCGACTGCATGACAAGCACGTTTTCCCGTCCCATCACGCGCGCCGCGAAAGTGGCCTGCGACGACCTGACACCAGTGTTGCAGAACAGGATGACCATGCCTTCCTCCGGGATCTCGTCCAGCCGGCCCGGCACCTCGCGCCACTCGATGTGACGCGCGCCGGGGATCGTGCCGGCCTCGAAATCCGCCAGGCTGCGGGTGTCGATGAAATGGATGCCCTCCCAGACCTCGCGCGTCAGCTGCTGCGGCAGGATGATCCCCGCGGTCTCGGTGGCAAAGTCCATGTAGCCGATGATTTCGTCCTCCAGCTCTCCGGCAAGAGCCGGGGCAATGGGCGCAACCGCCGCGAGGCCGACCGCGCAGGCGGCCGCTTTGAGACTGGAATGCATGGCAGGTCCCCTTGTCGTTTCGCCAAAGGCAGGACGCGGGGCCGGACAATCGCCCGGCGCCGCGTCCCTTATCCTATACCCGAAACCGGTTATTCCCACTCCATCTCTTCAAAGACCCGCCCGGCGTTCTTGGTGGCCAGTTCCTCGAAGGTATCCAGATGCGCCCAGTTGGACTGGTCGATGTAATAGGCATCCGCCAGCTCGCCGCCCTCGTCGATGTGGTCGCCGATCTTGGCCCGCAGGTCCTTGAGATAGTCGGTGGTATACCGCGTCACCTGCGCCATGTTCGTCGGGTGCCCGTGCCCGGGAATGACATAGGTCGCGCCAAGTCCGGTGAAGGGGCCGTCGAAGGTCTCGATCCAGCAGCTGGTGCAGGTATCGGCAAAGATCGGCGGCATGCGTTCGTGAAAGGCGATGTCGCCGGCGATCACGATTCCCCATTGCGGGATCCAGACCTGGGTGTCGCCGGGGCCGTGGGCGGGGCCAAGGTGCAGGACGTGGAATTCGACCTCACCCAGTGTAAAGGCGTATTCATCGTCAAAGGACATGTTCGGCACCACGACGCGGGTGCCCTCGGCCTTGTCCCGGTTGTAGCGCTGCATCCCCTGCAGGATGAAATCACCGTTCTCCTCGACCTCCTCGATGGCCTCGGCATGGGCAAGGATGTCGACGCCCTGGTCGGCCCAGTAGGAATTGCCGAGCACGGCGTGGCCCTGCCCGTTCTCGTTGATGACCAGTTTCACCGGCTGATCGGTGATCGCCTTGATCTCGTCATGCAAGGCCCTGGCCAGCCGCGCCGAGGCACCGCCGTTGATGACCACCACGCCGTCGCCGGTAATGACAAAAGACAAGTTATTGTTATGGCCGGAATTTTCATAGGTCGGCGGCGCCGTTGCGCCGATGGCCGAGAAGACATGCGGGATGACTTCGACCGGCTTGTCGTACAGCTCGGACTGCGGGTACTTGTCGGCGATGTCCTCGCTGGCCTGTGCGGTGACAGCCGCCAGTACCAACGCCGAGGTCAGGGCAAAACGTGTGTTCATGAGATCCTCCCGAAAATCTCCAACATATTCGCATGCGTGAATAGCATTGCCAAGCAACCTCTCGCGGACCTCTTGTCACAGCGTCGGGGCGCGGTAGGGTTCAGGCCACGACAGGGAGGCAGACATGATCGAAGGCAAACACGCGCTTGTGACTGGCGGCGGCAGCGGCATCGGACTGGCGATTGCACAGGCGCTGGCGGCCGAAGGCGCACTGGTCACCATCACCGGGCGCAATGCCGCGCGGCTGGAGGCGGCGCGGGGCGAGCGGATCTTTCCGATCTCGATGGACGTGATGGATGAAACCTCGGTAATTCATGGGGTTAAAGAGGCGGTGGACGCACGCGGCCCGGTTCAGATCTGCGTGCCCAATGCCGGGATCGCGGAGGGGCGGGCGATCCTCAAGACGGATATGGAATTCTGGCGGACCATGATGGCGACAAATGTCGACGGCGCCTTTCTGACCATTCGCGAATGCCTGAAAAGCATGGTCGAGACCGACTGGGGCCGGGTGATCGCCGTGTCCTCGATCGCGGGGATCAAGGGGCTGAAGGGCGCGCCGACCTATACGGCCTCGAAACACGCGCTCATGGGGCTGATCCGGGCACTGGCTGCGGATTACGCAAGAAAACCCTTTACCTTCAACGCCCTGTGTCCTGCCTACGTGGACACGGACATCGTGACCATGAACGTCGACAACATCATGAAGCGCACCGGCTGGTCCGAGGCAGAGGCGCGCGCGGCAATGGTCGACGTCAACCCACACGGGCGGTTGATCGCCCCCGAGGAAGTGGCGCAGGCGGCGGTCTGGCTGTGCCACGCGGCCTCTGGCAGCGTGAACGGACAGGCCATCCAGATCGCGGGCGGCGAGATCTGAGGCCTGTACGTTTTGTACAAAACGTACACGGAAATCAGCATTTTGTACAAAAGCTCGGGGACGGCCCCTGCCGGCCTTGGCAAGTGGGTCTGTCACGACCGAGGGCACACACCCTGCCCTCGCGGACCAAACAGGCCGGGATCGTATGACACCTCCCAGTCATAAGGCTCCGAGTCGAGGGCCCATTCGGCAAGTTCCTCGATATGACGACCCAGGAAACTCCGCAGGCCCGGCACGTTGGAAACCACGCCCTCGATCCCGCCGACGACCGCATGGCGCAGGAAATTGCGGGGGCTCAGCACGTCCTGAACGCCCCGGGCCGCTTCGAGAATACGCTGGTAGTCCGCCGGATCGCCTGTTTCCAGGTAGCGCGCCAAGTGGTCAAGGGTTTGGGCGCTTTGGTCGAAACCCTCCCCGGCCACGTCGATCACCCCGGCGGCTATTGCGGCCGGCACGGCAATCGGCGCCGTCGGAGGAATGTCGCGGCTTGCAAAGCGGCCAAGGTCGGCAATGGCCGCGTTGAGACGCCGGGCCTCTTCGCCGCTGCCGGGCGTCCGCAGGACCAGAAGGGCCGACCGCACCGCCGAAAGCCCGCGCAAAAGCGGACTGGCATCGACCCCGCGCCGTTCAAGGTCGTCATGCAAGAGCACAAGCCGCTGGGCGACGTCGACCAGATCATGTGCCCTGTCGAGCCCCCCTTCCCCAGGCTCGATCAAGGCAAGCAATGGCAAAAGCTCTGAAATCCGGGTCGCGAGGATCCCCGCCGTTTCGGCTGCGATCCGGTCGCGGGCTTGTCCGTCGACCTTGCCGAGCCCGCCCACCAGGACTGGCAAAGTCGTCTGCCATTGCCCGGTCTGCGCTGCAGCCATCCTGACAAAAAACACCAGCGGATCCTCCGCTGGCAGCCCGGCTGATTCCAGTTCCGAAAGCAGACGATCATACCGGCGGCGCAGGACCGCGGGGGGAACCGGGTCCCTGGGCAGGACTGCCGCGAAGATCCGCAACAGATCGTCCCCGCGCGGTTCTTCCTCTGGCAGCGGCAACAGGGACCTGTCCAAGAGATGATAGGGCAAGGAGGCCCGGGCCCTTGACCGTTCCATATCGGCCATGTTCAGGGCCCGGTAGTACGGGCGACATCCCTCCCCTGCGATCGACGTGGTGCGCGCGATCCGACGGGCCCGATCGCTCCACGTCTGCGACCGGGCGACATGAAACAGATAGTCCGGCAGGCTCGCGACGATCTCATCATGGGCCAGCCGAAGATCATGCAGCCCGGCGTCGACGTGCTGCCGTGCCTCGCGCTCTGTATAACGGTCGTCCCAGACCGCCCGGCGCCATGCACGGAGCGCGATCCCCGCGTCCTCGTAGAGATCGTCGAAACGGAAATACACCGCGGTCAGCCCGTTCGCCCAGGCCTGGACATGGCCTTCGGTGACCTCTGTCGCGGACAGGGCCCGCGCCATCACGTCAAGAGCCGCGTCGGGGCCGATCCTGTCCTCCAGTGCCTGTTCCAGTCTTTCAACGTCATCCATCTGCGCCGACAATGGCGCTTGAGCAAATACGGGCTGCGCAAGTGCAACGCCGAGAAGGACAAGACAGGCCAGAGGGCGGCGGATCGGACGCATGTGTGCATCTCCTTTGCGTGGCGGCCCTGACCGGACCGGGCCGGTAGAAAGCGTGCACGCAGTATTACACGACGGTGTTCCCTTGGGGACAGCGCCGTCAGCTTCCCGTCGCCAGCCCCCGCCCCAGCACATGCGCCAGCCTTTCGCGGGCCTCGACGAATTGCGCGTAGGGCGGGCGCTTTATCCCGTCGAGCGCGCCGAGGATCAGCACGGCCACCTCTTCGGCCGTACCGTCCAGCCGCACGCGGCCTGCCGCCGCTTCGCGCGCCAGCCAGTCGGCGAAGACGCCGGTCAGCCGGGCGGTCCCGGCCGCGACGACCTCGCGCGCGTGGCTGTCCTTGACGTCCAGCAGTTCGGCCCCGTGCGGACTGTCCAGCATGTCGCGGACCATCGGCCCGGTCTTGGCGGCAAGCCCCCGCGCCAGCAGGTCCTCGACGCTGCCCGTGCCCGCCAGTGCCTGGGAAACCGCGCGAGCGGCGGTGTCGAAATAGACTTCGACCATGCGGCGGGCGATGTCCTCCTTGCCCTGGAAATGCTGGTAGAGCGCCGGACGGGACATGCCCGCTGCCTGCGCTATGTCCCCCATCGAGGTGCGGCGATAGCCATACTGGCACATCACCGCCAGGGCGGCTGTGAGTATGGCCTCTTGCTTGACCTGATCGGCTGGGGGTGCATCCATCATGGCATCAGTCCTGACAAAAATACGCAAAACTGTCAATTGACACCCTGACACATTTCACCCATTTTGTCAGAAACCGACCAGGAGGACGACATGGCCACCACGCTCACCGTCAACGGCACCTCGCATGAGGTGGACCTGCCCGACGAGGTTCCGCTGCTCTGGGCGCTGCGCGATGCGCTGAACCTGACCGGAACCAAGTTCGGCTGCGGCGTCGCGGCCTGCGGCGCCTGCACGGTGCATATCGACGGCGAGGCGGTGCGCAGCTGCCAGGTGCCGGTCGGCGACGTCTGGGGCGAGGTGACGACAATCGAGGGGCTGGGCACGCCGGACGCGCTGCACCGGCTGCAACAGGCCTGGGTCGATCACCAGGTGGCGCAATGCGGCTATTGCCAGTCCGGCCAGATCATGCAGGCCGCCGCCTTGCTGGCCGAAACCCCGAACCCCACGGACGATGACATCGACGCGGCCATGAACGGCAACCTCTGCCGCTGCGGCACCTACCCGCGCATCCGCGCCGCCATCAAATCCGCCGCGCAAGGAGCCTGAGCCATGTCCCGCATCGGCAAGATCGCCCGCCGCACATTCCTTTTCGGGGCCGTCGCCGTCGCCGGTGGCGCCGCCTTCGGCGCCTGGTACGTCACCCGCCCCGCCTCCAACCCGCTGAAACCCGGCGAGGGCGAGGCCAGCCTGAACGCCTTTGTCCTGATCGACGGCGAGGGCGTGACCCTCGTTGCTCCGCGCGCCGAGATGGGCCAGGGCACGATGACCACCTGGGCCGCGCTGATCGCCGAGGAGATGGACCTGGCCTGGGAGGACGTGCGTGTCATCCACGGCCCGCCCGCACAGGCCTATTACAACAGCGCCCTGATGGGCGAGGGCCAGACGCACAAGGGTTATGACGCCTCTGCCTTCCAACATTCGCTGGGCGAGATGATGGGCGTCATGGGCAAGGTCTTCTCGATGCAGGTCACGGGCGGGTCCACCGCCATGAAGGACGGCTATGAGCGGATGCGCGTCACCGGCGCCGCTGCGCGCGAGATGCTGAAGACCGCCGCCGCCAAGCGGCTGAATGTCGGCGTGGTCGAACTGCGCACGGAAAACGGCGCGGTGATCGCCCCCGATGGCACCAGCATTCCCTACACGGACCTGGCCGCCGAGGCGGCAGAGGTCGAACCGCCCCGGATCGAACTGCGCGAGCGCAGCGAATGGCATCTACTGGGCACGTCGCTGCCGCGCGTCGACATGCTGGGTAAGTCCACGGGCACCGCGCAATTCGGCATCGACACGCGTCTGCCGGGGATGCGCTTTGCGGCTGTGCGCCGCTCGCCCACGCGCGGCGGCATGAAACGCTATGATGCCTTCGAGGCGGGACGGATGCCCGGCGTCGAAAAGGTGGTGGACCTGGGCGACGGTCTGGCGGTGATCGCCACCAACACCTGGCTGGCCCAGCAGGCCGTGGACGCCATCGAGGTCGAGTGGGACCCCGCCCCCTACCCCGAGAGCACCGAGGCGATGGTGGCCGCGGTCGAGGCGGCTTTTGACACCGAACCGGACTCCGTGCTGCGCGACGACGGCAATCCAGACCGCCTGCCCGCAGGCGCGACGGCGGTCGAGGCGGAATACCGCGTGCCCTTCCTGGCCCATGCCACGATGGAGCCGATGAATGCCACCGCCTGGTTCGACGGCCAGCACCTGAGGCTGTGGTGCGGCAACCAGGGGCCGACATTCCTGCGCGACGCCTGCGCCGCCGAGGCCGGCGTCGACCCGTCAGAGGTCGAGGTGAACGTGACTCTGATGGGCGGCGGCTTTGGCCGCCGGGGCGAGTTCGACTATGCCGTGGTGGCGACCAAGGTCGCCAAGGCCATGCCCGGCACTCCGGTCAATGTCACCTGGTCGCGCGAAGAGGACATGACCCACGATTACTACCGCCCACCCGCCATCGCGCGGATCACGGGGGCCGTGGCGGACGGCGCACCGGTGGCCTTCGACGCCAGGGTCGCCTCGCCCTCGATCGCCGCGCAGGCGCTGAAACGCTGGGTCGGTTTCGCCCCCGGCGGGCCGGACAAGGGGATCGTCGACGGCATCTACAACCAGCCCTACGGCATTCCGAACTACCGCGTCGCGGGCCACAAGGCGGACGTCGTGCCGCCGCTGGGCTTCTGGCGATCGGTGGGTGCCAGCTTCAACGGGTTCTTCCACGAATGTTTCATGGATGAGCTGGCGGTGGCCGCCGGGGCCGATCCGCTGGAGATGCGGCTGCACCTGACGCGCGACGAATGGCTGCCCGCCTTCTACGCGCTGGAGGCGGTGCGCGACATGTCCGGCTGGACCGGCAAGACCGAGGAGGGCGTCGGGCGGGGCCTTGCGATGGTCTACAGTTTCGGCACGCCCACGGCGATGGTGATCGAGGTGCGCGACGTGGACGGCGCGGTGCGCCTGACCGATGCCTGGATCGCCGCCGACCCCGGCGTGGCGCTGGACCCGTCGATCATCGAGGCGCAGCTGACCGGGGCGATGGCCTATGGCCTGTCCGCCGCCATCGGCGAAGAGATCACATTCGCCGGTGGTGTCGTGGACCAGAAGAACTTTCCCGATTACGAGCCGCTGCGCATGGCCCAGATGCCGCGCACGCAGGTCACGATCCTGGAAAACCAGGAGCGTCTGAACGGGATCGGAGAGGTCGGCACGCCGCCCGCCGCCCCGGCACTGGCCAACGCGCTCTTTGACCTGACCGGCAAACGGGTGCGCGAACTGCCGCTGAACAAGGCCTTCGACTTTTACACCTGAGGCCCGATACCCGGAGGTCTGCCCGGCCCAAGGCCGGGCGCCTTGCCCCCGAAATGCCGGAAGCGGACGTTGCGCCTGGCAAAGCTGTCGGCCCTGATCGCAGCCCCGCCGCATGACGGGTTCGAGCCCTGTTGATCGATGCTGCGACATCGACGAATGCCTGCTATCAATCTTTCGGAGCAAAGCGAGGCAGCCACGTGGAGTCGAAAATCAACCGAATTCCTTTATCTGACTATATTTCCGAAAGAACCGGAGCCTTGTCTGAAAGGCAGATCGCGGACTACATTGTAGTAATGTCATTGGACGAGGCTGTTATCGGTTCACTGATACTCTTGGAAGACCGCACAGCGTCTAAGTTATTGACGATTCAAGAGCGCATAGGGCACGCGCATATCGTATCTGGGCATGCGCTTAATTTTCTTCGACGCAACAAGCTTCCAGACAAGGGCTTACAAGATCTGCAACAAGCGCAAGGCAAGTTTGCAAGAGCGAAGCTAAATGCGCGCAGCTAGTGTTCCATGAACTGGTTCCGGCGACTAATCGGGCGCAACGGATTGCTGCCATCAGCGCAGCCGCAGCGAAAGTTCATAATGTCCCGCGTTGCGGTCATTTGACCTAAGAACATGCTGCACGATGCACGAATGGCCGCACTGGCGAAGCTGCGGCGCAGCATCAGATCGTCCGACGCGCTGCATCAAGGGGCCGAAAGCAGACGTCGCGTAAAGAGGGCCATCTTTCGTCCACATTCCCTAGGCAAAGCGGGAAATATACCCTAAAGTATAGGCCAGACCCGTATCATTGTTCTCGGGCATTTGTTTAACGATTACCCGCCCCTTGCCATCACGGCAGGGGCTTTTTCGTTGCCAAATCGATAGATGACGGGATTTCAGCCCGCGACGCGCAGCCCCTCGGCGCCCTTTTTCGCCCAAGCATGTACGGCGGCGCCGAAGGCCTCGAACAGCGGACGCGATACCGGGTCGCTGGCGGCGTTCCATTCCGGGTGCCACTGCACCGAGAGGGTAAAGCCCGGCGCATCTTTGACGTAGATCGCCTCTGGCGTGCCATCGGGGGCAAAGCCGTCGATCACGATACGCGACCCGGCGGTCTTGATCCCCTGCCCGTGCAACGTGTTGGTCATCACCTCGGCAGAGCCGAACAGCTTGTGGAACGGTCCCCCCTCGGTCAGCGAGACCTTGTGGCGCAGGGCGAATTTCTCTTCCAGCGTGCCGTCGGGGGGCATCCGGTGGTTCATCCGGCCCGGCAATTCGCGGATTTCCGGGTAAAGCGACCCGCCCATCGCCACGTTGACCTCCTGGAAGCCACGGCAGATGCCCAGAAAGGGCTGACCGCGCTGAACGCAGGCCCGCACCAGCGGCAGCGTGATGGCATCGCGGTTGCGGTCGGGCTGGCCGTGCGCCTCTGTCCATTCCTCGCCGTATTCCTCGGGGTGGACATTGGGGCGCCCGCCGGTCAGCACGAAGCCGTCAAAGGCTTCGAGCAGTTCGTCGACACTGACCAGCCGCGGGTCCGAGGGGATCACGACAGGCAGGCAGTGCGACACCTCGGAGACGGCCTCGGAGTTCATCGTGCCGCCCGCGTGGGTCGGATACTGATCGTTGATCAGGTACTGGTTGCCAATGATGCCGACGATGGGGCGCGCCATGTTCCTGCTCCTTGTGAACAGCGAATATGTAGACCACATGGGCGCGCCCGAAAAGTGTCCGCCCGCACAGACGGACCTGCGGCGGCACACAGGGCGCGGAATTGCCTGTCAGTCGGGCATCCTCAGGCAGCGGCCCCCCCGGCCAACCTTGCACTGAGCGCGGCGGGCAGATGCCGGGCGGACCTGACGCGAGGGCGGTTCATTTCCAAAATGGTGCGGTCTTCTCCATAGAGGGCGAGGTATTCCGCGAAATTGTCGAAGGCGCGCCGCCCAAGGTAGTCGACAAAGGTTTCCGCCGCTGCGCCATTGGCAAGGATGACTTCGTGGCCTTCGGTTTCGACGTGGTAATAGGTCACGCGTTCGGGCAGACTGGCCAGCGGGTCACGCGTGATCGTGGTGCCGTTCACCAGAGCGCCCGCGTTGACAGCCAGCCCGTCGAGGATCAGCGCGTGGTCGGCGGTCAGCACCAGGTCGCTGTGCGGAACACCCTGCCCCAGCGCCCCGGCCCGCACCCGCACGGGCGCAAAGCGCTCTGCCGGGGTGAACCGCTTGTGCAGGGTTTGGCGCCCGATCCATTTCACCGGCACCGCCCGGCCATCCGCCGTCAGGATCATGTCACCGATCCGCAGGTCTTCGACAGGACGCGCGCCCTCGAGTCCGGCGATCTCTGTCCCGGCGGCAAAGCAGAGATAGGTCTGGGCCTCGGCCTGGTAGGCGTTTGTCGTGCCGCTGGAGGGGATCAGGGTCTGGGTGGACCCGTTCTGCGGCAGGGGAACACCATAACCACCAACGCCCAAAAAAACGGGATACTCGACACCGCCAATGGTGATCGTGTACCCCGTGAAATCAACGCTATCGCCGACGAACCAGTCGGTTCCTGCATCGAGCAACCCGTCTTCGTCAACGTCGGTTATCGGGTAGTTGTCGTCTTCATCAGCGAAGTTGTACAACCCTGTCCACGACAGCGTGCTGCCGGGTTGCCCCTGCCCGCCTGTAATGGTGACGCCGGACAGGCCGATATATCCTTCGGTTGTATATGTAATGGCCACGACTGATTACCCCACGTTTCATGATGTCAAATGAACTGCGCACAAGATCCGACTGGCGCGCTTTCGGGCAGCAGTCTGGTTTCTTTGCCAATGGCAATCAAATCATTAATACAAGATCAAGGTTTTCCGGCCCAAAAGTGTTGCAATCCCGGGCAACCGGCCCCGCCGCACGGGGGCCGGTTCCACGGTCGGAGGGTCAGCCCGCCGCCTTCAGCTCCAGCCGACGCTTGTGCAGCACCGGCTCTGTATAGCCAGAGGGTTGCACCCGGCCTTCGAAGACCAGGTCACAGGCCGCCTGGAAGGCGATGCCGTCAAAGCCCGGCGCCATCGGCTGGTAGGACGGGTCATCCGCGTTCTGGCCATCCACGACCTCGGCCATGCGCTTCATGATCTCCATGACCTCGTCACGCGACACGACGCCGTGGTGCAGCCAGTTGGCGATATGCTGGGCCGAGATGCGGCAGGTGGCGCGGTCTTCCATCAGGCCGACATCGTTGATGTCGGGCACCTTGGAACAGCCGACCCCGGCGTCGATCCAGCGCACGACGTAGCCGAGAATGCCCTGGGCGTTGTTCTCGACCTCGCGGCGGACCTGTTCGGGGCGCCACTTGCGGAAGGAGGCCAGCGGGATCTCCAGCACCGCGTCCACATGGGCGCGGCGGCCACCGGCGCGCAGGGCCTTCTGTACGGCGAAGACGTCGACCTTGTGGTAATGCAGCGCGTGCAGCGTGGCGGCGGTGGGCGACGGCACCCAGGCGCAGTTGGCGCCTGCCTTGGGATGTTCGATCTTGGCCTCCAGCATGGCGGCCATCTTGTCGGGCATGGCCCACATGCCCTTGCCGATCTGCGCCTTGCCGGACAGGCCGCACTCCAGCCCGATGTCTACGTTGCGCGCCTCGTAGGCGCCGATCCAGCCCTTGCGCTTGATGAAATCCTTGCGGCTGAAGGGGCCGGCCTCCATCGAAGTGTGGATCTCGTCGCCCGTGCGATCAAGGAAGCCCGTGTTGATGAAGGCGACCCGGTGTTTCGCGGCGCGGATGCATTCCTTGAGGTTGACCGAGGTGCGGCGCTCCTCGTCCATGATGCCCAGCTTGACGGTGTATTGCGGCAGGTTCAGCGCCTTCTCGACGAAGGTGAATACCTCGTCGGCGAAGGCCACTTCCTCGGGTCCGTGCATCTTGGGTTTGACCACGTAGACCGAGCCGGTGTGCGAATTGCGCAAGCCGCCTTCGGTGCGTTGCAGGTCATGGCGGGCGATCAGCACGGTGATCAGCGCGTCCATCAGCCCCTCGAAGATCTCCGAGCCGTCGCGCAAGAGGATCGCCGGGTTGGTCATCAGGTGGCCGACGTTGCGCACCAGCATCAGCGCGCGGCCCTTGACGGTGAAAGGCGCGCCGTCGGCGCCCAGGAACTCGTGATCCGGGGTCAGCTTGCGGGTAACGCTCTTGCCGCCCTTCTCGAAGGTTTCCGACAGGGTGCCCTGCATCAGGCCCAGCCAGTTGGCATAGGCCAGGGTCTTGTCCTCGCCATCGACGCAGGCCACGGAATCCTCGCAGTCCATGATCGCCGAGACGGCCGATTCCAGCCGCACGTCCGCCAGCCCCGCCTGGTCGCGGGCGCCGATGAAATGGGTACGGTCAAAGACCAGCTCGACATGCAAACCGTTGTTGCACAGCAGCACCGCATCGGGCGCCTTGGGGTGGCCGCGGTAACCGCGGAATTTCGACGGGTCGATCAGCGGTTGATCGTCCACCAGCAGCGCGCCACCCTGAACGTGGTAGCGGCGGGCGTCGGCATGGCTGACCCCCTCGACAGGAAAGGCCTCGTCCAGGAAGACGCGGGCGCGGGCGATCACCCGGGCGCCACGGCCGTTCTCATACCCGCCTTTCGGTGGCAGCGAGCCCATCGCGTCGGTGCCGTACAGCCCGTCGTAAAGGCTGCCCCAGCGGGCATTGGCGGCATTGAGCGCGTAACGGGCATTGGTGATCGGCACCACCAGCTGCGGGCCGGGGACGGTGGCGATCTCTGGATCGGTATTGGCGGTCTCGATCTCGAAATCGCCGCCTTCAGGCAGAAGGTAGCCGATTTCCGTCAGGAAGGCCTTGTAGGCCTCGTGGTCATGCGGCTGGTTGGCGCGCGCCTTGTGCCAGTCGTCGATCTGTTTCTGCAGCGCCTCGCGCTTGTCCAGCAGGGCGCGGTTGCGCGGACCAAAGTCATGCGCCAGCTCCGACAGCGCCTGCCAGAACCCCTCGGCCCCGATACCGGTGCCCGGAAGGGCCTGCTCTTCGATGAAGCTGGCCAGTCCTTCGTCGACGTTCAACCCGGCGCGTTCCACTCGGTCGACCATAGTATACCTCTCGTGATGGCTTGACGCAGACCCTAGCATCCTGTTTCCGATAGGCAACATTTCACACCCTCCGGATTGCCCCTGCGCGGCCTTAAACAGTTTCAAGGTGCGTTTGAAACCGGCATCCGGACGGGGCCTTACCGGAGATGCCCAAATGGCCGAACACCCCGTCGACCTGGAGACATGGCCACGCACGCCGCAGTTCCGCTGGTTCCGCAGCTTTGAAAAGCCGCATTACGCGGTGACCGTGCGGATGGATGCGACACATCTGATGAAGGTGCGCAAGGCGGCGGGGCACTCGCTGTTCCGCGCCAGCCTGCATGCCATCGGCTGCGGGCTGCACGGCGTGCCGGAACTGAACATGCGGTTTCGCGGCGACAGCGTGGTGCGGCATGACAGGGTGATGCTGTCGACCCCGGTGCCGCGACCGGACGGCGGGTTCAACTTTTCCTACGTTCCTTTCGACCCCGATTTTGCGCGTTTCGACGCGGGCGCAGAGGCGGCCATCGAGGAGGCGCGCAACCGCGCGACGCTGGCCGGCAATGCCGAGGGGATGGACGGCGTGGCCTATATGTCCTGCCTGCCCTGGCTGGATTTCACGGCGCTGGACAATGCCCTGCCGCATGCGGATGACTGCATCCCCCGGGTGGCCTGGGGCAAGATCGTGCCCGAGGGCACCGGCTGGCGCATGGCGATGGGCATCCAGGTGCATCATGCTCTGGTGGACGGCGAACACCTGGGCGGGTTCTTCGAGGGGGTGCAGACCGCGCTGGACGCGGGGTGAGGCAACGCCCCCGTCCCGGCTTGCGCCGCGCTCCGCAACAGCGGGGTCCCGGGTCAGGCCCGGGACGGGGTTAGACAATCAGGCCGCCTCTTCCTCGCTGGCCTGCTGCCGCGCCCAGAGCGCGGCATAGCGCCCGCCCTGCGCCAGGAGCGCGTCATGTGTGCCCTGCTCGACCACCTCGCCCTCTTGCAACACCACGATCCGGTCCGCGTCGGCGATGGTGGACAGGCGGTGCGCGATGGTGATGACCGTCCGCCCCTCGCCCGCGCGGCGCAGCGCGTCCTGGATGCTGGCCTCTGTCTCGGTGTCCAGCGCGCTGGTCGCCTCGTCCAGAAGCAGGATCGGCGGGTCCTTGAGCAGGGTGCGCGCGATGCCCACCCGCTGTTTCTCGCCCCCCGAAAGCTTCAGCCCCCGTTCGCCGACCTGGGTGTCGTAGCCCTCGGGCAGGCTTTCGATGAAGCTATGGATCTGCGCGGCTTTCGCGGCCGCCACGATCTCGGCGTCGCTGGCGCCGTCGCGACCGTAGGCGATGTTGTAACGGATCGTGTCGTTGAACAGGACCGTGTCCTGCGGCACCACGCCGATGGCCGCGTGCAGGCTGTCCTGGGTCACGTCGCGCAGATCCTGTCCGTCGATGCGCACGGCGCCCCCGTCCACGTCGTAGAAGCGGAACAGAAGCCGCCCGATGGTGGACTTGCCAGAGCCCGAGGGACCGACCAGCGCCACGTTCTCGCCCGCGCCCACGGCGACGTCGATGCCCTTGAGGATCGGGCGCGCCGGGTCATAGCCGAACCGCACCCCGGCGAAGTCTACCACTCCGCCGGAGACCGCCAGGTCCGGTGCGCCGGGCTTGTCGGACACCTCGCGCGGCTGTTCCAGCAGGTCGAACATCTCGCCCATGTCCACCAGCGCCTGGCGGATCTCGCGGTAGACCGTGCCGAGAAAGTTCAGCGGCATGGTGATCTGGATCATGTAGGCATTCACCATGACGAAATCGCCCACCGTCAGCGCGCCGTTCTGCACCCCCACAGCCGCCATGACCATGACGGCCACCAGCCCCGAGGTGATGATCAGCGACTGGCCCACGTTCAGCATGGCCAATGAGGTGGCCGTCTTGATCGCCGCCTGTTCGTAGCCCTGCATGGCACGGTCATAGCGTGCCGCCTCGCGCGCCTCGGCGCCGAAATACTTGACCGTCTCGAAGTTCAGCAGGCTATCGATCGCCTTCTGGTTGGCGTCGGTGTCCTGCTTGTTCATCTCGCGCCGCAGCTTCACCCGCCATTCCGTCACCTTGAAGGTGAAGGCGACATAGAGCGCGATCACACCCACCACGACGACCAGGTACCAGACGTCGAAAAGATAGAAGAGCACCGCCGCGACCAGGATCAGCTCCAGCATCAGCGGCCCGATGGAGAACAGCAGGAAGCGCAGCAGGAATTCCACGCCTTTCACGCCGCGCTCGATGATGCGGCTCAGTCCGCCGGTCTTGCGCGTGATGTGATAGCGCATCGAGAGGCGGTGGATATGGGTGAAGGTTTCCAGCGCCAGCCGCCGCAGGGCGCGCTGGCCGACCTTGGCAAAGACCGCGTCGCGCAACTGCTGGAACCCGACGGTCATCAGCCGCGCCATGCCATAGGCCACCGTCAGCCCCACCGCCCCCAGCATCAGGTCCGAGACATCCCCCGACAGCGTGTCGACCGCCTGCTTGTAGAGGATCGGGGTGGCCACGGCGATGAGCTTGGCCAGGATCAGGAAGCCCAGCGCGATGACGACGCGACGCTTGGCCCAGGTCTGCCCCTCGGGCCAGAGATAGGGGCCGACACGACGGATCGTGCGCCACCCCGAACGGCGTTCGTCGCGGGCGATCTGGGCATCGGTAGAGGTGTCGGGGGGCATGAAAGGCTTTCCTGTTTGGCCCTATCACCTAGGCCGCGGCGCCCGGATCTGCAAGCGGCGCCCGGCTCCGGCGTGGGAGAAGGGGGCGCTGCCCCCTCTGCGCCAGGGGCGCATTCACCCCCGAGGTATTTGCGAAACCAAAGAAGGCAGGAGGCCCCCGCAGCTTCCCCGGTTTGCAAGAGAGCCCAGGGGACGACCGCGAGGGCACAGGAGGGGAACAAGGGGCATGCCCCATTCTGCCCGGCTTCCGCCAGTTACGGACGCTGAACCTGGCTCAGTCGGTCACCGTCTGCGGCAGGTCGAAGATCTGGCCGGGATAGATCAGGTCAGGGTCGCGGATGCGGTCGCGGTTGGCCTCGTAGATGCGGACATATTGCATCCCGTCGCCGTAGCGCTGGCGAGAGATCCCCCAGAGCGTGTTGCCCGGCTGGATCGTCACGCTGCGCACCGGGCCTGCCCCCTCGGAGACCACCCGTTCCAGCACCGTGGCGCTCTCGCGCAGAAACGGGCTTTCGACTCGGGCGATGACCTGGCCGCGTTCGTTGATCTGGTCGACGCGCAACACGTAGGTGCCCTGGTCGACCTCGGGCAGTTGCACCCGCCAGCGGCCATCCTCGCGGATGCGCGAGGTGGTGACGGGGGTGTTGTCCAGGTAGATCCGCACGAAGGCCGCGGTCTTGCCCCGGCCCGAGAGCAGCACGTCGCCCTCGTCGTCATAGCTGATCGAGTCGAGCGCCACGTCGCCCGGCGCGATGGGCGCGGTCGACAGCGCCTCGATCCCGCGCGGCGAGGACAGCAGGACGGCGGGGGGCAGCGCGGTCGGCGGGGCGTCGCCCACGTCCGGTTCAGCCCGCGCGGTGATCACAGGGTCATCCCCGGCGCGCGGAGCGGCGGTTCCGGCAACGGGCACCGCGCCATCGGGGCTGGCCGGGTCGCGCGTGCTGGCGCGGGGCGCGGTCGGGTCCTGGCTGTCCACCGGCGCCTGCGTGCCCGGAAGGCCGCCGGGACGCGGCGGGGCGCCGGCGATGGCAGGCCCCGGATCGGTGCCCGGCAGAGGGCCGCGCTGGGGGGCGCCGTTCCACTTGGGCGCACCCAGTGGGTCGGGACCGGCGCCGACCTCGGGCTGCGGATCGACCCGGGCCAGCTGATCGCCCGGCGCGGGCGGCGCGCCCTCGGGATCGACGGGACCGGCATCGGGACCGGCGGTGGCCAGCGGGGCATCACCGGCAGGCGCATCCACGTCCGGTTCCTGTTCCAGGATCGGGCCGGTGGCCACGGGCGTTTTCGGCTGGCGTTCAGGCGTCAGGTCGGCGGCGGCCACCTGTCGCGGCGCGACGATGACCTCGCCCTCGGACAGGACGGTGCGTTCCTTGGCGGTCTGGCGCAGGGTGATCACGGCGCCTTGGTCCGGCGGCAGGTTGAGGAAGGTCGTGAATTTTCCGTCGCCACCGATCTTGAGCTTTTCGACCGGCTCGCCGTTCACGATCACCTCGAGCAGGGCGCCCGGTTCACCGCCGCCCGCGATCAGCGAAAAGCCGTCGGTTTCGGCCCGTACCACGTCAAAGCTGGGGCGGATCACTGCCTCGTCGCCATCCAGCAGCAGTTCCTGCACCGGCGCCGCGTCGGGATCGAAGAGCGGCAGGAGCGCACCTGCTGCCTCCGGTGCCTCGGGGTCGGGGGACTCGGCCTCGGGTCTGTCTGGATCGGGCCTGTCGGGATCGGGGGCCCCTGCCACGGGGGCGGCTGCGGCGACGGTTTCGTCGGGGGCGTCGTCCGGGGCCGGGCCGGGCACGGTCTGGTCCGGCGCGGGGCCATCGGGATCAACCGCGGCGATCGAGACATCCGGCGCCGCGGCCTCTGCCCCTTCGGCAGGGGTCGGGGCCGGCGCGTCCGGTGCCTCTGCCGGGACAGGAGCATCGGCGGTATCCAGCGGCGGCGCCACCGGATCGGTCGCCTCTGCCGGGTCAGCCGGATCCGGGCCATCCGCGGTTTCGACCGGGCGGGTTGCGGGATCGGGCTTGTCCACCGTGGCCGAGGGCGCAGGCACGGGATCGTCGCTCTTGACCGGGTCTGCGGACGGCTTGGCAACTGTCGAGGCCGCCAGCGGCGTGTCGGGCGCGTCGACGCTGGGAACCGGCGGCGCATCCGGCGCGGCGACCACCGGATCGGGAGCCGGTCCATCGGGCGTTGCGCCCCAGGGCGGGTCGATCATGCCGGTGGCGACCATGACAGTCACCGCCCCGGCAGTGCCGGCGCCGGCGAGGGCCAAGTAGAGTGCGATCTTGCTCATGGCAGCCTTCCGAATGACAGCGCCTGCGGCCTCGGCCCCCCAGCGGGGCCACAGGATGGTTGAGCGTTTATAAACCACAGGCTACGAAGCGTCAAAAGTCGTTTTTTCTGCAAGCCTTGGAGCCTGAAATGTCCACCATGTCCATCTGCGTCTACTGCGGTTCCCGCAAGGGGGGAAATCCCGACTACGCGGCAGAGGCCACCGCCCTGGGCGAGGCGCTGGCGCAGGAAGGCTGGCGGCTGGTCTACGGCGCGGGCGACGTGGGCCTGATGGGGCTGATCGCGCGTGCCACGCAGGCCGCTGGCGGAGAGACTTTCGGCGTGATCCCCACCCATCTCCTGCAGCTGGAGGTCGGCAAGACCGATCTGACCAGTTTCGTCGTCACCGAGACCATGCACGAGCGCAAGAAGGTCATGCTGATGAACGCCGACGCGGTGGTGGTCATGCCCGGCGGCGCGGGATCGCTGGACGAGTTCTTCGAGGTACTGACATGGCGCCAGCTGGGCCTGCATGCGAAACCCATCATCCTGCTGGACGTGGCCGGCTACTGGGAACCGCTGAAGGCGCTGATGCACCATGTCGTGGACACAGGCTTTGCCGATCCCTCGTTGCTGGAATTCGTTCAGAGCGGCGGTTCGGCGGAGGATGTCATGACACTTCTGCGGCGCGCCCTGTCCTGAGCAAACCCCGCGACCGAGTAGATCGCCAGCGCGGCCCAGATCAGGCCGAAGGCAATCAGGTGGAAGGGGGTCAGCGGCTCTTTGAAGATAACCACGGCGCAGAGGAATTGCAGCGTCGGGTTGAGGTATTGCAGCACGCCCAGCGTGGTCATGTTGACCCGCTGCGCCGCGGCCGAGAAGAGCACCAGCGGCAGCGCCGTCAGCAAGCCGGAAAAGACCAGCAGGCCCGAGGTATAAAGGTCATCGCCAAAGATCGCCTTGTCCTGCAGTTCCAGCACCGCAAGCCAGCCCAGGGCAAAGGGCGCCAGCAACAGCACCTCCCCCGTGACAGACACGACCGGACCGACGGAAAGCCGTTTCTTCACAATGCCGTAGATGCCGAAGGTCGTGGCCAGGACCAGCGCGATCCAGGGGGCCGCCCCCAGCCCCCAGGTCAGCTGCGCCACCGCCAGCGTGGCCAGCCCCACGGCGACCCATTGCAGCGCCGACAGCCGTTCGCGCAGGACGACGACCCCAAGCAGGACAGCGACCAGCGGGAAGGTGTAATAGCCCAGCGAGGTTTCACGCACCTGGCCGATCTGCACCGAGAGGATAAAGAGGAACCAGTTGGCGGTGATCATCAGCGCCGCGATAGCGGTGATCAGTGCGGCCCTTGGCCGACCGACCGCGCCGCGCAACTCTCGCAGGCGGCCCTGCACCGCCAGCAGCCCGGCAAAGACGATCAGCGACCAGAAGGTGCGATGCGCCAGGAGTTCCAGCGGCGGGACGTGCAGCAGCAGCTTGTAGTAGATCGGCGAAAGCCCCCAGATCGAACAGGCGCCGATCATCAGGAGGATGCCTTGGGTCTGGGGGGGCATGGTCGTCTCCGGTCAGTGCCCCTGCCCTACAGAGCCGCGCCGACCACTGCAAGCCGACGCGACGGCTGCTCAGCCACCTGCCCCGCCGCGCAGCCAGCGCCGCACCCGCCATGCCCCGAACAGCGCCGGGATGAGAGTGATCAGCCCGATGCAGAGAATCGTCAGCGGCAGCGCCCAGAGGTGTTCGAACAGGGGCAGCCTGACATTGCCCCTGGTCTCGGGATTGAACAGGATCTCGTGCCGCGATCCGATCTCGAACCCCCAGTTGGCCGAGGACTGTCCCAGGCTGGCCTCGGTCATCTCGCCGTCGCGGAATTCATAGCGGAAGACCGGGCCGTAGACCGTATGGTTGCCCGCCCAGGGGGTCCAGTCCTCCCACTCGTAGACGCGCACCACCTCGCCGGTGGTGCGGTCCGCGCGCGACACGAAACTGACGCTGTCATAGGCCAGCAGCGCCGCCGTCGCCAGGAACAGCACCGGCGTCACGAAGATCAGCAGCCAGACCCGCCAGGACACCTGCCGCCGCCCGTCCGGATGCGTCCGCCACAGGAATTGCTGGGTCTGGTTCATCTGGACGATCAGGTTGCGCAGCATCGTGCCCCCCATGTCTGACCTGTCCCCGACCGTGCCGGACTGCCGTCCGGGCGATCCACGAAAGCCCCTGTCGTATCCATGCAAAAATAACCTTCCCGAAATGCTGCCGACGGCCCGGATGGACCCGGGATAACCTTACCATAGGGCGTCCTTGCGCCCTTGTGAATCGTGGGGTTCCGGCTTTGGCGGCGTCCGGCATGAGGATTGTCGCACGGTCCATATCCGCATAGCCTGTCAGGGCAAGACAGCGGGAGAGCAGCGATATGGGGGCATTTGTCATCGGCCAGATGCAGATTCACAGTCGGGACTGGATGGAGGCCTATTTCGCCAAGATCCCGGCGGTTGTGGCCGCCCACTCGGGCGAATTCCTTGTCCGGGGCGGCGCACCGGAACACCTGGAGGGGGACAATCCCCTGCCCGACGCGGCCTTTATCCTCGCCTTTCCGGACCGTGACCATGCCAGGGCTTTCTGGAATTCCGACGAGTTCCAGGACCTTGCCCGGCTGCGGCGCAGCGGATCGTCGCTGAACGCCGTGCTGGTGGACCGGCTTGCCTAGGATCACACGAAAAACGCCCCCGCAGCAATCTGCGAGGGCGTCTTTCTCATCCGGTCGGGGCGCACACGGCCCCGCACATGGAATTACAGGCGCGAGGCCACGTTTTCCCAGTTCACCAGGTTGTCGAGGAAGTTGGTCAGGTAGGCCGGACGCTTGTTGCGGAAGTCGATGTAGTAGGAATGCTCCCACACGTCGCAACCCAAGAGCGCGGTCTGGCCAAAGCACAGCGGGTTCACGCCGTTCTCGGTCTTGGTGACCTTCAGGCCGCCGTCGGTGTCCTTGACCAGCCAGCACCAGCCCGAGCCGAACTGGCCCGCGCCCGCGGCGGAGAACTGCGACTTGAACTCGTCGACGGTGCCGAAGCTGTCCTTGATGGCCGCTTCCAGCTCGGACGGCATGGCGTTCGGGCCGGGGCCCATCATTTCCCAGAACTGCATGTGGTTCCAGTGCTGCGAGGCATTGTTGAAGAAGCCCGACTGCGCCACGGCGCCCGCGTCATAGGTGCCCTTGACGATCTCTTCGAGGCTCTTGCCTTCCCACTCGGTGCCGGAGATCAGCTTGTTGCCGTTGTCGACATAGGCCTTGTGGTGGATGTCGTGGTGGTATTCCAGCGTCTCCTGGCTCATGCCCTGGCTGGCCAGTGCGTCGTGCGCATAGGGAAGATCGGGAAGTTCGAAAGACATGGTTCACCCCTTCGTGATGTGGCGGTTCATTGCCCCAATAGGTGTCCCCCTTCCCGCCGAAGGTCAACCCTGCCTCGGTCCCCAAAGGTGACTTCAAGGAGAAAGTTTTGTCGGCAAACAGTTTCCCGCCCTGTTGAAAAGCGTCCCCTTCCCACGGGGTTGCGCCGTCACGTTGACCTTTCGGCTGGCCTTGAGGAATGTCGCGCGATAGTCCAGCAGCAGGCGGCGGTTCCCCGAGGCGCGCACTTCCAGCTCCCACGAGACGGTCACCCGAGAGCTGTTGTCACGGACCAGCTGCCCTTCGACCGGAACGCCGTCGTTGAAAACCAGGATCGAGGCGTCAGAGACCACCACGCGGTCGATGGCCCGGTCCAGCGCGATGAAGATCATCGGCTGAATCCACTGGCGTTCTGACGTGCCGTCGATCCGGCAATGATAGGCCATCTTTTCCGCCGCCGCGCCCCCGGAGAGGGCGGCCAGGAAGAAAGCGGACAGGATGAGGCGGCGCATGGCGGCTCCGTTTCGGGGTGGGCCCGGCCACTATCGGCAGAGCCGCCCTCCAAGGCAACCGCCCTGCCCGGTCAGCCGGCGTGAAACCCCACGAAGGCGTCGGGATCGGCGGCGGTGCAGAGCAGGTTGAACATGTACTCCGCAACCGAGCGGAAGCAGAAGACCTGCGCCGTGGTGTCATCGCTGAACCAGACACCCGCAGCCACCTGCGCGAACCGGGTGCGGCGCAATTCGCCCACCGGCAGGGCGTCACGGGCAAAGTCCACCGGGGCCAGCTTGGCCAGTACGTCGCGCAGCTGCGTGCCGCGCAGCCGGAACATCGCCCGCATGTCCGAGACATTCTCGACCAGCGCGTGCTGCCCTTGCAGGGCCTCGGACAGTTGCGCGCAGGCGCGCGCGGCCTGTCGGTAGGGCACCAGCAGCAGCAGTTCGTCCGGCGACATCCAGAGCACCCCGCTTTCGCCCAGAACCTGCGCGCCGCGCATGTCGGGCATGGGCAGCCCGGTCAGGCTGGTAACGGCCTCTTGCAGGGATGCATCCGCCAGGTCCCCGCGCAGGGCGATCATGCCCTGCGGCCCGGTCTCGCGGACGTCCACCAGGCCCTCGTATTGTGCGCCGCCGAGCGGCAGAACCGGATCAGACATTCTGCTTCTCTCCTTCGGGGTCAAAGAACACCGGGCTGACGATCCTGGCCTCGACCACGGTCTCGCCATCGTCCCTGATGAAGGGGATGATCTCTCCCATCCGGTCGGGGCCATTGTGGACAAGGCCCATCGCGATCCCCTTGCCCAGCGTCGGCGAGTGATAGGTCGAGGTCACCCGGCCCTGCGTGTTGCGCTGCCCGTTGGCGTTCCTGCCCGGTGCCACCGAATAGGCGCCATCCGGCAGGACAGAGCCGTCAACGGTTTCCAGCCCGACCAGCTGCCAGCGGTTCGGATCGGCCATGTGGCTGCGTTCCTGCGCGCGCTTGCCCAGATAGTCTTCTTTCTTTTTCGAGATCGCCCAATGCAGGCCCAGGTCCTGCGGGATCACCGTGCCGTCGGTCTCGTCCCCGATCATGATGAAGCCCTTCTCGGCCCGCATGACGTGCAGCGCCTCGGTGCCGTAAGGCGTGATGTTCCATTCCTTGCCAGCCTCGACAACCCTGTCCCAGAAGGCGCGGCCAAGGTTGGCGGGCACCGCGATCTCGTAGCTGAGTTCGCCCGAGAAGGAGATCCGGTAGACCCGCACGGGGAACCCCGCCAGAGTGCCGTCGGCCCAGGCCATGAAGGGCAGCATGTCCTTGCCGACATCCATGCCCCCCAGCTTTTCCAGCAGCTTGCGCGCATTGGGGCCAACCACGGCGACCTGCGCGAATTGCTCGGTCACGTTGGCGGTGTAGACTGTCCAGTCCCACCATTCGGTCTGCAGCCATTCCTCCATGTGGGCATGGATGCGGTCCGCGCCGCCGGTGGTGGTGTGGCAGAGGAAGGTGTCCTCGTCGATCCGTGCCACCACGCCGTCATCGGTCAGAAAGCCGTTTTCCGTGCACATCAGCCCATAGCGGCAGCGGCCCGGTTTCAGCGTGCTCATCATGTTGGTGTAAAGCATGTCGAGAAAGCGCCCCGCATCCGGCCCTTTCACAATGATCTTGCCAAGAGTCGAGGCATCGAGCAGGCCGACGCTCTCGCGGGTGGCCAGCACCTCGCGGTGGACCGCGTCGTGCTTGCTCTCCCCCTGTTGCGGATAGCAGTAGGGGCGGCGCCAGTGGCCGACCGGCTCCCATGCGGCGCCGTGTTTCTCGTGCCAGGCGTGCATCGGCGTCTTGCGGATCGGCTGGAATATCTCGCCGCGCGCCTCGCCCGCGATGGCCCCCATGCTGATGGGCGTATAGGGCGGGCGAAAGGTTGTGGTGCCCACCTGCGGGATCTCTTCACCCAGTGACGCAGCAAGGGTCGCCAGACCGTTGATGTTGCTAAGTTTCCCCTGATCCGTGGCCATGCCCAGGGTGGTATAGCGCTTGGTATGTTCGACGCTTTCATAGCCCTCGCGGGCGGCCAGCTGCACGTCCGAGACCTTGACGTCGTTCTGGTAGTCCAGCCACGACTTCATGCGCAGATCATCCCAGGCGTTTTCCGGCATCAGCCAGACGGGACGCAGCGGCATTTCCTCTGCGCTCTCGCCCTTGGGCGGGGCAAAGCGGCGGGGTTTGCCGCCGGCGGCCTTCCCGGATGTTTTCCCTGCCCTGTCAGCATCTTCCAGAACACTCTTGAGGTCCATTTCGCCATTGGCGCTGCCCGTCACGGTGACGAAAGGCAGACCGTCGTGGCTGGTTGGTGCACGCTCGGGATCGGGGCGGAAAAAGGCGTGTTCCTCGTCCCATGTCAGTTTGCCACCGCAATGGGACCAGAGGTGCACCACCGGCGACCAGCCACCCGACATGGCCACGGCATCGCACTTGATCTCTTCCAGCATGGCGCCGACGCCGGCCATCGCGCAAATCGCCACGCCAGTGACGCGCTTGCCGCCCTTGACCTTGGCGATGGCCCGGCCGGTTTCGACGCGGATGCCCAGCGATTTCGCCTCTTCCATCAGCGCGCCGCCGCCCATCTGGCGCGCGTCGATCACTGCCGGCACCTGCACCCCCGCCTGTTTCAGGGCGATCGCCGTGCGGTAGGCGTCGTCGTTGTTGGTGACGACGACGGTCTTCTGGCCCGCCACGACGCCGTAGTTCACGAGGTAATCGCGCATGGCAGAGGCCAGCATGACGCCGGGAATGTCGTTGCCGGCAAAGCTCAGCGGCCGCTCGATGGCGCCGGTCGCCGTCACGATCTGTTTCGCGCGGATGCGCCACAAACGGTGGCGCGGGCCTTTCATGAAAGGCGCGTGATCGGTCAGACGCTCGTAGCCCAGCAGGTAGCCGTGATCATAGACCCCTGCCCCCATGCTGCGGGTCCGCAGGGTGACATTCTCCATGCCTTCAAGGGCTTCTACGGTCCTGTTCACCCACTCCCCGGGCGTCATCCCGTCGATCGAACCGCCATCCACCGGCGCACGCCCACCCCAATGGGCCGTCTGTTCCAGGACCAGCACCTTGGCGCCGGAGTCCGCCGCCGCCTTGGCCGCCTGCAGCCCGGCCACGCCGCCGCCGATCACGACGACATCGACGAAGGCATGGAAATGTTCGTAGGTGTCGGGGTCGCGCGTTTCCGGGTCCGGCGCGCGGCCCAGCCCCGCCGACTGGCGGATGAAGGGTTCGTACAGGTGCTTCCAGAAGGGGCGCGGGTGGATGAACATCTTGTAGTAGAAACCCGCCGTCAGGAAGCGCCCGAACAGCCCGTTCAGCGCGCCGATGTCATGGTCGAGCGAAGGCCAGTGGTTCTGCGATGTGGTCTGCAGCCCGTTGAACAGCTCTGTCGTCGTGGCGCGCTGGTTGGGCTCATGCCTGTTGTCTCGCCCGAGATTGACCAGCGCGTTGGGTTCCTCGGCGCCGGAGGCGACCACGCCGCGCGGACGGTGATACTTGAAGCTGCGCCCCACCAGCATCTGGTCATTGGCCAAGAGCGCCGAGGCCAGCGTGTCGCCCTCGTGGCCCCGGAAGGTCTTGCCGTTGAAGGTGAACCGGATGTCGCTGCTGCGGTCGACCAGGCGGCCGCCTGTGGTGAGACGGGTGCTCATGTCTCAGGGCTCCACGCTGTGAGGACGGTGAATTTTGGGGTATTTTTGCCAAGAAGAAACATCAGGACAGCTCTCTCCACGTCCAGCCGGGGCGTTTGGCGGTGATCGCGTCGCGGATCTTTTTCGGCGGCTCAGAGGTCTGGGCGGGATAGGTGCCGAAGACCTCCAGCGTCATGGTACAGCGCGCGGCGTGGAACCACTTGCCGCAGCCGTTGACGTGGCGCCAGCGTTCGAAATGCACGCCCTTGGGGTTTTCCCGCATGAAGAGGTAGGATTCGAAGTCCGCGTCCGAGGAGCCGGGGCCGTGCCGCGTCAGATGCGCCTCGCCGCCCGCGTGCAGTTCGGTTTCATCGGCCTGGACGCCGCAATAGGGGCATTTGAGGGTCAGCATCAATTGCCTCCCATGACAATACTTCCGAAACCCCATTGGAGGGTGCCAACAAATACAAGAAATGCTTGATAATTCGGAGCACTTCTGATGTTGGACACCGAGAATGGGTCGCTAGGGTCATCATCTTCGCGGGCAAATCGAGCGTCTTGAGAGCGATTTAGCAGTTCGGCAGCAACAAAGCCGAAAACAAGCACGCCCAGACCCGCAGTCAAAGCCCCGAAACGTTCAAACATGGAATTGCCAAGCAAATCCTCGGCAATGTAGCCGCCGATCAGACCAAACGCAAAAATCGCGAAAGAAATCGACAAGGGATGCAGTAGAACTGCAACCGCTTTGGGATCGGGCGAGTAGCTTATCAATGCGCCACCCCCGCCGCGACCGACTCATCAATGAATTTCCCCTCACCGAAGCGCCACATGGAGAACTCCTCGCAGAGCGGCGACTCTCCCCGCGCCATCAGCTCGGCAAAGCCCCAGCCCGAGCCCGGGATCGCCTTGAACCCGCCCGTGCCCCAGCCGGCGTTGATGAAACAGCCCTCCAGCGGGGTTTTCGACAGGATCGGCGAGCGGTCGCCGGTGACATCCACGATGCCGCCCCATTGCCGCAGCATCTTGAGCCGGGAGACCATCGGGAAGGTCTCGACTAGGGCGCGCACGGTTTCCTCGATGTGGTGGAAACTGCCGCGCTGGGTATAGGCGTTGTGCCCGTCGGTGCCGCCGCCGATGACCATCTCGCCCTTGTCGGATTGGCTCATGTAGCCGTGCACGGTGTTGGCCATGACGACGCAATCCATGACCGGCTTGATCGGCTCTGACACCAGCGCCTGCAGCGGCACGGATTCGATCGGCAGCCGGAACCCCGCCCTGGCCGCCATGTCGCCCGAGTGTCCGGCCACGACGATGCCCAGCTTTTCACAGGAAATGTCGCCCTTTGTGGTCTGCACCCCGGTGACGCGCCCGCCCTCCTGGCGCACGCCCGTCACCTCGCATTTCTGGATGATGTCCATGCCCATTGCGGAACAGGCGCGGGCATAGCCCCAGGCCACGGCGTCGTGGCGCGCGGTGCCGGCGCGTTCCTGCCAGAGCGCCCCCAGCACGGGGTATCGCGGCCCGTCGAGGTTGATGATCGGCATGATCTCCTTGACCTCGCGCGGGGTGATGAAGCGCGTCTCGACCCCCTGCAGGGCGTTGGCATGGGCGGTGCGCAAATAGCCGCGCACCTCGTGCTCTGTCTGGGCCAGCATCATGACGCCGCGCGGGCTGAACATGACGTTATAGTTCAACTCCTGGCTCAGCGTCTCGTAGAGGCTGCGCGCCTTTTCATAGATCGCGGCAGAGGGATCCTGAAGATAGTTCGAGCGGATGATCGTGGTGTTGCGCCCGGTGTTGCCGCCGCCCAGCCAGCCCTTTTCGATCACCGCGACATTGGTGATGCCAAAGTTCTTGCCCAGGTAATAGGCGGTCGCCAGCCCGTGTCCGCCCGCGCCGACAATGACCACGTCATAGCGGCTTTTGGGTTGGGCATTGCGCCAGGCGCGTTCCCAGTTCTTGTGGCCGGAAAGGGCTTCTCGGGCAATGGCAAAGGCGGAATAACGTTTCATGGGCTCGAATCCGGTCGGTCCGTTTCGGGTGTGATGCACACAAAAGTCATAGCCCAGGCGCATGCAACCGTCACTATCTCGTGTGGTTGCGACATGGCGCGTCACAGTGGGATTTTGTCCTTTTTTCCGACCCGCCAGCGCCTTAAGTGAGGTAGCAGAAAGGGAGGCCGATGACCGTATTCTGGATAGTGACCACCGCCCTGGCCCTGCTCTGCGCAGGGGCCCTGGTTCTGGCCCTCTTGCGCGGACGGCGCGCCACGGGCCCGGCAGAGGCCTATGACCTCGAGGTCTACCGCGATCAGCTGAAAGAGATCGAGGCGGACGCGGCACGCGGCAAGATCCCCGCCGAGGAGGCAGAGCGCCTGCGGGTCGAGATCTCGCGCCGGTTGCTGGCGGCGGACGCCAAGCTGCAGGCGCGCGGCGAGCGGGCCGAACAACCCCGTGCGCTGGGATTTGCCCTTGCGGCGGTCATCGCGCTGGTGGTGGTGGGCGGTGCCTTCGGGCTCTACGCCCGGATCGGCGCGGCGGGCTATGGTGACGTGCCGCTCAAGGCGCGGCTGGCCCGTGCCGAGGAGGCGCTGAAAAGCCGTCCCTCGCAGGCCACAATGGAGGCGCGCATTCCGCCCCAGGCCGCGCCGGACGCCACCCCGCAATACCTGGCGCTGGTCGAACGGCTGCGCGAGGCGGTCAAGGCCCGCCCCGACGACATCCAGGGCCACGTCCTGCTGACCCGGTCCGAGGCGGCGCTGGGGAATTTCTCCGCCGCCTACAATGCCCAGGCGCAGGTCATCCGGCTCAAGGGCGACGCGGCCACCGCCAAGGACTTCACCGATCTTGCCGACATGATGATCCTGGCCGCCGGCGGCTATGTCTCGCCCGAGGCGCAAGCGGTGCTGGAACAGGCCCTGTCGCGCGATCCGGACAACGGCGTGGCGCGCTACTACGGCGGCTTGATGATGGCCCAGGTGGGCCGCCCCGACGTCGGGTTCCGCATTTGGAACAAGCTGCTGCGCGAAAGCAGCGCGCAGGACCCCTGGGTGCAGCCGATCAGCGACCAGATCGAGGACCTCGCCTTCATGGCCGGGGTGCAGAACTTCCAGATGCCGCAACTCGCCGGTGCCACGCCGCGCGGGCCCAGCGCCGCCGACATCGACGCCGCCCGCGACATGACGCCGGAAGAGCGGCAGGAAATGATCCGCGGCATGGTCAGCCAGCTCTCCAGCCGCCTCGCAGAGGAAGGCGGCCCGGTCGAGGACTGGGCGCGGCTGATCTCCTCGCTGGGCGTGATCGGCGAGACGGAGCGCGCCGGCGCGATCTACACGGAGGCCCGGACGGTCTTTGCCCAAAGCCCAGAGGCGCTGGAGCTGTTGAAAGGCGCCGCCCAACGCGCCGGGGTTGCCGATTGACCTGCATGCCGGCCCCCTGCGCGCGCTGGCCTTCTTTGGGCCTGCAAATACCTCCGGGGGAGTCGCGCCGCGCGCGACGGGGGCAGCGCCCCCTGCCAAGAGCCGGAGGCCGAAGGCCGCAGGCGAGACGACCTGCGCGCCGCAAGGCGCCCATCCGGATTGCCGCCATCCACGGAGCGCCGCAACGATGATCCACGACAGCATCGACACATTCACCGCCGACCTGCCGCCGATGGTGGCCCTGGCCGGGCTCGACCTCGGGACGCGGACCATCGGGGTGGCCGTCAGCGACAGCTTCCGCTCTGTCGCGACACCGCTGGAAACCATCAAGCGCAAGAAATTCGGCGTCGATGCGGCGGCACTGGTCAAGATCCTCGAGGCCCGCAACATCGGCGGGGTGGTTCTGGGCCTGCCGCGCAACATGGATGGCAGCGAGGGGCCGCGCTGCCAGTCGACGCGCGCCTTCGCCCGCAATTTCACCGCCCTCTGGGAGGGGCCGATCACCTTCTGGGACGAACGCCTGTCGACCGTGGCGGCGGAAAAAGCCCTGCTCGAGGCGGATACGACCCGAAAACGTCGCTCCGAGGTCATCGACCATGTCGCCGCCGCCTATATCCTGCAAGGAGCGCTGGACCGGATGCGGTACCTGAACGCGCAACCGGGCGCGGCGGACGCGCCCGAGTAGGCCGGAGCAATTGGGTATGAAAGACGATATCTGGTCCCGCAACGAGGTCCAAAGCCCCTGCATCAAGGTCTGCGTCATCCATCCGCAGGAACGGCTCTGCACCGGCTGCCTGCGCACCGCGCGGGAAATCTCGATGTGGTCCAGCATGAGCACAGAAGAACGCCGCGAAGTGATGGACGACCTGCCTGACCGTGCCGGGCGGCTGCGCAAACGGCGCGGCGGGCGCGCCGCTCGGATGAAATCCCGGAACTGAATGCCATTGGCCGACCGCTCCGACGAAGATCCGGGGACAGGCCAAAGGGGGCGCCGCCCCCATCTCCCTGCGGTCGATTCCCCCGGAGTATTTTTGCCAAGAAGAAACCCTGGGGCCTGGCGCGGAACTCACCCGGCGAGCCACGCCTCCGCGCCGCCCATGACCTGGGGGCGGAAATAGGCCACCATGCGGCCTTCCGGTGGCGCCTGGGCGCCCTCGGCCCAGGGCGCGATCCCGTGCAGGGTCAGCCGATGCAGCAAAAGCGCCTCGCCCGGCGCGGCGGGCAGTACCACCCTCCGGCAGGTTTCGAAACAGGTGCGGCGCGCGGCCTGGTAGGCCTCGGTCACGTCCACATCGGCCCAGGTCTCGGGCGGCTTCCCTTCCAGCGCGGCGCGCAGGGCGTCGCGCATGACGTGGTGGCTGCCCTCCCAGGCGACCAGAGGGCTGGCGCCGGGATCGGCCTCTGTCAGCGGCAGGCCGAGGATCCAGGCATGGGGTTCGCGGATATGGCGGCGGCGCGCCGCGCCTTCGGCCAGCACCCCGTCCACATGGGCCGCGTCGCGGTTCAGGCGGTAGCGAAACCCGGCCTCGCTTTCGCCCGCGCGGGGGCGCGGGTAGCCGGGAAAGGTGATCGAGAGCTGCGCCGGGTGCAGCGCGGGCAGCGGCGCCAGCGCGGCGGGCGCGGCGCCCGCCAGGGGCACGCCGCCGATGCTGCCGTCGGGTGCCGTGGGCAGGGCATCGACGCCCACGAACCAGGTGCCTTCGCATTGCAGCCATTGCGCCCGCATCGCCGGATCGGCCAGCACGGCGCGGCCCGCCTCATGCGCCGCCGCGGCCCATTTCAGCGTCGCGGGGTCGGCGGCGAAGCGGGTCCAGCCCTGCGTCTCCAGGTCGTTCAGCCCCACAGCGCCTCGCGCATCATGTTGGCCGCGACGATCAGGATGAAGACCGCAAAGATCCGCCGCAGCACCATCGCGTCCAACGCATGGGCCAGTTTTGCCCCCAGGGGCGCCGTCAGCACCGTCATGCAGATGGTGATCAGGAAGGCCGGGCCATTGACCGCGCCCAGGGTCCAGGGCGGTGCGCCATCGACCTGCACGAAGAGGAACCCCAGCACCGAGGGCACCGCGATCAGCAGGCCAAAGCCCGCCGCCGTCGCCACCGCCCGGTGCATCGGCACGCTGTAGAGCGTCATCAGCGGCACGCCGAAACTGCCACCGCCGATCCCCATCAGCACCGAGAGGAACCCGAGCACCGGTGACAGGATGGACCGCGTCACCGTTCCCGGCATCTGCGGCGCGATACGCCAGTCCTTGCGCCCGAAAGCCAGGTAGATCCCCACGATCGTCGCCAGCACGGCAAAGATCACCGCCAGCGCGTCCGAGCGCAGCCCGGCGGCGATCAGCACGCCCACCACCGCGCCCAGCGCGATCCCCGGCGCCCAGGATTTCAGGATGTCCCAGTCCACCGCGCCGCGTTTGTTGTGCGCCATGACCGAGCGGGTCGAGGTCACAATGATCGAGGCCAGCGAGGTCGCCAGGCAGATCTGCATCAGCTGCGGCCCGTCAAACCCCGTTGCCGAGAAGACGTAGAAATAGGCCGGGACCAGGATGATCCCGCCCCCCACGCCGAAAAGCCCTGCCAGGATACCGGCGAAACCCGCCGCCACCACCAGGATGCCCACGAGGGGCAGAAGTACCGAAAGATCCATGTTGTTCAGGCCGCCTTTGCTGGTCCGATATGTGAAAGCGCCTCTTCGACAAGCTCCGGCCCCGCGCCCTCGCGCGTGGCCCCCGTCGAGAGTACCTGCCGCCAGCGCCGTGCGCCCGGACGACCGGAAAAGAGGCCAAGCATGTGCCGCGTGACCTGGTGCAGCTTGCCGCCTGCCGCCAGATGCGCCTTGATGTAGGGCAGCATGGCGCGGGCCACGCCCTCGGCGGTCTGCCCGCCGCCCTGCCCCCAGATCCGCGCATCCGCCTCGCCGAGGATGTCCCAGGGCTGGTGATAGGCGGCGCGGCCCACCATGACGCCGTCCAGGCCCTGTTCAAGGAAGGCCGCCGCCTGGTCGAGATCGGTGATGCCGCCGTTGACCGACAGATGCAGGTGCGGGAACAGGCCCCGCATCCGTTGCACCAGGTCATAGTCCAGCGGGGGAATGTCACGGTTTTCCTTGGGGCTCAGCCCCTGCAGCCAGGCCTTGCGCGCGTGAATGATGATGCGCGAACAGCCCACGGCGCCCAGCCGGGCGAGGAACTCGGGCAGGACCTCCTCGGGGTCCTGGTCGTCGACGCCGATGCGGCATTTCACCGTCACCTCGACATCCACCGCATCCTGCATGGCACTGACACAGTCGACGACGGTCTGCGGGTGTTTCATCAGCACCGCGCCGAAGGTGCCCGATTGCACCCGGTCGGAGGGGCAGCCGCAGTTCAGGTTGATCTCGTCATAGCCCGCCGCCTGTCCCAGTTTCGCGGCCTGCGCCAGTTCGCGCGGGTCCGACCCGCCCAGCTGCAGCGCCACGGGATGTTCCGAAGGATCGAAGTCCAGCAGGTGCAGCGCCCCACCGCGCACCAGCGCGGGGGCCGTCACCATCTCTGTGTAAAGCAGCGCACGGCCCGAGATCAGCCGGTGGAAATAGCGGCAATGCCTGTCGGTCCAGTCCATCATCGGCGCCACGGACAGGCGGGCGGCCGAAACTACCTCTGCTCTCATGTCTCCACCTGCTCCTCTGGCCCTGTGCATCCTGGTGCCACGCGCGATGACCGCCATTCCCTAGCAGCTTCCGAAAGTCTTTTCAGCCCCAACCGGACGCGCGAATCCACGGTCCGGACGGGGTACCCTGTCGCGCCCGTCTGGGCCAGATCGGAACGACAGGCCCGCGCGGCCCTGGCATTTTCGCAAGCGAAGTTGATCAGGCGCAAAGTGCGCGGCCCGCGAAAGGCGCATGGGGAAGACATGAAACAGATCGACCGCCTCAGATCCCTCGGCCTCTTCGACGCCCGGGTGCCCCGCTATACCTCTTACCCGACCGCCCCGGTCTTTACCCCGCAGGTCGGCGCCACGGACCAGGCGCAAGCGCTGGCCGCGCTGGACCCGGATGTGCCGGTCTCGGTCTATATCCACATCCCCTTTTGCGAACGCCTGTGCTGGTTCTGCGCCTGCCGCACCCAGGGCACGCAGACGCTGGCCCCGGTCGAAAGCTACATCGGCACACTGAAACAGGAACTGGCCCTGCTGAAGGACACCCTGCCACCGGGCCTGCGCATGGGCCGGATGCACTGGGGCGGCGGCACGCCCACGATCCTGCCGCCGGCGCTGATCCACCGGCTGGCACAGGCGGTCAAGGCGGTCATCCCGCCCACCGAGGATTGCGAATTCTCGGTCGAGATCGACCCGACCATGGTGGACCGGGCCAAGATCGCCGCGCTGGCCGCCGAGGGCATGAACCGCGCCAGCATCGGCATCCAGGATTTCGACCCGGTCGTGCAAGAGGCCATCGGGCGGCTGCAGCCCTTCGACGTGACCCGCGCCTGCGTCGAGGATCTGCGCGCGGCGGGCATCCGCTCACTGAACGCCGACCTCGTCTATGGCCTGCCGCACCAGGACGCGGCGCGGCTAAACGACACCGTGGCCAAGGTGCTGGAACTGGCACCGGACCGCATCGCGCTGTTCGGCTATGCCCATGTCCCCTGGATGTCCAAGCGGCAGAAACTGATCGACGAGGCCACGCTGCCGCATGAGGTGGAACGCTACCAGCTGGCGGAACTGGCCGCGCGCCGCTTTGCCGAGGCCGGGTTCGACAGCATCGGCATCGACCATTTCGCCCGCCCCGACGACGGGCTGGCCCTGGCCGCCCGCACCGGGCACCTCCGCCGCAACTTCCAGGGCTATGTCGACGACCGCTGTGCCACGCTGATCGGGCTTGGCGCCTCTTCGATCTCGCGCCTGCCGACGGGCTTTGTCCAGAACGCCCCGGCGACACCCGCCTATGTCCAGCGGATCGAGGCCGGGGACCTCGCGGGCGCGCGCGGCCATCTCATGACCGGCGACGACCTGCTGCGCGCCCGCGCGATCGAGATGATCATGTGCGATTTCCGGCTGGACCTGGACGCGCTGCGGGCAGAGTTCGGCCCCGAAGCCGACGGCCTGCGGGGGGAAATGACCCGGGCCGCCGAACGCTTCGGCGACCTCGTCACGCTTGGCGACGACACCCTGGCCATCCCCCCCGAGGGCCGCGCCCTGACGCGGATGGTGGCGCGCCTGTTCGACGGCTACACGCCCGACGGCGCGCGTTACAGCCAGGCCTCCTGACACCGGCCCCCGACGGCCCGCGACAGGGCCGCCGGGGGCAGGAAAAACGTCTGACCGCAGGCTTGAACCCCAAGTCAGACTGTCCCATCTAGACGGCAGAGGACGACCTCCAGCGATGGAACAGTCCCGGGACGGCCCGGCAATTTCCAGGAGGTTGCCATGCGCCGCCCGCTTGACCGTCTGCGCCACGCGCTTTGCTTTGAAATCCTTGCTCTTGGCCTGATCGTCCCCCTTGGCATGATCGCCTTTCACATGCCCGCCCATGACACCGGCGCGGTCAGTCTTGTCGGGTCCGCGATCGCGACGCTGTGGAACATTCTCTACAATTCCGGGTTCGACCGGGTGCTGCACCACCGGCGCGGCACCACGGCCAAGACTCTGCGCCTGCGGCTGCTGCACGCGGTGCTGTTCGAGGCCGGGCTGCTGGCGCTGCTCATGCCCTTCCTGGCCTGGTATCTGGACATCTCGCTTTGGCAGGCGCTGGTGATGGACCTGTCCTTTGCCGCCTTCTTCCTGGTCTATGCCTTCGCGTTCAACTGGGCCTACGACCTGCTGTTTCCCCTGCCCGACGGCCAGGAGGCCTGACGCCCGCACCTGCCTTCAGCCGCAGGGCGGGACGTTCGATCAGGTGCCAGGACAGCCAGCCCGCCAGCAGGACCGGGCCGAGACAAAGGAGGAAGAAACTCCAGCCCTCCATCGGCCCGGTGATCGAACGGATCACCTGCTGGACCGGCCAGCCGAACAGGTAGATGCCGTAGGACAGGTCACCCGCGCGCGTCCAGTTTCCAAGATCCGGCGCCCCGCGACTGCCCAGCCAGAGAAGCGGATAGGCCGCGAAGACCGGGAACAGGACACGGGTGGCATCCGACAGGAAGATCCCCGCCAGCGTCACCACCGCCAGCAGAGCGGCGATCCACGCCCGTGGCCTGTGGTGGCGAAAGACGAACCACATCACAGCCCCGGAAAAGAACCCGGGCGCACCGTACTGCAAGGCCCAGCGGTGCAGGTCGTCGGCGAAAGGCGCAAACAGCCGCACCCAGATGGCCAGCACCAGGAAAAACAGGCAGCCCGGCAGCGTCAGCAGCCGCAGCGCATACAGCAGACCGACCAGCAGGTACAGCAGCACCTCGGCCTCGATGGTCCAGTAGACCGGGTTGAGGCTCTCCCCCACCGGGGCGTCGTAATAGGTGAACTCCGGCACTTTCGCCCGGGTGGAATCCGCGGCCAGCGTCCTCAGCAGGTTCCGCCAGGTTCGCTCATCCGCCAGATGCGCGCCGGCCCCGTCAATCAGGAACGGCACCAGGAGAAAGACAAGCAACACGCTGACCGCGTAGGCCGGGTAGACCCGCAGGAAACGCCTGCGCGCATAATCCCACGAGCTGTCACAGGCGAACCGGCTGCGCGTGACCAGGAAACCGCTGAGCACAAAGAACACCTGCACCGCGTAGAAGCCTGCGACCTCGCCGGTCAGCACTTTGAACAGGTCTCCGTCCTCGGTCCCGGTGGCGATCAGGAAACTGTGCGACAGCACCACGGCCACCGCCGCCCACAGGCGCAGCGTGTCGAAATTGCGGTATCGCCCGGTGTCGGACACGACGCCGGACCTCCCCCTGCCAACGGCGGGGGGCGGCATTACTTGGCGCCTCGTTTGGGCCTTGCCGTGGCGCGGCCCGTTGCGATTTCAGGTCTTGAGGTCCTTGCGGGTCGGGCGTGCGGGCGCCCCAGGGGGGCGCGAACAGAAACACTCATCAGAAAATCCGGACACGGAAAATTCCGACGAGCGTGCGCCCGAATATCCGGGCTGGCAAGTTTTTTGACGCAGGGTGTCGTTGCGTCACCCGGATGGCCCGGAAACCGGGCGCCGCCTCAGCCGCGCGGGCCGATCAACGTTTCGATCCGGCCCAGCCCCGCGATTTCGACCACGCAGATGTCCCCGGGCGCCAGCGCGCCCACGCCCGCGGGCGTCCCGGTCATGATCAGGTCGCCGGGGGCCAGTTTCATCGAGTGCGACAGGATCGAGATCACCTCGGGCACGGTCCAGATCATCTCGGCCAGGTCGCCGTCCTGGCGCGTCTCGCCGTTGACGGTCAGCCGGATCGCCCCCTTGTCCGGATGGCCGACCGAGGCCACCGGATGCACCGGGCCGACCACGGCGGAGGCATCGAAATCCTTGGCCCAGTCCCAGGGCCGCCCCTGTTTCTTGGCCTCGGCCTGCAGGTCGCGCCGGGTCAGGTCGTTGCCCACGGCATAGCCCCAGACATGGGACAGCGCGTCCGCCTCGGCGATGTCGCGCCCGCCCGTGCCGATGGCCACCACCAGTTCCGCCTCGTGGTGGAAATCGCCGGTCTCGGGCGGATAGGGCACGGTCGCGCCGCTGTCGACCAATGCGCCCGCGTGCTTGGTGAAGAAGAACGGCGGATCGCGGTCCGGGTCCTTGCCCATCTCGCGCACATGGGCGGCATAGTTGCGCCCGACGCAAAAGATCCGGCGCACCGGGAAACGCGCCGCGCTGCCTGCGACGGCGGCACCGGCCTGCGGTGCGGGCGGGAAAACGTATTCCATGTCAACTGTCCTCGTGTTTGGGAAGGCCGGGCTCAACCATAGGATTCCGGGCCGATCCACTGCTCTGCCGAATAGCGCGACCCATGCGCCCAGCCCAGCGGCAGGCGGCGCTCGATCTCGGCCTTGAGGTCGTCGCCCAGCATCATCGAGGCCCCGCGCACCAGTTCGTGCAGGTGCCCCGGGCTGCGGGTGCCGGGGATCGCGTGCACCGTCCGGCCCTGCGACAACACCCAGGCGATGGCCAGCGTCGCCGTGGCATAACCCGCCTCTGCGGCCAGGTCGCGCAAGCCTTGGCTGGCGGCGATGTTGCGTTCCAGGTTGCCGCCGATGAAGCGCGGATTGACCTTGAGGAACCCCGCCGCCGCCACCCGTTCCGGCGTCGGCGGCGTATCGGACAAGAGCGCCCGCCCCACCGGCGAAAAGGCGACCAGCGCGGCGCCCAGCTCTTCGCAGGCCTGTAACAGGCCCATCTCGGGCAGGCGCGTCTGCAGCGAATACTCCGATTGCACGGCGGCCACCGGATGCACGGCAGCGGCACGGCGCAGGCTGGTGGGAGCAATCTCGGAATAGCCGAAAGAGGCGATCTTGCCCTTGCGGATCAGCGCCGCCAGCGACTCCGTCACCTCCTCGATCTCGATCCGGGGATCGCGGCGGTGGACGTAGAACAGGTCGACCTGCTCCAGCCCCAGCCGTTGCAGGCTCTTGTCCAGCTCCGCCTCAAGATGGGCAGCGGTATTGTCGAAAATGCGCGCGCCCGTGTCCGGGTCGCGGGTGATCCCGGCCTTGGTGGCGATGCGGAACGGGGTGCCGCCCTTGCCCGCGTAGCGTTTCAGGAAGCTGCCGATGATCTCTTCGGATTTGCCCATGCCATAGACGTTCGAGGTGTCGATGTGATCGACCCCGGCGTCCAGCGCCGCATCCAGCACCGCGTGGCTCTCGTCCTCGCTCACCGCGCCGTAAAAGCCCGCAAAGGACATCGCCCCGATGCCCAGCGCCGATACCTCCGGCCCGCCCTGTCCTAGTGCCCGTCTCAGCATGTCCTGCCCCCTCTTGCCGACGGGCGCAGAGTGGCGCCCGCCTCCCGCATTGGCAAGTCCCGGCCTCAGGCCCCCAGCCAGGCCTTGTAGTCGCTGACCAGCAGGTGCAGCGGCGCCTCGTCCTCCTCGATGTCGGAAAAGCGCCCGATCGGTTCACGAAAGATGTTGTCGGTCTCGTCGTCGTTCACGGTGCTGACCTCGCCGATCAGCACGTCGCCGCCCTCGCCCCAGAAGGCGTGCCAGTCGCCGGGCCGCAGGGTCACGCTTTCGCCCGGCGCCAGTTGCAGCTTTTCGCCCGCCACATAGTCGTGCACGATCCCGTCGCACATCACGGTGCCGCCGCGATCCTCGGCGAAATCGCCCTGGTCGTCAGATCCGTACAGCTCCACCACCAGTGTCGCGCCGCCCCGGTTGATGATGTCCTCGGCCTTGATGACATGGGTGTGCATCGGCGAAAGCTGGTCCTGTTTCGAGATCAGCAGCTTTTCCGCGTAGCACATCCCCCGCCCCGAGGTCAGGTCCGACAGCAGCCCGTTGCGCAGGGTGAACAGGAACAGCCCCATCTCGTCATAGCGCCCGGCGCCATAGTCGGTGATGTCCCAACCACAACGAGAGTCGATGACATGCCGCGCCGCGCCCGCCTGCGCCACGAAGGCCTCTGGCGACCATTGCGCAAAGGGCGGCAGGGTGAACCCGTGGCGGCGGATCATCTCGTCCGCCTCCGTCATGATGGCGTTGATGCGTGACCGTTTCATGCCCCAGTCCTCCCGTTAGCGATAGCGGCTTTGTGACAGCTATCCGCCACCGACTCGGTTCCGTCAACCAACTACCCGAACGAGGGACCGCGCATGTCACTTTGACCATTGCCCCGCATTGGCGAACCTGTCACACACAGAACCGTGACCGGTCCCGGAAAGGCGACTTTCCGGGGGAAAGAGGGAATGCCGTGCGGCGCATCCGCGCCAATCCGGCAACTGCCCCCGCAACTGTAAGCGGAGAGCCGGGCCAAGACGCCACTGGAGCAATCCGGGAAGGCAGGCCCAGGCAACGACCCGCGAGTCAGGAGACCTGCCGGACACCCGCGGCCCAGATGGCCACGGCTCCACCGGACGTCGGGGTGAGCGTCTGGCCTGTGTCCTGTTCGGACCCCGGCCGCCTTGTCCCACGTCTCCACCGCATTGCGCCGGGGATGGCGCAGACTGGACAAGGACGATATCAGTGACTTTTTTTACCCTCGGAAAACAGGCCCTTGTTGGCGCGCTCCTGGCGTTGCCCACGGCGGCACCCGCGCATTTCCTGCTGGAATACACCACCGACGCGCTGATCGACCGTCCCGGTGACGTGCCGGTCAAGCTGGTGTTCTGGCACCCCTTCGAAAACGGCCATGTCATGGACCTGGAGCGCCCGCAGGAGTTCTATGTCATTCATCGCGGCGAAAAGACCGACCTGATGGACACGCTGCAGCCGATCACCTTTACCGGCGCCAGCAATTCCGCTGCCGCCTTCCTCGGTTCGGTCCCGGTGAAACGGTCTGGCGACTATGTGCTGGTGACGGTGCCCCAGCCCTATTTCGAGGAATCCGAGGACAAGTACATCCAGCAGTTCACCAAGTCCGTGCTGAACCGCAACACGCTGCCGACCGACTGGATGGCGCCCGTGGGCCTGCCCACAGAGATCCTGCCCCTGAACAAGCCCTACAACATCATCGCCGGGTCCACCTTCACCGGGCAGGTGCTGGCCAATGGTGAACCCGTTGCCGGCGCGGAAATCGAGATCGAGTACATGGCGGCCGAACCGGACATGGACGGATCCTCGGCCACCGCCCCCGTGGCCAGCCCGCCGCCCGGAGGGGCCGTCGTGGCGATCTCGGACGCCAACGGCTATTTCACCTTCGGCATCCCCAAGGCCGGGTACTGGGGCTTTGCCGCCCTTGGCGCCGGTCCGGTGACCGAACATGAGGGCAAGGAGCTGAGCCAGGACGCGGTCCTCTGGATCCGCGCCTGGGAACTGGAGTAACCCAAGATGCACATCGTCGACGGAGCCCTCTCGAACCCGGTCGTCATCGGCGGCGCGGTGGCGGCGGCAGGGGGCATCGCCCTTGGCCTGCGCGCCCTGCCGCTGGACCGTATCCCGGCGGCCGGGGTGCTTTCGGCCAGTTTCTTCGTGACCTCGCTGATCCATGTGCCCGTGGGTCCGTCGTCGGTGCATCTCATCCTCAACGGTCTGGCCGGGTTGATCCTCGGCTGGGCCGCCTTCCCGGCGCTTTTCGTCGGACTGGTGCTGCAGGCGGTCTTTTTCGGCTTTGGCGGGCTGACCGTGCTGGGGGTGAACACCGTCAATATCGCCCTTGCGGCGGTCCTCGTCGGGCTGGTCTTCCGCCCGCTGATCCTGCGCGGCGGTCCTGTCGGGGCGGCGATCTGGGGCGGCATCGGCGGCGCCTGCGCCACCGCCCTGACGACGCTCTTCGTCGCCCTCTCGCTGATGTTCTCGGGCGACGAATTCCTCGCCGTCGCGCACCTTGTCTTTGTCGCCCACCTGCCGATCATGGTCATCGAGGGCCTGTTGACCGGCTTTGCGGTCCTGCTGGCGCGCAAAGTCAAACCGGACCTTTTCCTGTCGATGAAGGAGGCCGAGGCATGATCCGGCTGGCGCTTGTCCTCTGCCTGCTGGCCCTGCCCGTCCCGGCACTGGCTCACAAGGTGATCGCCGCCGTCTTCCCCTCCGGCAGCGCCATCGAGGGCGAAATCGGCTTTTCCAACGGCGACATGGCCACCGACCAGCCGGTCGAGGTCTATGGCCCCGACGGCACGCTGCTGGGCGAGACCGTGACCGACGCCGACGGGTTTTTCATCTACACGCCGACCGAACCCGTCGCCCATACCTTCCGCTCGGACCTCGGCGCCGGGCACCTGGCCAATGTCACCATGCCCGCCGAAGAGGTCGCCCGCATCCTGGGTGTCGCCGCGCCCGAACCCGCAGCGCCCGCCCCCACGACGGCGCCCGCCGCCCCCGGCGTGGCGCTGTCGGATGCCGACCGGGCCGAGATTGCCCGCATCGTCCGCGACGAGATGCGCCCCCTGCGCCGCGAGATCGCCGCCTACCGTGAAAAGAACGACCTGCAGACGATCCTCGGCGGCATGGGCTATATCCTCGGGCTCTTCGGGCTGGGCTTCTACATCGCCGCCCGGCGCCAGCTCAAATCGCAGGCCGGGGCGTGACGCATATCCTGTCGAACACCAGCGCCGCCCTGCCCGGTGACGGCCCCCGCCGCGGCCCCGGCCCCATCGCCGCGCTGGACCCGCGCGTGCGCATCCTGTCCGCCATCGCCTATGGCGTCTTCGTGGTGGCGCTGGACAACCTAGTCGCGCTCACCGCCGCGCTGGCGCTGTCCCTGACCCTGTTGGCGCTGTCGCGCCTGCCCCCGGCAAGGACGCTGAAACGTGTCGCGATGGTCGACGGCTTCATCCTCTTCATGCTGCTGCTCCTGCCCTTCACCGTGCCCGGCGACCCGATCTTTACCCTCTGGGGCTATCCTGCCTCCTGGCAGGGGTTTGCCCGCGCCATCCAGATCGGCCTGACCGCCAATGCCGTGGTCCTCGCCCTCATCACCCTTGTCGGCACGATGGAGCCGGTCACGCTGGGCCACGCGCTCTACCGCCTGAAGACCCCGGAAACCCTGGTGCACCTGATGATGTTCACCATCCGCTACGTCGAAGTGCTGCGCCAGGAATACCTGCGCCTGCGCGCCGCGATGAAGGTGCGCGGCTTTCGCCCCGGCACCAACTGGCACAGCTACCGCAGCTTCGGCTACCTGGTCGGGATGATGATGGTGCGCGCCATCGAGCGTTCCGAACGCCTGCTGGGCGCGATGAAATGCCGTGGATTCTCGGGCCGGATCGTGCTTTTGCAAGAGTTCCGCTGTACCCGTGCCGACGCGCTCTTTGCGCTGGTTCTCCTCGGCGCCTTCGCCCTGCTGCTGACACTGGAATTGACGCTGCGATGATCGAACTGGACGATCTGCACTTTGCCTATCCCGGCCAGCCCCCGGTGCTGAACGGCGCCTCGATGCGCCTTGGCCCCGGCGAGCGGCTGTCCCTGACCGGCCCCAACGGCGCCGGCAAGTCGACGCTTCTGCGGATGATCCTCGGGCTGCAACGGCCCACCTCGGGCACCGTGACCATTTTTGACCGCACCCGCAGCCGTGAAAGGGACTTCCACGAGGTCCGCCGCCGCATCGGGCTGGTGTTCCAGGACCCCGACGATCAGCTCTTCTGTCCCACCGTGGCCGAGGACGTGGCCTTTGGCCCCCTGAACCTGGGCAAGAGCCGGGACGAGGCGCTGGCCGTGGTCGAACAGACCCTCATGGTGCTCGACCTGCTGCACCTGCGCGACCGTGTCACGCATAAACTGTCGGGCGGCGAGAAACGCCTCGTGACCCTCGCCACCGTCCTCGCCATGTCCCCCGAGGTGCTGCTGCTGGACGAGCCGACCAACGCGCTCGACCCGGAAAACCAGGCCCGCCTGACCGAGATCATCGACGCCCTGCCGCTGCCGATCCTGCTGGTGTCACACGACCCGGCGTTTCGGGAGAGGATCGCGCCCTGCGCGCTGGAGTTGCGGGAGGGGCGGCTGGTGCCGGTCTAGGCACGGCCCATCCCGCCGCGCTAATTCTTGCGGACCGTGACGCGACAGCCATTCGAAACGCTGATACTCAGTGACCGGCCATCCTTGGACAAGGTGCCACTGGCGGTATTGGTGACCCAACCAAAGGTCTCCGTGGCCGAGTAGCTGCGCCCGTTCAGAGTGCCCCGCGTGGTCCCGCTGCCAGACGTGCCGCTGATCGTCCCGGTAAAGGCATTGCCCCCCGCCGACCGATAGGTGGTGGTCCCGGAGGCCACACCCAGCGGACAGGTTGCAGACCAGCTCCATGTCCCGACCATCGAATAAACCGGTGCAGGAGGCGTGGACTGCCCCGGTTCCCGAGGTGTGTCCGCCTCCGGTGCAGGGGCCGCGACCACCTGTTTGCAGACGGTGCCCGACCGCACCTTGATGGCCTCCAGCGCCTGCGCCGTCCCAAGATCGCCAGCCTCGAGCGCAACATCCGTCGCGACAAGAAACCGGCGGAATGCCTCGCGGGTCCGTGGCCCCGTGATCCCGTCCGGCGTGCCCGCATCACAGCCCAGCCTGTTCAGATGCGATTGCGTCTGGCGCAGGATGTCGCGCGCGTCCACCGGCTCTGCAACCGGCGCCGGGTCGACGGGCTCAACCGGTTTCGCCTGCACCGCAACGGCTTGTTCCGCCTTTTCCGCGCGCAGCTTCTCCAGCTCGGCCAGCGCCGCTTCCAACGCCCGTTCAGCGTCCCTTTCGGCGTCCGCCTTGGCTGGCGGCGCCTTGGCGACCGCCTTCAACACCTTCGACTGCGCCAGGATCTCTGCCATCGGCACCGCGAAATTCACCTTTCCGGCCCGGCTGCCCGCGTGGTGCAGCCCGATCACCTTCTGCGACCCTGCGTCGATCACCGGAGAACCGGAATTCCCCGGCAGCGTATCGCAGGTGTGCCGCAGCCTATGTCCGGCCAGGGCCGGACTGTCCGCCTGGCATTTCTCGCGGCTGATCCGCTGCGCCTCGCCCATCGGGTGCCCGATCACCCAGAAGGGATCGCGGTCATTGGGAACCGCCGCCGAAAGCTCCAGCGCGCCGAACTCGGCATTGGCATCGCCCAGCACCTGCAGCACCGTGTAGTCCAGCGCCTCGCTGGTCTCCAGCGGCACCGGGTTGACGTGAAAGCTCTTGACCCCCGCCTCGATCCCGTCGCGCAGGAAACCGGCGTGGAACTGCACCGCCGCGATACTGGTTGCGCCCTTCTCGACCATCCTGGGATGTTTCAGGATACCCGGCACGCAATGGTGATTGGTCACCAGCTTGTTGCCCTCGACAAGAAAGGCGGTGCAGGGCGCATGGCCGACATTGGTCAGGATCTGCAACATCCCCACCGCGCGGCCCGTGCGCGCAAAGATCGACCTGTCGCCATAGCTGGACACGAACTCGTTGTTGTAGGACCCCACCTGCGCCTCAAGCTGGACGTCCAGCATCGACTCGTTGCGCGGTGCCACCACCTGCCCGAAGGTCTCGGGCGGGAACAGCATCAGGTCCTGCGCCGGGGCCGCGCCGGCAAATGAGATGAACGAAACAGCAGCGGCAAGGCGGGCAATAGACACGGACGAACGTCCTTCGGCAGGGGAAAATCCGCCTGCAGTCTAACAGGACTTTCCCGGCAACCGAGTCCGGATTTCCCGGCGCGGTCCGCGACGGTCACGGCAATGGGTTAACGATCCCTTGCCGCTTTGTACAAAATGCTGATTTCGACGTACGTTTTGTACAAAACGTACAAGATCCGGGGCCTCAGCCCCGCTCGTCTTTCCGCATCAGATAAGTGTCCATGATCCAGCCGTGCCGCGCCCGCGCCTCGGCTCGCGTGGCCACGATCCGGGCGGCCGTATCCGCCAAAGGCCCGGCCTCCAGCACCTGTTCCGGCATCCCCAGAAAGCCGCCCCACCAGATCGAAACCCCTTTTGGATCAATCTGTTGAAAGGAACACTCACCATCCAGCATGACCACCACGGTCTCTGCCCCCGCGGGCCAGCCGTGATCGCGCAGACGTCGTCCGGTCGTGACCATGACCGCGCCATTGACCGTGTTGAACGGGATCGCATGGGCGGCCGTCAGCGCCTGAAGCGCCGTAACCCCCGGGAAAACCTTGACTTTCACCTCGCCGCTCAGCCGTTCCGCAATCCGCAACGTGCTGTCGTACAACCCCGGATCGCCCCAGACCAGCAGAGCCACGGGCCCTTCGGGCGCGCCGTCCAGCGCCGCGATCCAGCGGTCGGCAATGGCGTCGTGCCAGCGCGCCACCCGCTCCTGGTAGGGCAGGTTCTCATCCCGAACCGGCATGTCAAAGGGCACAACCTGTGCCACCGCGCCCGCGCGCCGCAATATCTCGTGGCGCACCTCGGCCAGATCCTCCTTGGCGGCGCCCTTTCTCGGGATCAGCACCGTCGCGGCCTCGCGCAATGCGCGCTGGCCCTGCAAGGTCAGATGGTCCGGGTTGCCTGTCCCGATCCCGACCAGCCAGAGCTCAGTCAAACCCCACCCCCAATTCGGCCATCGGCCCGTACAGGATCAGCGCCGGTTTGGTCCCGATCTCGCCCGCCAGTCGCGCCGACAGACCCGCCACCGTGTCCCTGTGCAGGCTCTGCTCGGAGGTACAGACCGCCTCGGCCAGGATGGCCGGGGTCGTCCCTGGCAAGCCATTGGAAATCAAGGCTTCTGCCAGTTTCGGAAAGGTCCGCTTGCCCATGAAGACCACCGTCATGGCGCCGGGATCGGCCAGCGCCTTGAGGTCCAGGTCCGGGGGCAACGCGCCGCTGGCATCATGCCCGGTGACGAATTGCACCCGCCGCGCCGTCAGCCGCCGGGTCAGGGGAATGCCACAGGCCGCCGCCGCCGCCACGGCAGAGGGAATGCCGGGAATGATCTCATAGTCGATGCCCGCCGCGCGCAGCGCCACCTGTTCTTCCTCAAGCCGCCCGAACAGCCCGGAATCCCCTGATTTCAAACGGACAATCCGCCCGCCCTCCTGCGCGTACTCCACCAGCAACTGGCTGACATGGTTCTGCTTGGGCGAGGGCCGCCCGGCCCGTTTGCCCACGCCGATCAGGTCGGCACCCGGCCGCACATGGCTCAGGATCGGTCCAGAGGACAGGTCATCGAAGAGCACCGCGTCGGCGCGTCTCAGCCGGTCCACGGCCTTGAGCGTCAGAAGCTCGGGATCGCCCGGACCGCTGCCCACGAAACTGACGAAACCGCTCATGCCGGAACCTCCGCCGTGATCAGGTGAAAGAAGGTGCCGGTGACATGCCCCTTGCGAGAGCCGGTCTCTGGCACCGGGTTGCCATCCGCATCCGCGACCGCCGCCAGCGGCGCGTCGGGTTGGTCCAGGATGGTGGAATAATGGAATTCATGCCCGCGCAGGGCTGTCCCAGGCGCAAAGCCCGTCATCTCCGCCTCCAGCACGGCGCGGCGATACCCCAGGTGGAACTTGCGTTTTTCATACGAGGTGACCAGCCCCAAAAGGCCCGCCATCCGATGCGAAACACCCTCCTTGTCCACCAATGCTGCGCCAAGCGCCATGTATCCACCGCATTCGCCATGCACGGGCCGCGTTTCGGCAAAGGCCCGCAGCCCGGCACGGAAGCGGTCTGCCGCCGCCAGCCGCCCTGCGTGCAGCTCGGGGTAGCCGCCAGGCAGCCAGACCATGTCGGCGCTCACGTCCGGCGCCTCGTCCGCGAGCGGCGAAAACGGCAGGATCTCGGCTCCTGCCGCGCGCCAGCCTTCCAGCAAATGCGGATAGGTAAAGGAAAAAGCCGCGTCCCGGGCCAGCGCGATACGCTGCGCCGGGGGGCGCGGCAGGTCGGATGCGGCTGGCGGGCGGGCCGCTGCCGGGCGCAGCCCGGTGGCCGGGGCGTCCGACCTCCCATCCGCAACGGCCCGGATCGTCGCAAGATCGACATGGTCGCGCAGGAAATCGGCGTAGCCCGCGATCGCCGCCTCAAGGTCGGGGTGCTCGACCGCCTGGATCAGGCCCAGGTGCCGTTCCGGCAGGGTCAGATCACCGCGCCGGGGCAGCACGCCCAGGACATTGATCCCCGCCTTCTCCATGCCCAGCCGCGTCAGGCGTTCATGCCGGGGAGAGGCGCAGCGGTTCAGGATCACGCCAGCGAAGGGCAGATCGGGCATGTAGTCCCGGAATCCCATCGCCGTGGCCGCCGCCGATTGCGCCTGTCCACCCACGTCCACGACCAGCACGACGGGCCAGCCCATGCGCCGCGCCGTCTCTGCCGAAGAGCCGAAGCCCGACTGCCCGCGCGTCGCCACACCGTCATAAAGCCCCATCGACCCTTCACCGATGCAGATATCCGCGCCACTAGCCTGCGCCGCGACCGCATCAAGCAAGCCACCTTCCATCGCCCAGGTATCCAGGTTGAACGACGCCCGCCCGCTGGCCGCGAGGTGAAAGGCCGGATCGATGTAGTCCGGGCCGGACTTGAAGGGTTGCACAGATAGACCCTCGTCGCGCAAGGCCCGCAGCAGCCCCAGCATGACGGTGGTCTTGCCGGTGCCCGAGGCGGGGGCCGAGATCATCAGGCCGGGGGGAAGATCAGTCATCGCCATGTTGCCACTCCGCCCAGGGGCTATCGGCGCTCTGCGGCCGGTAGCGCCTGTCATAATCCGCCGCATAGAGCCGGCTTTCCGCACGCGGCCCCTCGCCCAGCGCTGCGCCCACAAGGATCAGCGCCGTGCGCGAAATCCCGTCGTCCACCGCCTCTGTCAACGTGCCCAGCGTGCAGCGGATCACCCGCTGGTCGGGCCAGCTGGCGCGATAGACCACGGCCACGGGGCAATCGGCGCCATAGCCGGGCAGCAGGTCGGCCTGAACCTTTTCTAGTTGCCCCACCGACAGGTGTAGCGCCAGCGTCGCGCCGGTGCGGGCGAAATTCGCAAGGCTCTCGCCCTCGGGCATGGGCGAGGCGCGGCCCTGCGTGCGCGTCAAGACAACCGATTGCGCCAGTTCCGGCACCGTCAGCTCCACCGCCAGAGCTGCCGCCGCCGCCGAGAAAGAGGGCACGCCCGGCGTCACGTCATAGGGAATGCCCAGAGCGTCCAGCCGCCGCAACTGTTCACCCATCGCCGACCAGACCGACAGGTCGCCGGAGTGCAGCCGCGCCACGTGCTTGCCCTCTGCATGGGCCGCGGCGATTTCCGCGACGATGGCGTCAAGATCCATCGGCGCCGTGTTCACGATCTTCGCATCCGGCGGGCAATGCCCCAGCACGGCCTCGGGCACCAAAGACCCCGCGTAAAGACAGACCGGACAGGCGGCGATCAGGTCGCGCCCGCGCAGGGTCAAAAGGTCCGCTGCCCCCGGTCCTGCCCCGATGAAATGAACTGTCATGCGCCCTCTCCTTCTGCCAGCGCGCAGGTCGCCATGCGGTCCTCTGACACGACCCGTGTCACGATCAGCCGCGCCCCCGGCCCCGCCGCCGCCAGTGCCGCCGCCTCGGCAAGGCTGCCGGTCTGGCGCGCCGCCGTGCTGGCCACCGATTGCGTTCTCACCTCCTGCGCCGAGAGCGTGGCGGCGTCAATCCCGATCACCGGCAGCCCCATCTGGCGCGCGAAGGCCATGAATACTGGCGTTTCCGCCTTGTCCGCAGCAGTGGCAAGCGCCGAGACCGTCTGCCCCGATCCAGCCCCGTCCAATGCATCGGCCAGGCCCTGCACCGAGACCGCGCCACGAAATCCGAACCCCGCGACGATCACAACGTCACGCTCCATTGCACCACCGGGTAGGCGGCTTTCCATCCCCGGCGCGGGCCAAGTGCCGCCGCTTGCGCCAGTTCGATCCGCAACAGGTCACCGCCCCGCGCCGCATGGGCCGCGATCAACTGCGCCTCGCTTTCCAGCGTCACCGCGTTGGCCACCAATCGCGTTCCGCCGGGCAGGTGCGAAAACAGCCAGTCCAGCAGGTCCCCGCTCAATCCCCCGCCGACAAAGACCACGTCCGGCGCGTCCAACCCCGCCAGAGCCTCCGGCGCGCGGCCTTCGACCACCTGCAAGCGGTCCACGCCCAGCGCTGCCGCATTGGCGCGGATCAGCGCAATCCGGTCCGCGCGCGGCTCGACGGTCACGGCCTGGGTCGTCGGATGGCTCAGCAGCCACTCGATCCCGATGCTGCCAGAGCCTCCACCGATGTCCCAAAGCCGTTCCCCCGGTTTCGACGCAAGCGCCGACAGCGTCAGCGCCCGCACCGGGCGCTTGGTCATCACGCCGTCGCTGTCGAAAAAACCGTCGTCGATGCCCGAGGTACAGGGCAACACGGCCCCTTCGCCCGCGATCTCGACCGCCACGACAACGGGGTGCGAGAACACCCCGGATACCGCATCTGCCTGCACCTCGGTCACATGTTCCCGCGGACCGCCCAGCGCCTCCATCACCCAAAGCCGCGAGGCGCCGAATCCAAGCCCGGCAAGGTATCCGCCCAGGTCCGCCACGGCGTCGCCATCGCGCAGGGTGAGGATCATCCGCACGCCAGGGGCCAGGTAAGATCGCAACCGCGTCAAGGGCGCCGCGTGGTGCCCGAGGCACAGCACCTTGTCCAGGGTCCAGCCCAGCCGCGCCGCCGCAAGCGAGAAACAGGACACACCCGGCAAGGCCTGCCACTCGCCGGGTTCGAACCTCCGCGCGATCACGCTGCCCGCGCCGAACCAGAAGGGATCCCCCGAGGCCAGTACCGCCACCTGACGGCCCCTGTACCCTTCCAACAGATCCAGCCCATCGGCAAAAGGCACTGGCCATTCCACATGCTCCGCGCCCATGTCCGGCAGCAAGGCCAGGTGACGCGGTGGCCCCATGATGATTTCGGCCCGTTCCAGCGCGGCACGGCTTGCAGGGGACAGCCCCTCCGGTCCATCTTCGCCCAGACCGATGATCACCAGCCAGGGAGCGCCCTCAGACATGACCCCGAACCTCCTGATCCTGGGCGGCACGACAGAGGCCACGGCGCTGGCCAACCTGATGGCGGAACGCGGGCTTCGGGGCACCGTCAGCTTTGCGGGACGGGTCGACCGCCCGCGCCGCCAGCCCTTGCCGCAGCGGGTCGGCGGGTTCGGCGGAGTCGAGGGGCTTGCAAGGTACATCCGTGACACCGGCATCACGCACCTGGTCGACGCCACCCACCCCTTTGCCGCGCAGATGAGCGCGAACGCGGTGCACGCGGCCCAACAGGCGGGTATCCCCATGCTGACCCTGACCCGGCCCGCCTGGCAGCCGCAGGCCGGCGACCGCTGGCGCCACGTGCCGGACATTGCCGGGGCGGTCGCCGCGCTGGACACGGCGCCCCGCCGCGTCATGCTGGCCGTGGGCCGGATGCACCTGGACGAGTTTGCCCCCAACCCGCAGCATTTCTACCTGCTGCGGCTGGTCGATCCGCCGAAAACTCCGCCGCCCTTTGCCGAATACCATGTCATCGTGGATCGTGGGCCGTTCACCCCCGATGGCGACCGCGCGCTGATGCAGGAACACGGCATCGACCTGGTGGTGTCCAAGAACGCGGGCGGCAGCGGCGCCTCGGCCAAGCTCGACGCCGCGCGTGCCTTGAACATCCCCGTCGTGATGATCGACCGCCCCGCCCTGCCGGACAGGCACGAGGTCGCGACGCCGACAGAAGTGCTCGACTGGTTGGCTCATGCCGGGACGGACCTGGGAGTGTAGACCCAAGGCGCGCCGTCCCGCTCGATCACCCGTGTCAGGGACGAGCCGACAAGGACGACGGTGCGCATGTCGGCCATTTCGGGCGTGGCATCGCTCAGGCGGACCACCCGCAGCTCTTCCTCGGGCGTCGACACGGCACGGGCAAAGATGATCACCCGCTCCGGTTCGCAGGCTTCGCGCAACACGTCCAAGGCACGGCCAAAGCCCTCGGGACGGGACTTGGATCGGGGATTGTAAAACCCCATCGCAAAATCCGCCTCTGCCGCCAGCCGCAGGCGTTTTTCGATCAACGTCCAGGGTTTGAGGTTGTCGCTAAGGTTGATGGCGCAGAAATCATGACCCAAGGGCGCGCCGGCCTTGGCCGCCGCCGCAAGCATCGCGGTGATGCCGGGCAGCACTCGGATCTCCAGCGCGCGCCAGGCGTCGGGTCCGGCCTCCACCGCCTCGAACACCGCCGATGCCATCGCGAAGACGCCCGGATCGCCAGAGGACACCACGACCACCCGTCGCCCCTCTGCCGCCATTTCCAGTGCATGGCGCGCGCGGTCCAGTTCCACGCGGTTGTCGCTTTCGTGCAGGCGCAGCCCGTCGCGCGGCGCGATGCGGCGCACGTAGGGAATATAGCCGACGATATCGGTCGCCTCCTGCACGGCCGCCGACACTTCGGGGGTCACCAACGCTTCGTCCCCCGGGCCCAGCCCGGCAATCACGACCCATCCGCTCATGGCCGCCGTCCTTGTCCATGCACGATGACGATCGAGAAATAGGGCGACACGCGATCCGATGCCTCGGCCAGAGGCATGACGGTCTGGCCCTCCATGCTGGCGTATTCCACCAGCCAGGCGCGGTCCATCTTGCCCGCCGCCTGCAGCGCCTCGCGGATCTTGGGCAGGTTGCGCCCGATCTTCATTACCACCAGCGCATCCGCATCCAGCGCGCCGCGCGTCAGTTCCGCCAGGGGCAGCGTCCCCATCAGCACGGACAGGATGTCATCGCCCCAGGTGACGGGCGCGCCGGTCGCCGTCCAGGCCGCTGACATGCCGGTGATCGCGGGCACCACCTGCACCGGCACGTCGTCCTTGAGCCGGGTATAGAGATGCATGAAAGAGCCGTAGAAGAAGGGGTCTCCTTCACAGAGCACCACCACGTCCTCACCCGCCGCCACCAGCGCCTTCAGGTGCGCGACACAATCGGCGTAGAAGGCCGCAAGGATCTGGTTGTAGCGCGGGTCCTCCAGAGGAATTTCCGTCGTCACGGGGTATTCCATCGCGAATTCCACCGCATCCTCGCGCAGCATCCCGTCGACGATCCCGCGTGCGCGGCCTGACCGCCCCGCCTTGCGGAAAAAGGCCACGTGCCGCGCGTTGCGGACCAGACGATCGGCGCGCACGCTCATCAACTCGGGGTCGCCGGGGCCCAGCCCGACGCCGAAAACCGTCCCGCCCCTCATTCCGCGCGGCTCGCGATGGCGTTGATGGCCGCGACGGTGATGGCGCTGCCGCCCAGCCGTCCCTCGACGATCAGCGAGGGCACCGGCTGTGCCTCCCACAAGGCATCCTTGCTTTCGCGCGCGCCGACAAAACCCACCGGGCAGCCGATGATCGCCGCCGGGCGCGGGCACTCCGGGTCCTCGAGCATTTCCAGCAGGTGAAACAGCGCCGTGGGCGCATTGCCGATGGCCACCAAGGCGCCCGCCAGCCGGGGGCGCCACAGTTCCAGCGCCGCCGCCGAGCGCGTCGTGCCCAGCCTCGCGGCCAGATCCGGCACCTCGGGCTCGCGCAGGGTGCAGATCACGTCATTGCCCGCAGGCAGGCGTTTGCGCGTCACGCCTTCGGAGACCATGAAGGCATCGCAAAAGATCGGCGCGCCCGCCTCCAGCGCCGTCCGCGCCGCCGAAACCATGCCGGGCGAGACCTTCACGTCGCGTTCCAGCCCGACCAGCCCGGCGGCGTGGATCATGCGCACAACCACCTGTTCCTCGTCCGCCGCAAAACGGTCCAGCTCTGCCTCGGCTCGGATGGTGGCAAAGCTCTCCTTGTAGATAGCCGCGCCGTCTTTTTCGTATGTATAGGGCATTGAGTTCAGGGCCTGCTGAGTTCGTTGATGTCCGAAGGGGTCAGCCCGCGGCGGTGCGGCTCATCCCACGGCGCCCCCGGCATGACAAGATCGAATGCGCCGTCGCGCCCCACCAGGGTACGGTCGGCAGAGCGCGGAAAGGCACAACCCTTGGCGCAGCCCGAGACATGCCAGCGCTGGCCGTCGGGCACATGCGGGGCAAGGGCGCGGGCCAGGTCGCGGGTGGCGACGCTGGCCTGCGGGCAGCCGGGCGCGCCGGTGCAGGCCTCGATCCGGCGGATCGGGTCGCGCGGATCTGTGACGAGGACCGCGTGGGCGTCCAGTGCCGAGACACCGGGCAGGTAGAGCATCCGGAAGGGCGTCACGCGGAGGTCCGGGGCGGTTTCGGCGAGGTGACGCAGGGCCTGCGCGCTGAAGAGGCCAAAGGGGGCGGCCACGCAGAACCCGCCGGTGAGAGGTCCCGGCTCGGGGGCCGGGACTGCGGCGCACGGGACGGCATCGCCGCGCAAATGGTCTGGCAGTTCGGCGCCCGCCGCGATGTGCCGCGCCATACGCCCGCGCCCGTCACCCCCGACGCCACCGCTGTCAAGGAACCAGGCCGCCAGGTCCAGCGCCAGAGACACCGCCTCGGCCTCGGCCACGGGTCGCCCTGTGGCGCAGCCATCGGCCCGGACAATCAAACCACCCTCCGCCGCTTCGATCCGGATGTCCCCGCTGATCCCCTCCAGCCTCCGTTTGGGCCCCGGATCGACCACGAAGCCGAACTTCCCCGGCAGAGCCGCAAAGCGCGCTGCCTCCAGCCCAAGGTACAGCGCCTCGGCCATGCGTTCGGCCCGGCCATCGTCAAAGGGATCGAGGATCACGTTGCGGCGCGCCTCGCTCTCGGCATCGCCGGGCAAGAGGCCCAGCGCATCCAGCCGGGCGATCACCTGCAGATAGCCCGCCTCCGTGACACCGCGCAGTTGCAGATTGGCTCGCGCCGTCACCTCGACCACGCCGCTGCCAAGGGCATCGGCAACATCCGCCAGCCCCCGCGCCTGATCGGCATCCAGCCGCGCAAGATGCGGGCGCACCCGCACCACCAGCCCGTCGCCCGACAGCATCGGGCGCCAGGCCCCAGGGCACCAGCCCTTGATCTCGGGGACGCTCATTCCGCCGCCTCCAGCGCGGCGAGGATCGAGTTGCGCCGCGTTTGCCAGAGTCCCGCCGCGTGCAGGGCTGCAAACCGCGCCCGCATGGCCGCCAGTGCCTCGGGGTTGGCGTCCTGCAGGAACGCCGTCACCGCATCGTCGCCCAGCGTCGCGTCGTAATAGAGGTCAAAGAGATGCCCCGGCACGACGTCCGCCAGTTGCGCAAAGGCGGCCATGTTCTCCAGCGTCGCCGCGATCTCCGCCGCCCCCCGGAACCCGTGGCGTTGCATCCCAGCCAGCCAGGCCGGGTTCGCCGCCCGCGCCTGCACCACCCGGGCGATCTCTTCGGTCAGGCCCCGCGCACGGGGCCGCGACGGATCGGTGTTGTCCATGTGATACAGCGCGGCCTTGCCCCCGGTCACACCCTGCGCCGCGGCAAAACCCGCCTCGTGGCTGGCGTAATCCTCCGCCAGCAGAAGGTCGGTTTCCGGCAGGTCCTGCAGGTGCACAAATGCCTCTGCCGCGCGCACCCGGTCCCGCAGGCCCTCGGCATCCCTTTCGCCCTCCCCCCGGTCGTAGGCCCAGGCCGAGGCCGCAAGCCATGCCTCGCCCGCGGCCTGCCGCGACCCGTCCGAATAGTCCCCGATCTGCGCCCCGATCCCGAGCCCGAAGGACCCCGGCGCCGGGCCAAAGACCCGCGCCCCGGCCCGCCCGACAAAGGGGTTCCAGTCGCGCGCCTCGTCCCGTTCGGAGAGCGCCTTGACCGCCTGACCAAACAGCACCGAAAGCGTCGGAAAGACATCGCGGAACAGGCCGGACACCCGCAGCGTGACGTCGACCCGGGGCCGCTCCAGCTCGGCAATGGGGATGATCTCGACCCCGCTCACCCGCTCGCTGCCCTGGTCCCAGACCGGCCGCACGCCCAGCAGGTGCAGCGCCATCGCAAATTCCTCGCCCGCCGTTCGCATGGTGGCCGATCCCCAGAGATCGACGATCAGCCCGCGCGGCCAGTCGCCCTCGTCCTGCAGATGCCGCCGCACCAGTTCCTCGCCCAGCTTGACGCCCTGCGCATAGGCACTGCGTGTCGGAACCGAGCGTGGATCGGTGGTAAACAGGTTGCGCCCGGTCGGCAGCACATCGGTCCGCCCCCGGTAAGGTGACCCCGACGGACCGGAAGCGATCCGCTTGCCATCCAGCGCGTCGATCAGCGCCCTCCGTTCGGCCGCAGCGGACTCTGCCGCATCGAACCCGCCGCCCGCCACGGGCGCCCGGCCCCAGACATGCAGACCGTCGCCGAACTGGCTTTCCTTGACGTCGCAGACGAACCGGTCAATCCGGGTGATCGCCTCGGCACTGCTGGCGCTGGTCTCGAGGCCAAGGTCGCCTTCCACGCCAACCGCCTGCGCCTCTGCCCGGATGTCCTGCATCAGCCGGTCGCGCCGCTTCGGGTCCAGCCCGTCGGCATTTGAAAACTCGTCCAGAAGGGATTCAAGCCGGGCCAGCCGTTCCGGAACCGCGGCATCTCGCAAGGGCGGCGGCACATGGCCCAGCGTCACCGCGCCGATGCGGCGCTTTGCCTGCGCCGCCTCACCAGGGTCGTTGACGATGAAGGGATAGATCACCGGCATACCGCCTGTCAGCGCCTCGGGCCAGCAGGCCCCGGACAGCGCAACCGCCTTGCCCGGCAGCCATTCCAGCGTGCCATGCGCCCCGATGTGGATCAGCGCATCTGCCTGCCCCTGCAACCACAGGTAAAAGGCGACATAGGCATGGCGCGGCACGCGGGACAGGTCGTGGTAGTCGTCGTCCCGCGTCTCGGGCGTGCCGCGTTCCGGCTGCAGCGCCACCAGCGCCTTCCCCCGGTCCAGAACGCGAAAGGCAAACCCGCCCTCCGCAAAATCCGGATCCGCCTCCGGCGCGCCCCATGCGGCGAAAAGATCGTCCTGCAACACCCTGGGAAGACGCGCCAAAGCCGCCAGGTAGTCCTGCAGCGGCCATGTCATGCGCGCCGCCCGCAGGTCATCGGCGTCCAGCCCCTGAGCGACCCCATGCCCGGCATCCGCGAGGTCCTTCAGGATTGCCTCCGCCGAGGCGATGGCATCCAGCCCGACCGCATGGGCGAGGTTCCAGTCCCGCCCCGGATAGGTCGAGAGCACCAGCGCTAGGCGCCGTGCCGCCGCCGGGGACGACGCCAACCCGTGCCAACGCGCCACCCTGTCGGCCACCGCGCAGACGCGGGTCGCATCGGGCGCATGAACCATCCGGGCGAATTGCAGGTCAGGGTCGCGCCCCTGCGGCTCCTTGAACGAGGCCACCCCGGCGAACAACCGCCCGTCAACCTCCGGCAACACCACGTGCATCGCAAGGTCGGCTGGCGACAACCCACGCTCCGCCTCGGCCCAGGCCGCACGCGAGGAGGTGGCCAGAGCAACCTGGAAAACGGGCACATCGCCCGCATCCAGCGGCGAGGCCCCCTCGGCCCCGCGCCCGGAAAAGGCGGTGGCATTGACGATGGCGACGGGGGCCAGATGCGCCACCTGCCGCGCCAGCCAACCCGAAGCACCCGGCGCCTTCAAGGACGGGGCAAAGAGCCCAATCACGTCAAAGCCGCGGTCCCGCAAGGTCGCGCACAGCGCCTCCATCGGCGCCATATCCGCCGAGACGAGATACGAGCGATAGAAGACCAGGCAGACCAGCGGGCGCGGTTTCTTCTTGGCGAAAATACCCTCGGGGGGGCTTGCCTCCGGCAAGCGGGGGGCAGACGGCCCCCCTCTGCCCTCGCCATCCCGCACAGCGGCCAGGACCGGGCAACAGACCCCGTGCTCCGGCAGCCAGGCGCCCACCTGGGGCAGCCCCTTGGCGCCACGCACCGGCCCGGCATAAAGCCCCGCCGCCAGCGCCATCTGCGCCAGCGCCGCCTGGGCCGCCACCGCGCCGCCCGCGTCGCAGAGATGGGCCAACCGCCGCAGGGTGGAGACCGGAAGAGTAGAAACCTCGTCCAGCCGCGTATCGACCCGCCCGTCACCGGGCAAAACCGCCAAGGCGATCCCCTTCGCCTGCGCCAGGGCAGCGATCTGCTGGATGCCGTAGGACCAGTAGGGCACACCACCGATCAGGCGGATCAGGATGCCCTTGGCGCCCTCAAGCGTCTGTTCGACATAGGTATCGACCGATAGCGGATGCTTCAGCGCCGCGATATTCGCCAGACGCAGGGAGGGCATCCGCCCCTCGCGCCCGCCGCCCCGTTCCCATCCCGCAGCAAAGGCGCCGAGGTCGGAATCCGAGAAGGACAGCACCACGAGGTCCGCCGGGCTTTGCGCCAGGTCGGTCGGGGTCTCGCTCTCTTCGAGTCCGTGGCTTTCGCGAAAGATGACGTGCATGGCACCGCTCCGGCGCGGCGGGGAGACCCCCGCCCTACTCTGCCGCCTCCGTGGCCACGCCCAGCACGGCACGGATCGCCTCGGGGTGGATGTCGTCATGTTCGGCGATCACGACAAGCCGACCCTGGCGGGCCTCGTCCGCTTTCCAGGGACGGTCGTACTGGTGCCGCACCCGTGCGCCCACCGCCTGCACCAGCAGGCGCATCGGCTTGCCGGCAACGCTGGCATAGCCCTTGACCCGCAGGATGTTCTGGCTCTTGGCCAGGTCCTCGATCCGCGCCACCAGGTCGGCGGGGGCGGACACCTCGGGAATGTCCACGACAATGGATTCGAAATCGTCGTGCTCGTGGTCATCGTGGTCGTCGTGGTGGCTGGGACGGGCGTCCATGTCGTCTTCTGCCGCCGCTTCCAGCCCCAGGATCACGCGCGGGTCGACGGCGCCCTCGGCCACCTCGATCACCGGCAGCGGACGCGGCGCCTCGGCGGCGATGATCTCCTTGGCCTTGGCCACGCCCTCGGGACCCGCCAGATCCGGCTTGGTCAGCAGGATGATGTCGGCGCAGGAAATCTGGTCCTCGAAGACCTCCGACAGCGGCGTCTCGTGATCCAGCGAATCGTCCGCCAGCCGCTGCGCATCCACCTTTGCCACGTCTGGCGCGAACCGCCCCGAGGCCACCGCCTCGGCATCGGCCAGGGCGATCACGCCATCTACGGTGATCTTCGACCGGATGTCCGGCCAGTCAAAAGCCTTGAGCAGTGGTTTCGGCAGCGCCAGGCCCGAGGTCTCGATCAGGATATGCTCCGGGCGCGGGTCCAGCGCCATCAGCGCCTCGATGGTCGGGATGAAATCATCGGCCACGGTGCAGCAGATGCAGCCGTTGGCGAGTTCCATGATATTTTCCGCCGGACAATCGGGGATGGCACAGCCCTTGAGGATCTCGCCATCGACGCCCACGTCGCCGAATTCATTGACCACCACGGCCAGCCGCTTGCCGCCCGGGTTCTGCATCAGGTGGGTGATCAGCGTCGTCTTGCCCGAGCCCAGAAAGCCGGTGATGACGGTGACGGGAAGCTTGGCGAGATCGGTCATGTCTTGTCCTTTTCCGGCGCTTTGGCCTGTTCGGGCGGGATGCGCGCGATGCAATTGCGTTTGAAATGTTCGGGCCGCGCGCGCCAGGGGATCACCCCGTCGCGGGCCGCATGATACAGCGCCACGCCCTCGGCCAGCAGGTCCGGATGCGACGCTTCGTGAAGGTTTCCGTAGACGTAGGTCCAGCGTTCCGCCCCGCCGCGCATGGCGACGGAACAGCCGTAGTCGCAGTTCTGCAGGCATTCCACCGGCGTCAGCGTGACCCCCTCGGGCATCTCGCGCGCCGCCAGCGCATCGTGCAGGCGCTGGCCCGGGCGTTGACCGCCCTCTGGCACCTCTTCGCCACGCCGACACTTGACGCAGACCAGCAGTTCGACCGGCGCATGGCCCGCCCCCTGTTGCGTATCGTGATCCATTCCCGACCTCCTCCGGGGCACCCCGCCCGGGATTAAAGTTGCACCTGGGATGGCAGGTCTCCTGGCTCGCGGGTCGCGGCACCCCCGCGCCTTCCCGGCCGGTCTGGCCAGTGGCACGTTGCGAGGGCGCTCACCGCTTACAGTTGCGGGGGCAGCCGCGGGGTTTCACCGCGTTCCCTGTTGTCCTCCCCGGGTGCTCCGGGGAACCATCGTGTGGGCGGTGGTGCGACAGACGGGCGGACATGTCAATCGCGAAGCACGTTGACGGGGCGCGACACGGATGCAATTCCTGCCTGAATCGATCAACGGAGCGCGCAATGGACGAGATCACAACCCGCCACAACGAAAAGATGCGCCGCATCAAGGCCGCCCGCGACGAGATGATGAAGACCAAGACCGAGGAAAAAGGTCTGATCATGGTCCACACCGGCAAGGGCAAGGGCAAGAGTTCGGCCGGGTTCGGGATGATCATGCGCTGCATCGCGCATGGCATGCCCTGCGCGGTGGTCCAGTTCATCAAGGGCAACTGGGACACCGGCGAAAAGACCTTTCTCCGTGAACGCTTTGCCGATGAATGCCGGTTCTTCGTGTCCGGTGAGGGGTTTACCTGGGAAACCCAGGACCGCGAGCGAGACATTGCCGCTGCGCAGAACGGCTGGAAGATCGCCAAGGAGCAGATCCTCGACCCCGAGATCCAGTTCGTCCTGTTGGACGAGATCAACATCGCCCTGCGCTATGATTACATCGACATCGACGAGGTGGTCGAGTTCCTGCTGCACCAGAAACCGGCCATGACCCATGTCTGCCTGACAGGCCGCAACGCCAAGCCAGAGTTGATCGAGGCCGCCGACTTGGTGACAGAGATGGAGCTGCTCAAACATCCCTTCCGCGACGGCGTGAAGGCGCAGAAAGGCGTGGAGTTCTAGACCAATGAGCCGCATGACCCGCCTGCCCCCGGCCAGCCCCTGCGTGGCCCGCTGCGTGATCGACGAGGCATCGCAGCTGTGCACGGGATGCGCCCGCAGCCTGGACGAGATCGCCTGCTGGGGCAGCGCCTCGGACGACTTTCGCGCCGGCGTCTGGGCCGCCTTGCCCGCCCGCGCCGCGAACATGGGACTGAAGACGCGCCGCCTGTCCTGGCAGGGGGATACGCTGTTGACGGAAACGGCGCGGCGCATCGGCGAGGAAGGCGCGAGCCTCGTGGCGGGCATCTGGGGCGCCTCGGGCGAGCTGTCGCGCCTGCCGGGAACCGAATGTACGGGGCAGATCGGCGACGGCGTGCTGATCCTGCGGTTGGAAAATGCCGCGCTGCGGCTGGAGGCCGCGCGCTATCTCACCGCCTTCGAGATCGACCGCCCGGAGGCGCCGACGCTGATCGCCCTTGCTGTGCCCCTGGGCCGCGCCCTGCGCGATCCGGCCCGATCCTTGACCGCGCTGGGCCCGGACTCTGACGCGCTCTTGCCGCGCGACGCAGGCGGACTGCGCTTTGATCTTGGGCTGGGCAGCCGCGCCGCACGGTTCACCGTGCGGTGCGACAAGGCGCTTGCCACTCGGCTGGCCCGGAGCCAAGGCACGGCCTGGCCGGATCACCTGTCGCGCAGCGGCCTCGCCCTGCGAGACGCGGCCCCGGTTCGCGTAATCGAAACGCCCTGCCTGCGGCTGGAAATCGATGCCGAGATCCCGCCGCCAGATGGTGAATCTCCGGAAGGGCCGCACACGCACCTCTTGCCGGATCACGTCGCGCAGGGGCTGGAAACGCCGCCAACCGTGCCCTTGCCCGCGGGCTATGTCGCAACTGCCCTGATCTACCCGCAATGACGGCTGAGCTTGTCGTCTGGGACTTCGACGGCGTGTTGAACGCCGAACCGCCGGGCGACCCCTTCGGTTGGGTGGCAGACCTCGACCGCACCCTGGGCCTGTCACCGCGCGCCTTTCGCGCCTTCCTGAACCAGCCCGGACAGGCGGCACGGGTGTTGCGCGGCGCGCTGCCGCTGGAACGGGCGCTGGCCGACTGGCTGGCGACGCAGGACACGGATGTCCGCGCCGAAACCCTGCTGGACCATTGGTTGCGGGCCGAGGACCGCCCCGATACGCAGGTGATCGACTGGCTGGCACGCAGTCCCGGACGTGCCGTGATCGGTACCAACAACCCGGCACCACGGGCGGATTACATCATGGATGTCATGGGCTTGTCGGCACATGTTGAGGCGATCTTCGCCTCCGGCCCGATGGGCGTGGCCAAGCCCGATCCGGGGTTCTTCGGCCAGATCGAACGCTGGTCGGGGCTGATGCCGCAAGACCTGCTTCTGATCGACGATAACCGCCAGAACCTGGCCTCCGCCGCCCGACGCGGCTGGCAGACCTTTCATTTCGACGCGCGCAACCGCAATGACCTGCCAAAGCGGCTGGGGATCGCGCCATGAGCCGCGCGGTAATGATCCAGGGCACCGGGTCCAACGTGGGCAAGTCCATGTTGGTGGCGGGCCTCTGCCGTGCGGCGCGGCGGCGCGGGCTGTCCGTGGCACCGTTCAAACCTCAGAACATGTCGAACAATGCCGCCGTGACCTCTGACGGCGGAGAAATCGGACGGGCGCAGGCGCTTCAGGCGCTGGCCTGCGGCCTTCCGCTGCACACCGACATGAACCCGGTGCTGCTGAAACCGGAAACGGATGTGGGGGCCCAGGTCGTCGTGCAGGGCAAGCGCCTGACCACCGCCAAGGCCCGCGACTACGCGAAGTTGAAACCGCAACTTCTTGGTTCCGTTATCGAAAGCTTCAATCGCCTCAGGTCCGCGCATGACCTGGTGATCGTCGAGGGTGCGGGCAGCCCGGCAGAGGTGAACCTGCGCAAGGGCGACATCGCCAACATGGGCTTTGCCGAGGCCGCAGGCGTGCCGGTCATCCTCGCCGGAGACATTGACCGGGGCGGTGTGATCGCCCAGATCGTTGGGACCCAGGCAATCCTGCCGACCGATGACGCCAACCGCATTTCCGGTTTTCTTATCAATAAGTTTCGCGGCGATCCTCGTCTTTTTGACGAGGGTTACAAGCTGATCGAAGAGCGCACGGGCTGGCGCGGCTATGGCGTTGCCCCCTGGTTCCCCGAGGCCTGGCGCCTGCCGGCAGAGGATGCATTGGACATCCGTACTCAAACCCGTGCCGAAGGCTTGCATGTGGTGTGCCTCTGCCTCTCGCGCATGGCCAATTTCGACGATCTCGACCCGCTCGCCCAGGAACCGGACGTGCGCCTGACCATGCTCCGGCGCGGCGAGGCGATCCCTGGCGACGCCGACCTCGTGATCCTGCCCGGCAGCAAGTCCACCCGCGGCGACCTTGCCTTTCTTCGTGAACAAGGCTGGGACGTGGACCTGATGGCGCATCACCGCCGTGGCGGTCGCGTGCTGGGGATCTGTGGCGGCTATCAGATGCTTGGCCGGGTGGTCGATGACCCGCAGGGCATCGAGGGGCCGGCGGGCCGCGATCCCGGCCTTGGCCTGCTGGAGATCGACACCGTCATGACCGCTGACAAGAGCCTGACAGAGGTCAACGCCCGCCATGCGGCCACGGGCACCACGTTCCACGGCTACGAAATCCACATCGGTCGCAGCGACGGCCCGGACCGCGCCCGCCCTTTCGCTTTTGTCGGGGACAATCCCGAAGGTGCGATCAGCGCCGATGGCCGGGTCATGGGCAGCTACCTGCACGGCATGTTCCGCGATGACGGGTTCCGCGCGGCATGGCTGACCGGGTTCGGGGTCGCGGCCAGCGCCTCGTATGATGCGACGGTTGAACAGACGCTGGAGGCGCTCGCCGATCACCTGGAGGCACATCTGGACGTCGAGGGAATTCTTGCCGCCGCGCGCTGAGCGCCGTCAGCCCTGTAGCACCCCCTCCAGACGTGCCCAATCGGGTTCGGACCCCGGCAGGCCCAACCGCAGCCAGCCCGCCGAGTAGGGGAAGACGCGGGTCCAGATCCGCGCCTCGGCCAACCGCTCCTGCGCGGCCAGGGCATCGCCCGTCTCATAGGTTCGGAACAAGACCGTGCCCCCCACCGCGGACCAGCCCGCCGCCTCGGCCAGCGCATCCATGCGCACCGCGTCACGCGACAGCCGCGCGATCGTCTGCACTTGCCAGTCCGTATCCGCCAGCGCAGTGCATCCGGTTGCGATTGCCGGCCCGTTGACCGCCCAGGGACCGGCCAGCCGTCGCATTTCGCCCACCAACGCGGACGGGCCAAGCGCAAAGCCCAACCGCAGACCGGCCAGCCCGTAGAACTTGCCGAAGGATCGCAGGACGAGGATCAGGACACCCTCGGGCAAACTGTCGAGAAAAGGGATAATCGAATATTCCGGCGCCGGGTCGGCAAAGCTTTCGTCGACCACGAGAAGGCCCACGTCCCGCGCCAGGTCGATCAGCTCTTCCGGCGTCCAGAACCGCCCATCCGGGTTGTTCGGGTTGACCACGACCCCAAGCCGCGCGCCCTTCAGGCCATCCGCATCCCCGGCCTGGGTCACGGTCCAGCCCTGCGCCGTCAGCGCTCCTGCGTGTTCGTTGTAGGTGGGACCGACGACGCGGGCCTCGCCCCCGATGCCCAGACGCGGCACCAGCTGGATCGCGGCCTGCGCACCGGCGAGCGCGACGCATTCGGTGTCCTCTTCGGCCCGGTAGGTTGTCCGCGCCACAGTCTCCAAGGCGGCGAGCTCTACCCGCGTGGGCAAGGCTGCCCATGCCCGGGCCGGCAGCTCTGGCAACGGATAGGGCACGGCATTGATCCCCGTCGACAGGTCCAGCCAGTCGCCATCGCCAAAGCGGGCCTTGGCCCGGTCCAGATCGCCGCCGTGATCGCGCATCTTTTCCCCTAGAATATCGCCAGCCCGATAAGGACCGCGCCGCAGAGAAACATCGCCCGGACATAAAGCGCAAGGCCCCGGGAGATGTCACGCGCCTCCGGATCGGCGGCACCTTCATTGACCCAGGGTTCCTGGGCAACGCGGTCACCGTAGACGCGCGGCCCGGACAGACGCACGCCCAGCCCACCCGCCAAGGCGGCCTCGGGCCAGCCCGCATTGGGCGAGCGGTGGCGCGCGGCGTCTTGAGACACAACTCGAAGAGACCTCCAAAACCCATTGGCAGCCAATGCAAAAACAAGCGAGGTCAAACGCGCCGGAACAAGGTTCACCAGGTCGTCCAGCCGTGCGGCCACCTTTCCGAAATGCTCGTATCGGTCGTTGCGATGGCCGATCATGGAATCCATCGTGTTGATCGCCTTGTAGGCCACGATACCTGGCAGTCCCGCCACCACGCCCCAGAACAGAGGCGCGACGATGCCGTCCGACGTGTTCTCGGCCAGGCTTTCCAGGGCCGCGCGGCTGATCCCGGCATCGTCAAGCGCACTGGGGTCACGGCCCACGATCATCGACAGGGCATGGCGCGCGGCGGGCAGATCCCCGGCCAAAAGCGGATCGCGGACGGCAGCGACGTGATCGTACATCGAGCGCACCGCGATCAGCGGCCAGGCCAATACGCCCAGCACCAGGACCGCCGCCCAGCCCTTGCCCAGCACAACCGTCACCAGAACGGCAGGACAGACAGAGACCAGCAGGACCAACATCACTGTCAGCACGCCCGTGGCAAGCTGCCGCTGTGCACCCCCCTTGTTCAACCGCGCCTCAAGCGCCGAGATCAGCGAGCCGATCCAGACCACCGGGTGTGACAGCCGCCGGAACAGCGCCGAGGGCCAGCCCAGTGCCACGTCCAGCAGCAAGCCGATCAGCATGACCTGTGCAAAGATCATTCCGGCTCTCCCGTCATGAAGCGAAAGACCCCGGCATAGCCCGCCGCCCGCATCTGTGCCTCGGCCCCGTCCGGCAAGGTTCCCGGGGCATAGATCAAGGCGCGGGCGGGGCCGGTATGGGCACGGGCATGGCCCAGCGCGCCCAGGTCCCTTGCCAGGGACTCGGTCGGATCATCGGCAGGGCCGCGCAACGCCGTGCAGCGCCGGGCGGATTCGCTGGCCAGCGCGGCCTTGCCCGCCAATCCAGACCCCGGCCAGTCGGCGACCAGGTCAGCCACGTCGGGAAACCGCATGTCGTTGGGGTCGGTCCGTTCCGGCGCGCCAAGGAACCCGCCAAGGATCTCGCAGTGCGGCACCGGGCCGAGTGCGTCCAGCACCTCTGCGCGTCGCGAGGCCCAGAGCAGGCCGTCGCACCCCGGCCACATCAGCGGATCGCTCGCGCCCTCGATCTGCAGGCAGGCCCGCGCCACTTCAGCGCCATCCTTCCCGGCAAGCCGGCCCAGCGCCACAAGCGCGGCGGTCGACATGCCCGCGCCGCCCCCGGGCGGGAAATCGGGTGTGATCGTGACCTGCCCCTCAAGCGTCACGCCAAGAGCCGTCAGAAAGCACTGCACCATGTCCGGCGCCAGTACCTCGGGCGTGCCCGAAACCCGCAACGGTCCATCACCGTGCCGCGTCACCCGGACCCCCAGGTCCGGGCAGGCCAGCGTCACCAGGGCCACCGGCCCGTCAGGCCCCAGCCGCCCCTGCAGCCATTCCCCGAAATGCCCCGCGACAAAGACCATTGGGCTAGATCGGACGCCAGTTGGTGGAGATCACCGAGAGCCCGCCGGGATAGGCGCGCAGGCGTGTCACGGACCAGGGCGCCACTTCGAACCCCAGCGCAGGCGGCACAACGCCCAGGGCCAGCGCAATTCCCCCGCGCACCGTACCGGCATGGGCCACGACGGCGACCGGCCCATCCTGCCGCGCCTTCTCCGCCAGCCCTTCCAGGGCGGGCCGCACCCGCGCGACCATGTCGGCAAAGCTTTCGCCCCCGGGCGGACGGTGTTCGGCCAACTCCCCTGAGGACAGCGCACCGATGTCCGGGATCTCGTCGAACCGCAGCCCGTCATGCGCGCCGAAATCCTGTTCCCACAGGCGTGGATCCTGTTCCAGTTCCGCCCCGGGCCAAAGCGCCTGCGCCGTCTGCCGACAACGCAGCGCCGGGCTGACCACGCGGTGCGCGACCTCTGACACCAGGGCCCGCAGAGGTGCCCACACCGCCGCCTCGCCCAGCTCTGCGGGCACGTCCATGCGTCCGCACAAACGCCCGTCATGCAGCGCGGGCGCATGTCGAATCAACAGCAGTTCAGAGGCGTCGGGCGGCGTCATTTCGGGGCTTTTCAACCAGATCGGAACATGCTTTGTCACGACCGCATGGGAAAGTCGATCCTCATCACGGGTGGCGCACGCTCTGGCAAGAGCAGCCTTGCAGAGCGCATGACGCTCGACCTCGGGCGGCCCGCGATCTACATCGCCACCGCGCAGGCCCATGACGGAGAAATGGCCGACCGCATCGCCCTGCACCAGGCCCGCCGCGACGCGGACTGGCGGACCGTCGAGGCCCCGCGCGACCTGCTGGGCGCCCTTCGGGACACCGATGGCACGGCGCCCCGGCTGGTCGACTGTCTGACGCTCTGGCTGACCAACCTCATGCTGGCCGAAGAGGACTGGCAGGCGGCGGTCGAGGCGCTGGCAGAGGCCCTGCCCGCGCAATCCGCGCCGGTGATCTTCGTCACCAATGAGGTCGGCGCCGGGATCGTCCCGGAAAATGCCCTGGCCCGCGCCTTTCGCGATGCGGCGGGGCTGGTCAATCAACGTATCGCCACAGCCTGCGACGAACTCTGGTTCTGCGTCGCGGGCCACCCACTGAAAGTCAAACCCGCATGAGCACCCTGCCCCTTGCGTCGCTGGACGCGGTGACCTCTCTCGATCTTCCCGGTTTCGACACGGCCGCGGCCGAGGCGGCGACAGCGCGCCAGATGCAACTGACGAAACCGCCCGGCTCGCTGGGGCGGCTGGAGGATCTGGCCGCTTTCATGGCCGGATGGCGCGGCACCGATCGCCCGGCGATCGAACGCGCGCAGGCACTGGTCTTTGCCGGAAACCACGGCGTCTGCGCGCAGGGTGTGAACCCGTTTCCGCAGGAAGTGACGGCGCAGATGGTGGCGAATTTTGCCGCCGGGGGCGCCGCGATCAACCAGCTGTGCCGGACCACGGGCGCCGAGCTGGACGTAATCGCGCTGGACCTCGACCGGCCGACGCGGGATTTCACCGATCAACCGGCGATGAGCGAAGAGGAATGCCTTGACGCGCTGCACCGGGGCGCGGCGGCGGTGGATACCGGCGCCGATATCCTGCTGTTGGGCGAAATGGGGATCGGCAATTCGACCGTTGCGGCGGCGCTGGCCCTTGCGGCCTTTGGTGGCACCGCACCGGACTGGGTCGGCCCGGGCACGGGATCGGACGCCGATGGCATGAGCCTCAAGGCGCGCGTCGTGACGAAGGCGGTCGAGAAACACGCTGCGCTGGCGCCCATGATGCGCCTTGCCGCCCTTGGCGGGCGCGAGCAGGCGGCGCTTTGCGGCGCGGTCCTTGCGGCGCGCATGGCCCGCATCCCGGTGCTGCTGGATGGCTTCATCTGCACCGCTGCGGTCACGCCGCTGTATTCCGCCGCACCCCACCTTCTGGCGCATTGCCTGATCGCCCACATGAGCCGCGAACCGGGGCACCGGCGCCTAGCCGATGCGATGGAGAAACCGCCGCTGCTGGATCTTGGCATGGCACTTGGCGAAGGTTCTGGCGCGGCGCTGGCGCTCGGGATCGTGAAGGGTGCGCTGGCCTGCCACAACGGCATGGCCACCTTCGCCGAAGCGGGTGTCTCGGACGCATGAGCCTGCGCCGCCGCATCGACGAGCTGCGGCTGGGGATGATGATGCTGACCCGCCTGCCGATGGGACGGCTGGATGATCCGGCGCCGACACTGGCACAGGCGCGGTGGAGCTTTCCGCTGGCCGGTCTGCCGCTGGGGCTTGGGGCCTGGGCGATCCTGGCCGGTCTTCAGGCGCTGAGCCTGCCTCCGCTGGCCACTGGCTTTGCCGTGCTGGCGGTGCTGGCCGCACTGACGGGCGGGTTGCACCATGACGGCTTTGCCGATTTCGCCGACGGCATGGGGGGGCGTGACCGGGCGCACCGGCTGGAGGTCATGCGCGACAGCCGGGTCGGCAGCTACGGTGTGATCGCAATGATCCTTGCCACCGGGCTTGGAGCCTCTGCGCTGAGCGCCTTGCCCGCGGCCGCATGGGCAGGCCTGTTGCTGGTCAGCACGGCCAGCCGCCTGGCGATGCTGGTCCTGCTGGACCTCATGCCACCCGCCCGGCACGACGGGTTGGGACAGATGGCCGCCACAGACCGGATCGCCGCGCCCTGGCGCGTGTGGCTGCCGGGCGGTCTGTTGACGCTCTGCGCGGCGCTTGCCACCGGCATGGCTGCCCTGCCTGTGCTGATTGCAATGATGCTGGCCGCAGCCTGGGTCGCCTGGCGGGCCCGCAAGCTGCTGGGAGGACAGACCGGCGACGTGCTGGGAGCGGCACAGCTGTCCAGCGAGACGGCGGGCTGGCTGGTTCTGGCCGTCGTGCTCTAGACCCGGTCGGATGCTCGAAATGCGGGCAGGTCTGTCAGACCTGCCAATTGGGCCTGCGCCCTCATTGCACCTGCAACGAGGACAGGGCTACACTGCGTCCAGACTGATACAGGACCCCGCGATGACCAAACCCTTGCCAGAGTTCGACCTTTCAGGCTTTACCCCCTACCGGCTGGCAGTTGCGGCCGAAAAGACCTCAGAGGCGCTGGCCCGCCAGTACCGCGAGCGCTTTGGCATCTCGATCCCCGAATGGCGGGTTCTGGTCCACCTGGCCCAGCCGCTGGACGGGCGCGGCACCGTCTCTGTCCGCGACATCGAAGCCCGCGTGGCGATGGAGAAAAGCAAGGTCAGCCGCGCGGCCAGCCGGCTGGAGGCCGCGGGCTATATCGAAAAAGCCGCCGATGCGGGTGACAGGCGGTTGGTGCGCCTTGCCCTGACAGGCAAGGGGCACGCGCTCATGGCAGAGCTGCTGCCGCTGGCCAGGGCCTACCAGGAGGAACTGGAACGCCGTCTGGGCGACACGCTGGCCGATTTCGAGGCCGGGTTGGATCGACTTCTGGACACGCTGCCCCCCGACCTGTGATACCGCCGCCCCCGTTCGGCGGCCACTGCGGCGACCGCTATTGAACGGTCAATCTGTAATTCCTTAAACTTGCGACATAAACCCCGTAATTCATTGGCGTAATTTTCTAGGCCACAAATATGTCGTGACCTAACCTGTCCCTGTAAAAAAGGGACCGCACATGGCAGATCTTGCAGCAGACGGCGTCTTGACCTTCACGGCAACCGATACGGGCACGACCCTGTCGCCGCTGACGGGCTATGTCTTCACGCCCTCACTGGCAACGGTGAACGACTCCAACAACGACGACAACATCGACTCCTTGGATTACTACGGGCTGATCACTACCGGCTATTCCGGCTACACGATCAACATCGGTGGCAATTACTACGCAATCTTTACCAACGGGTTGGGGGAATACTATATCCCCTTCGATTCCGCGCAGGAGGATCTGTCAGCGCTAACCCTCTCTGCCGTGACGCAGGCCATCACCCAGACCGGCGATGATGCCAATGTCTACAACTGCTTCCTGACCGGGACCCGCATCGCAACCCCGGACGGCTCTCGCCGGATAGAGACGCTGGCGCATGGCGACCTGATCCTTGCCGCCGACGGCCGCGCCCTACCCCTGCGCTGGCTTGCCCGGATGGAGGTCCGCCCCCAGGCTGTGAACAAACCCATCGGGCGGTTGCCGATCCGTATTGCCGCTGGCGCCCTCGGCAGTGAATTGCCCAAGCGCGACCTCTATGTCTCGCCCGATCACGCGCTGGTGCTCGACGGGATGCTGGTCAACGCCTCGGCCCTGATCAACCATTCGGACATCAGGATGATGCGCGCCTCGGAAGCGCCGGCAAGCTTTACCTACTGGCACGTCGAACTGGATGCCCATGAGATCATCCTTGCCAACGGCATCCCGACCGAGAGCTTTGTCGACTATGCCCGCCGCGGCGGGTTCGACAACTACGACGAATACCTGGCGCTGAACGGCTGTGACCGGCTGATCCGCGAGATGCCCCTGCCCCGGATCTCGTCGCGGCGCCAGCTGTCGCCGGTCCAGGTCGCCTGACCAAGCCTCACAGGGCAACCGTCACCGGGCGCGCAACCGCGCCGCGCCCAACGCGCTGAGGGCCACCATGACAGCCGCCGTTGCCAGGCACAAAGGCAACCCGCCGACCTGGTAGCTGAGCCCCGACAAGAGCGTGCCCAGCAGGCGCCCCGTTGCATTGGCCATGTAGTAGAAACCCACGTCCATCGTCACCCGCTCGCCCTTGGAAAAGGCCAGGATCAGGTAGGAGTGAAGCGAACTGTTGACCGCGAATAGCGCCCCGAAGACCAGCAACCCGGCAATGATCGTCGCCGTCAGCCAGGGCGCCGGGTCGCCCGCCGCCAGCACCAGGACCGCCAGCACCGCCGGAATCACCGTCAGCGACAGGGCCCAGCCCCGGGCCGCACCCACGATCTCACCCGCCGGACGCGTGGCGGCGCGCAGGGCCTTCGGCGCATAGGCCTGAACCGCGCCGTAGAGGATCGTCCAGACCGCCATGAAGCTGCCGATGGTGAAAAAGGCGATGCGGTTGCCCTCTTCGCTGCCGTCCGACAGCACCGCGTAGAAATAGACCGGGATGCCGACGACGAACCAGACATCGCGCGCGCCGAACAGGAAGACCCGCGCCGCCGACAGCCAATTTACGTTGCGGTCCTTGGAAAAGACCTCCTTGAACTTGGCGCCCTTCTTGCCGGTGGGCAGGCCCGAGGGCATCCGCAAGGCCACCGCCAGCAGCACCGCACCCAACACCGCCGCCATGCCCAGCACCGCCGGGACAAAGCCGAACAGCGCCAGCAGCGCCGCGCCGGTCAGAAAGCCCAGCCCCTTGATCGCGTTCTTGGACCCGGTCAGAACCGCGACCCAGCGGAACAGCCCGCCCTGCCCGCTTGGCGCCAGCAGCTTGACCGCCGATTTCGCCGACATCTTGGACAGGTCCTTGGCCACGCCGGACAGCCCCTGCACCGCCATGACGAAGACCACCGAGGCAGTCAGGCTCCACGCCGGGTCCAGCTGGGCCAGCGCCAGCAGGGCGATGACCTGCAGCGACAGGCCCGCGTAAAGCGTCGAGGTCAGCCCGAACCGCGCCGCGATCCAGCCCGCCGAGAGATTGGTGACGATGCCTGCGAATTCATACAGCAGGAACAGGTAGGCCAGCTGCACCGGCGAAAAGCCCAGCGTGTGGAAATGCAAGAGCACCAGCATCCGCAGCGCCCCGTCGGTAAGCATGAAGGCCCAGTAGGCGGCGGTCACGGCGATATAGGCCGCGAACCCCTGCGGCCGGGCTTGGGTGGCGTCACTCATGGCGTCAGCGTTTCTCGTATGTGAATTCCGTCCCGTCGCGTGCACTGCGCAGGCGCAGACGGTCAGGGCTTTGGTCAAGGATCACCCAGCACAGGTGTTCGCCGTCGTCGAAGGCAACGCTCAGGTGCGGTCCCGGCAGGTCCCGGCATTCGGACAGGATGTCGAAGGGCCCGCTTCTGATCGGAACATCCTGCAGGGTCTCGGCAAGGCGCGTGTCGTCGAAGATCAGCCCGGACCCGGGTCGCGCAACATCCCGCCAGGAGCCGGCAAGCGCCTCGACCATCCGGGTGTATTCATCCTGCGCCCGCACCTCCAGATCCAGCAAGGTCGCCCGTGCCGATGTCCCGGTCTCATCCAGTACCTCGACCGTCGCCAGGACAGAGGTCCATTCCGGCTCCATCAAGAGGGCCAGCAGCAGGTCCGGATCGCCAGTGCCTTCATCCGCGATCACGTAGCGGGTGCCCCCGGACAGGATTGTGCAGACGGCCACGTTCAGGTCGGGATCGGCGCCGCAGGTTTCGATCATTCCGGCAATGGTGCGCTTGCCCGATGACGCCGCGCCATCCGCCTGTGCCCGGAACAGGTAGTGGCCCCTATCCGCCATCCTGCCGTTCACCCATTCGGACCCGAAACGCAGGAAGCCCCCGCCAACGACCGGCGCGGCGCTCTGGCCTACCGTGTAGGAAAGCCCCTCGGCGCAGGCCGATGTGCCCAGGAATGCCATGACGAGACTGGCTGCAACGCGCATCCGAACTTCTCCGCGGTTAGAGCGAGGCACCGACCATATGGGCCACGTCCACAAGCCGGTGCGCATAGCCCCATTCATTATCATACCAGGCATAGATTTTCACCTGTGTGCCGTTGACCACCATCGTCGAGGGCGCATCCACGATCGAACTACGCGGGTCGTTGGTGTAGTCGGTCGAAACCAGCGGACGCTCCTCGTAGCCCAGGATGTCCTTCAGTCCGCCTTCGGACGCGGCCTTGAAGAGAGCGTTGACCTCCTCTGCCGTCGTCTCGCGCTCCACCTCGAAAACGCAGTCGGTCAGCGAGGCGTTCAGCAGCGGCACCCGCACCGCGTGGCCATTGAGGCGGCCCTTGAGTTCGGGATAGATCAGCGTGATCGCCGTGGCGCTGCCGGTCGTGGTGGGGATCAGCGAGTTCAGCGCAGACCGCGCGCGGCGCAGGTCCTTGGCAGGGCGGTCCACGATGGTCTGGGTATTGGTGACGTCATGGATTGTGGTGATCGAGCCGTGCCTGATGCCGAGGTTCTCGTGGATCACCTTGACCACCGGGGCGAGGCAGTTGGTGGTGCAGGAGGCCGCCGTGACGATCCGGTGCTGTTCCGCGTCATAGATGTCATCATTGACGCCATAGACAATGTTCACGGCGCCGCCGTCCTTGACCGGGGCCGACACGACCACCTTTTTCACGCCCCGTTCGAAATAGGGCGCAATCCGCTCTGCGGTCTTGAAATAGCCGGTGCAGTCGATGACCACATCCACCCCTTCCAGCGGCAGGTCCGCCAGGTCGCGCGTGCCGAACACCGGGATGCGGGTGCCGTCGATGGTGATGCTGTCGGCATCCGCGCTGAACGCTGCGTCCCAGCGGCCATGCACGGTGTCGAATTCCAGCAGATGCGCATGCATGGCCGGATCGCCCACCGCGTCGTTGAGAAAGGCGATCGTGTCCCCCGCCTCCAGCATGGGTTTCACGATCAGCTTGCCGATGCGGCCAAGCCCGTTGATGGCGTAGGTGGTCATGCGAAGTCTTCCGTTCTTGCGATGTCGTCGATCCGGGCCTGCAGGCTCTCGCGATCCAGTGTGCCAATGGGCAGGGCCGTGAAGGCCTGGATGCGGTTTTTCAGGGCGCCGTAGACCTGTTGAAAGGCCAGATGTCTTTCCGCCTCGGTGCCGGTTGCCTTGACCGGGTCGGGCTGACCCCAGTGGCCGGTCATCGGCTGGCCCGGCCAGGGCGGGCATTCCTCGTTCGCCGCCCGGTCACAGACGGTAAAGACGAAATCCAGTTGCGGCGCGCCCTCGCCCTGGAATTCCGACACGTTCTTGGCGCGCAGGTCGGACACGTCATGCCCCTTGTCCTGCAAGACCTGCAGCGCCTGGGGGTTCAACTCACTATAAGGATTGGTCCCTGCCGAGAAGGCGCGAAAACGTCCTCCGGCGAGGTCACGCAGCAGGGTTTCGGCAAAGATCGACCGGGCAGAGTTGCCGGTGCAGATGAACAGGACGTTGTAGGTGCGATCAGCCATTTCGCGCTCCGTCAGGGATGTTGGCAGGCAAAGATCCGGGCGGCCACGGCAGCAATCCGCCCAGAGATAGGTCAACAGCCGCCCCGCGCCCTCGGTATCGGCGGCGTACATCAGCGAGGTCCCGTGCCGGGACTGGGTTACAAGGCCCGCGCTACGCAATTGTGACAAGGCCGCCGAAAGCGTCGAGGGCGCCAGGTCCAGCGCCAAGGCGATCTCTCCGGCGGGAACGGCATCCGGAAAACGCCGCATCAGCAGGCGAAACACGTCCAGTCGACGGCCGTGGGCAAGAGCGGCAAGGGCGTTGAGCGATTCAGATTTCATATTTCCGGAAATACGGAAATATAAGCCTTGCGACAAGCTGTATTTCCGATTTTCCGGAAATAGACGGATGGGCCATTTCGACAGACGGTTGGCGCCCGTTAACCAAAGCATGTTAGGGGACCCGCATATTCGCTTCTTGTCTGACCGGAGAAAGCCCATGCCCGGACGCGCGCCCCTTGCCCGCTGGCTGAACGACACCAACGATGTGACCCAGACCTTTCTGGCCGCCGGACAGATTCCCGACCTCGTGAACCTGGCGGGCGGGTTGCCCGATCCGTCGACCTGGCCGGTTTCTGACCTGTCGGATTTCGCAGGCCGCGTCGTGACCGAACACACCGCCGAGGTGCTGGGCTATTCGCCCATTGACGGGCTGCCCGACCTGCGCGACCGCATCGCGGCAGAGTTCAGCCACGGCGACCTGAACCTGACCCAGGACAACGTGCTGATCACCACCGGCGGGATGCAGGGGCTGGACCTGCTGGGCAAGGTCTTTCTCGACCCCGGTCAGACCATCGCGGCGCAGTCCCCGGCCTACCTGGGCGCCATCGACGCCTGGAAGCCGCGCGCGCCGCAGTATCGTGCGATGGTGATGGAGACCAATGACTTCGACGCAGAGGCCGCCATGACCGGGGCCCAGTTCGCCTACACAGTCCCCAATTTCTCGAATCCTTCCGGACGGCTGGTGCCAGAGGATCAGCGCCGCGCTCTGGTGGCGGCGGCAGAGGCGACGGGCTGCTGGCTGGTCGAGGATGATCCCTATGGACACCTCTACTACGACGGCGCCCCCCTGCCCCGGATGCTCGAGCTCTCCGCCAACGGGGCCGAGGTCTATAACGGGCCGGTCGTCTACCTTGGCACATTCTCGAAACAACTGGCTCCGGGCCTGCGTGTCGGCTGGGTCATCGCCGCGCCAGAGATCATCGTGGCCATGACCACGGCCAAGCAGGGCTCGGACATGTTCACTAGCGGGCTGTGCCAGCGCATTGCGCTGGAGGCGATGGAACGTGGCCTTCCGGAACAGTTGCTCCCCGGTATCCTGGATATCTACCGCACCCGGCGCGATGCGCTGTGCGAGGCGATGCAGGCAGAACTGTCGGACCTTTTCACCTGGCAAGTCCCCGAGGGCGGCATGTTCGTCTGGGCCGTGGCGCGCGACCCGGCCCTGGACACCGACCGGCTCATGAAGACCGGGCTGGAGCACGGTGTCTGCATCTCGCCCTCCAGCGTCTTTGACCCGATGGGACAGGACCGGCGTGCGATCCGGGTGAATTTTACGCTCAACCCGCCCGACGTCCTGGCCGAGGGAATCCGCCGCCTGGCAAGGGCGACACGAACAGAATTGAGACGGGCCGCCTGACTCTCCCCTTGGCACCGAAACCGCTTTTGCGCCCGCCGCCTTCAAGGCGGCGGATTGCTGCTTGTGTCAATCACACCCTAACGAATTCCATTTATTAAATATAAATCTTTTTGCATATCACTTGGGCGCACCAACGCCCAAGCCTGTATGAGAAGGAGCAGTGAATTGACAGCCAAGACGACGCTTGCCGCGGCCATCGGAATTGCACTGATGTCGGCGCCGGTTCAGGCCGAACACGCCAACCCCTGGGCGGATGAGGATGACACGGTTCTGGCCAAGAACCACGACACCAACCAGGCACGCAGCATCGGGACGCCGGGTGAGGACGAGATGCGTGGCGTGATGAACCGCCGGGCACATGGCAAGCTGGACAACCCACGGGGCGGCGGCGGAGTGGCTGGCGGCGCCTCCGGTCGGGCTGGAGGAGATACCGGAGGCGGAAACGGCAAAGGACGCCGTTGACCTGCCGAGAACTGAAAGGGACCCGCGCCACCAGGCGCGGGTCTTGCATTTACGGCTTCTGTATCAGGCCAGTGAGGGCAGCCAGAGCACGATCCCCGGAAAGGCCACCAAGAGGGCGATGGTCACCGCGTCGGCCACGAAGAAGGGCGTCACGCCACGGAAAACGTCCTGCACCGAAAGCTCTGGCCGCACGCCAGCCACCACGAAACAGTTCAATCCAATGGGCGGTGTAATCAGGCAGAACTCGGCCATTTTGACCACCAGAATGCCGAACCAGACCGCGCACATCGGCCCCGACATTCCAAAGGCCGCCTCTTCGGCGCTGACGAACATTCCGCCATTCAACGCCATGACCGCCGGGTAGACAACCGGCAGCGTCAAGAGCAGCATCCCGATGGCATCCATGAACATCCCAAGCACCGCGTAGGCCAGCAGGATGCAGATCAGGATCAGCATCGGCGAATAGGGCAAGGCGGTCAGCCAATCGGAAAACGCCGAGGGCAGATCGGCGAACCCCAGGAAGCGCACGTAGATCAGCACGCCCCAGATGATGGTGAAGATCATGATCGACAGTTTCGCAGTCTCGACCAGCGCGTCCTTCAGCTCGCGCAGGCGCATGCCGCGCCAGAGCGCCATCAGGAAGACGATGAAGGCACCGATAGCGCCGCCTTCGGTCGGCGTGCCCCAACTGTCCCCGCCGAACGGGTTGTAGACGAAGAAGATGATGATGACGACCACCGCCACGATGGGCAGCGCGGGCGGCAGGCTGACCAGCCTCTCGCGCCAGGTAAAGCCGCCGACCGGGGGACCAAAGCCCTTGATGGTCAGCGCCAGCCCGATGATCAGCAATGCGTAGACCAGGGCCGAGAACATGCCCGGAATGAACCCGGCCAGCAACAGGCGCCCCACGTCCTGTTCGACGATGATCGCGTAAATCACCAGGATCGCCGAGGGCGGGATCAGCGATGCCAGTGTCCCCCCTGCCGCCACGACGCCCGCCGCAAAGCGTTTGTCATACCCCACCTTCAGCATCTCGGGGATGGCGATACGGGCAAAGACCGCCGCGGTCGCGACGCTGGCCCCCGACACGGCGGCAAAGCCCGCAGTAGCAAAGACGGTGGAGACCGCCAGCCCGCCCGGCACCCAGGCGATCCAGCGTTTTGCGGCCTCGAACAGGGCGCGCGTCAGCCCCGCGTAATAGGCCAGGTAGCCGATCAGGATGAAGGTGGGGATCAGGCTCAGCGCCTGCGACGCCACCTTGCCATGTGGCACCTGCCCGGCGGTCTTGACCGCAACGGTCAGCGCCCAGCCGAATTCCTCCGGGTCGTAGCCCTTTTTCGACCAGAAGATCCAGATTAGCCCGGCCAGTCCGGCCAGGGCCGCGGCAAAGGCCACACGCATCCCGAGGACCACCATGACCAGCAAGCCGCCGGTGACCCAGAGGCCAATTTCAATCGACGTCATGTATCGTGCCCCTGTACCTGGTCGGCCTCGGCCGCCGCCTGTTCCGCCGCGGACATCACCAGCGGCACCGCCACCGGCTCGCTCTGCCCCAGGACGATGGCCCGCCCGTAGGCCACCAGCTGCACAACCAGCCGCAGCGAGATCACGGCAAAGGCCACCGGCACCACCAGTTTCGCAGGCCAGATCGGCAAGCCGATGTCGATCGAACTGTCACGGCTCCAGTTCGGGGCGCTGAAATCGAAACTGCGGTCGAAATGGGCCCAAGTTCCCCAGACCAGCAGCACCATCAGCACGAGGATCAGCAGCGTCGTGATGAACTCGGCAATCCAGAGCGCACGGCCCCTGAGGACGCCGATGACGATGTCCATCCGGATATGCCCGCCAACGCGTTGAACGTAGGAAATGCCGAAAATGGCGATGAAGGGCATCGCCGCCTCGATCCAGTCGACGTACCCCCGAAGCGGCTCGTTGAAGAAATTGCGGCCCGAGACGGAAATCACCGCCAGGCACATCAGCGCAAAGGCCCCGACGCCGGAAACCAGCGCCATGCCCCATTCGACCCGCGCAAGCGCACGGTCCAGCCGCGACAGCAGGCTGTCATCTTCGAGGACGGAGGCATGTCCCGCCATCGCTCACCTCTCATGTCCGGAGAAACGCAGGCCCCAGCCCCATGTCGGAACCTCCGGCCGGATCACGAAGACCCGGCGGGAGGCCCCGGCCCAAGGCCGGGGCGCGATGGGCCCGCCTCAGTTGGAGGCGCGCGCCTTTTCGAGGGTCGAGAACACCAGGTCATAGAGTTCCTGTGCGGGCAGGCCACGCGCATTCATGTCCTGGATCCAGGCATCGTGCAGCGGCTGACCGGCGACCTGACGGAACTTGGCCAGCTCGTCGTCGGTGATCATGACCTTCTGAACGCCCTTTTCCTCCAGCACCTCGTCCCAGCGCTGCAGCAGCTTGCCGTAGTTCTCGAGGTAATAAGCGATCGCCTCGTCCACGGATTCGTCCAGCGCCTGGCGCTGGTCGTCAGGCAGCGAGTCATAGGCGTCGATGTTGACCACGATGGGGCAGTTGACGGTGCCCGGGTTCAGGTTGGCCGTCCACCAGTCCGCCTGGTTGATCGTGCCGAAGGAGAGGTGCGCATGCTGGGCAAAGGCCACCGTGTCCACGACGCCCGAGTCCATCGCCTGGTAGGCTTCGGACGAGGTCACGCTGGTCGGCACACCGCCCACTGCGCTGAACGCCTTGCCAAGGCCGCCGGTGGCGCGCACCCGCATGCCGTCGAACTCGGTCAGCTCGTCGCGCGGCTCTCCGGTGCCCACGAGGTTGTATTGTGGCATGGGCGAGGTCATCAGCATTCGGGCGTTCCACTGCGCCATTTCCTCGGCCACCGCCGGATGGTCATAGATGGCATGGCTGACGGCCACTTCCTCTTCCAGCGTGGACACGCCCAGGAAAGGCAGTTCCAGCACGGTGATCGCGCGGTTCTTGTCGGGATGGTAGCCGGCGCAAAACTGCGCCATCTCGAAGGCGCCGATGGAAATCCCGTCGAGGTTCTCGGTGTTCTTGGACAGGCCACCGTAGGAAATGTTCATGGTGAAGGCACCACCGGTCTTTTCCGAGACCAGTTCGGCGATCTTGTGCAGGTGCTCGGTAAAGGCGCGACGCGAGCCCCAGGTCGAGACGTTCCATTCCGTCGCGGCGGCCTGTGTGGCCAGGGTCGCGGCAATGGTCGTCGCCAGCAGTTTTGCAGTGATATTGGACATATGATCCTCCCCTATGTGTCCAGCGGTATTCTCCGCCTCGCCGGGAGGTTAGTCGAATGCCCCCGCGGTTCAAGGGCCTTGGGCCAAAAGGGGATTCGCATTGGCGAGCGCTAACAATCGGTATACGTCGGCATACCGCATCCTTTTGTCACACCTGCTCCGCCAAGCGCGACAACCACAAGATGCACAATTGGCGGTCAGACGCCCTTACAAAGTGCTGACCGAGGCGTCATTAAAACAAGGGGCTTAGCGGCTCGCGGGCAAATTTGTTTACGATTTGCAGACCATTAGTGAAAATAATTTACATCTAAATCATTCATAACGCTAACAATATTTATTTCTTTTCCGTTTCGGGTATTGTCCCACTTGAACGCGGTGACGCTAGGGAATGGCGTGCCGCCGGATCAAAACGGAGAGGGAGCTCCTTCATGACCGAACAGACCACACCCGAGACAGCCACCCCCGTCTATCCGCCCTCGGCCGACATGGTGAAACACGCCCACGTCGACCTTTCGCGTTATGATCAGATGTACGCGGCCTCGGTCAGCGATCCGGCGGCCTTCTGGGCGGAGCAGGCGCAGCGGCTGGACTGGATGAAGCAGCCGAGTGAGATCAAGAACACCGATTTCACCCTCGGCCAGGTCAAGATCGAGTGGTTCCGCGACGGCACGCTCAACGTCGCCGCCAATTGCATCGACCGCCACCTGGACAAGCGCGCCAACCAGACCGCCATCATCTTCGAGCCCGACGATCCCAACGAACCGGCGCAGAGCATCTCCTATGCCGACCTGCACCGCCGCACCTGCCGCATGGCCAACGTCCTGGAATCCCTGGGCGTGCGCAAGGGCGACCGCGTCATCATCTACCTCC